>NZ_CP051201.1:1237478-1856218 GCF_024181285.1 Treponema sp. OMZ 790 | reverse complement strand
TACAAGTGGAATCCCAATGTTTCTGAAGGAGTAATACCTCTTTCAGTTGCGGATATGGAATTTAAAAATCCGCCGGAAATAATTGAAGGTTTAAAAAGTTATTTGGATAGGCTGATTTTAGGCTATTCTATGCGGTATGCAGATTATGACAATGCCGTAATAAATTGGCTTAAACGAAAACATGATTACAGTGTAAGTCCCGAAATGATCATGCAGACACCCGGCGTTGTAAATGCTTTTTTTGCTGCCGTAAATACCTTTACGGAAAAAGGAGACGGAGTAATCGTTATGCGCCCTGTGTATTATCCTTTTTCCATGGCAATTGAGATGAATGAGCGGGAGCTTGTAAATTGTCCTCTTTTATGTGATAAGGATAACTATTACACAATCGATTACGATAAATTTGAAAGCCTTGCAAAGCAGCCGAAAAATAAACTTTTGATTTTTTGTTCTCCTCATAATCCTGTCGGCCGTGTATGGAAAAAAGAAGAATTAAAAAGACTGGCCGAAATAGCCTTGGAGAATAATGTAATTGTTTTTTCCGATGAGATATGGAATGATCTTATAATGCCCGGCTATAACCATACTCTTATGGCAAGTATTTCAAAAGAGATAGGTGCAAATACCATTACGGCAACGGCTCCTTCAAAGACCTTTAATGTCGCGGGCCTTGCTACATCAAATATAATTGTAGAAAATGAAAATCTTAGAACCAAGTATTATGAAACCCTTCAAAAGATGCGGTCTTCGAGTGTGAATGCTCTCGGGCTTAAAGCTTGCGAAATAGCTTATACCCGGTGCGATAAATGGCTTGATGAGCTTCTGCTTGTTCTTGATACCAATCAAAAGCTGGTTAAAAATTATTTTGATTCCAACTTTCCAATGCTTAAAAGCAGGTACATTGAAGGTACTTATCTTCAATGGATAGATTTTAGGGCTCTTGGAATGGATAATAAAGCTTTGGAAGATTTTATGCATAATGAAGCGCAATTTTTTACTGACGAAGGTTATATTTTCGGCTCTGAAGGAGACGGCTTCGAAAGAATCAATATAGCTTGTCCTACTAAAATTTTAGAACAGCATTTGGAAATGCTTGGTGGTGCATTAAAGAAAAAAGGATTCTAGGATACTGTATGGAATTAATTTATTTGGCGGTAATATTTTTGGCTATTGTATTGGGTTTGACTTTTAAGCGTCCTCTTTATCAAGCGATACTCATTGCTGTGATTTTAGCCGTGATTTTATATAAAATTCCTTTTTTGGAATTTATAAAAATGGCAAGAAGTGCTTCTTTAAATTCTCAAACAATATATCTTTTGCTTGCTTTTTATATCATTACATACTTACAGCGTATGATGGAAGACAAGGAAATGCTTATGCTTGCTGAAATATCGCTTGAACAAATGTTTCATTCCAAACGTGTAAATGCTATGGCTGCTCCCTTTATAGTAGGGTTGCTGCCCTCTCCCGGAGCGGTACTTATTGCCGCTCCGATAGTGGATGCCGCCGCGGATGATAATCTTAATGCTAATGAAAAAACTTTTGTGACCAGCTATTATAGACATATATCGGAACTGTTTATGCCTACTTATGGAAGTATACTTTTAGCCTTAAAGCTTACAGGTGTAGATATGACTGCATTTGTTATAAGTATGCTGCCGATGGTTTTTGTGCTTTTTTTACTAGGCTTTGTATTTTATGTAAAAAAAATACCCAAGAATAAGACCGCAGAGAACGAACAAAATAAAAAAGATGCCGTCTATTCGTTTTTTAAGGCTCTGTGGCCTATCGGTCTTACAACTATCTTAATTCTTGTTTTAAAAATTCAAGTTTTTTATGCTGTTTTGCCTGCAATATTCTTAATGATGTTTATTCATAAATTTACATTGTCCCAATTAAAAAAATTTGCAGTTAAAGCTTTTGAAGCAAAAATGCTTCTTACAGTAATCGTTGTTATGATTTTTAAAGCGGTATTGGAATATAGTCATGTTATTGAAACTTTACCCGAAGTTTTTGGAATTCTCCCTATTCCTATTACTGCTGTGTTTTCAATAATAATTTTTCTGGGAACAATAGTTGCAGGCAGTCAGGCCATGATAGCCATGATGCTGCCTTTAGCTTTTTCGGCCATACCCGGTGCAGGTCTTGGAGAACTTGTTTTGTTTATGAGTATATGCTATATCGCAATGCAGGTATCGCCCACTCATATATGTTTGGCAATCATAACAGAACATTATAAAACTTCATTTTTATCGTTGGTTGTAAAGACTCTGCCTATCGTGCTTTCTTTTATAATTATTGCTTCTCTCTATAGTTATATTTTGATTCGATATATATTTTAATATTATCATTGTTTGAAATTTTAATGTATTATTGCGCTTGAAAAAAAATTAAAAAGATATTATCATTAAAAGTATCTGGAGTATATATGTCTGAAAAAAAATTGTCTTATTCTATGATCTTTTTGGCTATTGCCGTAATGTCTACGGTTTTGGGGATTGTATGTATTTTTAACCCCGACAGTATAACAAGAATTATTGTGACCATTGTCGGTATTTTACTAATCGTTTACGGCCTTATCGAAATTTATCAGTTTTTTTCGATCAAGATGAATTCCTTTTTGGTTTTGGGTATTATCCTTTTAGGATTAGGACTTTTTTGTCTGGTAAATCCAAGCGCAGTTCTCGGTCTTATCGGGCTTGTCCTCGGCCTCTTTTTGATTTGCTTAGGGGCTGTTGAAGTTAAAAAATCATTCGACCTAAAAAGCGCCGGTGTTAGGCTGTGGTGGCTTTGGCTGATCTTTGCAGGCATCGTTTGCTTAATAGGCCTTTCAGGTATTTTTAATCCTGCAAGCATTTCAGGCCTTTTTGCTAGTTTGATAGGTTTCGGCTTTTTGGTAAACGGAGTAAGCAGTATTTGGCTTTTCCTGATTTTGAAGAAAAGGGCTTGAGTTTTTATATTATCGATCTATTGAAGCCGACGGCAAAATATTTTCCGGCACTTATGAAGAAGCAAAGATGAATAAAAGCTTTTTAAATAAGATATTGACTTAAAAATCAACAACCCCGACGCAAAGCATCGGGGTATGTTGTTCTAATAAGGTGGTTGCAGTCGGCTTTAATACTCTTTGTTACGACGCAGAGAGCGTCGGGGTATTAAAGCCTCCGCACGAATAAAATTTTTTCTCCTCTTCTTGACATATCGCCCCATCTATAATATTCTATAAGTCTTAAGACAAAATATAGAGGAGCTTTATCAATGGAAAAAAATAAGATTAACGAACTTAAAACTTCAATTTCAAATGCTGCCGACAAGGTTATGGATGAGATTATTACTATCTGCAATATACCCAGTCCCACGGGTTATACCTGCGAAGCCGCCGATTATGTTATGAAAAGACTTTCAGGTCTCGGCTTTAAACCTTGGCTTACAAACAAGGGTGCTGTTGTCTGCGAGTTGGATAAAAATGCGGAACCTAATACGGGCAAAAAAGGAGATAAGGCTCTTTTACTTTCAGCCCACATCGATACTCTTGGGCTTTTTGTGCGTCACATTAAATCTTCAGGCCGGTTACGCACCACTCTTGACGGAGGCTTTCCGTACAATTATGTGGAACAGTCCAACGTAACCGTTATCACAAGAGAAGGGAAAAAATACGAGGGAACCATGCGCCTTACCGAGCCCGCTGTCCACGCTTCCCGCGAAATAAATGAACTAAAAAGAGATGACGCAAACATGGAACTCGTCCTCGATGAAATCGTAAAATCCCGTGAAGATGTCGAAAAGCTCGGCATAATGGCCGGCGATGTTGTAGCCATCGAATCCCTTGCCCGAAAGGCCGGGAACGGATTTTTAAAAAGTCGCCACTTGGACGACAAGGCAAGCTGCGGAATGTTTATCTATCTTGCGGAGCAGGTTGCAAAGGGAGAATTAAAACTAAAACGCAAGACCTACATTATGTTTACCAACTATGAAGAGATAGGACACGGGGCCTCTGCAGGACACCCCGAAGGCATAAGCGACATGCTTGCAGTAGATATGGGAGTTGTAGGAAGCGACCTTGATACCGATGAATATGCAGTTTCAATATGTGCAAAGGATTCTTCCGGGCCCTATAACTACGAGTTTACAAGCGAGCTTATCAAAATAGCTAAGGAGATGGAACTTAACTTTGCCGTAGATATTTACCCTTTTTACGGCTCGGACGCTTCCGCTGCTTTAAAAGCCGGTTACGACTACCGCCATGCCCTAATCGGTACGGGTGTTGCAGCCTCTCACGGCTATGAAAGAATCCACAAGAAAGGCCTTGAAAACACTCTTCTTTTATTGACAGGTTATATTGCTGAGTAACTCATCCAAATGAAGGCAAAGAAAAAATCGGGAAAAGCCGATATAGAATTTTCTCAGCCAAAAAAAACGCCATTACTTGTCAGGTTTATGCTGTGGATTAAGCATATTCCTGCAAGCGATATATTTAGAATACTGGCAGGATTTGCTTTTATATTTCTTGTGCTGGTTGTAATTATCTTTGTTTCGGAAGCAAACAGCAATTCAAGGATTAACAATTTTTTCGATGCCTTTTGGTATTCTCTTGTAACTATCACAACTGTCGGTTACGGAGACATTACGCCGTCCACCCTCTTGGGTCGCTTGGCAGGTATCATCCTTCTTCTTTTCGGGGTTGTTGCCTTTGCGGGGGTGAGCGGAAAAATTGCATCGGTTTTTTTTGACAGACAAGTAAAAAAGGATAGGGGGCTTATTAGATTGGAAAAGATAAAAAATCATTTTTTAATTTGCGGCTGGAAGCCTAACTTTGACAGGATTCTTTTAGGAATTATTTCGGCAAACCCAGACATTCC
This sequence comes from Treponema sp. OMZ 790, assembly GCF_024181285.1. NCBI lineage: Bacteria > Pseudomonadati > Spirochaetota > Spirochaetia > Treponematales > Treponemataceae > Treponema > Treponema sp. OMZ 790. Next base: position 1,851,359 of record NZ_CP051201.1, on the reverse strand, counting down.
CATAGACCATATTGTGCTTATAAACAATGCAAACCCCGAAAACATGGATATAATCAAAACCGATAAACGCTTTAAGGGGCTTATCTACCTTTTCGGAGATTATACCGATGAGGCTACCTTGCTCCGCGCAAATGTAAAATATGCAGAGCGCGCCCTTATTCTTTCAGACTATTCGCAGAATTCTTCCCCCATGGAAATCGATTCGCGCACGGTGCTTGCAGTTCTCACGATAGGAAGTCTTAATTCCCGTATTTATACGGCAGCCGAACTCATCGATTCAAAATTCCGTCAGCACCTTTCCCTTGCTCACTGCGATGAAATTATTTTAAGCACGGATTACGAAAGAAGCATCTTGGTTTCGGCTTCAAGCGGTACGGGTTTAAGCCACGTGTTGAGAGAACTAATCACGGAAAAGTCGGGGGAGGGGCTTATCATAAACGATATTCCTTTTGAGTTTATAGGCAAGACCTACCGCGAATACCGCCGCAGTCTTTCAGGCGGCCGCGTTTTGATAGGCCTTTTGGAAAATACGGGGAACTTTTACAGCCGCCGAAAAGAAGCCCTGCACGAGGCTCAAAAAAATCCAAATATCCGGCAGATAGTAAACAACCTAAAAAAAATAAAGCGGCTTAAAAGCAATGAGCCTATTTTGACTCCGCCCGATGAGTATATAATAAAACCCAATTCCCGCGGAATCTTCGTTTCAGGAAGAAAGCGTACCGACTTTACCCTTGACGGAACTGCTCTCGATGACTCCCAAATCTTAAATGAAGAAGGAGGAGCCGATGACAGATAAAGAAATCATGGAAAAGAAAGATGAAATTCTAGCCCGTATATCGAGGCTGGAAATATTTGCCGATCTTGCAGGTGACAAAAATAAGATATTTTTAGAAAAGCTTTTTTCTTTTTTAAGTGTAAAAAATTTCCGAGAGGGCGACATTATACTCGATAAAAACGAGGCAGGAAGAAGCCTTTATATTTTGGTAAATGGAGAAGTGCAAATGCTCCGCACAACCCTTGAAGGCTCGCCCTTTGCCTTAAGCAATCTGAAAGCTGAAGAAAATATCTGCTTCGGAAAAGCTGGCTTACTCGGAGAAGACTTTCACGGCTCTTCCGTAAAGGCCTTAAGCGATTGCACTGTTTTGGAGTTAAGGTCTCAAGATTTTTTAAGCCTCTGCGAAGAAATGCCGGCTCAAGGCTCCAAGGTTATTTACCGTATTGCCCGCCGATTGGCAAGGGCTCTACAAGAAGCCACCAAGGATTCCCTCACCCTCTATCAAGCCCTGCTCGATGAAGTTGGAATGCCGTAAGGGTAAAACTACTAAAAAACAAGATATAAAAATATTGTAACTCTTTATTTTATTCATACTTATGATATCAGCTTACAAAAAAGCATAAAAACTGATATACTTAATTACATTAAAGGGAGTAATAAATGCAGGGTATAAAGAAAAATATATCGGGAATACTGGTTTGTTCGGTAATTACGGTTCCGGCATGGGTTTTGGGAAAATTGCTGCCTGTTGCGGGTTCTCCGGTAATAGCTCTTATTATAGGAATGCTCATAACGCTGCTATGGAAAGATAAGGGACAGTTCGGAATAGGAATTACTTTTGTATCCAAAAAGGTATTACAATGGGCTGTTGTGCTTTTGGGAGCAGGCTTAAATTATACGATTATTCTAAAAACCGGCATACAATCGCTTCCGATTATTATGTCGACAATCGCTGCTTCATTATTAGTGTCGTTTATTCTGTATAAGGCTATGCAGATTGAAAAGAATACGGCGATGTTAATCGGAGTCGGTTCTTCAATTTGCGGAGGTTCGGCAGTAGCAGCGGCAGCCTCGGTTATTGATGCGGATTCGGAAGAGGCCGCACAGGCAATTTCGGTTATTTTCTTTTTTAATGTTCTGGCTGCCCTTATCTTTCCTACACTTGGAAGATTTTTAGGCTTTGATACCCATTCGGGGGAAGCTTTCGGTATTTTTGCAGGAACTGCAGTAAACGATACATCTTCCGTAACTGCAGCAGCAGCCGTATGGGATAGTATGTGGATCTTGGGTTCACAAACTCTGGATAAAGCGGTAACAGTAAAACTCACAAGAACGCTGGCAATTATACCTATTACATTTACCCTCGCTTTTTTGCGTGCACGGGAATTGAAAAGAAATGACGGCACTGAAAAAAAAGTACGGTTGAAAAATATTTTTCCAATGTTCATCCTATATTTTATCGGATTTTCGATTGTTAGTGCAGTTTTATCAAATTTTGGAGTCCCTTCATCTGCTTTTAAACCGGTAAAAACCTTAAGTAAGATATTTATTACTGCAGCAATGGCCGGGGTTGGACTTAACAGCAATATAGTGAAGCTAATTAAAACCGGAGGAAAACCGCTTTTTCTAGGAGCAAGCTGCTGGATAGTCATTACGGCAGTAAGTTTAATTATGCAGCAATTTTTGGGAATTTGGTAATACAACAGTTAAAAATAGCCGTTTGTACTTCCCTTAAAACAAATTACAAAAATTTTCTCCAAAAAGTTGTTATTCTCAAAAACTTGAACTATAATTTATAACAGGAAACACCTAAGCCGCCGGATAAAGAAGATACGGCACCCGATACGGTGAACCCTATAAAGCCCAATGATGTAACGCAAGGGATTCCGCACCTTGTTATTGTATCCGCCCCGCTTTTTACGGAATCGGCTGCTTTAAAAACATACATCGAGCATAAAGTAAAGCAAGGTCATGAGGTAACTCTTATATCTGCCGAGGGCAAGAGTGCAGAAGCAATCCGGCAAGAATTAAAAAACTTTTACAAAACACTCAACGGAAAGCCGATGGCTGTATTACTGGTAGGCGACCATGTTTCATCCCATACCTCCGGCTCAGCGGGGTATGAGCCGGCATTTGAAAGCACTGTGTATAAAAAGCCGCCCTGCCGTCCAAAAGATAGCAGGGTGGTTTTGTTTTAATCTAATCCGAAAAACCGAATTAGATGTGGATATATGCTCCGGGGCCTAGGGGGAGACCGAAGATGTACCAGATAATCATGAGTCCTATCCATGAAAGCAGGAATGCGATCGAATAGGGCAGCATGGTCGAAATCAATGTTCCAAGACCGGAATCTTCATCGTATTTTTTCATAAATACAACGATCATTGCAAAGTAGCTCATCAAGGGTGTGATGAGGTTTGTGCTTGAATCTCCGATTCGGTAGGCGACCTGTGTTAAGGCAGGTGAAAGTCCTAAGTTTACCATCATGGGAACAAAGATAGGAGCCATAATAGCCCACTTTGCAGAAGCCGAGCCCATGAAAAGGTTAAGGAAAGCCGAAATAATAACGAATGAGATTATAAGCGGCAAACCTGTAAATCCGATGCTCTTTAAGAAGTTGGCTCCGTTTACCGAGATGATTGTTCCAAGGTTTGTCTTTCCGAAGTAGTTTACGAACTGTGCTGCGAAAAAGCTCAATACGAGGTAACCGCCCATTGAGCTCATGGCCTGAGACATACCTTTTACGAGGTCGTGCGAGTTATGAATTTTGCCTGTCTTTTTACCATAGATAAGACCGGGAATCAAGAAGATCAAAAGAATGACCGGTAAAAGACCTCCGTGCATAAAGTTTGAAATCGAGCTTTCTCCCGTCTTGGGGTCGATTTCTCTTAGAACTGCAAAGCCGGGGAGTTTGGGAAGACCGAATAGACCGATAGCCAAAAGAACGGCCATAACCAAAATAGAAATACCTGCAAGTTTCAATCCCTTGTTTTCGGCATCGGAAATAGGCATGTTATCGGGTTTGTATGATCCGTTATATGTACCTAAGTTCTTTTCGACGATTCTTTCAGTAACAAAGGTTCCAACGATTGTAAGAATGAAGGTAGAAACAATCATAAAGAACCAGTTACAAGTCGGGTCAATCGCAATATCCATACCGGCATTGTGCAAGGCTTCAACAGTGATACCTGTCAAAAGCGGGTCGATTGTACCGAGCATAAGGTTGGCTGAAAAACCGCCTGAAACACCTGCGAATGCGGCTGCAAGACCTGCCATAGGATGGCGGCCGGCGTTGGCAAATACAATGGCTCCAAGAGGGATAACTACAACGTAGCCTGCGTCTGAAGCGACATTGCTCATAATACCTGCAAAAACAACAACAACAGTTAAAAGCCTCGGATGAACACCTGAAAGAAGCTTTTTAAGAGAAGTGTTGATAAGACCTGTCCACTCTGCAACACCTACACCGAGCATTGCAACCAAAACAGTTCCCAAGGGTGCAAAACCTGTAAAGTTTTTTGTCGCAGTGTTTAAGATGTAGCGAAGCCCATCAAGGTTTAAAAGCGATACGGCTCCGATAGTAACCTCTTTTCCCTTTTTTGCATCAAAGTAGGTAACGGGTGTTCCGTATGCTTCTGCAAGTGCAGAAACGATAATTACTATAACGCTTAGAATTAAGAAAATAATAGCAGGATGCGGCAATTTGTTTCCGATCCTTTCAACTCCTTTTAGGAAGCCCGAAACTTCCTTGTTCTTTTTTGTATCCATGAAGAACTCCTAGAAAATGTATTTGCCCAAGTACAAAAGGCATTCGAGGCATTATATATGATGATTTAAAATATGACAAGCCAGCCTTCTCAAATTCGGTTAATATTTCGGCATTATTTTTGAGTGCAATTGATTTTTTTTCGAATTTTTATTATTTTTTATACATGAATATAGATAAGTATACAGTTAAAGCTTCGGAAGCCGTTCAAGAGGCTTCATCGCTGGCCCAAAGAGACGATCACAGTCAGGTTGAAAGCGAGCATCTTTTATATGCTCTTTTAGAACAAGAGGACGGAATTGCTCCTCCCTTGGTTGAAAAAATCGGTGTCAGTCCCGAAGGTCTTTTGGATGAACTCGACAGAATGCTTGACAGAAAACCCCGTGTTACAGGGCAGTCAGCTCAAACCTATATTTCTCCCCTGCTTGCAAAGGTCTTTGCCCATGCAGAAGGCTATGCAGATAAGTTAAAGGACGAGTATGTTTCTACCGAACACCTTCTTCTTGCTCTAAGCGAGTCTAAGGACGCAACGGGAGAACTCTTGCGCTCGCGGGGAATAAATTTAAAAAATCTCCTTTCAGCCTTAAAAGAGGTTCGGGGCAACAACAGGGTAACAAGCGAAACGCCTGAATCTACATTCAGAAGTTTAGAAAAATTCTGCCGCGACCTGACTCAGCTGGCTAAAAACGAAAAGATAGACCCGGTAATCGGCCGGGATGAAGAAATAAGGCGGGTAATGCAGGTGCTTTCCCGCAGGACAAAAAACAATCCCGTTTTAATCGGAGAACCCGGAGTCGGAAAAACCGCCATAGTCGAAGGCCTTGCAAGGCGTATAGTTTCAGGCGATGTGCCCGACAGCTTAAAGGGAAAGCGTCTTTTATCCCTCGACTTAGGCGCCCTTGTTGCAGGAGCCAAATTCCGCGGCGAATTTGAAGAAAGGTTAAAGGCCGTAATTTCCGAAGTGCAAAAATCTGAAGGAAGGGTAATCCTCTTTATCGATGAGCTTCACACCCTTGTAGGAGCCGGGGCAAGCGAGGGCTCGATGGATGCCTCAAACCTCCTAAAGCCGGCCCTTGCCCGGGGAGAACTCAGGGCTATAGGAGCCACCACCCTAAACGAATACCGCAAATACATCGAAAAAGATGCTGCCCTTGAACGCCGCTTCCAGCAGGTCTACTGCCCCGAGCCCACGGTCGAAGACACGATAGCCATCTTGCGAGGTTTACAGGAAAAGTACGAGGTTCACCACGGGGTGCGCATAAGGGACGAGGCCCTGATTGCAGCGGCCGTCCTTTCCAACCGCTATATCACAAGCCGCTTTTTGCCCGACAAGGCAATCGACCTTGTGGACGAGGCTGCAAGCCGCCTTAAAATGGAAATAGAAAGCCAGCCCGTTGAGCTCGATCAGGTTGAACGCAAAATATTGCAGCTCAATATCGAAAAAGTTTCTATCGGAAAAGAAAACGATACGGCCTCAAAGGAAAGGCTTTTAAAACTTGAAGAGGAATTGGCAGAGCTTTCTTCCAAGAGGAATGCGATGCAGGCCCAATGGCAAAACGAAAAGGCGCGCATTAACGAATCGCGCAAATACAAGGAAGAGCTTGAACAGCTCCGCATTGAAGAAACCAAGTACAGCCGCGAAGGAAACTTAAACAAGGCCGCCGAGCTTAAATACGGAAAGATCCCCGAACTCGAAAAAAAGATAGCTGCCGTTACGGCCGAACTTGAAAAAAAGGCAGGAGGGCAGGGTCAGCTTTTACGCGAAGAAGTTTGCGAAGAAGACATAGCCAGAATCGTTTCAATGTGGACGGGCATCCCCGTCGCCAAAATGCTTGCAAGCGAGATGCAAAAATTCTTGGAGCTTGAAAAGGTTCTTCAAACGAGGGTTGTCGGTCAAGATGAGGCCGTAAGGGTAGTCGCCGATGCAATCAGAAGAAACAAGGCAGGTCTTTCGGACATGAACCGCCCCTTGGGAAGCTTTTTATGTATCGGTCCCACAGGTGTCGGCAAGACGGAATTGGCCCGCACCTTAGCCGACTTTTTATTTAATGACGAAAAGGCCCTCACCCGCATAGACATGAGCGAGTACATGGAAAAACATTCCGTAAGCCGCCTCATCGGAGCGCCCCCCGGCTATGTAGGCTATGACGAAGGCGGTCAGCTTACCGAGGCCGTAAGACGGAGGCCCTACAGCGTAATCCTTTTTGACGAAATCGAAAAAGCCCACCAAGATGTGTTTAACGTCTTTTTGCAGATTTTGGATGACGGCCGCCTTACCGACGGACAGGGCAGGGTAGTCGATTTTAAGAATACGATCATAATTATGACCAGCAATATAGGTTCCGAATACATATTGACAGCAAAGGATATGGGAAGTATAAAGGAAGAGATAACCCAAATCTTGCGCGATAACTTCAGGCCCGAATTCTTAAACCGCATTGACGAGATTTTAACCTTTAACAGGCTCGAAAAGGAGCATATCCGAAAGATTGTCGATATTCAGCTTAAGTCCGTTGCGGAACGCTTGGCCTCCCGCCGCCTTGGCTTAAAGGTTTCGGATAAGGCTAAGGATTTGCTTGCAGATATAGGATATGATCCGATGTTCGGCGCCCGCCCCTTAAAGCGAGCCATACAGGCCGAGCTTGAAAACAAACTCGCCCGCGAAGTCCTCGAAGGTAAATTCCCCGAAGGAAGCACGATTCTTGTTGACAGGGGAAAAGAAGGCCTTATCTTTGAGAAGGGGTAAAAGAATGCCCCAGGCTTGTTGTTAAAGAGTAATTGGTAATGGTTCCTATCCGCCTCGGATGCCGATGGTTCCATTTTAGCAATTTTACCCGGAGACTAAAAATTTAAGCACAAAATCGGACGCAGATGTCCGATTTTGTGCGGTACAAGGATGTACCGTTTTTATCACACCTTAAACTTCCCCACCTCTTTAGAAAGGTTTTCGATGCTCTGTTTGTTTTTTTGGCTGATGTTGTTTACATCTTGGACGGCATTGCTTATCTGAATTGCACCTGAAGCCATTTCATTCATACTTTCTGCGATGATATGGGTTAATTCATCGAGTTTTCGCATTTCTTCGGCTACATTTTCTCCTCCCTTCAGCATTTCGGCAGAACCATCATTTACCTGATTGGTTATGCTGCTAATATCACGGATTGCAGTCAGAACTTCACGGCTGCCGTTTTCCTGTTCGATCATGGCATTCATCAAGTTTTGGCTCATAGTTTTTACTTGTTCCGAAAGGGCGAAGATGGCGTTGAACTTTTCTTCTGCCGTTTTTGCGGACGCTGACAAGGTTTCAATCTCACCCGACAGTACTTTTAGTGTTGAGGTGATAGTTTTGCCTTGAGTACTGGATTCTTCTGCGAGTTTCCTGATTTCATCGGCGACAACGGCAAAACCCTTGCCCGCTTCGCCTGCGTGTGCGGCTTCAATTGCGGCGTTCATTGCTAAAAGGTTTGTTTGGCTTGCAATGTGCTGAATAACATTAGAGGCTTCTAAAAGCCCTCCCGATTCTTCGGCAATACGCTGTGTTACAGTGTTTGCTCTGGTTACGGTTTCTTTGCCGTCTGCTGTAGCATCTGCGAGGGTTTTTATTACATCGTTGGTTTTATCGAGTGTTTGAGTGATAGAGGCAATGTTTGACACCATTTGTTCTACGGCAGAAGAAGATTCTGCAACGCTCGCTGCCTGATTTTCGATACTGGTGTTGAGCTGTTTTATCGTTCGGATAATTTCTTCGACGGTGGCGGCTGTTTCCGTTACGCTGGCGGCTTGCGTCAGAGCTTGCTGTTTTACCCCGTCAATGTTCGCACTTATTTGCCGGACGGCACTTGCAGTCTCTGTCATATTGCTTGCAAGCTCTGCACCGATGCTTGTCATATCCGAGGTGTTTGTGCCTACGGTTTTGATTGATGAGCCGATTTTGCTAATCGTCTTGTTGAAGTATTCGGATAAGTCGGTTATCTCATCATTGCCTACAATAGGGAGTCGTACCGTTAAATCGCCCTCGCCCAGTGCAATGTCTTTTAATGCATTTACAGCGATATTGATCGGTTTAACTATGCGTAAAGCGACAAGAAATATAATGATAAGAGCAATCAATAAAATAACGGTTCCGATTATAAGCACCGACTTACGTAAATTGTCGACTGTGTTCATAAACTCTTCAACAGGAGCGTTGATTACTACTGTCCAGTTTGTCATTTTCATTTTACTGAAAGAAGCAATTTTATAAATATTTTTAAAACTATAAAATCCTATATTATTAGATTCGGTTTCATTTTTTAACGATAGTATATTTTTTTCAAACTGAGCCAAAGAAGCAAGCGAATTATCTTGTTTTGCAGCTTCAGTTATATTTACTTGATTTTCAACCAGTTCAATTATTCTATCGGCTATAGTTGTTCCTGTTGCTCCAAGTATATAACAAACACCTGTTTTTCCAACTACGATGTCTTTTATTTGATCGGTAAGCCATAGACCTTTTATATCTGCAGACAATACACCGATAGTTGCACCATTGCCGTCATATATTGGAATTGCGAAGGTTATTACAAGTTTATTATTTGCTCTTTCTATATACGGTTCTGATACATATTTTTGTCCTGACAAGGCAGTTTGATACCATTTGCGATCTTGAACTTTTATTATTTGATAATCACTTGAGTAAAAGTTCCCGTTTTCATCCGTTAAATTTAATTCTAAAATATTTTCATATTGCTTAGATTCTTTCACTAAAATAGGTATTTTATCTGCATAAGAAATATTTTTATCAATTAATTTTTGTATCCGTGCAATACCTTCTAAAAGTTGAAACAGAGTATTAATGCGCCCGTTAATAATTTCCGCAGTATCGGCTGCTTTATCTTTTAGATGGGTTTCGATTTTTTCGATTACGGCTCTGCGCGCTATATGAGCGCTTAAAAAAGCAAGTGTAAAACCGATGGTAAAAACAAGTAAGCCGAATACAATTAATAATTTGTTTTTAATTGAAAACCTTTTTTTCTCTTTTTTCATTTTGGTACTCCTTATATTTAATCGCGAAAGACTCAAAAAATTTTGAAATAATTAGTAATTAAACATAGCAAATATTATAGGCTGTCTTAAAAATAAAATCCATATCGCTGTTCTCTTCGATGAGTCCGGCGAGCTTATCCAGTTCTTTTTCGAGCTCGGACTCGCTTTGACCTTGGGTGTTGCATTTTTTATCATCGTCGATGAGGCTGTCCTCATCGGCAAGCTCCAAGTGCATGTAGGGGATTGTAGCGATTACGGGAATCTTTACGAGTTCTTCAATCATCTTTATGCCTGGATCTAAAAGGCTCTTGTCTCCGCGGAATTTATTTATAATCATGCCCTTAATTCTCTTCCTGTCCTTTTCGGGGAGGAGCATTACGGTTCCGTAGAGCTGGGCAAAGACGCCGCCCCTGTCTATGTCGGCAATCAAAAGGACGGGAGCATCGGCCATTTCTGCCATGCCCATGTTTACGATATCGTTTTGGTTTAGGTTTATTTCGGCAGGGCTTCCTGCTCCCTCGATAACCACAATATCGTTTTCTTTTTCAAGTTTTTGAAATGTTTCCAAGATCATAGGTTTGCAGGTCTTTTTATATTCAAAATACTCCCTCGCCTTCATCTCTTCTTTTTCTTCGCCTAAAATTATCACCTTAGATCCTACATCCGTTTTCGGGATGAGGAGGATGGGGTTCATTTCGGGGCGAGGTTCAATGCCGGCGGCCTTGGCTTGAAGGGCTTGGGCACTGCTTATTTTTTTTCCGTCTGCTGTAGTAAAAAAGATTGAGGACATATTTTGGGATTTAAAGGGGGCAACTTTTAAGCCCCTCTTTTTAAAGATTCTGCAAAGGCCTGTACAAAAAAGGGACTTACCCGCTGAGGAGGTTGTCCCTTGAATCATTATGCTTGCCATTATCTTAAGAGTTAATCTTAAAGCACTAAGGCTATAAGGTGGGCGACAAAGCCTGCAAAGAGGCCGCCTATTGTGTGGCTTAAAATAGCCTTGCCCGTCATTTCTTTTGTGTCGAGGGCGTCCATCATTGCGATATGGGTAGAAATATAACCGCTCCAGCACATACAGATGGCAGTAAAGACTGCTATATCGTTGGCTGTAATTTTCCCCATTGAAGACATTTCTTTTACAATGCCGAGGGCTGCTCCCGTAGAACCGAGGGCCGTTATCGGAACCGAAATAGCCTCAGGACTGCTGAAGCCGTAAATAGGATTCAATATAAAACTTAACTTTTGACCAATCCGGGGAAGGAGGGCAATACCTTCTCGGGCAGCTCCCGTGTAGGTTCCGTCGGCACTCGGGCCGTTTGTAAGCATTATAACTATCGTGCAGATAATTACTACACCGGGGATTATTGCCATGCCCATGCTGACACCCGATTTTCCGCCGTCAAGCATAGCCTGAATAAACCTTGCTCCGGCTCCGCCCGGTCTTACGGGACGCATTTTTTCGGGGATTGGGTCAATCCTCTTTGTAGAAACCATGGCCTCTGTTCCGTAGCGTTTTTTTGAAAAATGAATCATCAAGCGGACTGAAACTATACTTCCGGCAACAGCTCCGACGTTTCCTATTAAGGCGGCAGGAACTGCCGATTTTACGTTTAAGCCCATCATTGCCGTTGTGGTAATCAAGCCCATTCCGAAAGCAGTGCCGAGGTTTGTCAGGGCAGGCAGCTGGTATTGCTTAAAATATCGCCTAAAATTATCGTCATCGGCAAGGGTCAAAATTGCAGGGTTGTCCGATAAAAAACAGTTTAAGATACCGAGGGATGATGCTCCGGGTAAATCGTACAAGGGCTTCATCAGCTTGTACAAGATTTTGTTAATCAGGGCAACCGTTCCGAATTCCGAAAAAAGTCCTGAGACAGCTCCGGCCAATACGGCCACCGCCATCAGATACAAGCAGATATTGATAAGAAGGTCAAAACCTGTTTCCATCATCGTTTTAATCATATTTACGCCGCCCATAACCGAGCCGACACCGAAAAAGAAGGCAAAAAAACATCCTAAAAAGATAAAGTTTTCAAGCCCTATTTCTTTTTTCAAAAAGGATTTAGATTCCATACCTTAAGCACTCCAAAGTAAATGTACATTGTATAAAAGTACATCATATTGACGGATTATATTCCAACTAAGGCTTTTTTTCAAGCAGGGGATATACCATAAATTGCCGATTGTAAATTGAAGATGAGTAATTTACACAATTCCGTTTTTAAAGGCAAAGGCTGCGAGCTGTGTTCTATCCGAAACAAAGGTCTTATCGAATATTACCGAAATATTGTTTTTGATTGTGCCTTCCGAAAGGCCCTGTTTATAGGCAATCTGTTTATTTGAAAGCCCTTCTGAGACGAGCCTTATAATTTCTACTTCCTTTTGGCTTAAGCCGTACTCATCTTGAATTTCTGTCAGGGTTTTTAAAACTCTTCCTTCAGCCTCTTCATGGTTTTCAAAAAGCATGGTTTTAGCGACTTCGGGGTTTATAACTATGTTCCCCGAAATTGCGGCCTTGATTCCGTCATAGATTACATCGGGAGAGCTGTCCTTTAAAAGATAGCCGGACGCTCCGTATTGAAGGGCTTTTTGAATGTATTCGGTATCGTTAAAGGTTGTAAGAATCAAAATCTTTGTATCGGGAAAATCTTTTTTTATTTTTTTTGCGGCTTCCACGCCGTTACATTCCGGCATTCTTATATCCATGAGGAGAAGTTCAGGCTTTTTTTCTTCGCATATTTTTAAAGCTTCATTTCCGTTACTGCCTGTTGCAACAACTTCAATATCGGGATAGGACTGAAAGATTATTTTTAAGCCTTCGCATATGAGCTTTTCATCGTCTACAATAGCTATTTTCATAAGGTTAATATAGCACAGTTTTGCAGACAAATCAATGACGGCTGATTTCGAAAGCTCTTTACATAAACCGCTTTTTTAACTAGAATTAAAAAAACTATTGTTTGGAGCAGGTTATGCAAAATTTGATAGACAACGCTCAAAGATGGCTTTCGGAATACCCCGTTAGAGAAGATATTTTTTGGCTTGTTTCTGTTTTGGTTATTTCGTTTATTCTTCATAAATTATTAAAGAAAATAACTACGGGAACGGTAAAAAAAATATTGTCCCGCCTTACAGCCAAAACAAAGAGCAAACTTGACGATTATATTTTCGATAAAATTCATGTAGAGCGCATCTCACTGATTATATATATCTTTGCTTTCAATTTTTTGTCGTTAAAATTAAGTTTCGGCGCACAGATTATGCAAAAACTTGCAAGCCTGATTTCCATATGGATAATAGTAAGGCTTTTGCACGGTCTTTTTGACGGGTTGACGGCCTATACCGAAAATGAACCTCGATTTGAAGGGAAGCCTTACCGCAGTTATATTCAGGTTTTTATCCTGATCGTTTATATTGCAGGTTTTATAATCGCTGCAGGAACAATCAGCGGAAAGTCTCCATGGTCTCTTTTAAGCGGAATAGGAGCCATGACGGCCGTTCTTCTTTTGGTCTTCCGCGAAACGATTTTGTCCTTTGTGGCGAGCTTGCAAATTTCTTCCTACGATTTGGTAAGAAGAGGAGATTGGATTTCCGTTCCCAAGTACGATGCCGACGGAGATGTTACCGAGGTCGCCCTGCATACGATAAAAATTCAGAACTGGGATAAGACAATTTCGGTTTTGCCTACAAGCGACCTTATGCAAAGCGGTTTTAAAAACTGGCGCGGTATGCAGGAAACGGGCGGAAGGCGTATCAAGCGTTCAATCTTTTTGGATGTTTCTTCCGTAAAATTTATGGATGAAGAACTTAGGCGCAGGGTAGGGAAGATTGAGCTTTTAAAGTCCTATTTTGCCGAGGTTGAAAGCGCCGACATAAGTGCCCAATACGGCAGCAATACCGAGCATCCTTTAAACGATAGAAGGCTTACCAATATCGGAACCTTTAGAATGTACGTTACGCGCTATCTTCAAAGCCTTGATTCTTTGAGGAAGGATTTGACCTTTTTAGTACGCCAGCTTGAGCCGGGTGCTACAGGAATTCCCTTGGAGATATATGTTTTTACCGCAACTACCAACTGGGGCGAATACGAAAAGATTCAGGCCGATATTTTTGACCACCTTTTTGCGGCCGTCCACGAATTTGACCTCAGAATCTTTCAATATCCTGTGGGCGGTTTTTTGACAAAAGATTAGAGGTTTTCAATTAGAGGGGTTGCATGGCTAAAAATAAACAAAAGAGCGTAACACTGTATCAATTTCTTAAATATGTACTTTTTGTTGTAATAGCAATTATAATTGCGGGTTCCGTTTTTTCTCTTTTTAAGAAAAAAGATTCCGGCGAGCCCTTAAATTCTCAAAGCCCCTCGGAGATTCGCGGAAAAAAAGCTCTTTATTCCGATTTGGGCAAACTTAGGATTCCTACAGCCGACGAATCAGGCGGAACACTTGTAGTTTTTCCTGTTTTGGAGTATAATTCTGATGATAAGGCTTTTGAAGAAGAAATTGTTCAAAAAAAAGAAAAAATCCGAAAAAGCATTATCGACTGGTTTTCACAAAAAACCGCCTATGAGCTTTATACGATGCCCGAAACTGAGGTAAAAAAAGAGCTGTTGGGCAATATAAATTCTTTATTGAATTTATCCCGCATAAAGCACATATATTTTAAAGAATTTGTTATTTTGGAATAAATTTTTTGAGGGTTTAAAATGAACGGACAACCTGTTGCTGCAGCACAAATTATAATCGCAGTCGTTCCCATAGTCGGCATTGTCATGGCCGGCGTTTTAATTTTTTTCTATTTATTTTGGCGCAATAAACAGATAATCTGCCAAATTCAAACCAAAACCTATGTTCCCATAAAATTCAATTTATCGGGTTTTTGTCTTATTTCGGGCATTCTTTTATTTATGATAGGCAGTGTTTTGACTGCTTTATTTGCGATAATGGACGGAATGAGTTATGTACTTTTGGGAGGGCTTGTTCCCTTAAGCTGCGGTACCGGCCTTTTGGTATATTACGCAGTTTCGTCAAAATCCGAAAAGAGGAAATTAAAAGATGATTAAATTTTCCGGTTTCCTCAGAAAAGAATCTCCCGAAGCCTTACAAGACCGACTTTTGTGTAAGGCTGTGCTTGCCGGAAATACCGAGGCTTTCAGCATAATCGCTTCAAAATACCAAAAACGTATCTACTCTTTGGGATTGAGTTTTTTTAAAAATCATGATGATTCCGAGGATTTTGTACAAGATATAATGCTTAAAACTTTTTCGGCTCTGCCTAAATTTCGGGGAGAATCTTCCTTTTCTACATGGCTTATGAGGATTGCCTATAATTCGGCGATAAACTCGGTTAAACGCAAGAGAGAATTCGTTTCCGCCTTTGACGATTTTGAGATAAAAACCAATGACCTTACACCTGAAGAAAGGCAGATTCAAAATTGTGTAAAAAATGCAATCAGACGTGCAGTAAATGATCTGCCCGAAAAATATAGAATATGTATAGACTTGTACTTTTTTTACGATATGGCCTATGCCGATATAGAGTCCGTTACGGGAATCCCTGTAAATACGATCAAGTCCCATATTTTCCGCTCAAAAAAAATATTAAAGACTGAGCTTGAAAATCAAGGAATTCACGGCCGGGAGGAGAGCCCTTCATATCCTGTTTTGTTTAAATTGAATTTAGCCTATGACATGTAATGAAGCCATTAACCGCTATATGATGCTTGATAAGCATGAAGCGGTTCCTTTTGCAGTCACTTTTCATCTTTTGCGGTGTAAAAAATGCCGAAGCCTTATCCGGGCTTTTACGCAAGCCTCTGATTTATATACGTCTTCCTTTAAGACCAAGGGAGATGAATCTCTGACAGAAAAAACAATGTTAAAAATTCAGGCTGCAGCTCCTGATCTTTTGAGTTTACAGACAGAAAAATATGAATTGACAAATGTAAGTATTTTACCTTGGGCTGTTGTAGGCATATTGATGATTATAGGGCTTGCCTGCATACCCTTTACTGCCATAGGGAAATGGGCCGCAGAAAACTTTAAACTTAGTTTTGTTATTCCTTTTGTTCTTGTTTTTGCCGTTTTTGTGAGTGTTTACTCTGCAATTTTTGTTTACCGTAATCTTGATTTTTTTGTAAAGAAATTCGATTTAAAAGAAAAAATTTAAATTTTAGTAGTGCCAGACTGCTGTCGGATTTATTGTAGCTCCGTTTTTGTAAACCGTAAAATGAACATGAGGTCCCGTACTTCTTCCCGTAGTTCCTACTGTTCCTATTTTGCTTTGGGCAGTAACGTATTTTCCTCTGGATGTTAGAATGGAATTCATATGACCGTAAAGGGTTTGGTATCCGGAATGGTGTCTTATTATTACGTAATTACCGTATACATTGCTATAGCCCGTTGCAACAACCGTACCTGCAAGGGTCGCATAAATGGGAGCTCCCTTATAGGTCGCAAGATCGATGCCGTTATGGAAACTTCGTCTTCCGGTAAACGGATCCCGTCTCCAGCCGTAACGGGATGTTACTCTGTATCTTCCGCGGATGGGAGATTTAAAAAGATCTCCGTTTATTTCTTGTAAGGTTACCCAGTCAAGTTTTGCATCCGGTAAAAATACAACGGCCCCGGCCTTTAAAATATTGTTATCCGAAATATTATTTACAAGAGCCAGTTTTTCGAGCGAGATTTTATATGAATCGGCCAGTTTTTCGGGCGTATCTCCTCTTTTTGCGGTATATACGATTCCGTCCATCGAAGGAATTTTTAAAAGCTGTCCTATCTGAAGACTTCTTGTATTTCTGAGTTTGTTTAGGCTTATAATTGCATCTTGACTTACTCCATGGCGGAAAGCAATTTCTCCTACCATGTCTCCTCTTTTTACTGCATATACCGTGTAATCCAAAGGAGGAAGTTTTATATCCGAAATTTCCTCGTCAGGTCGAAAAGTGGGAAGCCTTGTGTCGCCTCCGCCCATTCCGTTGTCCAACGAATTCTGAGATGAACCAACAGGGCTAAAAATATCTAGAGCAAGATAGGCTGTAGTGAGAACCAAGAGAAAAACCGTTATACCTGCAAACAAATAGTAAGTTTTTTTCATTTAAACCTGCAAAACGTTTTAATAGTTATCGGCAAAAAACCGTAATTTATTCAGTGATATCCGCTAAATTATAATAAAAAAAACAAAAAAATGCAAGGTGATAGGTAATTTTAAGATGTATTTGTTCTGCAACCTTAAACCTTTTAAACTGTCTAAACAATTATGAAAGAAGAAGATAAAAAAATTAAACGCAGATATTCTATAGGCGAAGAAATTGCAAATGCAGTAACCCACGGCATAGGGGCAGGTCTTTCGATTGCAGCCCTTGTGCTTTTAATTATAAGGGCAGCTCTTTATGCTCCGCAGGATTTGAAAGCCGGTTACATTGTGGGCTTTACAATTTTCGGTGCATCCCTGATAATTCTCTACCTTTTTTCGACCCTTTACCATGCTCTTCCCTTAAAGGCAAAAAAAGTATTCGGCATCTTTGATCACTGTTCAATCTATGTGCTGATAGCCGGAACATACACAGCCTATTGCCTTTCGGCACTTCACGGGGCCGTCGGCTGGACTATCTTCGGTATTATCTGGGGAATGGCCGTCCTAGGTATAGTCTTATACTCGATATTCGGAAGTAAGGTGAGAGTTCTATCGGTTATTACCTATATTCCCATGGGCTGGCTCATCATTTTTGCGGCGAAACCTTTAAAAGAACAGCTGTCCCTTTTAAGCTTTAAGTTTTTACTTATAGGCGGAATTCTTTACACTGCCGGCTGTATTTTTTATGCAATGAAGAAGGTAAAATGGGCTCACAGCATCTGGCATCTTTTTGTTATGGCCGGTAGCATAATGCACTTTTTTTCGCTTTATTACAGTTTATAAATTTTTTAGTTATTTACATATTTTTTATAGTTTTTCGCTTAACCACTCGCCCACGGTACCTTCTTCAGGATTAAAGCTGACGCCGATAAGCACAACCATTTTGTTTTCGGCCTTGTACCTTTCGGCATAGTTTTTTTCTTTGATTGTTTTAAGGCGGTTTCTGCACTTTCCCTTAATTTAAACTCAAAGATATAGATTGTCTTTTCGGTTTTTACAACGCAGTCCGTTCTACCCATTGATGAGGGCGTTTCTATCTCGACAAATTGCCCCATCAAAGCAAAGATCAAGTAAACACAGACTTGAAAATTATGCTCCTTCAAAGCAATGCTTTCACCGCTTTCTTTTTTTACGGTATCGTAGGGAAGGCTCGCCATTATCGACTTTAGCCTTTGCATAAATTCGTCCACCCTTCCGGCCCTTAAATCTTTTGTAAACTGAACCACATTAAAAGATGTATCGATAAAATTTATATTTGAATATTCGGGTAAAAGATTATATAAAAATCCGTAACGCACTTCTTCATTCGGAAAACCAAGGTTGTACATCTTATATTCTTTATCGTAGCCTTTTATGGTTAAATAGCCGGACTGAAACAAGACCGGTATAATCGAATCTACGCCGGCCCTGTAATCGGATAGAAAGGCAGAATTCATCTCCACATTTCCGTCCAAGTCGGGAATGTTATAGTCCGCTCTTTTTAACTCGTTTACCAAAAAGGTGGGAGTACCCGTTGCAAACCAATAATCTGCAAATTGTTTTGAAAAAAATACATTGAGCAGGCTAAATGGATTATACATTGCTTCACTTCCGTAAGAAAAACAATAACCGTCATATCTTTTCTTTAAGGCTAGAAGACAATCCTCATAGCTTAACTCGTTTCGTTCGGCTAGGGTCTCTATTTCGGGTCGAAAAGTTTCCTCTAATTCTTTTTGAGTCAGTCCGCAGATAGACGAAAATTCAGGATTTATACTTATGTCGTTTAGGCTGTTTAAGTCGCTGAAAATGCTGACCTTGCTGAATTTTGTTACCCCTGTTAAAAAGGCAAAACGTATTGCTTGGTCTGCTGTTTTTATAACTCCGAAAAAGCCCTTTAATATTGTCTTATAGGTTTCATTTAGAGCAGCATCCTTCCACATAGTATGAAGAAGGGGTTTATCATACTCATCGATGAGAATAACGGTCTGCCTTCCGGTTTTTTTGTAGGCTCGGTGTATGAGGCCGAAAAAGCGTTCGGCATGGGTATTTTCGGAACCGCTCTTGCCGTATAGTTCTTCCCACCTGCATAGATGATTATTTAAAACGCTTTCAAGGTCTTCCCTTGTTTCATACTTTGCAAGATTAAAGTCCAAATATAACACGGGATATTCTTGCCAAATTTCTCTTTTTTCTTTTTCGGCTTCTTCAAACTTTTCGATTGCCAAGCCCTTGAACAATTCTTTTTTGCCCAAAAAATAGGCTTCCAATGTTGAAAGAAAAAGGCTTTTCCCGAATCTGCGCGGACGGCTTAAAAAGTATACCTTACTTGCATTAGTAAGACGGAAAACATATTCGGTCTTATCTACATAGAGGAATTCTTTTTCACGCAAGTCTTTAAAACTCTGTACGCCTATCGGCAGTTTTCTGGTAAAGTCCATCATAAATAATAGTCTAGCATAAGGTTTGACTGCTTGTCAATCGAGGAAAAAACAATGGAAATTTAAGGATTAAAAAAGTGGGCCCAGCTGGACTTGAACCGGCGACCCGCGGATTATGAGTCCGCTGCTCTAACCAACTGAGCTATGGGCCCTTAAAAGAGTTTTGAGTATATCAAAAAGTTTAAAACTTGTCAATCGGTAAATTAAAATTTGTCAGGGTAAACTTGTGCTTGTTTTAGGTAAAAAATTTGCCTCGTTATCTACTAAATTGGGAGAAAGTTTGGGACCGAACTCGCTGACGCCGTATTTATCGAATTTTTCTCTCGGCTCTTTTAAGGGAGCCGAAAAGCCTAAGTCTATGTCCGAAAAAGAAGCGCTCATCGAGATAAATTTTTTAGGTTTTGGAGGCGAGAGAGCTAAGAGCCTATTGGTGTATGCCGCTCCTGCATAGATGAATTTTTCGCATTTTTGCTGGGTTACAAAGAGGTTGCAGTGCTCTTTTTCTTCGGCTATCTCAATTTTTGCCTTTGAGGTGTTTAAACAAAAATCGGCTGCAGTTACAATGCCGTTATTAAAGGTGAGGCTTCCGTTTGAAAGGGAAATCAGACTGTTCTTCAGCCGAGAATTTATTACTTTCACCGAATTAAAATTTCCCGAGACCGAAAAATGGACGGCCTTTATGCCTTCAATTTTTATGGAAGAATGAGATGCTAAAACTCTGCACGATTCGAGTAAAAAATCTTTTGGAACATAGATAAAGAGCTTTCCGCTTGCAGGCCTTATCTCGGTAAACCTCAACTTTTTTTTATGCTCAACTATCGAAAGTTTTGTGCCCGGCTTGAGTTCCGTTCGATAGGCTATTGTGTCGCCGTCATAGCTGCTTATAAAAACATCCACCTCAGAAACGGCCGCTTCTATATTTACAACCCTCTTTTGCATCCTCGTTAAATTTTCAATATTTTGAGAAAAAAGGGCGGAGCCGTAAAAAAGAGAAAAAAAACATAAACCTAAAAAAAGCTTACACTTCAACCTTTGCATTTTCGTTCCAATAATAGGAATCGGGATAGTTTCGTTTACCGAAAATTGCCGTACCAACCCTGATTTGGGTCGAGCCTTCTTCGATGGCAACTTCGAGATCTCCGGTCATGCCCATAGAAACAACATCCATGGAAACATTCGGAATCTTCTTTTCGGTAATCTCCTTGCGGATTTTTTGAAGGAGTTTAAAACAAAGCCTTACCTTATCCATATCATCGGAAAAAAGCCCTATTGTCATAAGGCCTTTTATGTTTAAGCAGGGAAGTTTTGCAATTTTTTCGGTAAGATCGAGCGCTTCTACAGGCTTACAGCCGAATTTGCTTTCTTCTTCGGAGGTGTTTACCTGTATAAGAATATCTATGCTTTTTCCTTCAGCTTCAAGTCTCTTACTAAGTTTTTCGGCCAAGTCAAGCCTGTCAACGGACTCAATGCAGTCGGCATATTTTATAACGTCTTTTATCTTATTGGTTTGAAGGTGGCCTATAAAGTGGGTTTCATGCTTTACCGATGAAAGGTCCTCGTATTTTTCGCACAATTCCTGAACCTTGTTTTCGCCGATTAAAAGTTCGCCGTATTCGAAGGCCTTTAAAATGCGCTCAGGCGTAACTGTCTTTGTGGCCATAAGAAGTCTTACCTCTTTCGGATCCCGTCCGCAAGCCTTACAAGCGGCTTCCATTCGTCTATGTACTTCTTCCAAATTTATTTTAATATCGTCTTTCATAATTCCCCCATAAAATCTTCTGTATAATATTCTATCCGAATTACACTTCTTGTTCAATCCTGCAGGTAAATCCTTTTGACAAAGATTGATAATGAGGGTATAATCGCAGAGTATGAACAAGGCTATATCAGTTTTAAACAAAACCAATCCCATCTCTGCAGAACAAGTATTGGAGCTTATTCTTGAAGCTCTAAGAGAGCTGGTCGATTATGAGCTTGCCGTTGTGATGGGGTTTGAAGATAAAAATGTTCTAAAGGTAAGAAAGGCTATAGGTCCGCTTTCTTCAAAATTACTGAACAGTTTTACAATCAACCTAAATATGCGGAAAGATATAGCCAGAATTTTAGATGAAAGAAAGGCTTTTTTGTTTGATGAAAATATTCCGCATGTGGATACCTATGACGAAATAATCGAAATGCCCGAAAACCATTCTTGTCTGGTGGCTCCTCTTTATATGGGAGACAGGGTTATAGGAATGATGACCTTGGATCACCGGATGTGCTCAAAATTCACACCCGAAATTGTACGCTTTGTTTCTACAATTTCAAAGCTTATTTCGGTTGCCTTGGTGCAAACGGATGCTTCTCAATCTTTGATTAAAAAGACCGAAAGTCTCTTGCTTGAAAGAAATGTTTTGCTCCAATCCTCGGATATTTTTAAGGATATGGTTGGAACTTCCCGGGCTTGGACTACGGTTTTGGACTCGATAAAGCTGGTTGCGGCCTCGGATGTGCCGGTTTTAATTTCGGGAGAAACGGGAACAGGAAAGGAACAGGCCGCCCGCACCATTCACATGCTTTCCAACAGGGCAGAAAAACCCTTTGTTCCCGTAAACTGCTCGGCCCTTGTGCAAAGTCTTGCCGAAAGCGAAATCTTCGGGCATGAGAAGGGGGCTTTTTCGGGGGCGGCGGCCTTGCGGAAAGGAAGGTTCGAGCTTGCCGACGGCGGTACCCTCTTTTTGGACGAGGTAGGGGACTTGCCCTTCGACCTTCAGCCCAAGCTTTTGCGTGTTCTTCAAGATGGAAAATTTGAGCGCGTCGGCGGGGAAAAGCCTGTTTCTGTGGATGTACGCATAATAGCCGCAACAAATGTCGACTTGGCCGAGGCCGTTGCGATGAGCCGCTTCCGTGAAGACCTCCTTTACAGGCTGGATGTTTTCCCCTTGAGGCTTCCGCCTTTAAGAGAGAGAGGCGACGACACGGCCCTCTTGGCCGAACACTTTATTTCGGATATACGCAAGCGGAAAGGTTTTGAAAACACGAGCCTTTCTATGGCCGCTATCGAAAAGCTTATGGCCATGCCCTGGCACGGAAATGTCCGCGAACTTAAAAATGTTGTAGAAAGAGCTGCTATTCTCTCGCAAGGCGGAGAAATTCCTGCCGAGCACCTGGTACCGGGAACAAGGGAGACCTACGTTTTAAGCGAAGTGCAAAAAAGGCCCGTAAAAGCCGCCGACAATAAAGAGGTTGGAGATAAGGTTTTGCCCGAAGAAATAAAGACCTTTGATGAGGCCCAAATCGAAATTATAGAAAGAGCTCTTTCAGCCTCAAACGGAAAAATTTACGGCAAAGACGGAGCCGCAGCTCTTTTAGATCTAAAACCCGGAACCCTCCAAAGTAAGATGAAAAAGCTCGGCATAAAGTATTAAAAAAGCCGATTAAGTAATTTTGTTCTTACACAAAACTTCTTAATCGGCCTTGAACGGGACCGGAGGGACTCGAACCCCCTACCTACTGCTTAGAAGGCAGTTGCTCTATCCTGATGAGCTACGATCCCAAGACTTGTAAGGATCGGGATGGAGGGATTTGAACCCCCGATCTTCTGGTCCCAAACCAGACGCCTTAGCCCCTAGGCTACATCCCGATGCGAGTGAACATAATACGCAAAAAGAGCATCAATGTCAATACCTAGGAGACAAGGTTTTTTATAATCTTACTTTTAATCCGAGTTTTATATTTATCGATTTTGCTAAATCGGGAAGTGTATTGGATTGTATGTTTCCTGAATTTGTGGAATTACCTACTTTTCTTGACCAATTTCCCGCTACGGGCTTATAGTATATTGCCGAAGCTCCTGCATACATTCCAAATTTTCTTGTGAACATATAGGAAGCGGTAAAATTTATTCCTCCGCCTATATTGAAATAACTAGTTGTTACTGTGGTGCTTCCTTCCGGCCAGCTAAAAACGGAACCGCCGAAGGCGAAGGCTCCTCCCAACAAAAGGTTAAAACCTTTTCCGGGCTTAAATACATAGCCTACTCCCAGCATTGTGTCATTTACAAACGTATTATTAAAGGCAAAGGTGGTGTTCGCAAAAACCTCCCAGTTTTTAGGAAGAGGATAGGAAATCCCTATGTTGACGCCTCCTAAGCTTTTTGATCTTATTCCATGATGCCTAAAACCGTCATGAGCATAATTTCTGCCGATTCTATGCAGCTGATGGTTGGTATAAGCTGCTCCTACTTCCAAATTTAAGCCGATTGATTTTGCCGTCAGCATACCGGTAAAAATTAATGCAAAAGCAAGACAAACAAAAAATATTTTCTTATTCATAAAATACCTCCAAATAAATAAAAATGTATTTCTAAGTATACTCAAGTATCCGATAATTCTAAAAAATTGTCAAGCCGGCCGGTAAATTGTTACGGCTAAATCTTAAGTCTTGACAGAATTTAAAATAAGAAGTACAATTTTACCATGTTAGATTACAAATTTATTAAAGAAAACCTTGAAGCCGTAAAACAAAATATTAAAAATCGGCATATGAATGCAGATGCCGATAAGGCTGTGGATCTGTACGATAAGCGGACTGCTCTTGTAACTTCCTTGCAGAATTTGCAAAAAGAAAGAAATGATAATTCCCACTCGATGAAACAAAAACTTAGTCCTGAAGAAAGGCAAAAGTTAGTCGATCAAGGGAAGACTATAAAAGAAAAAATTGCCCAAGTTGAATCCGATTTGGCTGAGGCAGAAAAAAACCTGCACGAAGCCGTAAGTAAAATTCCGAATATGGCTCATCCCAAAGCTCCCGTCGGTAAAGAAGATTCCGACAATTTGGAAGTGAAGCGCTGCGGTACCGTTCCGCAATTCGGGTTTGAACCCAAAGATCACGTCCAGATCGGACAAGATTTGGATATAATCGATTTTGAAGCAGGAACAAAGGTTTCAGGCGTTAAATTCTATTTTTTAAAAAACGAAGCGGTATTTTTAGAGCAAGCTCTAATCATGTACGGGCTTAACATATTGAGAAAACATGGGTTTAAACCCTTTATTACGCCTGATGTTGCAAAGGAAGAAATTTTATACGGCATCGGTTTTAACCCCCGCGGCGAAGAATCTAACGTATACTCTCTTGAAGGGGAAGGTTCCTGTTTGGTGGCAACGGCCGAGATTACACTCGGAGGTTATCATGCCGATGAGATAATAAAAAAAGAAAACTTACCTTTAAAATACTGCGGTATTTCTCACTGCTTTAGACGGGAGGCCGGAGCTGCAGGTCAGTTTTCCAAGGGCCTTTACCGTGTTCATCAATTTTTAAAACTCGAAATGTTTGTCTATTGTACTCCGGAAGAATCGGATGCCCTCCATGAAGAACTCCGTGCGATTGAAGAAGAAATATTCAATGGTTTAGGAATTCCCTTTAGGGTTGTAGATACCTGTACCGGAGACCTCGGTGCTCCCGCTTACAGAAAATGGGATTTGGAGGCTTGGATGCCCGGAAGAAACGGAGGAGAGTGGGGTGAGGTTACTTCGACTTCTAACTGTACCGATTATCAGGCACGGCGGTTAAACATACGCTACAAAGACGATGACGGTAAAAATAAATTTCTTCATACCTTAAACGGAACTGCCATTGCCATGTCCAGGGCGATGATAGCTATATTGGAAAACTATCAGCAAGCTGACGGCTCCGTAAAGATACCTGAAGCCCTTGTTCATTATTGCGGTTTTGATAAGATATGTTAAAATAAAAAAGCCGGAGCATTGTCCGGCTTTTTTTTATGTTTTTGATGTCAGTTCCGAAATATCTTTTTTCCACTGATAGAGCTTATTTTTATCTTCCCATTCAATTAGTTTTATTATTTTAAAATTCTTACGTATCTTCGGATTTTCGAAATATGCAACCGCAAAATTTCCGTTTCCTATGTAAATAATTTCTTCTCCGGTTTTTAACTCTTCTGCATTTTTTAAAAATTCTATAACACAGTCAAAGTGTACCGGCAAGCCGCTTTCTTTATCGGCAATGGCAGAGCTCAAATCCTGTATAATTTCTCCGCATTTGGTACATGTGTATTCGGGATATTCTATCTTTTTAAAAGCCGGTTCTCTGTTTTGACCGTTAAAAGGCCTTGTTTTTTTTGCTTGTCCGTCAAAGGGCCTTTTAGAAGCCGCATCATCTGTTCTTTTTTCGGTTCGTTGGCTTCTGCCGGGTTTAAATCGTCTTTTGCTCATACTCTTTTGCTCCGTTTAAAATTCATATTTACGTAATCCAGTCCCCCATTTAAAATTCTTTCCGTTATGATTGAAGCCAATCGGTAAATAGCGGCATCCATATATTCGGGGTCTTCAAGTTTTACTTCCATTGCATGAATTTCCGCATCCGTTAATACGGTATTATGGGCAGAGGTATTTTTTTTATGCGGAAATAAATTCATACTAGTCATAGCAATCTCCAAAAGCATCTTCTAAATGTAATACTTTAAGCGGCTGTTCCAAAAAAGGGTTTGATTGCAGCACAACCACATCAAATCTTATATACATCTTATTATATTTTCGATGATTTGCAAGAAAACATTTAGCTGTTTTTATAATCCGTTCTTGTTTTTTTTTGTTGATAATAAGATCCAAATCGCTCAATTCCGTTTTTAATAGGGTTTTTACTTCTATAAAAACCAAGACCCCGCAAGGCCGGTTTTGATCGGTTTTGTCCAATGCAATTATGTCTATTTCTCCCGTGCGGGTACGCCAGTTTTGTTCTAAAATGAGGTAGCCTTTATCTGTAAGCCATTCGGATATTCGGTTTTCTCCCTTTGATCCAAGAGAATCCATTATTTGTTTCTGTAAGCCCTCGGATCTATAGCACGAACTATAAAGAGATTTTTATTTTTCTTTAAGTCTACAGGTTCGGAATCTTCGTTTAAAACTTCACCTGTCGAATCGATTAGTATGCGTATAAATGGACGCATAGGAGCTTCAGGAGAGCTTTTTACTACCCGTGCAAGGGATGCATCGTTCATCAAAACAATCGAGCCAATGGGGTATATACCTACGCTTCTAATCATCGCTTTTATTATTTCGGGATCGAAAATTCGGGCATTATCTGCGAGTAAGTTTTTCATGGCTTGATAACCCAGCATTAGGTCTCGATAGGATTTGGGAGTTATCATTGCAACAAAGGCATCGGCAACCGTTATTATTCTTGCACCGATATCTATGTCTTTTCCTGCAAGGCCGTTAGGATGGCCCTTTCCATCCCATCTTTCGTGGTGCTGCATGATGCTTAAAGCAATTTCCCTTGTGTACATGAGTTCACTCATGGCGGTTTTATAACCGTAAGCCGTATGAGCTGCAACTGCCTGTTTTTCGATGTCGGTCAATGCTTCAGTTTTATTCAATATCTTTTGCGGTATTTTCATCATTCCGACATCATGTAATAAGGCAGCAATGGTTATTTCGTTAATTCTATTTTTGGGGAGTTCCAATGCTTCACTCAAGATTATTGCCAAAATAGCCGTGTTTACGGAGGATCGTGCAAGATTATCTTCTTCCAATTCCGTACCCAGTATAAAACCTACACAAAGCGGAGGATTTTTTCTGACTAATTCCGTCAACTGTACCGCATGATAGTTTACGGGCATATTGTCTACATGTTTTCTTTCTTTAAAGTTATCAAACAGTTTTTCAAGGCTTTTTATAATGTCCAAATATTCCGTATGCAGCTGCATGGAGCGAGGGTCTTTTGTAAGTTTTAAAATACAGTCAGCCGATATTCCTTCAATTTCGGCTCTTCGAATTTTGGTTCCGTTGATTGGATATTCTTCCTGAGGATCTGCCTCCTGTATTTCATCCAATTCTTCAAGCTCTTCTATTTCGGTAAGTTCTTCTACATCGTCATCCAGAACTTCTCCTTCAGGAACCGGATCGCCTGCAGTGACAAGATATTGAATTTTCCACCTTTTTAAAGTGTTCAATTCGTTTTCGCTCAGCGGCATACCTCTCAGAAGAAACATGTTGTGCCCGTCATCAAAAAAGACGGGAGCCGAAAAACGAACTCCGGTTTTAAGTTCCGCCGTTTTAATTTTCTTTAACATTTAAAATCCCCTTTTAAGTTAATCCTTTTTCAGCAAAAATGCGAAGATGGCAGCTACAGCCTTATAAGTGTATTCCGGGATGCACGAACCTATTTCCTGATGAATAAGAATGTTTGTCAGGTTTTCATCTTCCACAATTCGAATCCCGTTGCGTTCTGCCGTCTCCTTAATTTTTTTTGCCGTCAGCCCTTTCCCTGATGCTGTAATTATCGGAGCTTTTGAGTGTAAAGCATAGCTAAGGGCTACCGCACAATCAACTTTTTTTTTATTATTTTCTATCATAAATCCATTTTATCACAAATATAAAAAAAAACAAGGTAATAAACAAATTTTCACACTTTTTTTTATGTAACTTGACTTAAAACCTCTTGTTTTAGTATCATAATTATATAAGTGAGGCTAGATGTATGCATAAAGTACGAAAACCATTTTCAGCAACGGCCGGAATTTTATTGATTATACTTTTCTCGGTATTTTTTCTTTCGGCACGTTGTTCAAGTAATCCCGAAAATGCATCGACGGTATACGCCGATTCCGGGTTAAGAACCGAACTAAGTAAGGAGTCCGTTTCGGCTCTTGAATCCCTTCAAAGAGCAAACCGCGAGCTTACCTCGATGATTTTACCCTCTGTAGTTACCCTTGATGTTATCGAAACAAGAAAGATTCAGAACAATATAGACGGCTTTCCTTGGTTTTTCTTTAACCGCCCTCAGGAACAAAAAGAAGGTCAGGGCGAAAGGGAATATGAAGCCGAAGGCATGGGTTCAGGCGTTATTGTAAGAAAAAGCGGTAAAACTTATTATGCTTTAACAAATCAACATGTTACGGGCAATGCAAAAACAATCTCGGTTATACTTTATAACGGAGATAAGGTTAAAGGAAAGTTAGTAGGCTCGGATCAAAGAAAAGATGTTGCCTTGGTTTCTTTTGATTATGATAAGGATTTAAGAGTTGCGGTTTTGGGAGATTCAAACACTGTGCAGGTCGGAGACCTTACATATGCAATCGGTGCTCCTTTAGGCTATGTATCGACTGTAACAAGCGGTATCGTAAGTGCTGTAGGCCGATCGGGAGGCCCTAACCGCAATAATATCAACGATTTTATTCAGACGGACGCAGCCATAAATCAAGGTAATTCGGGCGGTCCCTTGGTCAATATTTACGGTGAAGTTATAGGCATAAATAACTGGATTGTTTCATCAAGCGGCGGCTCCCAAGGTCTTGCCTTTTCTATTCCTATAAACAATCTAAAAAAAGCTATTGATGATTTTATCAATTCCGGCGAAATCAAATACGGTTGGCTGGGTGTGCAGCTGGTCGAAGTAAAAGATAAATTTAGAGAGGCTTTAAACTTAAAAAATATTGAAGGCGCCTTTGCAGGACAGGTTTTCTTAGGTTCTCCTGCAGATAAGGGCGGAATAAAGCCCGGTGATTATATTATTGAAGTAAATTCGGCAAAGGTTAAAGATGTTGACGACATTTTGCGTATTATCGCCGATTTAAAATCGGGCGAGACTTCTTCATTTAAGATTTTGCGCAGAGGAAAAGAACTTTTGCTTACGGTAAAAATAGAAGAACGGGATGAAAAAATTGTAGCCGATTCTTCAAAACTTTGGCCGGGCTTTGTTCCTTCACCTCTGACGGATGAAATTATAAAACAGCTGGAGCTTAAAAAAGGCCAAAACGGTGTTGCAGTAACAAGTTTGCAGTCTAAAAGCCCTGCCGCTGTTATGAGTTTACAGCCCGGAGATATTATCGTAAAGGTTAACGGAAAAGATGTAAAAGACGTTTTGAGCTTTTATGATGAGCTTTCAAAGGCGAGCGGTGAAGTTTGGTTTGACTTTATAAGAGAAGGTCATAATCTGGTTACCCCAAGAATTAAAAAATAAAACAATTTTAACTAATTTTACCTCCTTTTTTGGGCTGAGACAGCGGCTTTTGCAGTGCTGTTTCAGCCCTCCTTTTTATCAACATCTTTTCCTAAATTCCGACATCATGTTAAAAATAAATATTAAAAATATCATAAGAGGAAACCAGTCTTTATAAGAGGCATAAAATGTTTTTGTGTGTTCATAAATGGGAACTTCTGTGCAAAGAGATGCTTCTTCAAATAATGGAAGGTCTGCAAGAATTTTTCCTTTAGGGTCTACAACTGCAGAGTATCCTGAGTTGGTTGAACGTACCAAGGCGGTTCTAAGCTCTATGGCTCTAAAGTGCGCTACTACAAAATGCTGATATTCTGCACTTTTTGTTTTAGACCACGAGTCGTTTGTTATGTTAATCAGAACTTCGCTTCCTTTATTGTGTAAATCACGGCAAATCGCAGGGAATGCATCTTCAAAGCAGATAGGAGCCGTAAATTTAATGTTTTTGCCTTCGGAATTTTCAATATCGAATACCGTATATTCTGTGCCGGGATTCCAGCCCGAAGAAAAACCTACAAGTTTATCAAAAAACTTTGCTATGATAGGATTGTCGGTAAAGGGCATGTATTCTGCAAAGGCTACGAGTTGTATTTTGGAATAAATTCCTAAGATATCCCCTTTAGGCGACAAAAGATAGGCTGCATTGTAATGCTTATCTCCGTTCACATAAGGAGAACCGAGGAGAATTGGCGAACCTGTCTCAGTTAAAAAGCCTGTAAAAGGGGCATCGTACGGAACAAAATCGTAAAAATCCATATTATTATTGTAAGGAAATATCAGCGATGATTCGCTCCATACTACAAGGTCCGGTTTTTTATCAGAGGAAAGGGCTGCCTTGCGGGTTAAAAATTGGGAGATCTTCATGTTTTCTTCAAACTGCGAATTATCCCAAGGATCGGTATTTTGCTGGACTATCAAGGTGTTTAAATATGTTTTAGGGGTTATTTGTGTCTTTAAAATTTTTATTCCATATAGATTTATGATTAAGGTCATAAGAAAGGTAAAAACAATGAGTTTTTTTATTTCTTTGATGCTCTTAAAAAAAGTTTTTGAGTCTGCCGAAAAGGCAAAGGCTTGTAAAATTTCGCCTATACAGGCTGCTATAAAAGGAACGGCGAAAGAAAGCCCCCAAACGCCTGTCGTGTCTATAAATTGAATAAAAGGCTTTAGATTAAAGCATATCATGGGAGCTGTTCCCCAAGGATAGGCCAAAAAACCCGTGGATTTGGCAAATTCCCATAGGAGCCAAACCGAGGCAAAATAAAATGGTCTTAAATTTTTATTCTTTTTAAGACCATGATAAAGCAAAAAGCCGAAAGGCATTGCCATAAAAAAATATGCAAGGGTGCTTGCCCCAAGCGTAAATATTGCAAAGTCCTCAAAAAATGCCAGCCAAAAACTTGACATTACATGTACGGAAGAAACAAAAATTCCATACAGCAGGGCCGCTTTTTTATACGAACCGCAATTAAGAAGCGTATAATATACTAAAGTCAATCCCGAAAAACCTGCGAACGCAGAGCCGAAATTTACGAATTCGTTCGGGATTCCTAGAGAAAATAGAGTTGAGGATATAAAAATACCCAAAAAAAATAAAAAAAAGTGCATATTTATGTATCTATTTAATCATTTTTATTGAAAAATTTCAATATAACGAGTATTATGTATTTATGCAAAAAATAGTTACTTTTCATATTGACGAATATGGAGATGAACCTGAAGTATGTGCTGCAGCTCCGGGGCGGTTTCATCTTCTTGGTGAGCATACGTGGTTTGCCCAAGGAAATACTCTTTCCATGAGCATAAATCACTATTTGTATGTTTGTGCATCTAAACGCAGCGATAATAATTTTAGGTTATTTTCGATTTCGCTTAACGAACGGAAGAAGATTTCTTATTCCGGTCTCAGGTATAAGAGGGAAGACCGATGGGCTAATTCGGTTAAAGCCGTTATTTCTGCCTTTAATGACTTAGGATACCATATTTCCGGTTTAAATTTTACCATTTTGTCCGAAATACCCGCAGATGCAGGATTGGGAACTCCGAATGCTCTTAAAACTGCGACTGCATTGATACTGCGCAAACTATTTGCTCCTAAGCTTAGCAAAAGTGATCTGGTAGATATTCTGGAACATGCTAATGTTCAGCATTTAAATACCTATGCGCATAGGGCTGATATTTTGTGTGCTCTTTTTGCAAAGTCCAACCACTGTGTACGTACCGATCATAGAAAAAAAACAGCCGATATTTATCCGTTTCCGATTGAGGGGCATTCCATTATATTAACAGACTCCCGCGTACCACGCATAATTGCCCGTGAAGAATTGACTGCAAGATTGGATGAATGTGTTGAAGCCTATGAACTGGTAAAAAAGCAGCCGGATATGCCTAAAAATATGATGCATTTGACCGAAAAAATGCTTGAAGAAATAGAAATCCCTGAATCGGTGCGTAGAAGGGTAACCTACATTATCCGTGAGTCTTTGAGTGTTGATGAGGCTGTCGATGCCTTAAAGCGCAAAGACAATATTATTCTTTCCCGTATCTTAAACCGCTCCCATGACGGACTTAGGGATCGTTTTGAAATTTCTTGTCCTGAATTGGATTGGCTTGTTAAGCGCTCATTGGAATTTATGGAGCCTTCAGCCGCTAATCTGGTTTGTGCCCGAATGACGGGAAAAGGTTTTGGAGGATGCACTTATACTATTCTTAGAGATCAAGATGCAAAAGCCTATGTAGAAAAGGTCGGCGACTATGAAAGAATTTTCGGATTTAAACCGCTGATATATATGGCAAAACCTACCGGCTGTGCAAGAATCTTTTGATAATGGCCTTAAATTCTTGAATTTATAAGTGTTTTTTCTGCTATTGTGTAAAAAGTTTTTTTTCTGTATAATTTAGAAAAAGGGGAGGGCTCTATGTATTCCGAATTAAAAGATGGTATAGACCTATATAACAAAAAAGATTATCAGGAAGCCTTAGTTTTCTTTTTAAGCGTAAGTACGGAAGATTCTCTTATCAAAATCGAAATAAACTACTATATCGGGCTGATATATTCCCGTTTATCCGAATATGAACAAGCTCTGGAATACCTTGAACAGGTAGTTACCTCAAGCAAGGATATTGCAAAGGTTTATCAATGCAGATTGATTTTAGCTTTCATCTATGCCAATACCGGAAGAACCAGACTTGCGGAGTTTGAGCTTTCAAAATTGCTTGAAGCCGGCTATGAATCGGTGCAGGTTTTTTCCTCCTTAGCCTATGTTTACTATGAGCATAAAGAGACGGAGAAAGCAATAGACTATTACGAAAAAGCTTTAAAAGCTTCTCCGGAGAACAGTACAGCTTTAAACGGATTGGCTTATATTCTTGCTGAAACCGGCAAGGATTTAACCCGTTCCCTGCTTCTATGTAAAAAAGCGGTAGAAAAACAGCCTGAAAATCCCGCCTATTTGGATTCGATGGCTTTAATTTATCATAAAATGGATTTATCGGCAGAAGCCGAAGACTATATTTCTAGAGCAAAAGAAAAATTGCCCGATAATAAAATTATACTAAAGCATTTTGAACTTATAACTTCTGATAAGCGGGAGGCCTAAACATGAAATTCGGTGTAAAATTTCGTACAGCTGCTTTTATAAGCTTGATTTTATTTACTTTTCCTATTTTTTCGCAAGATAAAAGTTTTACGGATGCGCCTTCTTCTTCAGATAAAAGAGTTGCTTCAGAAGAATTTAGAAGAGGAGTTCAAGCTTATTACCGCGGAACCTTTAATGAAGCTATTCTTCTGTTCGAAAAAGCTCTTTCTTACCTGCCCGGCGAAGCGTTGATTCTTGATTGGCTCGGAAAAGCCTATTACGGCTCAGGAGTGGAAGGAGCAGCCTTAACTCAATGGGAATTTGCTGAAGCTTCAGGCTATGGCGGAATGCTTTTAAAAAATAAGATTGAAGTTTTAAAAGAAAGCAGGAGTCTTACACCTTATTCCTCCGATAATATTACATATGTGGAAAATTCTTCGTTTAATTCAAAAAACGGAAATGTACAGCTTTTCCGTCAGCCTCTTTCGATAGCCGCGATTGCCGACGGTTCTTTTTGGATGACGGCCTACGGCTCAAACGAACTTTTACACTTTAACGTAAACGGTATCATCTTGGACAGAACGCGAGGTCCCATTCAAGGCTTTGACAGGCCCTTTGATGTGATAGCCTTATCGGACGGGAATCTTTTGGTCTCGGAATTTGCTGCCGATAGGCTTTCTCTTTTAGATAAAAACGGTTCTTTTATAAAATCTTTCGGAAAAAGAGGGCTAGGGAACGGGGAGTTCATAGGTCCCCAGTTTTTGGCTGAAGATGATTACGGCAATATTTATGTTTGCGATTTTGGAAATGCAAGGATCGCGGTTTTTTCTTCTGCAGGAGAACCGCTTTTTACTTTCGGAAAAAAGAACGGACTTTTTGGAGGCTTTACAGCTCCTTCGGGGCTTGCGATAGTTGACGGGCTTGTTTATGTTGCCGATGCAGTTAAAGGCGCCGTTTATACGTTTGACACTGCCGGTAACTTTGTTCAATCTCTTTTGCCAGAAGGCACCTTAAAACAAATAGAGTCCCTGCGTGAGTGGAACGGAAATTTGGTAGCTTCTGCCGGAAATAAGGTTTATCTTATCGATATTGCTTTTTCTACCGTGAGCGAGTTGATGAGCTTGGGAAATGCGCCTACAAAGATTACGGCAGCTGTTCCTGATGTAAACGGAAGTCTTCTTTTGATAGATCATAAAAATCAAACGGTAGAGATAACTTCAAGAATCAATGAATTAGCCGGAGGGCTGTTTGTATTGATAAAAAAGGTTTACTCCGATAAGTTTCCCGAAGTTTTGGTTGAAATAAGCGTTCAAAACCGTGACGGTAAACCTATTGTAGGTTTGACTCAGGATAATTTTATTCTTACCGAAGGGCATCGGCCTGTTGCAGATTATTCTCTTACAGGCTCTTCGTATCTGAATGAAACCTGCGATATAGTCGTAATAGTGGAAAGGTCTCCTAATTCTCTAAAAGAAAAGACTCTGATTGAAACGGCTTTAAAGGAAATTGCAGAAGCAATGCAGGGAAGGGGAAAAATAGGCCTTATCTCGGCTTCCTCCATTCCTGTTTTGGAAGGAAAGTTTTCTCCTGCCGATTTGATAACACTGCCTAACCGCATAAAAGCTCATGCTTCGCCTGATTGGAAATTCGATCTTGCATTGCGTTTAGCTGTGGGAGAGCTGATAAATGCGGAGCAAAAACGGGCTGTTCTTTTTTTGAATTTAAGCGATCCTAATTCCGACAATTTTAAGCAGTATAATTTAAATGATCTTGCTGCATATATGAAGAACAATAATGTACATTTTTATTCGATCAACTTAAAACAAGGTGCCCCTGCCTCAGAAATGAGTTATCTTGCAAAAAAAACGGACGGCAAAACTTCATATATCTATGCAGAAAAAGGTTTAAAGCCCATTATTGACGATATTATCGATAAACCCATAGGAATGTATCAGCTGAAATATACTTCCACAATGCCGACCGACTTCGGCAGGGCCTTTTTACCCGTAGAAGTAGAAGTACAGCTTTTAAAAAGATCAGGCCGGGACGAGATAGGTTATTTTGCTCCTTTGGAGTAAGGATTTATATAAACATCCATCTGCGGGAAGGGAATTGTTATATCGGCTTGTTCAAAAAGTTCTGCGATGAGCTTAAAAACCGAGTTTTTTATTATAAGAAAATCTTCATTTAATCCCCATGCATAGAAAGTTATTTCGATGCCCGAATTTGCATATGCGGTCCATACCATGAAGGGTTCCGGATCTTTCAATATTTGAGGAATTCGATTGGGAATGTCCATCAATATTGATTCTGCCTTTTCCATATCGGTTCCGTATGCAACACTTACCTTTGTTTCAACTCTTCTGATGGGGAGACTGGAATAATTTATAAGATTTCCCTTGATGACTACTTCATTCGGAATTCGGACTATGTTTCCGTCAAGGGTTTTTACCCTGATAGCCATAAAGTCGATTGATTCTACATTACCGGTTATATCTGCAAGCTGAATACGGTCGCCTACTTTAAAAGCCTTTTCGGCAAGGACAAAAAAGCCCGAAATTATGTTTGATACCGAAGTTTGAGCGGCAAAACCTATTGCAACACCGGCTATACCTGCAGCTCCGACAAAGGCGCTTATGTTTATTCCCATTTTTTTAAATATTGTGAGCAAGATTACCGCTAAGCAGGTGTATTGCAAAATCTTCGTTATAAGATTTTGAATTGCGGGACTTACCCTGTGTTCCGTAAATTTTTTAAGCGATTTAATTACAATTTTAAAAAAAACGTATATAATTAAAATTATTCCTATCAAAGAAAAAATCGACATAAAAAAAGGGATGGTCAAGTTTTCCCTAAAAAAATTTTGTATTTGTTCTAAATTTATACCCATTCTGCGAATTTAGCAAATTTTCTATAAAAAGCCAATAGGTAGACAAATCGGAAAATTTATAGTATAAAATAATATGAAGTACGGTATTTCTGCTATAGCCTTTGACATTGACGGTACGCTCTATCCTTCATGGCGCTTTAATTTAAGGATAATTCCTTTTCTTTTAAAGAATTTTAACCTCATGTCTGCTTTTAACAAGACCCGCAAAGATATTCGGCTGTGGCAGGAAAAAAATCCTGATAAACTTTTGAGTAATTTTTTTGATTTTCAGGCAGAAATATTGGCGGAGCACAGCGGAAAAACCAAGGAAGATGTTAAAAATTTTTTGGAAACCGAAATTTATACGGGTTGGAAAAAGCGTTTTGCCCGAATAAAGCCTTACTTTTTTGTAAAAGAAGCCATAGAGGAATTTAAAAGGCAGGGCCTTAAAATTGGTCTTCTTTCGGATTTTCTGCCTGAACAAAAAAACGATGTATGGGGTATCTTACCTCTTTGCGATGCAAGTTTTGGAACGGAATCCATAGGAGCTTTAAAGCCTTCTCCGCTGCCGTTTCAAAAACTGGCGGAAGCTCTGGAAGAGCCTTGCAGCAAAATCCTATATGTGGGAAACAACTTAAAATACGATGTTGCCGGGGCTAAATCTGCCGGAATGTACACGGCCTGCATAAAGGGGCGCTTTTTTATTTTATTAAAAAAACTTTTTTTTCAAAAAGAGGCCGAAAAACCCGATATTTATTTTTCAAACTATCGTCAATTATTGAAATTTATGATATAATCTGATATTATGTATAATAGGTTTTTCCTTTTTAAAGGAGAAGCCTTAAGTGTAGAAAAAGGGTGGGAATTTTAATGCATTATATTCTATTCGATCTTATAACCTTAGTAATTTGTGTCGGTATTGTTGTTGCTTTTAGACAGAGCGATAAAAATAACCGATCCATCGAAAAAGCGAAAAGATACGGCGATAAAATAAAAGAAGATCTTGAAGCCTTTGTAAACGAAAAGAATTCTTCTTTAAGCGATCTTTCCACTGAGCTCGGCGTACAGCAGAGCAAGGCTATTGCAACCGTAAAAAAGCTTGATGATCTGCGTGATATGTTTTTAAAACAAACTGAAACCGTAGAATCCCGAGCTTCCGCCATTCGCGAAATAGATAGATACATTTCGGAATCCGAGCAGACTATCCAAAAACTTATGGATATGACAGCCTTGGCCGAGAAAAATTTGATGGAGATTACGAGGGAGGCCGACTTTGTCGATTCACTTGCAAAATCCATAAACGGGGCAAAAGCCGAACTGCATCATCTTACCGAAAGTATTCCGGAATTAAAAGAAAATTTTGCCGCTGAGGCAGATGCAAAATTAAGCGAATATAAGAGCAAAATTTTGGATGAAATGGGGCTTGTAATTAACGATGTTGAAAACCGCCTTGCTTCTGCTCAAAGAGATACCGGCGAACTTTTGGAAGTTACTGCAATTAAGCTGCAGGATCTTTATAAAGAGGCTTATAATTCTGCAGCAGATAAGGCCGGTGCCCTGCAGGAAGCCGCTTTTGCCAAATTGAAGGAAGAAACGGCAGAAAGAGTTCAAAGTTACCGAAAAGAATTTGAAGAAACTGCCGCAGAGATTGAAGCTCAGATGGATGACAACTTAAGTCAGACGAGGGAGATTGCCTCCGAATTTAAAGCCGAATGGGATGCTCAGGCAAAAGATTATCTTGCTCAAATGCAGTCAGATTTTTCTCAAGCACAAGAGAATATTTCTTCACGGATAGATTCCATATCCGAGAGATTAAAAGAAGCTGAAGATGCCGTTTCGGTTAGATCCGATGCTCTTTCTGCCGATTTAAACCAAACCGAATCCACCATGCGTTCTCAGTTTAATTCGCTTGCCGCCAATTTCCAAGATAATGTAAATTCTCTTTCCAAATTTACGGACAAAAAACTGAACGAGTTTAAGATTCAGACTGAAGAAAGATTTACAAAATTCGAAAAAGCTATCGAAAACGTTGACAGCCTGAAAGAAGAAATCGAACAATCTCAAGCCTGTATTAAAAATGAACTGATGGCAGAATTCTCTTCCTATGTAAATGCCGCAAAACAAAATCAGCAAAACTTTTTTAACGAGTTTTCTAATAATTCCGAAAAAATACGCGAGCGCATGAAGACAATAGATGCCGGCATTGATGATCTAAAAGCCAAGGCTTACGCCAACGTTTCTGAAAAACTTAAAATGTTTGAAGACGAGTTTTTTGCAGACCTTGCAAAAAGAAGTGAAGCTATAAACTTAAGCTTTGATCAGTGGAAAGAAGATGTTTCCGCCAATATGGCTCTTCTTGCTTCAGAAAATGAATCGGCAAGGAAGGACTTGGAAGAAAAGTATAAGGCTGAACTCCGTACAAGACTCGGTCAGACAGCAGAAGAATATAAGGCCTTATTTGCAAAACTGGATGAGAAGGTCAAAGATATTGAAAGCGGCTTAAATTCGAGAGTTTCGGCTGTTGACGGTACGGTAGAACAGTATATAGAAGCATTCCGTGCTGATGTAAATCAGATAAAAACAAAGGCTTCTCAACAGCTCGAAAGCGAACTTGCATCATATAAGATACAAATGCAGGAAGCTGTTGACGGTCAAAATGCCGAACTTGATAATACTGCAAAAGGCTTACAGGAAAAGCTTATAGCAATAAGGGAAGAGTCCGAATCGCAGTTTGAAACCATAAAGAAAGATTTTGAAGCATGGAAGGCCCGTACGGATCAGCAATTTACCGATGCCCGTTCTTTCTTTGATGACAAGATTACAAACTTTGCAGGTTTAACCGAAAACGCCATTAAAAATCTTGATACCAAATACAATGCTCAATATAAAGACTTTATGACAAAGAGCGGCGAAGCCTTCAACGGAATCCAAGCCAAATTAAATGCTGTTGACACAAAAGTTGCCTCTGCAAATAAAACTATCGAAGAACATGCTGCAGAAATAACAAACCGCTTTAATGATGAAGCCGAAAAGCTGAATGAAGTTATCAACAAAAAAATTACCGAGGCTGCATCTGAAGCTGAACATTCCGTACAGGGCATCAATGAGATGATTCTTGAAGTTAGAACACGTCTTGACGAAACTCAAGAAAAAATACGTGAAAAAATACAGGCAGATGCCGACCGCTTAAATTCACTGATAGAAGAGATAGATAAAAAACAAGCCGCTTTTATTACTCAGACCAAGGTTTTTGACCGTGCAGACGAATTAAAAGAAGGTTTAGAAAAAGATATTGCCTCTCTTAAAAATGAAGTCACAAAGTTTGAAGTTTACAAAAATACAATGGAAGATCTTTCGCTCCAATATGAAAAAGTTACTCATTTGGAAGAAGAAGCCAAACAAAAAGTTAACCGCTTTATGAATGAAAGAAAAAACATTGAACTTCTTGAGGGAGAGTTTATAAAACTTAGTACTCTTTCGGATTCCATGGATAAGAAAATAATTGAGCTTACTGCGGTAAATGATGATTTGCAGCAATATCAGGTTCAGATCAGAAGAATTGAAGAAAGCATAGGCGATGTGAACACCCGTTATGAAAGACTTGAGAAAAAAGAAGCTGTTTTAAATCAGACCCTTGAAAGCATCGATTCCGCTTTTGAGAATTTAAAAGAACTTGAGTCGGATATCAAAAAATTTAAAGGCGAGGTAAGTGTAATTCCTCCTGAAATGGAAAAGATAAAACTTACTCTTGAAACCCTTTTGTCAAATCAAGACCGAGCCGAGACCGTTTGCGAAAAAATTGAGAATGTGGACACCGTATTGGAAGAGTTAAACTCGAAAATGGATAACTTGAAACAGGCCAGGAGCTGGCTTGCCGCTACCGAAACCAGACTTAAAGAAATTTCGGAAGAATCTGAAGCTCAGTTAAAACTTATGGCAGATCTCTTTAAGGGTGAAAAACCTGAGCGAAATGAAAGCGGAAGTCCGTCGATAAGCGTTCAAGAAAACGTATTAAAACTTTCCCGCCAAGGCTGGAAAAACGGAGAAATTGCAAAGGCTTTAAATTTATCGCTTGGAGAAGTAGATCTCATTCTGGAGTATGCTAACAAAAGATAAGGCATGAGGCAAGGGCGGCAGCGGCCTTGCCTTTTCCTATTATCCCTATTCCTTCTCCGGTTTTTGCTTTTATAAAAATCTGTTCTTTTTCTATTTTTAGAATACTTGCGATTGAAGTTCTTATTTCGTCTCTGAAAGGGAGAATTTTAGGCTCTTCGATGATTATTACGCAGTCAATGTTTTGGATTTTCCAGCCTTGTGCACTTATTTTTTCCCAAACGGCGGATAAAAGTTCTGCCGAATTTGCATCTTTCCATTTTTTGTCGCCGGGCGGAAAAAATTCTCCTATGTCTCCCATTCCGCAGGCTCCGAGGAGGGCATCGGTTATGGCGTGAAGAAGCACGTCTCCATCCGAATGGGCTTTTTCTCCTTTTTTAAATGGAATGTGAACACCGCCTATCATAAGTTTTTTTCCGCGAATCAGGCGGTGTAAGTCGTAACCCAGCCCTGTTCTCATTTTATGTCTTCCTTAAATGTTATTTTTTTGTTGGAGACTTCTCCGGCGCATATAAAAACGTCTCCGGCGAACTCTCCATAAATCTCGCTGTCGTCGGTATATTCTTTTCCGTTACCGGCAGCTTTTTTGTGGGCGGCCAGTATCTTTTCAAAGTCAAAGCCTTGAGGAGTTTGAACGGAATATATGGAGCTTCTTTTTAAGTGCAGGGTTATTTTACCCGATTCATCGGCTGTTTTTTGCGTGTCGATTGCCGGATAGCCGGGAATTACGGCTTCGTGTTTTTTTAGTGCAGAGCAGACATTCTTTATAAGATCGCAGCTGACCCACGGACGGGCCCCGTCATGGATCAGAACATATTTAAAACCCTCGTTATATTTTTCGTTGATTTCTTCCAGTTTTATAAGCGCATTGAAAACGGAGGTTTGTCTTGTATCGGCTCCCGGGGTAAGTATTATTTTTGTTTCCCGGCCTGCAAGTTCTTTTTCGATTCTTTTGTCGGTAAAAATTAAATTGTTTACGGTCGAGATATCTTTTTCAGGTACGGTAATTACCAAAACTTCGAATAATTTGGTTTGTAAAAATTTTAAAAGGCACTCCGAAATTACCGTTACGCCTTCTCCGTAATCGGGTATGCTTAGATATTCTTTTTTAATTCCAAGTTTCATTCTTCCGGATTTTCCGGCGGCCGTGATGACCGCAGCAAATCCCGAATTTTTACTCATCATCATACATGTCCGAGTCTTCTATATCATCCTCATCCATATCGTTATCATCGAGTTCTTCATCATTTACGATTAAATCGTCATCGTCATCATATTCATCTTTGAATTTTTCGATAGGCCCGCCGAGCGGTTCAAGATGCAGATGGATTGAAGCTTCTGCTTCTGTCTTTGTCATTTTCATGGAAGCAGCTATTTCGTCTTGAAAAATTCTGTAAGCCGAATCATAGAGTTTTCTTTCCTGAATCGGAAGTTCTTTTGTTTTGCTGCGCTGATAGAGAGAGCGCACAACAGAGGCTGTGTCCAAAATTTTTCCGCTTTTAAATAAGTCCATGTTCATTTGGTAGCGGGCCTTCCAATCAATTGGGATGGGCTCAAAATCTTCCGATAGGAATTTAAGAGCAGCTTCGGCTTCGGCCTTTGTTACTATGCG
Source organism: Treponema sp. OMZ 790 (assembly GCF_024181285.1). Classification (NCBI taxonomy): domain Bacteria; kingdom Pseudomonadati; phylum Spirochaetota; class Spirochaetia; order Treponematales; family Treponemataceae; genus Treponema; species Treponema sp. OMZ 790. Next base: position 1,810,071 of record NZ_CP051201.1, on the reverse strand, counting down.
CCTAATGCCGAGGTTGTCGATTCCCGTTGTGGGAACTAAAACCGTCATATCGGAATCGGCCAGATAAATAACATAATAGTCTATAACTTCGCCGGCTATCTCTTTTTTGGTGATATCGGTGATAGTACCAACGCCCTGACCCGGGTAAACGACAATTTCTTTTGCAGAAAAAACAAATTTCTTACTCATATGTTCGAGTATTATAGCATAAATATGTTTTTTAGTCTATGAGGCTGAAATTTAGCTGTATGAAAAATCGCTGTCACCGATAAATTCACGCAATATGGATTGTCCATGCACAAAACTTGCAGGAAGAGGTAAAAAATTCCCCAAAAAGGTTAATAATCTCGATGCTTCATTGTATTCTTTTTGGTTCGGTTTTACAGCCTTTAAAAGAGGTTCTGCATAAACCTTTAATACTGCAAGCTCGTAATCAAGGGCAGTGTTAAAAACCGCATCGGCATTTCCTTGGAAGGGGAAAATGTATTTTGATTCTCCGCTTCTTACATCGCCCCACATTCCTATTGTTCTTGCTGCAGGGCTTCCTCTAAATTGGGCATCTCGGACGATGCGCCGTATAAGCCTGTTATCAGATGTCGGAATACGGTTGTGGTCGTCCAAATTAAGCTGGGTTAGGGCTGAAAGGTAGACCTTAAATTTTAATGACTCATCTATTTTTGCAGTGAGTTTATCGTTTAGGGCGTGTATTCCTTCGAGTATGAAGATTGTGTTTTTTTCGGGAGTAAACATCTTGCCTTCAGGCCGGCGGCCGCTTATTTTGAAATCGTAGGAAGGCATTTCAACCGTTTCGCCCTTAAAGAGGCGTAAAAGTACGTCGTTTAAAAGCTCAATGTCCAAGGCTTCAACGCATTCAAAGTCAGGTCTACCGTCTTCTTTTTTCGGTGTTTTAGCTATGCCTAGGTAAAAATCGTCAAGACTTATAACTTTAGGAATATAACCTAATACTTTAAGCTGCATCGAAAGTTTTTTGGCTGAGGTAGTTTTTCCTGAGCTGGAAGGTCCTGCTATGAGGATTACCCTTGCAGTTTTTTTTGCCGTTACTTTTTTTGCTATTTCTGCAAGTTTGTTATTTTGAAGTATCTCAGTGATTTCTACATAATCTTTGATTTTTCTTGATGTAATTAAATCGTTTAATTGACCGACTGAGGAGACCCCGACTAATTTTCCCCACTGTTTATATTCTTTGTAAATTTCAAAAAGATGGGGGATGTCTTTAAATTCCGAAAGTTTTTCAGGACTTGCAGTTCGCGGAAAGCGGAGCAAAAAGCCGTCTTCATAGGGCATCACATCGAAGACTTTAACTTCGCCTATGCGGTCCATCAGAGGCTGAAAATAAAGGTCTTCGTAGTTACCCAATCGGTTTATTAAAATGCGGGGCTTGCTCGTGTAGTTTAAAAGTCTGTGGGTGTCGGGCTGGTTCGAGTGCTCGAATTTTTCCAGCGCTTCTTCATAAGAAAGCCAATGAGTGTCTATAGGCATATCTTGGGCCACCATCTCATCCATTTTTGATTTTATGGCTTTTAAGTCTGCCTTATCCGCTTTTTTCCCTTCAAGAGTGTAATAATAACCGTAATCCAAGCTGTGTCCCATCAAAAGTCTTAAATCGGGATATAGCTCTTTAGCTGCGGCGGCTAAAATCAGACAGAGCGTCCTGCGGTAAAAGTTTGAGCCTTCCCTGTCCGTTAATGTTACAGGTTCGATTGTAGATTGTACATCGATGGTTTTGTTTAAGGGGACTACCAAATTGTTTACTTTTATGCCTACTATCGGGGCAGGGGTTGCCGGAAAATATTGTACCAGCTCTCGTGCCGACACAGGATGTACGAATTCTTTTTGCATTCCGTCGGGAAAGGTTATTTTAAATGAAGCCATAAGACACTCCTAATATATTATGTTGTGCTCTTCATTATAACACATTTTTTATAAAAGTCCAGCTATTGACTGTTTTTTAAAAGATTGATATTCTTGCTTCTTATACTATTTATCAAGGATTATTCTATGAAATTTATTAAAAATTTGACTTTTATTTTATGCTGCGTCTGTCTGCTTTTTGCTTTTGCTGCTTGTAACGGTAAAAAAACGGAATCTGAAGTTTCTTCGGAAAACACTGAAGCCGATTCGGAAGAAAATAAATCCGTAAGCGAAGAAGAAGTAGGTTATGCCTTCGGTGTTATCATAGCTCAAAGTGTGAAGCAGGATGGAATAAAGATCAACCCCGATCATATTGTGAAGGGGTTTAAAGATGCTATGTCTAAGGATTTTGAAGAAAAAGGACTTCAAGATGCTCAGATGATTTTAAGTCAGGCTTTTCAAATAGCCCAAATGGAAAAAGCCGCAAAGAATCTTGAAGAAGCTAACGCCTTTTTAGAAAAAAATAAGGCTAAAGAAGGTATTATAGTTACCGAATCGGGTTTACAATATGAAGTTCTGTCGAAGGGAAAAAATGATGTGCATCCTAAAGAAGACGATGAGGTTAATGTAAATTATATCGGAAAACTTGTAGATGGGCATATTTTTGACGATTCTTATAAAACCGGCAAAAGCGTAAAGATTCATTTATCGCGAGTTATTCCCGGTTGGAAAGAGGGATTGCAGTTGATGAGTCCTGGTGCAAAGTACAGGTTCTATGTTCCGCCTGCATTGGCCTATGGAGAGCAGGGTGTAGTTCAAGGCAGTTCCGTTATAATTCCCGGCAATGCCGTTTTGATTTTTGATATTGAGCTTGTAAGTATCGCAATCAGAAAAGAGTCTCCCAAAAAATAATTTATATAAAAATTATTTTAATCTTTTAACCGATTAAAAAAAAGAGTTTTGCACTTGCCGGCAAAACTCTTTTTTTTATGAACCATCAGTTTTTAGCTCTTTCTTCAAGCTTAGCTTTATTCCAAAATTCTTCCATTTTTTCAGAATTTTCAGGTAAAAGGTCAAAGCCGTTTTTTTTCATTTCGGATTCGACAAATCTAAAACGCCTTTCGAATTTTTTGTTTGCATGCATGAGGGCCATTTCGGGATCTATTTTTAAAAAACGGGCCGCATTTACCGAAACAAAAAAGATATCTCCTATCTCGTCTTCCATAGCGGCCTGTGACCCCGATTTAACGGCTTCGGCAAATTCGGCCGTTTCTTCTTTCATCTTTTCGATGATGCCTCCGATTTTGTTCCACTCAAAGCCTGCTTTGGCAGCTTTTTTGGAAATTTTTAAGGCCCGAAGCATCGGCGGAAAATTTTTAGGAATGGAATCTAAAATCGATTCAGCCTTAGGCTTTTCTATTTTTTCTTTTATGTTTTCCCATTGGTTTAAAACCGATTCCGGGGTCGAAGCCTTTTTATCGCTTTCGGGGCCTTCATAGCCTTCCGTTTTTCCGAAGACATGAGGGTGTCTTCTTATAAGTTTTTCTGTAAGGTTTTTCATAACATCGGCAGCCGAAAAAAGGCCTTCTTGTTCGTACATATATGAGATCATAAGTGCGTTTAAAAGAACGTCTCCAAGTTCTTCTTTTACATGCTCGGCATCCTTACCGGAAGTCTTGTGTTCTTCTATTGCATCGGCGGCTTCATAGGCTTCTTCTAAAAGCGGGCGGCGCATACTCATGGGGTTTTGAGCTATATCCCAAGGGCAGCCTCCCGGGCCTCTTAATCTTTTAATTACATTAAAAAGAGCTTCAAAGCTCTCAATCAGCTGTGAATTTTCCATGCCGGAATTATAGCAAAAAGATATAAGCGGATTCAAGAGGTTTCCTATTGACTTTTTTTTGATTTTATGTATTCTAGTTAGGTATAATAGCATATGAGTTTGAAAAATGTTAAAAAATAAATATATCTTTTTTTTGGTTCTTTCTTTTACTTTTCTTTTTGCGGAAGAAAATCCTTATAAGGATATCTTGGAATACCGCTATAAAAATGACACGGATATTATTTTGATAGAAAATGAAGCAAAGATAGCCTTAAATAATTATAAATCCGTAAGGCTTAATTCCGTCTTCGCCATTGATTTTGGTTCCACCATAAACTTTAACCTTAGCTCCGATAAGGATAAATCTCAATTTTCGGTACAGCCTTCAGTTTCGGCAGGATTTCCTCTTTATAATAATCTGGGGTTTAAATTTTCCGCTCCTTATTCTTATTCGGGCGGAGGAAAAGGCAGTTCAACAGGTTTTTCGCTTGGTCTTTCAGGCGATATATATAGTCAAACCCGCAAAAGGAAAAAGCTGGAAATTGCGGCTTCTTTAGACATTCTTAAAGAGGCTGAACGGCGGGTAAAGATGCGGAAGGAGATTGCCGAAAGCAAGCTTTTAACAGATATTCAAAAAATATTAACCGAATATTCGGGACTTCTTTCAAAAAGGCTTGCCGGAATTCAAGCCGATATCAATTACCGACAAATTCTTGCAGAAGGATACTCCGAAACATCTTCTAAGTTAAGAACTGCCAAACTAACCCTGATCAGTGCCGAGAGAGAAGAAAAAGAAACCGAATTTTCTTTTAAGGTTTCGGCAGGCCTTTTTTTTGAATCTTGCGGACTTAAAATCGAAAAAAAAGATGAAGATGAGTTTTTCATAAAACTTGCAAAAAGTCTTCCTGAACAAAAGTTAATTTCTATCGAGAATCTAAGGGCCGAAAACTATAAACCCATCATCAAAGCCGAAAACGCTTACGAAAAAATGCGCGAAAAAAATAAAATGGATTTAAGCCCTTTTTCCGCTTCTGCCAATTTAGGATATTCTTATACGGATTCGAATATGAGTAAAACCAATAATATAGGTTCGGGCATATCACTTAATTTTCCGGGAGTAAAAATTAATACGGGCTTGAACCTCTCCTTGGCTCCGGGGTCAATACCTTTGATGGAAGTATCTTTCTCGATAAATCCTCTTGCCATTTACGATTATTCTCTTAGCAAAAAGAATGCCGCAATAACGGAATCCGGCGAAAAGATAAAGCTCGGCACTATAAAGCGCAACTTTGCCAAAGACTTTAATACTTTTAAACTTAAATGGGAACGGCTTGAATGGCAGCAAATTCGGTATGCCGAAGAGTTGGACATTTATAAAGAAAATGCTGAAGAACATGCAAAATGGTTTCAACGAGGGCTTATAAACTCTCTTGAAAACAGGCAAGCCGGTTTGCAGTATATTACGGCTCTTTTGGGACTGGCTGATTCCCATATTGCTGTAAATATTTTTAATGCCGAAATAAAAGAAGCTTTTGAGATAGAGGAAAAATAAATGCAGGATACAAAACAAAAAAAGAGTAAAAAAATTATTTTAATAATAACCGCAGTCATTATTACATTGTCCGTAATTTGGATTCTTTTTTTGCCTAAAAAAGGAACGGATGATTTTTCTCAAACAGTCACCGTAACCAAGGAGATAATAAAAGATGTAATTCAAATTTCGGGTTATATTCAGCCGGCACAGCAGCAAAATCTTCAATCACCGGGAGAGGGTCTCATAAAAAAGGTTGCCGTAAAGGAGGGCGACATCGTAAAAAAAGGCGATCTGATATTTGCTCTTGACAATACATATCAAGCATTTCAGGTAGCAAAACAGGAATTTGCTATCGAAAAAGAAAAATTGCTCGGCTATTCTAAAAACCTTGAATTGATGAAGCTTGAACTTGAATCTTTAAAACGGGCTTTGAGGGATAGAAGCGTTTATGCAAAGTTTGACGGTATAGTCGTTTCCTTTGACTTGACCGAAGGTTCCTATGTTATGCCCAAGGATAATTTCGGGGTAATTATAGACCGCTCCTTTTTTAAATCCACTGTAGATGTTTCCGAAAGGGATGTTCCAAGGTTAAAGATAGGGCAAAAAGTATTGCTGAATTTTCAAGCTCTGGGAGAAGAAGAAGTGGAGGGCAGGGTGACCTATCATTCTTCAATCGCAAAATCAAGTGTTCAAAGGGGGGCTACCGTTATAGAAACAAAAATTGTTGTCGATAAACTCCCCGAAAATGTTTTGCCCGGCTATTCTTTTAGCGGAAAAATTGTTGCAGGCGAAGATGAAGAAGTCCTCCTTTTGGATCAAACGGCTCTTTTATACGATAAGGGCGAGCCCTATGTTGAAAAACTTCTTGAAAACGGCAAGGTTGAAAGGGTAAATGTCGAGGTAGAATCCTATGCCCAAGGCACCGTAAAAGTTTTATCCGGTCTAAAAGAAGGCGACACTTTGAAGGTAAGACCTCCTAAATGGTAGAAGGCGTTAGACTATGGCTGATATTATACGTCTTGAAAATGTAGTAAAAACCTTTGAGATGGGCGAAACAACCGTCAAAGCCCTTGCCGGTATTTCCTTTAAAATAGAAGAGTCCTCCTTTGTTTCGATAATGGGGCCGTCGGGCTCGGGTAAGTCCACCTGCATGAATATGATAGGCTGCCTAGACCGCCCTACCTCCGGCAAAATTTATGTGGACGGGGTAAGCACTGCCGACATGACCGAAAACGAGCTTGCCTCCTTACGGAATAAAACCGTGGGCTTTGTTTTTCAGCAGTATTACCTTCTTCCCAATCTAAATGTGTTGGAAAACGTAATGCTCCCCTTGAGATATCAGGGGCTTTCCTTAGATAAAAGAAAAAAACGGGCTGCCGAAGAGCTTGAAAAGGTCGGCCTTTCCGACAGGTTGAAGCACAGGCCGGGAGAGCTTTCAGGAGGGCAAAAGCAGAGGGTTGCTATCGCAAGGGCCCTTGTTACAAATCCTAAAATTATTTTGGCCGATGAACCCACGGGCGCCTTGGATTCTGAAACTGGGCATTCTGTCTTGGATCTCTTTTTAACGATAAACAAAACGGGGACAGCCGTTATAATGGTAACTCACGATCAGGAAATCGCTTCCCTTGCGCCCCGCTCAATTCAACTAAAAGACGGGCTTGTTGTTTCCGATTCCCTTAATACCGCCGGTCTTAAACAAAAAGGGGAAGAAAATGTTTGAGGATTTTATAAACGCCCTTCATAATTTTAAAACGAACAAGATGCGCACTCTTCTTTCTCTTTTGGGTATAGTTATTGGCGTTACCTCGGTTATAATTGTTACGAGTCTTGCAAGCTCCCTTTCGAACAGCATGGTAAAAGAGTTTGAAGAGTTCAGCATGGATATAATCAACATAGGCACTCAGAGGGGAAACCCCGAATTCGGAGAAGGTGAAAGCATAAAATTTGATGAGGATTTCCGTAAAAAGCTTAAGCAAAGAATAACGGAGATAAAAAACATTTTTTATTCTACCCGTTTTCAGGCTTCGGTTGTAAGAAACGATTTGCGGATTGAAATGAGCGATATAGAGGGTATAGAAGCCGAAAGGCTGGAGTCGCACCGAGTGGTCATGGATTACGGTAGTTTCTTTTCTTCTTCGGATTATTCTACAGGAGCGGAAAAGGCAATTATCGGCGACAGGATAGCTTTTCAGCTTTTTCCTGAAGGCCGGGCTGTCGGAAAATTTATTACCTTACAGATTCCTTCAAGCGGAGAAAATGCTCCTCCCCATATTGTGCGCCTTCAAGTTATAGGTGTTGTAAAGCCTAAGAACACATGGGTGCTGCGTACTTCGGACTCCGTCTTTGTTCCAAGAAAATTTGCTTTAGGTAAGCTGCCGGGAAAAACAGCTGATGCTGTTTGGACTGCAGAAGTTGTTATCTTTGAGCCTAAGGACACTTCAAAGGTTGAGGCAAAGATTCATGATTTTTCAGAAGAGCTTTCGGGAGGCAACCGTTTTGCAATCTGGGTTTATTCTGCCCGCCAGCAATTTGAGCAGATGAGTAAGATTACGGGGATGGTAAGCCTTGTGCTTTCCGCCATTGCAGGCATATCCCTTCTTGTCGGCGGCATCGGCATTATGAACATAATGCTTGTTACGGTTACCGAACGCCGAAAAGAAATAGGCATACGTAAAGCTCTCGGGGCCACAGGCAAGGCAATAAGGATGCAGTTTTTAATAGAGTCAGCATCTCTTACTCTTACAGGCGGGCTTATAGGAATTGTTTTAGGGCTTGTAATCAGTAAGCTGATTGTAAACGTTTTTTTCCCTCCCGAAATAATATTTTTGCCTAATTTTTCGGGCTCCCTTATAGCCTTTTCGGTAAGCGTATGTACAGGGATTTTTTTCGGCCTTCATCCTGCAATTAAGGCTGCAAAACTTGATCCTGTGCAAGCCCTTGCGGAGTAGGGGCCTTTTTTAAAAATAATTGAGGTTAATTTATGGATATTGAAGCCTTGGAATTGCGCGCCTTGAGTATTCAGGCTGCAAGGGAATTTTTTATTAAAGAAAATTATCTGGAATTGGATACGCCTGCTCTTTCGGCAGAGCTGATTCCCGAAACCTGCTTGGAGGTTCTTAAAACGGAATACCTCAGCCCCGGTGCATCGGAGGGCTTGCACCAAAAAAAGCCGCTTTTTTTGGTGCCTTCTCCTGAAGTTTATATTAAACCGATAATAGCTCAAACTTCCCGTTCGGTTTTTCAAATTTCAAAATGCTACCGAAATGCCGAATCCATAGGCAATATTCACAGCCCCGAATTTACCATGCTCGAATATTACACTATGGATGCAAACTATAAGGATTCCATAAAGATAACGGAGGCTTTTTTAAACTATGTTTCCGAGAGGGTAAAAGAAAATCCTCTTGTTGATGGGGAAGTCTTAAAAACCTTATCAAACGGTTTTGAGTGCCTTACCATGGATGAGGCTTTTAGAAAATATGCAGGACTGCCTTTAAGCACCGAGCATTCACCGGAGGAACTTGCCGCCTATGCCGAAAAATTGGGTCTCGGCGAAGCTAAAAACTATTCGGATTGGAAAGAAGACGACTTATACGAGCTTATTTTGGTACATGCGGTTGAGCCGAACCTTCCTAAAAATAAACTCATAGCTCTTTTGGATTATCCTGCCTTTGTTCCTTGTCTTGCCGCAGAAAATTCCCAAAAAATTTTAAACAAAAAAAATGAAGAGCTTGAATGGAAAACAGTCGAGCGCTGGGAAGTTTATTTGAACGGAGTCGAACTTGCAAACTGCTACACCGAAGAAAGGGATAAAAAAAAGATAGATTCTTATTTCGAAAAGGAAAACGGATTAAAACAAAAACATTCTCTTATTCCTCATCCTCCCGTAAAGGATTTTGGATCGGTTTGTTCCAATATGCCGCCGTGTTCGGGAGTTGCAATGGGTTTTGACCGCCTTATAATGCTTTTGGCGGGAAAAAAGACCTTGTTTCCGATAATACATCGAAATTGTTTTTAAATTTAAAGGAGAATGCGGCCGATAAGTTTATTGGAGTTTTTGTTTTAGATTTATTGACAAGAACCGATTTTGTGTTTAGAATAGTTATAGATGCTATAAAGAAGTATAAAATTTGGAATTTTGCAGGAGGACAATATGGCTTCAAAAATAGGAATCAAACTTGCAGATGGGACATTTTTTCCGATTTTGGATGAAGATGCTCTGTCCGAACAGTCTTTGGAATTGACCACGGTAAGGGATAATCAGGAAAGTGTTCAGATAAATTTATTTAAAAAATTTGAAGAAGAAGACCCCGAATATATAGGTTCTCTCATTGTAGAGGAAGTTTCTGCGGGCTCTGCAGGGGATCCTACCATAAATTTAAAAATAAAGCTTGATGAAGAAAAAAATCTTTCGGCTGAGGCTTTAGATGAAGGTTCCGGCTCTCACCAATCGTTAAAAGTTTCATTAAAAAATCTTGATGAAGCAAGCCTTGACGGCATAGATTTCGATTTTGCGTCATTTGATGAATCTTTTGATGAGGACACAGGTGACGATTTTTTTGCAAAGGATAATGACGAATCTTCCATTGATGATGTTTTTGAAACTCAATCTCAAGCCGATTCTCAACTTTACGGCAACAATGAAGAAAAAAATGAGAAAAAGAAGAAGATGCCTCTTTGGCTCATCGTTCTTATAATAATTTTATGTATAACTGCTTTGGTTTTTGCCATCCTTCTTTTGACAAAAAAAATGCCTTTTGCAGATAAGGATATGATAGCCTCTGCACCCGAAAAGGTTGAAAAAATGCAGGAATCCAAAAAGGATGTAAATGCTACGACTTCTACGGTTCCAAAAGAAGATGCTGCAGAAAAAGCCGCTGCCGAAGCTAAGCGAAAAGCTGAAGAAGAAGAAAGACAAAAGGCTGAGGCCAAGAAAAAAGCCGAAGATGAAGCAAGGCAAAAGGCTGAGGCTAAAAAGAAGACCGATGAAGAAGCCAAACAAAAAGCTGAGGCAAAGAAAAAGGCTGAATCTCAAAAGAAAACAACTGTAAATTCACAAGGTGTAGTGCGGTACAAGATTAAATGGGGCGATACTCTTTGGGATTTATCGGAAACTTTTTATAAAACACCTTGGCTTTACAAAAAGATAGCGGATTACAATAAAATCAAAAATCCCAGTCTTATTATAGCCGGTACTTACATAGATATTCCGCCTAAATAAGTTTACGAGGATAGTTTTATAAAACCCAAGTTTTTTATTCGCTTTGTTTCGGTATTATTGTGTTTTTGCTTTTGTCTTTCCGGTTTGTCATGCGCGGGCTCCTACGATAAAAATGAAGAAGCTCGCCTGATTGACGACCTCTACTCAGGTAATTTTTACCGTTTTTTAAAACCGGATGCTCGTGAGCTTAAAAAACTTTATAATACCGATCCTTCATCTCCTTATTATATAGGTCTTGCTCTCAAAAAAGCTGCTGTTAGGCCTTCAGATAAAAGAATTTACGATAAGTCGGCCGTGACCTATTTTGAGTATGCTCTCAAAAACTCACCTGAACCCTATAAAAAACTTGCCGGCAATGAGCTTTACAGTCTTCTTTCCAATGAAGAAAAGCTTAAAAAACTTGAAGAAAAACTTGCTTTACCCGAAGCCCTCAAATTAGATGCAAAAACTGATGAAAAGATAAGACCCGAAATTCAAAGACTTCTTTTTCTGTCGGGAAATTTTAAAAAAATGGAAAAGCCTTTGCCCGACTATCTTAACACACAAAAATTCGATGCCGAAATTATCGAAGCTTTAAAAAATGTAGAAAAAAATAAGGCTGCCTTAAAATCATACGGAGACGATTTTTTTGATATTCTGAGAGCAAGAAAATTAACCTTTGAATCTCAATTTAAGGATGCATGGCCCATCTTTAAAAGTTTAATGGAAAAAGAAGATTCTCCCTATTTTGAAAATAGACTTGTATTATCGGATGCCGGAAAGGCGGCTTTATCAGGTTCAGCCGACTATTCTTCAGATGTCTTGTTTTTTGAAAATAGGCTGGATTTTTTTGAAAAAAACTCAAAAACCAATTCCGATTACATTGTTCAAAAATACATATATGCTTTTTATGCTGCCCGAATGCGTTTAAAAATGGGCGGCCGGGATAATGTGGAAAAGGCTCTTTTGCTTTTTAAAAAAGCTAAATCCTATCCGCCTCTTCCCTATGACTATGATGTTGCCCTTTGGTATATTCTCGACATAGAAAGAAAAAGATCATTTAAGGTGTTTTTTGATGAGCTTTGTTCATCTGCCCCTGAGTGGAAAAATCCTTCGGTATATGAAGAGCTTACTGCCCATGCCTGCATGAAACTGGTGTCTTCACAGGATTGGAAGGGGCTCCAAAAACTTCAAAAAGCTGTCCAAAAAACCAAATTGGTTTCGGCTCAAGCCCGCCATTCATATATTCTTGCGCGTTCGCAAAGTTTACCTCAAGCTGATGCCCAAAAACTTTATCGTGAAGCCTACGAAAAAGATCATAGTTTTTTTTATTACAGGGTTATGGCTGCCTATCAGCTTGAAGCTCCTCTTGCTTCAGCATCTTACGGAAAAAATTATAAAAGAAAATCGAACAGCGAATTTTCCGATGAAGATTCAAGCAAAATTCTTGAGGGGCTCGTAAAGTATAAACTTTATTCCCATCTTTACGGTAATATAGTGCTTTTGTATCCTCAGATAAGTACGGAAGAAGCTGCTGTATTTTCGAGGGCTGCGGCTCAAAACGGATATTATGCCGATTCTATGAAGATTATGTCTTTTGCCGTAAACTCGGAAGGTTCACAATTTAATGAAGATCACTTAAAACTGATGTATCCCCGGCCATGGCAGGAATCCGTTAAAAGATATTCGGCAGAGTATAATTTACCCGAATATCTTCTGTATGCCTTGTTGAGAAGTGAAAGCTATTTTAAACCGGAAGTGGTTTCGCATGCCGGCGCTGTCGGTCTTGCCCAGCTTATGAAACCCACTGCCGCCGATATTGCACGCCGCTTAAAACTTAAAACATATGACCTAAATGATCCCGATACAAATATCCGCTTTGGAGCCTTTTATCTTTCCGATATGATCCGCCGCAATAACGGAAAAATTATGCACGCTCTTTTTTCTTATAATGCAGGCCCCAATGCCGTAAAACGGTGGGTGAGGGAAGCCGGTTCTTTACCGGTAGACTTATTTTTGGAAAGCCTTGCATATGCCGAAACAAGGGGCTACGGACGAAACGTTCTTGCAGCAGCCATCATTTACGGACACCTATACTATAACAAGAATTACGGCGAGATTATAAAAGAACTTTTTCCGGATATAAAAAAATAAAACTTTTGTTAAATTACTTTGTAAAAGCGAACTCGAAGCGCTCACAAAGTTTGTGCAGCTGTTCTTCCGATTTTATTTTAAATCTTTTCAGCAATACTTCAGGAATTTGATAATATTCTATTTTTCCTTGAGAGAAATTAAGCATGAAGTCGGCAAAACAAACGCTTTCGACCAATTCCCGGTGTTCTTCGGGCGCGGCTTCAAAGTTATCCTGATATCTTATTGTTACCACTATAGGCTCGGGGAAATTCCATTTTTCTGCAAGGGTTGCTCCTATTTCGGCCTGAGCCATTCCGCTCATAATCATGTCCATAACCTGAGGCGGAATATTCCTTTCTGCCTGAATTTCTGCAAGTTTTACAACTAATTCGGGATACATAGATCCGAGGATAATTTTACCGAGGTCATGGAGAAGACCGCAAATATATGCATCATCAACTATAGTACGTTTTCCTGTGAGCTTTGCAACATTTAAAGAGAAAAAGGCTAGTCTGTAGGCATTTTCCCATATTTGTTTTTGTTCGTTTTCGGTTGTTTCCAATATTTTAATCGTACCTACCGAATAGAGGAGGTTTTGTATACCTCTCAATCCGACAAACTTAACGGCTTCTACTATGTTCATACAGGGTTTTGAAAGGCCGAAAGCTACCGAGTTTACATGTTTCAAAAGGTCTGTAGCCAATCCGATATCGCTGCTTATAAGCTGGGCAATTTTTTGCATTTTTGAATCAGGATCGTTAATAGCCCTTTGTATCTGCATAATATTTTCAGGAAACTGGGGTATTTCGTTAATGTACTCTACAATGGCCTTTGTAAGAGGTTCAGCTTCTTTCTTAAGCTCTAGTTTAAGAGGTATCGTAACTCTGTTGACGGTAACGCCGTCTAAAACATCTATTTGGTAGGCCTTTTCGTTGAGTCCCATTTTTTTAAGCATTAAGACCATGATAACAAGACCGAGTCCTGCGCCTTCGGTGTTGTCCAAAACTTGGGTAAAGGCTTCATCCAATGATGAAAATTGCCGTGCTCTGACTATTTTATCGAAAATTCGTTTAAATTCTTGTCTGGTCAGTGCCGAATTATTACTTACTTCAAGCACTATATTTTCCTGTTTTAACTGGAGAGACATTTTAATGTAAAGACCGGCTTTTTTTTGAAGAGCAAGGTAGTGTTCCATGTTCGAAATTGTATCATCTTTAAAATCCTGCATTCCGCGGTCGTAATCTTCGGAGTCCGAAATATCAAGTCCTTTTTCTTTAAAATAAACTCTCTTTGTATTGGCTTTTTTTGCGTTTGTTGTAAGCTCATTTGTATAATATACGATATAGTCCGTAATATCGGTACAATGAAGCTGCTTTAAAAATTCCGAAATAACATCCGTAATATAAACTTCGGTTTCTTTAGGCAAGGTATAAGAAGTTATAGCTATAGGTACACCCAAACGTATGGCCGTTTCAATCTTTTCTGAATCAACAATTATTCTTTTATCTTTTTCCATGTATTACATCCTAACACATAAATAAAAAAAAATAAATACCCTTTTAAATTATTTATGGTAAATATATCTCGATTTGTTTATCGGCTTTTAAGTCCTAAATCTTGAATGTTTACATGGTATATATAAAAAAAATCGCCCCGGGAGTATGCGGACCGGGGCGATTAAAATAGAGTATAAACCATTCACATATAAATACTTTTATGAACGCTTTACGCAGGTAATTTTGGATAACTACCTGCAATCTGTGCCTAAATCTAAGTTACCATATTCTTACTTTTTTGTCAATAGAATTTTAAAAAAAACTATAAATTTTTTAACTTTTTATCGATTTTTTCGAAAGTTTCTCCCAAATCATCGCATAAAATCTCTGCATAAGAGTCAAATTGTGTCGGCTGGTCGTTTACGATGGCTATTTTGCCCCCGTTTCTGAGTGTGTAGGCAGGAAGGGCTGCTGCAGGATAGACTAAAAGGCTCGTGCCTAAAACGAGCATAAAATCCGTTTTTGATGCTTCTATTTCTGCCTGCATGACGGCTTTTTGAGGTAAAGCTTCACCGAAAAATGTTATTGCAGGTTTTATGGTGCCGCCGCATTTAGGGCATTTGGGAACGGCTCCTGTTTTGGCCGTTTTTGCAGTTTCTTCAAAGGTTTGGGTGTAGGAACAGTTTATGCAGTAGTGAACCGATGGGGAACCGTGTACCTCAATTACATTTTTGCTTCCTGCTTTTTGGTGGAGTAAATCGATGTTTTGGGTGATGACGGCTTTTAGGATACCTCTTTTTTCGAGTTCGGCAAGGACGGTATGTACGATTGCCGGCTTTTTATCGTCTAATCCGTATATAAATTCTTTTGCCAGACCATAGTAGACGGAAGGATCGCGGTAGAATACGTCTATATCGAACATTTTTTCGGTATCAGGCTGCTTATAAAGGCCGTCTTTTCCTCTAAAGTCTTTGATGCCGGCCAGAGTACTTATTCCTGCTCCGGTAAAGGCTGTAAGGTGTTTTGCTTCGATGATTGCAGAAAAAAGTTTGTCATAATCATTTTTTTCTTTATCCATAGTCTTATCTCCATTTAATATTATAAGTTATTTTCTGTTCAAAATAAAGACCTTGTACGGTAAACCCCTTGAATTTAATTCTTTTTCAATGTATTCTTATGATATGCAGATTGCCTTAATCGTGTTTCTTTCTTTTGCTTCTTCAATTATTTGTGCTTTTATTGTCAGGCGGAAAGAAAATTTATCGGTTAAACCGCTGTTATATATTTTTTTGTTTTCATTTTTTGCGGTTCTTATCTCGATTTTAATGCAAACCATTATATATTTTTTGTCTCAAGATTTTTTGCAAAGGGCAGGATATACGCGCGGAATTCTTTTTGACAGCTTTATTCATTCTTCTTTGCCTGAAGAAACCGTTAAAGCTCTGCTTTTTTCTATTTTCGTAAAACTGCTTTGGGCTGATAAGATGATGAATATTGACGAGGTTACTCCGGCTCAAAACCGCGCAAATATAAGAACTCTCATGCTTTTATCGGTTTTTTACGGTTTGATTTTTGCTTCTTTTGAAAATATTGCCTATACGATAAGGTATCCCGAATCGATTTGGATTAGAAGTATAACTTCGAATATTTTGCATGCAGGATTGGGAGTGTATTATCTCGAAATAAGTATGGTGCAAAAGAAAAAACAGCTTATAAAACCTCTTCTGGTTACATGGAGTATACACGGTCTTTATAATATGTTTTTTTCGATAGGTTCATATTTTATAATTTTTGGGGCGGCTATTGTGCTTTTTGTCGTTTCAAATGCAGTAAGCAGATATGACCGCTTTAAGAGCAATTAACCCATGCCGGCCTTACCGAGTTAACCAATGCCGGCTTTACAGAGTTAATCAATGCCGGCTTTGAGCAAATCTGCAGGATATTCTATTGACCATAGAAAAAGCCCTTGCGGAGGGGCGGTCGGGCCTGCCTTTTCTCGTTTTTTTGATTCCAAGACAGCTTTAAATTCTTTTTTTCCGGCTCCTGTTTCTTCTAAATGTAAAAGAGTGCCGACTATGGATCGCACCATCTTCCACAAAAAAGCATTTGCGGATATTTCAAAAATCAGGTAGTCATTTTCCATAAAGAAGACCGCTTTTTTGATATAACGCGATTTACTTATGCTTTGGTCGCCTGCGGCCGAAAAAGCCGTGCAATCCAATTCGCCTGAAAGGCACGAGGCCATTTCATTTAAGATGGCTATATCGGGATAGCGTCTTATGTGCCAAACATAGGGCTGCTCATGGGCAAAGACCGTTTTTCCGCATTTGATTCGGTATCTGTAAGTTCTTGAAAGAGCATTAAACCGGGCATGTAAAAGAGAAGATACCTCGGCCGCTTCCATTATCCTTATGTCTTTAGGCAGGATCGAGTTAAGGGCAGGTAAAAAATTTGCAGCCCTCATGCTTTTTATATCGCTGAAAAAATTTACAGCCTGACGTGCTGCATGAACACCCGAATCGGTTCGGCCTGAGCCGTTGGTTTCGATCGGATGTTTATGAATTTTTGCTAAGGCTTTTTCTAATTCTCCTTGAACGGTACGAAAAGTTTCGTTTCCTTCCTTGGTTTGTTTTTGCCAGCCGCAAAAATTTGTGCCGTCATAGGACACTGTTAAGAGAATGTTTTTTTGGTCTTGAGCAGCCTCCATTACTCTTCCACATCCTTTAACTCTACCTTGAGTATGTCATAGAGACTTCTCGCAGCTTCCAAGATCGGGCCGGGCTTATTTTTGCTTGATTTACCGAGGCCGAACATCTTTGCAAGGGCAAATTTGTGATAATCCAAGCGCTTTAGGCGCATTTCCATGTCGATTTTTTGTCCGTATTTATATTCAAGCAGGGCCGAAAGATAGATTATTCCGTCGTAGCCGTAGTTTTTATCCACATCCGGGCCGAAAGATTTTAAGCCCGCAATTATTTCTTCTCCGGTCGATTCCAATTCAAGAGCTCTTCGGTAGAGGAAGGTTGCTTTTTGGTAAAACAGATCCGAAACATATTTATAATTTTCTTCAGGGTATTTTTTTCCAAGTTCATCGAAAAGCCATGCAGCTCTGATTGCGCATATGGCTTGTTTTATTGTAGGTGAGAATTTTTCTTCAAAGACTTCATAGCACATAATTGCAAGATAATATGATGCTGCCCCTTCATTTAATCCTCTGGATTTTGTAAAGTCGATATTGTGAAAAAGGCCTTTTATTGCATCATATCTTGCTTCAGTATTTTCAAAAAGTTTTTCGATAATCGGCCGGGGCGGAACCGAAAAATCTTGCGGAAATGCAGTATAAAGGCATTTGTGGCAGACGGTTAAGTTGTACACGGTTGGAAAGATTTCGCCGTATTTTGCCGACGGTTCATAAAGCCTGCGTAATTCGTCTGTAAGATCGCCGGCTATCAGGCGTCCTCCTCCCGAATGTAATTCTTCTCTTTTGAATTTTGTGCTGCAAATGGGGCACTGTACTTGTTCTTTTGAATAAAAAGTTATACTGCCTGTACGCGATTCCTTTTCTACATGTTTTCTTATCATAATTTTATTCTCCCGTTTTTGATTATCGGTATTTTTTTGTATTTTGAATACTCAAAAGCTCCAATATTTTTATGTTAAGATCTCATTTTTTTATTGATGCTTTTTTGTGTTCATCATACAAAAAATGAAAAATTTGTTTTTTTTGTTTTTAACCGCCTAAAAATATCCAATAATGTCTTTTTTTTGAACTTACGCTTTGCATCCTTTTTGCTTGTATAAATACATTATTATTAAAGTTAAAAGGAGATAAAAGTGAATTTTAGTTTAGAAAAAGGAGAAGAAATTGTCAAGGCCTACAAAAATAATAAAACTAACCCTTCAATAAAACAAAAACTTTTGATGGAACTATTTGAAATTATTTATGTGAATCTGGAAAGTTTTGGAGTTTACTTTCGGGATGAAGATTTGCGCAGCGATTTTGTATGTAAATTCTATTATAGAATTCCAAGACTTTTGGAAAATTATAAGCCCGAATTATCGAGTTTTTATACCTATATGACAAGTCATATCCGGTTTTATTATTTAACGTTTAAATGTAAAAATGTGCGGAATGAGATACATAATGCCGTTATAGCCAAGCAGGAAGGTTCAAGATTGGGGTATCTGGTGAATGAATATGATTTAAATGAAAATTTCAACTTTTATGCTGCCGAACACGAACCTTCTTATTGTAAAGATGAGGGCGATTACGGGCCTTTTCAAGGAAGCGTAATTTCAAAAATGGAATTGGAACACAGGAGAGCTCTTTATTTTAGTATGCCGTGTAAACACAGAAGAATTTTTTTATTGGCTTGTAAGGCTTGCTTTTTTTTGGATGATGATTTGATAGAAAAAATATCGGCTGAGATTAAAATGGATCCGGAATTTTTGTGCTGCATTCTTCAAGATTTAAAGGTTTCTTGTTTTAAGCGTTTGGAAAAAATCAATTATCATATTTGCAATAGAAATAATTATTATATAAAGATTCAGCTTTTTAAATATCTTTTATTTAATACTTACAATACAAAGCGTCAATTTGATCAACTTTGTTTTTCTTTAAAATATAATCGGTATTTATGGTTAAAAGCGCAAGATCTTAATAGGCGGCAGATAAAATGTCCAAGCAGCACCGACATAGGAAAGTGCATAAATGTGTGCAAGGGTACAATCGATAAAAATATTGCTAAGAGTTTAAAAATGTGGTATACTCAAAAACATGAAAATATACTTGGCATCGGGAAATATAAACAAAAAAAAGGAAGTGCAAGAGCTGCTTCCGGAGCATAAAATTGTTTTACCCAAAGAAGAAAATATAGAATTTGATCCTGAAGAAACGGGAAGTTCTTTTTTTGAAAATTCAATGATAAAGGCTGAGGCCCTTTACAATATAGTAAAAGCCCCTGTCCTTGCAGATGATTCGGGGCTTTGTATCGACTTTTTAAACGGAGCACCGGGAGTACATTCGGCAAGATACGGTTCTCTTGACGGGGAACATGTATCGGCTGAGGCCGGTATCATCAAGGTTCTTGCAGAATTAAAAGGGGTAAAAGAACGCAGCGCCCGGTTTGTTTGCTGTATGATTCTTCTTTTAGATAAAAACCGCTTTTACTCGGTGCAGGAAACTTGCGAAGGCTGCATAACCGAAAAACCTGCGGGTTCCGGAGGTTTCGGGTACGACCCTATATTTTTTGTAGAAAAGTTTGGAAAAACCTTTGCAGAACTTAAGCCGGAAGAAAAGAACTCCGTTTCGCATAGGGGAAGGGCTCTTGCGTCAATCTCAAAATTTATAAGCAGTCTTTAAAAATCGCCTATTTACTTTTTTTTTCTTATCGTATATGATAAAAAATATGCAGAAAAAAAGCACCTTTTTAAAATTTGCGGCCTATTACAAGCCTTATAAATTTTTATTTTTCTTTGATCTATTTTGTGCTCTTCTGGTCTCGGTAGTAGACTTGGTATTCCCGCAGGTAATAAGATACCTGACAAGGATAATTCCAAAAATAAGAAGCGGAGAAGTATTGCTTTTTTCGGATAAAACTATCTTTAATTTTGATGTAAGGGCTTCTGCCGTCATCTACCTTGGTATGGTGATTGCCGTCATTCTTTTGGGGCTTTATATAATAAGATATTTTGCCCAATATTTTATAACTTCATGGGGACATATAATGGGCGCCCGCATGGAAAGGGATATGCGGAATGACCTTTTTAACCACATGCAGCGTCTTTCCTTTTCATATTACGACCAAAACAAAACGGGAGATATGATTTCGCGGATTGTTTCAGACCTTTTCGATATTTCGGAACTGGCACACCACGGACCTGAAAACCTTTTTATTTCTTTTCTTAAAATAATAGGTTCTTTTGCTCTCCTTTGTTTTATAAATGTAAGGCTGACCTTGATTTTGGCTTCGGTTACTTCGCTCATGTTCATCTTTACTTTTTTTCAAAACAAAAAGATGCGTAAAATTTTTATGCTCAACCGCAAAACAATAGCCGGAATAAATTCTCAGGTTCAGGACACTCTTTCGGGGATAAGGGTAGTGCAGTCCTTTGCAAACGAAGAGTTGGAGAGCAAAAAATTCGATACGGCGAACGAAGCCTTTGTTCATTCCAAATATATAAACTACAGGCAGATGGGAGAATTTTTTGCCGTAAACGGTCTTTTGCAGGGCTTGTTTTTTATCGTAACAGTTTTGGCCGGAAGTTTTTTTGTTGCAAGGAATGAGCTTACAATCCCCGATTTGACCATCTATGTTTTGTACATAAATATCTATATAGCTCCGATAAATTTACTTATTAATTTTACCGAAATGTTCCAAAAGGGAGCTGCCGGTTTTAAGCGCTTTTTGCAGATTGTAGAAACAGCACCGGAAATTACCGAAAAAGAAAATGCAGTCGAGCTTAAAGATGTAAAAGGAAATATAAAATACGAAAACGTCGATTTCAGCTACAATGAAACTACAACAATCTTAAAAAATATTTCCATCGATGTCCCTGCAGGCAAGACTCTCGCTCTTGTAGGCCCATCGGGCGGAGGAAAGACGACGATATGCTCCCTTCTTCCGCGCTTTTATGATGTGATAAACGGAAAGATAAGCATAGACGGAAAAGACATCAGAGATTTAAAACTAAAGTCCTTGCGTGAAAATATCGGAATTGTTCAGCAGGATGTTTATCTTTTCGGCGGAACCATAAAAGAGAACATAGCTTACGGTAAGCCCGATGCTTCCGATGAAGAAATTATTGAGGCCGCTAAAAATGCCCATATTCACGATTTTATTATGAGTTTGGAGGACGGTTATAATTCCTATGTGGGGGAGAGGGGCGTAAGACTTTCAGGCGGGCAAAAACAGAGAATCTCGATTGCCAGAGTCTTTTTAAAAAATCCTCCGATTTTGATATTGGACGAGGCAACTTCGGCCCTCGATACCGAAAACGAAATTTTAATTCAAAAAGCTATTGAAGAACTTTCGGAGGAGAGAACGACAATAGTTATAGCTCACCGTCTTTCTACAATAAGAAATGCCGATACGATTTTGGTAGTTACCGATGAAGGAATAATGGAAAGAGGCACTCACGAGGAGCTTTTAAGTTTAAACGGAATATATGCAAATTTACGAAAACTTGATGAGTTTTGATCGATCTTAATTTAATATGGAGACAGTCAGGTGCAAAATGCATTAAAGGATTTAAGAGATTTAAAAAAGAAATTTAAAAAAGCAACACTTTCCCGAAAACACACAATAGACGAGTTGCGTCTTGCCTATGACGATATTCTTTATTCTCCTCATGTACCGAACAATGTAGACTTATCCGAAATCGAATTGCGCGGTGTCGATACCGATGTATTAAAGCCTGAGATGGCGGTGTCAGGCAGGGTAATCCTATATGCTCATGGAGGTTCTTTTATAAGCGGCACAAAAAAAGCTTACCGCTCTTTTTGTGCGGGGCTTGCTCATGAAGCTTCTTCGGCTCTATATCTGCCCGAATATAAATTGTCTCCCGAAAACCCATTCCCTGCAGCGCTTGAAGATGTTTACAAGGTTTATGCAAAACTTGTAGAAACTCATACTGCAGATCCCGGCAATCTTGTTTTGGCAGGAGACGGAGCAGGGGGCGGTTTGGTTATTTCGCTCATTCATTATTTAAAAAATAAACATCTTCCTCTTCCTGCATTAATTGTCTTATTTTCTCCATGGGCCGATTTAACCTGTTCAAGTGAAGGACTGAATGCCAACCGAAAGAAAGACTTTGTTTTTTCTCAAGGGATTCTTGCGGGCGCTGCCCAATTATACACCGAAGAAAAAAATCTTACCAATGAACTTGTTTCTCCCATTTTTGGAAGCTTTGAAAACTTCCCTCCTGTTTTTATTCAATGCGGAAGTAATGAGATTCTTTTGGATGATTCAATCCGTCTTTGCGAAAAAATCGAAAAGGCCGGAAGTTTTGTTGAATTTGAAAAAATTGACGGTATGCCTCATTTGTTTCAAGCCGTTCCCGACTATTTTTCAAATGCTCATCTTGCAGTAGAGGCCATAGGAAAAAAGATCGGGGCATTTTTCGATATAGGGGAATAAAAATGGAACTTCTTGCGCCCGCGGGCAATTTTGAAAAATTGGATTATGCATGGGAGTACGGAGCCGATGCAGCTTATATAGGGTTAAAAAACTTTTCTCTTAGGGCTAAGGCCGATAATTTTTCGGGAGAAGAATATAAAAATATTTCTCTTTTAAAAGAAGAATATAAAAAGCGTGGCTTAACAAAAAAACTTTATTGCGCAATAAATATAAGCTTTCATAATGAGGACTTAAAAAACTTGTTGTCCGAGGTCCAATATTTTAAACAATATCCCTTCGATGCCTTTATCGTCCAAGACTTGGGAGCCGCCCGAATTTTAAAAGAAAACTTTCCCGACATTCCGCTTCATTTAAGCACTCAGGCAAACTGCATAAACTATGAGGCCGTGAAGGCTTACAGGGACTTGGGCTTTTCCCGTGTGGTTTTGGGAAGGGAAGCAAGCCTTGAGGATGTACGCGAGATAAAGCAGCGGGTTCCCGAAATGGAACTTGAATGTTTTGTGCACGGGGCAATGTGTATTTCTTATTCGGGGCGCTGCCTTATAAGTGCCTACCTTACCGACCGAAGTGCAAATGCCGGATCCTGCACCCATTCTTGCCGCTGGAACTACAAGATGTATTCCGAAAAGCCTAAGGAAGAATTCTTTGTTGAAGAGTCGGAGCGGAAGGGAGAGCTTTTCCCCGTAGAAGAAGGCGAAAACTATACGGCTCTTTTTTCTTCAAAGGATCTTTGCATGATAGACTACCTCGACAAGATGAAAGAAGCCGGAGCGGATTCGCTAAAAATAGAAGGCCGTATGAAAAGCATTTACTATACCGCCTTGACCACGAGGGCCTACCGAAAAAAAATAGATTTTTTAAACGGAAAGATAAGCGCCGATGAAGCTTCTCCCTTTGTTGAAGAATTGTACAATACTGCCCATAGGGAATTTACCACGGGCTTTTATTTTTCGAGTGCGGAAGCAAACAAAACCACCGCGGGCGAGTCGAAGTCCCCCTACATGCTGGCAGGCAAAATCGGCAAAAAATTGTCAGAAAACGAATACGAGTTTATTTCGATGAACAAGATAGATTCAGGCATCCCTCTCGAATATGTCGGCCCCGATATTTGTTCTATTGTAGATACGGGCTATACCCTTTTTAAACCCGATACAAAAGAAAAAATGGACTGGGTCTGCCACGGCCACCCCTGTATCATCAAAACCGATAAGCCCATCGCCGAAAAGTTTTTGGTAAGGTGCAGGGAAAACTTAGTTACAAATTAACCCGCCTCGCTTAATTGAAAAAATGCCTAACCTATGCTATAATAAATGTGAGTAGAGGTGGCCGTTATGAGTACTTCAAACAGAAAATACAAAGATTCGGTATTCGTTGATCTTTTCAGTGAAGACGAAAAGGCAAAGGAAAACTTTTTATCTCTTTATAACGCCTTGCACGGTACTAATCTGCAACTGTCGTGCCCTGTAGAAAATATAAGGCTTGATAATGTCATGTACATGAACATTATCAACGATGTTTCTTGTCTTGTCGACGGTAAAATAATTGTGTTGGCTGAACATCAGTCTACCATAAACGAAAATATGCCTTTGCGCTTCTTACAATATATAGCAAGGCTCTACGAAAAAATACAAGCACCGGAAGACAGGTATTTAAGAAAACTATCCAAAATTCCAACACCGGAGTTTTATGTTTTTTACAATGGTGTTGAAGATTATCCTGAAACTACAACGCTAAAGTTGTCGGATGCCTTTATTACAAAGCCTGAACGGATACCGCTGGAACTTGAAGTAAAAGTATTTAACATAAACAAGAATAAGGGAGCTGAGGTGCTAAACCGCTGTAAGACCTTAGACGAATACAGTCTCTTTGTTGAGGAAGTGAGAATTCAAACACAACTCGATCCTGAAAACGGCTTTACCAATGCAGTAAAGATATGTATAGAAAAGGGAATCTTAAAAGAATACTTAATGAGAAAATCACGGGAGGTAATAAATATGTTAATAGCTGAATACGACTATGATACGGATATCGCAGTACAAAGGCAAGAAAGCCTAATGATTGGTATACAGCAAGGCTCGTACCAGAACAAGCTCGAAACGGCAAAAAATCTGATTGCAATGAATTTACCTATCGAAAATATTGCAAAAGCTACCGGTTTAAGCATCGAAGAAGTAGAGAAACTGTAACGAAGTGCGAAGTACGAAATACAAAGTTCGAATGTCGAAGTAAGAAGTTCGAACTTCCCTTCACTCGCCGTTCGTCATTCGGCATTTCCGCCATTCGTCCTTTATCAAAATAAATTACAAAAAACTTTCCCCAAAAAGTTGTTATTCGACAAAAAGTGTTATATAATGTAAGTATGAAGGGGAACACAAACCTATTAAACAGTATAATAAATAAATATTCTCAAAAAACCGTCAAGGTACTTGACAAAACCGAAACCGCCCCCATAATTACTCGGCACTCTTTTAAATAAACCGCAAAGATCGCAAAGCGTTGAGCTTCGCTCAACTTCGCAAAGGGTAATTAAAGAATATCTCACAACATCTGCCTCAAATTTCTTGGCGTCCTTGGCGCCCTTAGCGGTTAATTATAAAAAACTCATTAGGAGGAACAAATGGCAAAAAAGAAAAGCGTTTGGGAAGTGTATTTAAGACCGAACACGCTGACCAAAGACAACGACCGCGACTGTATTGCGGATGTTCATGCACACAGCTACGGCTATGCGAAAGATCAGTATCAAAGGCTATGAGCTTATCATACCTAAAAATTATGGAGGGATTCTATGAAAGCATTTTTTAAACAAAACGCATTTATTAGGGCGGCAGTCATCGTGCTTGCCGCATCATTGTTCGCCCTCATGGTTACCGCCTGCCCCAATGCGGCAGGAGGAGGTAACATGGGTGGGGGTACAAGTTCCGGCGGAGAAATCACCATACCTCTTTCACAATTAAACATTCAAGGCACCGTGCTTAAAGGCTATACGGGCGCAAAACCTGCAGGCATATTGCGCGTACCTGAAGACATTACCGAAATTGCCGACTATGCTTTTTATGAATGTACCGGCATAACGGAGGTGCATCTTCCCGAAAACCTTACCAAAATCGGTGAAAGTGCTTTTAGCTTTTGCTTTAAAGTAAGCTCCCTCGATTTTTCCAAGTGTACAAAGCCGCTTACAATCGGCAACTATGCCTTTGAAGGCTGCAAAATGACGGGAACGGTGCAGTTTCCTGCAAGCCTTGCCTCTTTGGGCAAGGGGGCGTTTCAGAGCTGCAATAAGGTAGAATACTTTGACCTTCGGTTGTGCAACAACCCGCCCCTTACGGCAATCGGCACCAACGCCTTTTACCATACAACAGGCCGCTTTAAGGTTAAAACGGGTACAGGCGTAAAAGCCCTCCTCACCGCCTCAGGCGTACCCGCAGGCAGAATAGATGAAGCACCTTAATTGAATGGGTAATTCATAATTAGGAATTAGGAAAACTTGTAATTTTTTCTATACTGGTGTATAATTCAACTATAAATGAACTATTAGGAGTATGCTTATGAAACACAGTAAATTCTTTAAAGCTTTTTGTTGTGTGATGATGATTCTCATTCTTGGTATTGCCTTTACAGGATGTGAAACCGAATCCCACGATGTAAGCGGTCAGGATGCAGGTATTGAGGCAAAGGCCCCTGCAAATCAAGTCGATATTCTTCTTTTTAACGACTTTCACGGAAATGTTGCAGAAGATACCCGTCCCGGAAAGGGAAAAAATGCAGGTATGGCCAAGATGATAGGCTATGTCCGCACTGCCGGAATGGAAAACCCGAACACCATTGTGGTTGCAGGAGGCGACAACTATCAGGGAACTGCCATATCCAATCTAACCTATGGAGCTCCCGTTTCTGCCATGATGAGGGCGATGAATGTTAAGGTTTGTGCCGTAGGTAACCATGAATTTGACTGGGGTTCAAACCGAATGACAAAGTGGCAAAAGGACGGAAACTTTACCTTCTTGGCTGCTAACATTGTCGAAAAAAAGAGCGGAAAGCCTGTGTCTTGGGCAAAACCCTACTCAATTATAAACAAAGGAAACTACAAGATTGCCTTTATCGGTCTTGCTCATCCCGATACGGCTGTCTTGACCAGTGCCGAGCATGTAAGCGGTTTGGAGTTTACCGACCCCGTAAAAACAGGTCAAGAATGGGTGGACTATCTTTTGGCAGGAAAGGCCAAGGAAGGTAAGCCTGATGCAATTATTGCCCTAACCCACATCGATTCATTCCAAAAAGACGGAAAGATAAGCGGAAATGCCGTTAAGCTTACCGAAATTAAGGGCATGGATGCAGTTCTTTCGGCTCACAGCCATCAAACCGTTGCAGGAGAAGCAAACGGTATGCCCATACTTCAAGCTTATTGTCACGGCCGGGCTGTAGGTAAACTCAGCATCACCTTCGGAGAAAAAAACAAGATTGTAAAGATTGAACCAATGGTAGACGAAATCTACAAGCACAAGGATTCTCTTATCGAAGATGCAAAAGGCAAGGCCCTCTATACAAAATTTGATACCGAGCTGAAACCTATTATGGGTGAAGTTATCGGTATTGCCGAGGCCGAGTTTGCTCATGAGCGAAGCGAAAAGGGAAGCAACACTGCCTTGGGTGCATGGGCTGCCGAGGTTCAGCGACAGCTGGGAAAGGTCGATATTGCCATTCAAAACGGAGGAGGCTTACGCCGAACCCTTGCAGCAGGCAATATCACTGTAGGAGACCTCTATGAGATTATGCCCTTTGATAACTACCTCGTCGTTTTCGATCTTCCCGGTTCCGAGATTAAAAAAGCTATTGATCACGGTATTATGAATCCTAATGTTACAGACGGTCAATTTGCAGGACTTAGGGTAGAATATGACGGCAAAAAGCCCTTTGAAAACAGAATTACAAAGATTACTCTTATGGATGGAACTCCCCTCGACATGAATAAAAAATATAAGGTTGTAGTAAACAGCTTTATGTTTACGGGAGGAGACTCTTACGATTTTTCTAAGGCTGAAAACTCTGCCGAAAGCGTATCCATAAGGGATGCCCTTATCGACGCAATCAAAAAGGCTAAAAAAATTAAACCCATTCCTGTAGATTATATTAAAGATATAAGCAAATAACAGGAACTTAATTAAAGCGGTGTAGAAAATTCTTGCACCGCTTTTTTCTTAAAATCAAATCGTCCGGAATCAAACATGAAACATATTTTCGCTTTTATTGTAAGCCTTCTTCTATGCTTTAATCTATCTGCGGAAGATACAGGGCAACCTTCTTCTAACGACCGGTCTAACGACCTGTCTAAAGACATGGAAAATAAATACAAGGGTTTAAGCCAATACTATGATGCTCATATAAATGCTCCGAAAAGCAAGGCTGTTAAGGCCAAGGTTATCGAAATCGTCTATGACGACACAAAGGAGAGCCGCCCCGATATTCCTATAGAATCGGACTTCCGCTACCAGCATTTAAAGGTTAAGATTTTAACGGGTAAGCACAAAGGAGAGGTTTACACAATCAGGAATACTATAGAGCTTGCAATTCCTTATAAACTTATTTTTAAGGTAAACGAAAAACTCATCTTGCAGCTGGATGAAGACGAAACCGGAAAGGTAAACAATTTACGCATTTATGAAAGAGCAAGGGATTATAAGGTCTATGCTCTTATTATGATCTTTGCTTCGGTTTTAATCTTTGTCGGCAAAAAAAACGGAGTAAAGGCCCTTATCTCTCTTGGGCTTACCGTGGGCCTTATATTCGGCCTCTTCCTTCCTTTTATAATTCGAGGCTATAATCCTATGCTTTGGGCTGTTATAATTTGCAGCTCTGCTTCAGTAATTACTCTTTTTATAATTTCGGGGAAGAACAAAAAGACCTATACGGCTATTTTAGGAACCATAGGCGGGGTTATTATTGCAGGCCTTTTTGCCTTTGTTGCAGGTAAAATTCTAAGCCTCTCGGGTTTAGGAAATGAGGATGCCCAAATGCTGGCCTTCGTTCCCCAATACCGTAAGATAGATTATCAGGGCCTTTTATTTGCAGGTATTATGATAGGTTCCCTTGGGGCTGTCATGGATGTCGCCATGTCCGTTTCTTCTGCAATGTGGGAAATAATTTCTGTAAGTCCTAAGATTTCGAATAAGCAGCTTGTAAAATCCGGAATGAATATAGGCCGGGATATAATAGGTTCTATGTCAAACACTCTTATTTTGGCCTATGTGAGTACATCAATCCCCGTGCTCTTACTCTTTATAATTTTTTCCAACGGCTTTACGGAAATTATAAACTTGGAGCTTTTATCTGCCGAGATATTGCGGGCCGTTTCGGGGAGTATAGGTTTAATTTGCACGATTCCTATAACCGTCAACCTCGTAAATATTTTTAGGAAGAATTAAAAAAAGGCTGTTCAATTTTTTGAACAGCCTTATAATCGAAATTCTAAGCGGTCTAATCTTTAAGGATTAACCTCATTTCCGTTTGAATCAAGGTAGTAAACAGGGATGGTTACAATCTTGTCTCTTTCATTTCTAAATTCTGCTTTAAAGCTTCTTGTTGTTACATCATAATAAAAGGCTTTTGATGTTTTTTCGGCGGTTGAAGTCCAAAAGTTTTTATTTGCAAAAGGAATAATTTTTTCGGCCTCATCACGCGATGGGAGCCAGCCGCCTACCGATCTGCAGTAAATAGCCGCATTATTGGATACTGTGTGCGCGTGAGAACTAAATTCACCTGTCAGATATAGGGTATTAGCTTTTCCTTTTCCCATTTCCGGAGCCATATTTTTATCGTTTAAAAATCTGCTTGCATCATTGGCCCATTGTATAGGTTTCGAGGGTGCTCCTATAGCTAAAAAGCGCCAAGAATCACCCCTTGTGTTAACCCATACAATCGTTTTACCGTTTATTCGGCTTCCGACCTCCAATGTCATAGGAGCCGGTTTCGGTGTGTCCATGGTTGATGAGTCCAACAAAAAGCAGCCTTGTACCGAAAATGCCAGTACGAGCACCATTAGCGAAAAAACAATTTTTCTTTTCATTTTTCTCTCCTAAGTTAAGATTATAAATACGATATCAGTATAGCAGCTTTTAACCAAAAAAACAAACTGTTTTTTTATTTTTTTGTAATTGGGCAGTCTGAATTTTATCCGCAGACCAATGCCCAATTTTTAAAGAATATTTTATAACCGCCTCTATTCCAAAATTTTAGAAAGACCTCGTATTTGTAATAACGGTTTCCGTCATATTGCGGTTTATCTTTTATTGTTTTTCGAGGATTTGATTTTGTTTTCTCTTGAAGAGAGTCATAAATAATAAAACCTGTTTCATCGTAGCCTATTACCGTTACATAATGTAAGACCCTTTTTGCTTTTATTAAAAAAATAATCGGTTTACCTTCATCAATTGTATTTTTTATCCAATTAATTTTTTCGGCATCTGTGTATCCGGATAAAACAGCTTCTTTTGTTTTTATTCCATGCTTGTGTAAAACTTGAATAAGTCCCTGTGGCATGGTTAAATTGTTTTTTATCCGCCAACCTGTTTCTCGTGCTAAAAGCTCCGGATCGATTTCTTTTTTTGTTATTACATTTATCGCCGCCATTGCAGAATAGGGTGCGCAGTTATTAAAAGTCTGACGGTAATAAATATCGCTCATGATTAAGATATTCTTTTTCCCATAATTTTCTTTTGTGTTTAATCCGATAGACGGAAAAACTCTACAGCTCGATATTATAATAGCAATCGGAATGAGGCTTAAAGGGAAAAACAAAAGCTTTTTTTGATTTATTGCCAATCTTCTACTCCTCCAGCACTCCCATTTTTTCAAAGACAAAGAAGATAAAGCTTAAAATGACGGCGACGAGGGAGGCGAGTACCATTCCCTTAAATTCGATTTCGCCGAATTTTATGCTGAGGCCGCTTAAACCCGTGGTAAAGACAACCGAGGTCAGGATGAGATTTTTCGATTTTGAATAATCTACTTTTGAATCTACCAAAAGGCGGATGCCTGAGGCTCCTATCATTCCATAGAGCAAGAAGGTTATGCCGCCGATAACATTCCCGGGCACGGTTCGGATCAGGGCTGCAAGCGGGCTTATAAATGCCATACAAATAGAAATTATTGCCGCGCCTGCAATTACGTATACGCTGTAAATGCCCGTAACTGCCATAACGCCTATGTTTTCGCCGTAGGTTGTGGTGGGTACTCCTCCGACTAGGCCTGAAAGGGCTGTCGAAAAATTATCTGCAAAGATGCTCCTGTGAAGCCCCGGGTCTTTTAACAAATTGCGTCCGACGATGTTGGAGGTTACAACCTGATGACTTATGTGTTCGCTTGTGATGACCAAGAGTACGGGCAGCATTGTAAAGGCTGCTCCTACATCGAATTTGGGAAGCTGGAAATGAGGAACCGTAAAAAGCCCCGCCTCTTTTATTATCGAAAAGTTCACCATACCGAAAAAAGCTGCGGCAATGTAACCTGCAATGCTTGCTATTAAAATAGGGATTGTAGAAAAAAATCCCTTGAACAAAACCGAGCCGAGGACGGCTGCTCCTATCGTAATTAAAAAGACAATTACATCTGCATGAGAGACTGAACCTGTCATGATGTTTGCTCCTATACTTCCGCCTCTTATTGTAAGCTCCGTAAGCTCAAAACCGATTAAGGCAACTACAGCACCCATAGCTGCCGGCGGAAGGATAACATTTATCCATGAAGTTCCAAACTTATAAATTATAAGAGCAATCAAGCAGCCTAAAAGCCCTGTTACTATAAAGGCTCCTTGGGCATATTGAAAACCCAGCGAAGATATAATGATAGAAGCCGGCCCTAAGAAGGCAAAGCTTGAGCCGAGGTAGGCAGGTGCCTTTCCCTTTGTTACGGCTATAAACAAGAGGGTTCCGACTCCGTTCATAAATAGAACTATGCCTGCATCAATTCCGAATATAATCGGAACTAAAACCGAGGCACCGAACATTGCAAATGTATGTTGAATACTTAAAGGTAAGAAAAGTCCCGCCGGAACTTTTTCATCAACCTGATAAATTCTTTTGTGCGGCATATTAAATCTCCATCTTTTTCATCTTTTCAAACACCGTTATCAGACCGTAGCCTGCAAGCATACAGAGGACTGCAGCCAGCCTCATTGAAGGTTGTAGTCAGCTGTCGGGAAGCATATGTCTGACCGAACCTAAGACCAGTCCTAAAATAAAAGCATAGGTTATCTTAGGGAACCTTTCCATTAAAAAGCCGATTAAGCGGGCCGAAAAGAAAATACCGGCAAGGATTCCGAGGCCTACGGGAATCAAAATGGGAATATTAAAGTCGGTAATGGCTTTAATTACGCTATAATAAACTCCCATTATCAAAAGAAGAAAGGAGCCTGATACGCCGGGAATCACCATTGCGGCAGCTCCTGCAAAACCTGCAAAGAACAATAGGAAAAAATTTCCAAGGTTCAATGTTTCTATAGCAGAATTTGACGAGACTGCAGCTCCCTTAAAAAAGTAAAGGGCAAGCATGAGTCCTAAACCTATAAAAAACCAAATAATTTTGGCCATTGTTTTTAAAGAAGATTTTTGTTCTTTTTCGCGGACAAATTCAAAAATTATAAAAATGCTTCCGAGAATGAGGCCTATAAAAAAGAAATTGGTTTGTACGGGAAATCTTTCATAAACAAGTTTGAAAAGACGTGCAAAAAGAAGAACACCTAAAGCAACTCCTCCGAAGAGGCAAAGATAGCTTTTTAAATTTATTTTGATGGTTTTGATGTCAAGGCTTGCCGCTCCGATAAGATCGGGGTAAACCCCGAAAACTACGGCTATCGTTCCGCCTGAAACTCCGGGTATAACATTTGCTATTCCTATAGCGATACCTGCAATTATTTTTTTTATGTAGTTTAACATTTGAGTATTATACATAAATCTTACAATATAGACAATACAATAGACATAGTGCATAAAAATTTGGTATAATATAAAAATGTTATATCACATTGCAGAATTACTTGGCCCGTATTTCGGACCGATGAGACTTTTACAATCTTATGCCGTTTTAATTTCTTTAGGCTTATTTTTAGGCTTTTTAATTACCGTTTTATTATTGCCTAAATTTTATTCTAAATTACCCAAGGACAGAGGAAGAGAATTTACCGTAAACCCGGAAGCTGCCGTAGGTAAACCTACGGGCGGGGGCGTAGTTTTTATTTCTATTTTTATAATTTGTGTTTTTTTATTGATAACACCGACTTTGACACAATGCCTTATTTTGGCGGTAACCTTTGCAGTAATGATGACAGGTTTTTTAGATGACAAGTCCGAAAAATCTTGGGGAGAATATTTAAAAGGCGGATTGGATTTTATTTTATCTGCAGTTACGGCTCTTGTCGTTTTTTATATTTATTTTGAAGGTAAAGTTTCCTTTTGGCTGCCCTTCACATCCAGCCTTGTTGATGTGCACCCCGTTATTTTCTTTGCCGTTTCCATAATTATTTTATGGATTTCGATTAATACGACAAACTGTACCGACGGAGTTGACGGCCTTTCCGGAACTCTCATTTTATTGGCCTTGGTTTCCCTTGGTGTAGTTTTTTATTTTGTCTTAGGTCATGTTAAAGTTGCTGCCTATCTTTTGATTCCCAATATCAACACGGGTGCAAAATGGGCGGTTATGATTTTTACCCTCTGCGGAGTCCTTACAGGCTATCTCTGGCACAATGCTTATCCGAGTAAGGTTCTCATGGGAGATGCAGGTTCGCGCGCTCTCGGCTTTTTTATCGGAGTTCTTGTAATTATTTCACGCAACCCATTTATTCTTTTGATGACTAGCGGTGTGATTTTAATCAACGGCGGGACAGGCATTTTAAAGGTAGTTATGCTCCGCTTTTTTAAAATCAAAATATTTAAGAATATCAGATTTCCGCTCCATGATCACATGAAAAAGAATTTGCAATGGTCGCCGACTCAAGTTTTAATCCGTTTTGTTATTATTCAAATCTTAATTACGATTGTGATTTTAGGAATTCTATTTAAGATTCGATAGGCTTTTAAGATTTTTAGAAATTGAATTTTTGCCATGAGTTTTTTATCGAGGTTTGAGCCTCTTGTCGGTTCAGCAAATTTAAAGAAGATTGAAAATGCCCGGATTGCAATTTTAGGTTTGGGCGGTGTCGGAAGCTATACTGCCGAGGCCCTTGCCCGAAGCGGGGTTGCCCGGAACGGGGCAGGGGAGCTCATCCTAATTGACGGCGACAAGATAGAAGAAAGCAATATAAACCGCCAGCTTTATGCCCTCTATTCTACCATCGGAAAATCTAAAACCGAAGTTGCAAGAGAACGCATTGCCGATATAAATCCTTCATGTAAGGTAACAGCAATCAATTCGTTTATTTTACCCGATACTTTTTATACTGTCTTAGGCGAAAATTTTTTTGATGGTTTAGACTTTATAGTTGATGCCGTCGATACGGTTGCTCTTAAAATTTTTCTTGCCGTTGAAGCCGAAAAACATGAGGTGCCTATTATTTCGGCAATGGGCTGCGGCAACCGCCTAAATGCCGATTTTGAATTTGCAGATATTTACAAGACAAGCGTTTGTCCGCTTTGTAAGGTAATGCGCACCGAGCTAAAAAAAAGGAATGTTAAGCACTTGAAGGTCCTTTATTCCAAAACCGAATGTACCATAAAACAAACCCCTCCGGCTTCGGCTGCATGGGTGCCCTCAATTGCCGGTCTTTTTATCGCCGGCGAGGTGGTTAAAAGCCTTTATTAGGCGGTTTCTTTTAAAGCGGCCTTATGAATCTCGGCCCTTAGATTAATCGACAAGCATTTCTTTGATGATTTTTTTTACAGCAATGATTTCTGTAGGTTTTATATTTCCCAGGTGCTTTACCAATCTTGCCCTGTCCACAGTTCTGATTTGATCCAATACTATCCAGCCCTTTTTGCCTTCAAATTTAATACTGACCCTTGTCGGGTAAGCGTGAGACTTTGTAGTCATAGGGGCGATAATGACGGTTGAAATATTGTTGTTCATAACATCGGGAGAGATTACCAGGCAAGGCCTTGTTTTTTGTATTTCATGACCTATTGTGGGATCTAAATTTATAAGATAGACCTCGTATTGCTTAATTACCATTCCCATTGAAAATCCCTCGGTTCAGGGAGCTCCTCCATTAAGTCTTCATTATCTTGATGCATCTTACGAAAGGCTTCTTCCCATCCTTTTCGGGGCTCGTCTTTTACAGGTTTTAATAAAATTCCTTTTTCCGAAACCTCTACTTCAAACTTATCTGCACTTGAAACCTTATCAAGCACGTGTTTCGGTAATCTTATTCCGCGTGAATTTCCTACAGGTACAAGCGATACAATCATAAAAGTTCTCCTTGCCTCCTTTATGTAATTATATTGTAATCACAGTAAAGAGTCAAGCTTTTTTAAGCATCTATTTCAGCCAAGAGATTTTTCATGATGAATTTGCGGCGCTCCGGGGTGTTCTTGCCCATGTAGAATTCCAAGATTGAAGGAACTTTTTTTAGGGTTTGAACGGTTACTGGGAGGAGTTTTATATCGGCTCCTATAAATTGTCCGAACTCCTTGGGGCTTATTTCTCCCAAACCCTTAAAGCGGGTAATTTCGGAAGATGAACCTAAGCGGCTTACAGCCTCGTCCCTTTCCTTTTCGGAATAGCAATAAGATGTCTCTTTTTTGGTGCGCACTCTGAATAGGGGTGTCTCCAAAATGTGTACGCGGCCCGATGTAACCAACTCTTCAAAATAGCTTAAAAAGAAGGTTAAAAGCAGATTGCGGATGTGAAAGCCGTCGTTGTCGGCATCCGTTGCGATTACGATTTTAGAGTAGCGTAAGCCCTCGATGTCGTTTTCGATGCCGAGAGCCATCATCATATTGTAAAGCTCGGCGTTTTTGTATATCTGTGCTCGCTTTTTGCCGTACATGTTTTCGGGTTTTCCTCGAAGAGAAAAAATTGCCTGAGTTAAAACATCTCTGCTTGAAACCATGGCTCCCGTTGCAGAATCTCCCTCGGTGATAAAGATCATGGTATCTTCACCGAATTTTCCGTCTCCCAAATGGAATTTGCAGTCCTTCAGTTTCGGAATTTTTATGGCAATTTTTTTTGCTGCCGCCTTTGCTTCTTTTTTTACAGTGTTGAGCTCGGTGCGGAGTTTTTCGTTTGCGATTATCTTGCTTTCAAGCTTTGCAGCCGAATCCGCATTTTTTTGAAGCCATTCTACAACTGCCGACTTTGTATCGTTTACTATCCAAGAGCGCACCTCAGTGTTTCCGAGTTTGTTCTTTGTCTGACTTTCGAATACCGGAGCTTGAATCTTTACCGAAACGGCGGCGCAGGTTCCCTCTCTTACGTCCTCGCTTTTATAGCTTTTTCTAAAATACTCGTTGATGCCCTTGAGAAGCCCTTCTTTAAAGGCTGAAAGGTGAGTTCCTCCGTCGGAAGTGTATTGGCCGTTTACAAATGAGTAATAGGTTTCGCCGTAATTGTTTGTGTGCGAAAAGGCAAACTCAAGCTGATTTTCTTTAAATCGGCACACCTCATAAATGGTGTTTGTACCGACATTGGATTCGAGTAAGTCCAAAAGTCCGTTTTCGGATTTAAAAATTTTTCCGTTAAAACTCAATGTAAGGCCTGAGTTTAGATAGGCATAGTTCCAAATCCGCTTTTCGATAAAGTCCAAGTTAAATTTATACTCGCCGAAAATTTTTGTGTCGGGAATGAATTCGACAAGAGTTCCGTTTTTGATGCCGGGCTTGGTGTTTCCTTTTTTTTCGCTTACTAGTTTTCCTCGTTCAAAAATTGCTTCTGCATATTTACCGTCTCTTACGGCGACAACCCTAAAATGCTCCGACAGGGCATTTACGGCCTTTGTTCCGACTCCGTTTAGACCTACAGAAAACTGAAAGACCTCATCGTTGTACTTTGCACCCGTGTTTATAACCGAAACACATTCTACCAATTTTCCTAAAGG
Organism: Treponema sp. OMZ 790; assembly: GCF_024181285.1. Taxonomy (NCBI): domain Bacteria; kingdom Pseudomonadati; phylum Spirochaetota; class Spirochaetia; order Treponematales; family Treponemataceae; genus Treponema; species Treponema sp. OMZ 790. The sequence continues at coordinate 1,773,856 of NZ_CP051201.1, read as the reverse complement.
AATACCGCGTCCGAAGTCGCGGACTATTATCTTGTTTCCGTCTTGTTGAATATCTATGCGTGAACCGTTCCCCATTATAAACTCGTCTATCGAGTTGTCTATAACTTCTTTTACGAGAATATAAATACCGTCATCGGGATTGGAACCGTCGCCCAATCGGCCTATGTACATACCCGTTCTCAAACGGATGTGTTCAAGAGAACTCAGGGTTTTTATTTTGGACTCATCGTATACAGCTTTTTTTGCAGCCATTATTCTTCCTCCGTAAATGTGCTATCCTCTTTGCCGGAGAATTTAACCTTAAGAGCGGATGCATATTCTTCCAAATCGGCAATTTTGACTTCAGATGTTTTAATTGCAGATTCGGAATCCGATATTTTCTTTTCGGCTTCCTTAATGGCATTTTCGGAATTTTTTATTGTACGGTTTAAATTTTGAATTTTATTTTCTTCGGCTCTTATCTTTTGTAAAACCTCGCAGAATTCTATATTATATTTTGTTTTGCTTATTTCTTTTCGATAGTTTCCGGCTTTTTTCAGATAGTCGGCATATTTTCCGATTTTTTCATCAGAAGGATTTTCACCCAAAAGAGAATCGCCTTCAGCCGAGTAGAAATTTTCCGTGTATTTTAAACCGGTAGATTCTAAAATACGGTCTATCTTTTCATCGATTTCTTTTATTCTGCTTGTAAAGCTGTCGATACGTTTTTTGGAGTTTTTACCTGCTCCGACATCGGCTAATTTTTGGGTAACAAAGTCCGTTTCCTCATCTATCATTTTGAGGCGGCTTTCGGAGTCTGTTACGTCGTTTCTCAAATTTAAAATTTCTTCATAGTGTTTTTTAAGATCGGGTAAAAGTTTATCTTCGTCATAAAGTTTTTTTACTTCTTGGGAATTTTCAACCTCGACGGCAGATTTGATTAAGATATTTTTAATCTTCTTTTCGGAATTTTTTACTTTTAATTCGTAGGAAGAAATTTTACCTGAAAGGCCCAGCCGTACAAAAAAGTTAGCTTCTTGTTTTTCTGTATTCAGGGTACTTATTTTTTCTTGGGTTTCCTGTATTTTTGCTTCTTCGGTATGTATTTCTGCAGATAGAGGGTCAAAAAGAGCTCCGCAATAAGGGAGAAAGTCTTTATAAAGCCCGAGCAATAAGTCTCCTTTTAGTTTTTCCGCTTCTTTTTTTGTATCTGAAAGTCTGTCCTTAATTTGCTTTTTAAAACTGTCCAATTCCGAAAGGCGGGTATTGTTGTTTTTTATGTCCAATATGCTTTCTGTGCAAAATTTTCTTTCATCATGCAGTCTTTGCCATTGGATTAAATTCTCCTGGGAACCGGCGCTATTTGTTGAAACGGGATCGGCCGTATCTTTTAGGAGTTTGTTTCCAAGTTGTTTGTAAACGTCTGTCAGTTTTAACTCAAGGTCTTTTAATTCTTTTAAAAGAACAGGTATTGTTTTATTACTCTTATCCATAGTTCCTATTTTAACCTTTTATTTATTTCTTTACAATAGCTGATCTTTGATGTTGACTTTTTTGCCTTCATTTTTTAGAATGGGAAGGGCTGTTAATATGGGGTTTCGATAAACAGTTCAGTTTTATAGAGGTACTTAAATGAAAAAAATTACGATAGAAATCTGCGCAGGTTCTTTTGAAGATGCAGTTTTGGCTGAAAAAGCCGGAGCTTCAAGGATTGAACTTAATTCTTCTCTTTTTTTGGGAGGTTTGACTCCTTCACTCGGAACTTTAAAGTTGGTTAAAAAGGAAACAAATTTGAAGGTTATAACTATGGTAAGACCGAGAGCTGCCGGCTTCTTTTATTCTTCATATGAATACAAAACCATGATCGAAGATGCAAAGCTTTTTATAGATAACGGAGCGGACGGCCTTGTGTTCGGTTTTTTAAAAAAGGATGGAACCATCGATTCAAAGAGGTGTGAAGCTCTTATAAAAATTGCAGGAGGAAACGACAGGGTTTTTCATAGAGCTATCGATGTTGTGCCCGATCCTTTGAAGGCTCTCGATGAGCTTATTTCTTTGGGCTTTACCAGAGTTTTGACAAGCGGACAGGCGCCGACAGCCTATGAGGGAGCGGACTTAATTGCCAAAATGGTAAAAAGAGCCAGAGGCAGAATCGAAATTTTACCCGGAGGCGGTATTACCGAAAAAAATGCTTCAAAAATTATCAAGCTCACAGGAGTTGATCAGATCCATTTTGCCGCCCTCACACGCAGAGCCGAACCGTCAACAAAAGCAAACCCTTCAATCTACTATGGAGGAGCTCTATATCCGCCTGAAGACAGCATAGAAGTTGCCGGCCTCGACGAGATGATAAGGGTAAAAAATAGTTTGTAATTGGTATAGAGCAATTTTTTACTTCTCACTTGATAAAAATTAAAAAATAATGTAAAGTATGTCTTACTAGAGGTGAAGATTATGAAGATAATGAATATCTTTTGGATTACTATAGGCTTTATTTGTCTGGGACTGGGAATTTTGGGGATTATCATGCCTCTTTTACCTACGACTCCCTTCTTTTTGTTGACAGTTTTTTGCTTTGCAAAGGGATCTGAAAAGCTGAAAATATGGTTTATGGGCACATCTTTTCATAAAAAATATATTCAAAGCTTTTACGAAAAAAAAGGTATGCCTCTAAAAAATAAGATTATTATTCTCTCATTTGCTTCAATAATGCTTGCCGTTGCCTTTTATTTTTCGGCAAAACTCCATGCCCGCATTTTAATAGCCTGCGTAATTGCTGCAAAATACTATGTTTTTATCTTTAAAATTAAAACTATTCCGGCTGATGAAAGATCGGCAATAAAAGCAGATGCAGGCTGTGTTGAAAAAGGATAAGCAAGAACAAGAAAAAAAGCTCATCGCTGTTATGATAGCCATGTACCGGTCTTTTAAGGAAAGAGAGATGGATGATGATGAGCTCGATGAGCTTCTTTTATATTCGACTAAAAGGATTGAATCTTGTCTTTATCGAAAAAACGGAGAAAAAAAGCCTTTTTGTAATGTTTGTCCTGTGCATTGTTATAAAAGGGATATGCGTGAAAGGATAAAAAAGGTAATGAGGTATTCAGGTCCAAGGCTCTTATTTAAGCATCCTTTTTTAAGTTTAAAACACCTTTTTAAGACAATTTATTCAAAAAAACATCCTCCTCAATCTCCTAAGAGGTGTATTTTAAGATAAAAACACTCTTTTACGGCATGTTGTTATTGGAGTGATTAAGTAGCCATTGGGTATACTTACACTATACCGCAACGGAATTTTTTTGTCAAGCGTTTTTTCAAAAAAAATTAAAAAATATTAAAGTTTTTTTCACGCCTGCCGATAGGCCGTTTTCCAAAAAAAGATAGAGCGCCGCTTATCCTTGCCGTTACTGCGTTCTTGCATTTTAAAAACGGACTGCCGCCTCCGCCCTCTTTGCTCTCTTGCGAGCTTAGCTATCCCTGCGGTTAATCCTTAGCGTTGCTAAAACTTACACTTAAAAAAAGCAAGGGGCATTTTTGCCCCTCTCTTTATTTATACAAATACATATACATATACAAATACATATACACTGGGACAAATTGGAACAAATGGAACAAGTGTTCCAAAGTCTATAACAGATATAGAGTTACGGCGACGGGATTTTTAACTTTAAAAAATACCCCGCTTGCCCTTAAAGAGCCTAAAAATGCCGTTTTTACTTATTTTTCGCTTTGGAACAAATGGAACAAATGATTTTTTTGTTCCAATTTGATTTCGTTTGTTCCAATCGAATTTTATTTGTTCCAATTTGTTTTGACTGTTCCGCTGTGTTTTCCGTTTGTTCCAATTTGAAAAATTATGCTAAAGTTTATATCGTTTGTTCCGAACAGGTTAATATGAATTACGAGTTACAAAAATTGAAAATGCTTTACATCCCGATGTTTGCCCGTGGTGAAATTACCGAACGGGAGTGTGCAAGGCTCTGCAGGATACAGCCCGTATCGGTTTGGCGGCTAAAAAAACGATACTTAGCATTCGGCGACGCTGCATTTATTCACGGCAATACGGGGCGTAAGCCGAAAAATAAAATATATGATTATGAAAAAATTGCAGCCGATTATAAAAAGTTTGAAGGTACGCCGTTCATGGCTTTTAGGGATGACTGCGCCGATTATCTTAATTATACCATCTTGCCATGCTATACGACTTTTTACACCGTTCTTTCTTCGGCGGGGATAGTCTCTCCCCGTGCTCGCATTCCTGTGCGTGAAAAGAAAAAACACTTGCCCCGCCCCGAACGCCCGAACGAAGGCGATCTAGTGCAGGTGGACGCTTCACGGCATGATTGGTTTTTAAACGGTCATAAGGTAACGCTTCACGGGGCTATTGACGACGCAACGCATGAAATAGTCGCTTTATATTTCTGTGAAAATGAATGTCTTCTAGGTTATAATGAACTTATAAAGCAAATACTAGCCAGGAAGGGCGGACTTCCTAGGGCAATCTACACCGATAGGGCGGCTATTTTTTTCGTTTCACGGGGTGCGACTCTGGAGGAGCAATTAGCGGGGGCCGAAAAAACCAGCACCCAATGGCAAAAGATGTGTAAGGAATTAAATATAGAATTGATAGCCGCTTATAGCCCACAGGCTAAGGGCAGAATTGAGCGGCTATGGCAAACACTACAAGGGAGGCTTCCGTATATTTTCCGATTTCAAGGAATAAACACAATCGAAGCGGCTAATGAATTCCTAGCCGATTTTATTGACGGTTTCAATGCCCGATTTTCCGTACCGGCTCAAGACCCCGCATTGCACTGGAAAGCCCCGCAGCCTAGCCTAGACTTTCATTTTCTCTTTTCGGTTAAGGCAGAAAAGAAAACTAAGGCCGACGGCTCTTTTATTTATCACGGATATAAATTCCGCTTGCTTGCAAACCGCGCCGCCTGTGTCCGCTTTACTCTCTGTCTTTCCGAAAGCTACGGGCTGCGTGGGTATATGAATGGCAAGTATTACGATGTAGAATTGTGCGAGCCGCTTTGTGATGTGGTAGGGGACTCTATGCCCCTTGTAGAAAAGAACTTGATATACCGCTATCTGTTAGCCGACACGCACAGCGGGGGTATATTGCTTTCAGGCTAAGACCGCCCCCGTTTTTCAGTCTATACGGCGTTTATGAGATAAAGCCCTTAATGTCTTTTAGGGCGTGATAGGCTCTTATCATCATTGTATTTTCTGCTAGGTACTGTAAGCCTTGCAGGGTTATGCGGGCGGAGGAAATATCAAGATAGTTGCTTCCGTCTGTAAAGCTCTTTACCTTAACGCCCGAAATATAACCCGCCTGTTCCAGCATTTCTATATAGCTTCTCCAGCGTGTTTGTGTAATGCCTAGCACCTCATGCCCGATTTGCTCCTCGGCGTTAAAGTCCTTATCCTCATAGTCTAAGGCTTTTTCAAGCCGGTTCAAAAGTGTGTAAATTGTTTTAAATGCCTTTGTCATATACTCATTATGACATAAATTTTCATTGTTTGTAAAGTTCTTCATATTGGTACTCCCTGCTTATATAGTCAGTCGAGTACTTTGGTATTCTTTATGCTATCCGGCTAAGGCATTATGTCTTTTACTGATTTTACCGTTCGGTATACACTCGCCAAAACGGTATTTTCGGCTAAATACTTTAAGCCTTTTAATGTGATACCGATATCCCCGATGGAAACCTTGAACCTATCATAATCGGCTCCGTCAAAGACCGTCGGCTCGCCCCTGTCAATAACCTTGACACCTTCGATATAGCCGTCGTCAATAAGCAGCTTTAATATCCGTGCGAATTTATTTTCGCTTATGCCGAATTTTTTAGCCGTAAAATCGTCGAGGTTAAACTCGCTATCGTCCATACTGTGCTCAAGCACTTTTAAGATACGGTTCATAATACTAAATACGCTTTTCATATAAAGATTGTTGGTTTCAATGTTCATACCCTTATAGTCATTTTTTTGTTTTAAGCCCTCTTGATAAGTTGTAAGATTTTTAAATTTATCAACTCTTGAAAAATACTTAAAATTTAGCTATAATCTGTTATAGTAATACTTGGAGGGCAATATGCAAAATGAATTATCCCTTTTTGAAGGCGAAAATCCGGATTTTGAAAATTTATCTCATCAAAATGGAAATCTCTATTGGTATGCTTCAGTGCTTATGAAAGCGTTAGGTTACACTGAATTCAAGCCCAACATCCAGCCTATATTAAAAGCCTGTCAAGTGTGTATTAACACAGGGATAGACCCTATGGAACATTTTATTCATTTTGAAAATGAAATAGAGGGTAAAAAGTTTCGAGATATAAAATTAACTCGTTTTGCCTGCTATCTTGTTGTAATGAACGCCGACATAAAAAAGCCGAATGTATCAAAAGCACAAGCCTATTTTGCTGCATTTACTACGGCTATTCATCAATATTTTGTAGAGCAACAGGATATAGAGCGTATAGACTTACGGGGGCAAATATCGGAAAACGAAAAAATATTAAGCTCTACGGCAAAACAAGCAGGTGTTACAAATTACGCTATTTTTCAAAATAAGGGATACTTAGGCTTATACAATATGCCGCTTTCAAAAATTAAAGCGATAAAGGGTATCCCCGAAAACCGCACGCCTTTTGATTTTATGGGAGCGGAGGAATTGGGTGCTAATATTTTTAGGGTTACTCAAACAGACGCAAAAATCAAAAGGGAAAAAATCAAAGGGCAAAAAAACCTAGAAAAAGCGGCTTTTAATGTCGGGCGAATGGTACGAGATGTCTTGATACAAAACGGCTCAACCTTACCCGAAGATTTGCCGCCATCCGAAGATATAAAACAAATAAAAAGCGGTTTAAAAAAGACTCATAAGGCTTTTAATAAAAACGATAAAATTAAAGAATTACCGCCTAAGAAATAAGCCCTTGCACTTAGGCCGAAAATAGGGTATAGTTAGTAGAGGTGCGAATAAATGAAAAATGGATTAGAAAGGCATGGGCTTGAAAAATGGTTTTATGAAACTTTCGATGAAAACGAAAGAAAAACACTGTTTGAGTCTTGCCCGTTGTTCTTAGATGAAAGCGAGAAAAATTATACATCGGACGCTCAATTCCTTGCTGATACTTTGCCGTGGTTTAATAAAAAAGCAAATGTTATAATCTCTATGAAAGTCGTTAGTCATACGATAGCTTTAATAAATAAAGAAAAATCGTTTAAAGTTCTTGATTTGCACTTGATATATAACCACTTAATCGCTTCGTTGTATCGCAATCGTGATTTTGAAGGGGCTTTTTCTCTTTGTGTCGATATTTGTAATAGACAAATTGAAATTGGCCCGCAAGCAGCTATTGAATTTAAAAAAGAGTCTCCCTACATGCCTTCTCATCGAGGTTTTGAACAGCTGGCTATTATCGAGAAAAAAAATAAAAATTGGCCTCGGGTCATCGAAATTTGCGAACAGGCAAAAGCTCAAGGTTGGGGCGGCGATTGGGATAAGCGTATAGAGGAAGCTCGAAAAAAAATAAATACTTAAAGATTTTGATATTAAAAAAAGCCCCCTTGAACTTAGATTAAAAATAGGTTATAGTTTTTATAAGGAGATATAAAAATGAAAAAGATTGTTTTAGTTGGGTTAGTGGTGCTTTTATTTACAAGTTGCGACCAGTTTATACCTAAAAACATTACTATCGATAATAAATCTAATGCAAAAGCTATAGTAAATGTCAAAACCTTTACAGATTCAAATAAAGAAGAATGGAATAAAGATTATGAAATTCTTGCAGGAAAAAAAACATCCTTATCTTTATTATATTATAATATATCCGTTGATCTAAAAAGCGTAGGCCGGAATCACTTAAAAAAGCTTTCTAGCTCTCAATATCAAATTTTAAATTCTTCATCTGTGCCTTTTATTGTTTATAATACAACGTCTAAACAGGTTAATCTTTCTGATGTAAATAATCTGTTTGATTCTACGGTGGTTAATCCTAATCAGGAAAATGTTAGCATAGATATTTTTAACCCTCAAAAAGCACAGCCTATAGCGGTGTCTGTGCCTGACGGGATTGTTCTGCAAGCTCAAATACAAGGTAATAAAATAATTATAAAATATTAAAACATTCAAGATATATGCAATATCTTGTTATCGTCTACCCAAATTATCCCCGCTTCTTGTGGGGGTAATGTTGGTAAGTCTTTAAGTTTTAATGTTTTTGCCCCTTTACGGCCTCGAAGAGTCGTATGTCTTTCAATCCTTTCGTCCTGCAAAAGGGTTCCAACTTTTGGATATTGACCTCCTCCGTCATGAATAACAATTTTTCCTGTTACGATTCGATGTTTATACTCTTTCTTCCCATTTTGAAAATAAAAAGTCAATTTACTTTCTGCCACAAGTATATATCCAACAACCCCGTAAATTATCCCTTCTCCCCATTTAGGAAGGCCCGTATCGGGGTCGGTGATAAATCCTACTCCCCAATAGTTTCCTTCTTTAGGGATGGAATCAGGCGTTTGAGTTATTTCTACTTTTAAAATGTCTTCGATACCCTCTGATGAGCAATAGAAAGATTTCGCTTGATATTGTGTAAACAATTGTGCTATTGTTTCATTTGGGCTGATTTCTACTATTGTAGTTTCTGGTTCTCGACCAGATAACTCTAGCGGCCCTGAATAAATATCCCCTGAAAAAGAGCAGTCTTGCAAAAAAGCTTTTTTTGCATAAATATTACCATCTGTATCAACCTTAAATATTTCTTCATTTCTGTTTTTAATTAAAAGTCCTTTTACTTCGTCAAACCATGCTTCAAAATCTTGATGGGTGCTTTTATCTGTATCGATATGCAGCTTCTTAGTGATAAGTCTATCGACATCGATTAATTCCGCTTTTAAATATCCGCCCTCTATAATCGTCTGCCCCTTGTTTTTCTCGCCCGTAATAACGACATGCTCCGCCGCCATGTTTATTTGGGTTGCACTTAAATCGATTTGACTTGCCAATAGGCTGGCCTTGACCGCCTTATCCCATAGGAGTTTAGCCGCTGCGTTGCTTACATCGCCCCTTATTGCGTAGTAGTCCGTGCCGTCCAACTTAGCGTATACTCTGGCCGTATCTTCCTCGCTGCTTGCCTTTACAAACTTGGCACGGGTGGAAGCGTCTATCATAGCGGGTAATTCCAGCGATAAAGACATACGGCCCGAAGCACCGCCGCCTTCCACGATAGCCTGTATCGAGCCCGCCTGTATGTCTAGCAAGCTGACCAGTTCATGCTCCATATCTTCAACCTTAAGCAAGATTTCGCTTTCGCTGATTTGAATACTTGCACTAGTGCGGTTTTGGTCGTCGTCCATTCGGGCTATTATTTCGTCCAGGCTCATTTCCATATCACGGATTTTGTGAATGTTCGAGAAGTGTACGCCGTGAGTTACTACATTCGCCGCTTCCTGTGCTGCGTCTGAACCTGCGGGGTCGATTTGAGATATTGCCTCGGCTAGGTCTTCACTTGTTATTGTGTTAGGCGGGATAGGCTTTGCAATCGTCGAGGCTTTAAGCGTGATATTGCTTTTATAATCGGGGATTACACCGCTGTCATAAATCGCCTCGTTGTAGTTTACCAACTCCAAATTAAAGCCCTTATCGCTTCGTTTTATTTGACTGATAATATAGGGCGTTGATATTTTGCTGAATTCGCCGTCCGTGTCCAATTCTCCGAATGAAAATAAATTCCCCGTATCGGGCTTAGCGTCTGCACTCGCTCTTAGCTTCGTTAAGACCGTAAGCTCGGCGGTCGTTCCCTCTCCCTCTACTTTTAAAGCGACGGGCTGTCCCCCCGTTTCCGTGAAGCAGTTTACGATAATTCCGTATGTTTTTAACGGGTCGAATGTTAAAGGTTCGTTGGTGTAGATTTTCTTTAATAGCCCGCTCTTCCATTTAGTGCCGGTTATTGCGTAACCTTTACCAATTCCGATTTTTAAGCTGTCATCCTGAATTAAAATCTTACTGTAAGGCGTATAAAATACGCCCTCGTTTCCGACTTCTATAATCGTAGTCTTAGGTCGTAGTGCTTCTATAGCCATAAGGCGGCGTGCATGTTTTACGATGTGTTCAAAAGTCGTTATCCCCGTAATGTTTATATCCTTGATAATGCTGTCGGGGGTAATTTCAAGCGGTGTACCGTTTACTTCACGCATAAGAAGATAGGTATCTTCTTGGTATAAATCGTCCTTGCTGTTTACATACTTTATTCTAAGGCCGTCGGTGCGTCTTCCGAATGTTTTTTTATTTTGAATTGAAATAATATTCTGCGGATTATAAACTGCTAGGGCGTTCTCTTGCGGTTTGTCGATGGCTATTGCTCGACGGCCGTAGATGTCGGTGTATATACACGCCCCCGTCGCTTCCATGATGTGATTAAGGGTATCGTCTTTCTTTACATTCTGCGTAATTACCCAGTCGAATTTATAACCCTTTTCTTCGCAGTATTCGTAAAACTCGCCGAAACTCTCTAGGTCTAATTCACTATCCTTATACTTACTTGCGGGGTGGCTGTCGCTTGTTTCGATTTCTAGTGCCCACGCTGCGGGGTTTCGGGTTTCACTTTTCCCCTCGCTCCATTTCGTGCCGTTCCAAGTGCGGGCTATGCCTTGCGTGATGACGTTTATTTTTTTTAGCTTGTCCTCGTTGATTTTTGAGGCTTTTAGTTTTAAGCCTAAAATCGTACAGAATGCACGCTCCCTATCCTCTATGATTTTGCAGGGTATTAATTCCGTATCTGTGCTCTTGTCGGGGTCGAAGCATTTTGACTGATGAAAAAGACAATAGCAGTCGTTTTTAATCGCACTATCTTTGTTTCCGTTGCTTCTAACTCTGATGTATATAGCCGTTTGATTGTTAGCTTTTAATGCTTGATAATGTTCGGCGGTAAAGTCCTTATGCGCAACATATCGCAGCTCTTGCGTGGATATGTTCCTTTTAAAAAGATTTGTTTGTACTCCGTTGTTGTTAAAAGTGAAATTCTGCCAAGAAGCCCCGCCGTCTAGTGAATACTGCGGTGTGATTGTGAGCTGCGTCTCTATCTTATCTCCCTTGTCATCGAAAGCGTATAGTCCGTAAGGAAAGGTTATGGCAATATCCACGCTCATGGCATAGGGGTTTAAGGTGTAGGTTAAATATTCTTTCTTGCCTTCCGAAACTTCACTATCACGAGGTATCTCGTCATTACAGGTTTTTGAGTCAACCTTATAATTCAATGCGGGTATGTCGGTTAAAAGCTCGCCATCTTGTGCGATTTCTATTTTTCCGCCCTCGGCAAAAATGCCCGTGTCTAAATCATAGCCGCCTTCTTGCGGGGCCGTGTCCGTGAATGTTTTAATTGTTACATCGTCTATAGCGATTTTTTTAAGAACCTGTTTATTAAATCCGCACTCTAAGACGGTGTATATGTATTGGTCTATTCCGTCTGCCCCCGTTATCTCATAGAACGGCTGACTTAATAAGTAGGGCGTGAAGAAGTGCCATCCGATGATATAAGGCTGATTAGCTCCCGTGGCTATTGTGTTGCTGGCCCCACGCAAGAAAGGGCGGTTGTCGACTTCGGGGCGGTTCGATAGCTTTTTCATTTTTTCAAGCTCCGCCTTTGCTTTCTCTGCTGCTTCTCTTGCATTATACGCATAAATTCCGCCGACCACACCTGCCCCGACTGCAACAACGGCGGCGACTATTGCAACAACAATAAGGGCGGTCATTCCGCTAGGCGTTAGCCTTATTGTAACCTTATCCTTTGCCTTTAACACATAATTACAATTTTCAATCCTGCCATTAATTACGATAATTGCGTTTTCTAAATCCAAATCGGGTAGGGCTTCCTGTACGGTTAGCCCTGCCTGTAATTCTATAGGAGTTTGTTTGTTCGATAGTTCTTTATAAATTGTCGCTTTCATTCACTACCTCATAATAAGCAATCGGCCGCATAGCTGCTAAGGGGGAGATTTTAACGCCCTTGTCTATTGTTGCGTGTAAGACTTTGCCTCGCTCGACTATGTAACCTACGTGTGTGTTTCCGTGATAAATCGAATAGACAAGCGCTCCGACTTTCGGCCCGCTTATCTCTCTGACATTCAAGCCTCCGCTTATATAGTCGTTTACTCTATCGGCGGGGAGGTCTACAATACCGCCGTATAAATCCTTTAAGGGTGTACCTGCCCGCTTGCAGCATTCCATAACTACTCCGTAGCAGTCAAAGCCTTTTTTGTCTCTTCCGAATTTCTTAAAAGGAATGTTTAATAAATCGTCGTATTTCAATTGTTGCCCCTGTTATTATATGAATTAAAAATTAAGGCGGGGAATGTCATGCCGCCTCTGTCGTCCTTGCTTAGCTTCATATCCAGCTTCATACCGTCCCATGTCGCTTCTCCGAATTTATGTTTGAATAATCCTATCGGCTCTACTTCTTCACCGTTAAATATGCCGATAACTTGAACCTTAAAATAATAATTATCTTCGAGCATATCGATGATTGCGTTATGCTCCACAAGTTCAACGCTAAACGAGCTATCGCCCGATGTGTTAGGTCGATATGAAAAACTGCTTGCACTGTAGACCTGCCCGTCGTATGTCATATCTTGATTGTCGTTAATCAAGAATATATTAAATGTATTTTCGGGGTTAGATAATCGGACTAAAAACGGCAAGTTGTACCCGCCGCCTTCCGCTAGTTGCTTGTATACATTCATTGCTACGCCTCCGTTAATTCTAGGCTTACTTCTTTGTGCCTTTGCCCCGTCCAGCCTGTAACTTTAACCCTGTATTGCTTCGTTCCCGTTCCTGTGATGATGTCCGTTAGATTACACGGAACCGTTCCACTTTTTGCTTCCATTTCGTACCAGTATAGAAAATGTTCAAACTCCGTCTTGCCGTCTGTCTTCACTGTCCCCTTGTCTTTAAGCCATAGGTTCACGGAGTGCTTTTTTTTCGGGCGGCTGTTTTTTAAATATTCAATCTCCCGCCCGCTTTTAAACTCAACCTTTTCGGTGTTGTCTTTATAGCTGCTGTCGGCCCCGTAGAAGTTAGTGTTTACGTGCTCGCTCCAATTTATTGCCATTCCTTCGCTCCCTTATATTCCGTAATAGTCGCCCGTCATTCCCTGCTGTGCAAGGTTCAAGGCGTTGTTATAACGGCCGCTTTTTAAGCTGTCGTTTACTCTTGCGTCTATCATTATTTCTATCTTGTCTTTGGTTAATCTAGGCTGTGCCGTTGCAATGTTTGAAGCACTGTTATTGATTACTATCTGCGGTGCTGCCCCCCGTCCGTTGCTTCCGCCGTTTATAAAATCCCATAAGCCTTTTTGCTGGCTCATATTCATTACCATTTCACGGCTGTTGAGGTTTGCGGCTATGTTGTCGCCATTGTAAGACGAACCGCCCACAATACCGCCCGTGCTAAAGTTAGGCGGAATAGGCTTACTTGCTACAACGGAAGCAATTTGAACGCCGCCCGCCGCTGCTACGAGTAGTCCCGTAATTAACCCTGCGACACCGCCTTGTGCGATTGCTTGTGTAACACCTTGTGCGATGTTTGCCGTCGCTTGCAGGATTGAGGCGCTCCACTGCCACATCTGGATTTTATATTGTTCTCTAGCGGCTTTCTTCTTGCTCTCGGTAATTTTGGTATTGTATTCTTCTTCGCTTAATTCTCCCTTGCGGTATTTTAGTTCTAGCTGTGCTTGCTCGGCTGTCGCTTGGTTTTTGGAAGTCTCAAGGGCAAGGTTCGCCGCTTGGTTCATTATGCTGATACTTTTGTCTACATAACCTTGTATCAATGTCATAAGCTCATCTATTTGCGCCGCCTTGCTTTGTAGGTATTCTTCGTCAAGCTGTTTCATGCGGTTATATTTTTCTTCGTCGCTTAAAACTTCGCTTTCGTTAATCGCCTTTTTCATATCGAGTAAGGCTTTTTGTTTGTTTGCGTATTTATCCCACCATGATTGCTCGGCCCCTGCGACAGCTTTTATTTTTTCGTCGATAATATGTTTTTCCGCCTCGGCTAGGCCTTTCAATAATTCTTCACGGCTTAGGATATTCTCCTCACCCTGCTGTGCCTGTTTAATTTCTTCGTCGGTTGCTTCTTTGATTTTACGCTTCATTTCGTCAAGAGCCTTAAGCTCTTTCTGTAAGTGCTCGGCAGGTGTCATCTCTCGCTTAATACTGTTAATTGCTTCGGTTGCGGCCTGCGTTAATTGGATAGCGGCGGCTAGTTTCTTTTCCGTGTCTGCCGCAGCCTTTGCCGCTTTCTCCGCTTCTTTTAATTGCTCCAGCCGTTTTTGCTCAATCGGGTATCCTTCTTTAATCAGTCCGTTTGTTTTGGTTAGTAAGTCGATGTATGAATTAAGATAAACATTGTAGCGGTCTTGAGCACTTACCGCCTGTCCCTTTGCTCTCGCTTCTACCTCTAGGGCGTGTAGTGCTTCTTTTAACTTTTTATTACTTTCTTCGGCGAACTTATCGGCGGCTTTTGCTGCTTCTTCTGCGGCTTTTTTTTCTTGCTCCTCGATAGCTTGCAAGGCGTCATTCACAGCCTTTAATTCTTGAAGTGAATATGTTATTGCTTCTTTGTTTTCCAGCCACGCCTGCAACTCTTCTTTTTTTGAACCTTTCCATTTCTCTGCATACTCCGCATACTCGGCGGCAGCCTTCGCTCTGTTTTCTCGATGTTGTTGTTCTTCTTTTAAAATCTGTAAAAATTCTTTTTCATTAGCATTTATCCGCCACTGTTTTTCAAGATACCTTGTAAGTGTCTCTAGCGATTTATCGTTTAGCTTTTCCGCTTCGCTCTCCATATATAGCTGTTTTTTATTAGCCGCCACCTTGATTATTTCTTTGTTAAAACCTTCTATATACTCCTTGTTAGCTTGATATATACCGCCAATAACCCAATTCTCGCTGGCACTTTCTAGCACCTTGTCAAACTTGTTCATATAGTCGGTCATGTCTTGCCAAAATGATTTAGCTTTTTCGGCCAACGCTTCAAACATTGGATTGGCAATCTTCCCGACAGACTCCATGAAGTCTCCGAATGCGTTCTTAGCCTGTGTGCTATTATCTGCCGCTTCCTTTGCGAAGCCCTTATACTTCGAGGCCAGCAGGTCTATAGCTTCGCCGTTCTTTAATTGCTCATCTGTCAGGTCTTTAATCTCTGCAATCTGCCGCCCCATCGTCCCTGCCATTCCGCTATAGGTCGAGTTTAGCGTTTCTGCCGCCGTTTTAAGGTCGATGTGTTTAGCCGCTGCATAGTCCGCCGCCGCTCCCATTATTTTCATAATCTCTGCTTCGGTGCGTCCTGTGCTTGCGAGCTGTGCCATGATGTCTATAGTGCCTTCATCGCCATAGTTGCTTATTTCTTGTAAGCCGCTTGCGAATTCCTTTAACCTTTGGACGCTTTCTTTTTGTAAATAAGGGTTGTTCTCGGCGGCCTTTTGTAGAGCTTTCTCCGCTTTCTCTTGAACCTTGAATGCTTCGTTTGCGGCCTTTAGTCCTTCGATGAATTTCTTGACTGCCATTACCGCAACCGTAAGCCCCGCAGCAACTGGGCCCGCTGAACTTGCTAAACTTCCCATTTTGGATGTGAAGCTGCTGGCAGCCCCGCCTGTTTCATTAAATGCGGTTTTAAGGGCATTAGTTGCCTTTGTGCCCTTGCCCATGTCCTTTGCGGCGCTGTTTACTTTATGCTTAACATCCCGCAGGCCTTTATCGAGTTTTGAATTATCTATTTCTGTCCTAATTCGGACTTCGCCATCGTTTGCCATACTATTATAGTCATTTTTGTTTAATGAAAAAAAATAGGGGCGTAAACCCCTATATACTAATCAACCTTTGGATAGCGGGTTTTTATTTCTTCTATTTTCTCAAGCCAAATGTTTTTTTCAATATCCCCTCTCATCACTTGCATACCGAGCGGGTCGGCCTCTCTTGCGTAAGCAGATTGGCGGAGTTCGTCGATGTAAAGATTGTATTCTTTTTTTGAGAGCTTACCCTCATCGTATAGCTCTTTTTTTGTTTTTTTAACGACATAATCACCTTCGATTTTTTCATCGTCTTTAAGCGTTTTTAATCCTGCCTCAACCTTTTCAGCTTCACTCATATCTTCAAAATCTGTACCATCTTTATTGAGTTTCTTCCCTTCGGGAATTTGGATTAAGTTTTCTTCTACAAGTTTTTTAAGCCTTTTCTTTTTGCCTAAAATTAAATCTTCATACATTCTAACATCATCGCCGATGTTAGCTTTAATGTTTGAAGCGTATATGTAAGCTACTCCCTCTTTCTCTTGTTTAGGCTTTTCGCCAATAACATGGTTTGTAATAATGTTATTCTCAATTTCAATTCTTTCAAAATATTCCATATTTAATTTCTCCTATTCATTTTTAATTAAAACCCAAAAAGCGAAAGTTAAGTTGCGGGAGCGGTTTTCTTCGGCTGTTGGCAAACCCTCTATCTTTGAAAAGTCTAATCCTACTTCATTCAACCAATAGGTTGCTTCTGAATAGCCACTATCCACATGACCTCTCCTTTTAGGATAAAAGGCTCCGTCAGCGTTGTTTGATATATCATTTCCTTGTGTGCCAAATGTACCTGTGATATTCCTAATCGCATCGCCCTGCTCATCCTCTTGAAAGATATAATCCCCATTCTTGATTTGTTCTTTTGTCAATTTTTTAGAACTAAACACCTTAGCATTCCGGCCTTTTGACCGGAAAAAATTACCGTCATAGTTGACCTCGTGCCAACTATAGCCTTCATAATGCATCGATACATCTTCAAGCGGGCTTGGCATTCCCGGGAGTTGAAGATAGCCCTTTTGGTAATGTTCTATAAATTTTGTATTTACTTTTGAAAGCAGCTTGCTTTCTGCCGTTGCCATAGCTTCAGTAACTTTAGCGTTGATTGACTCTTGTAGACCTTGCGAGGCTGCCGATAATTGCCCGTCTATATAATTCTTGCCCTCATCGACCTTGCCCTGGAAGTCTTGTTCTTTGTTTTGAATTAAGGCCGAAAGTTCCGCCTCTGCTTGTGTAACCTTTTGTTGTAAATCGGTGTTGGCTTGTTCTGCCGAGTTGTTAATGTCGGTCTTGCCTGTCTCTATCGCCTGTTCTAGTGCTGCTTTTTGGTCTGCGAGTTCTGCGGCTATGTAGTCTTTTGCGTGCTGTTCCATTTGAGCGGTCGCCTCTGCACTTGACCCCTGCTTTCCGTTCTTAACATTAAAATGTGCTTTCTGCTGATTTGTAAGGGTTACCGTCATAGTGTTAATCCCTTCGCTTTCGTCCGAACTTGCCGTCTGCTTGATGTCTTGAATAAACACGCCCGTCGGAAAGACGGACGGCATTATTAACCCGTAGTACTTCATAGCTTACCCCACGAAACAAACATTGATAGGCTTGCTAGCCGTAAGGCACTTAACACGAATGCCTGTTACGGCGTTTGCAATCATTAACACGGTATTTTCGCTCAACTCCGTACCGTCTCCGAACGGATTATCCCAATAACCACCCGTACCGCTCTCTCCGATTGTGTCTACTCTGTTGCATGATGTTTCAATAATGAAAGTCGCACTTTCACTAGGCGGAATGTGGACGGCAACCGTAACCGCCGAGACTCTGTCGGGCGGACTAATCCATACCCCTTCGCCTGCGTTGATGTCTTGCTCCGTGCTTATCCCTGTAGTTCCTGTTCTTGCTCTAGGTGTTACTCTCCCGTAATTCATTCGTTACCCCCTGCTTTCTCCGATTTGTTTTCTTCTTCAATTTCGGCGGCTGTTTCTGCTTCCTGCGTTTTCGGACTTAATAGCAGCTCTTGAAACAACGCCACCGCTTCATCTTTCGATAAGTGCTTGACCAGCCTTGCATAGGTTTGGTCTGTTATAATCCGTGCCATTTTTTTACCCTCCTAAAAATTTTAGTTTCATTTTCAAAATCAAAAATCCTACGCTACCTAAAATTAAAAGCACTAAAACGCAAGACAAAATTACAAGGGCTAGTTTTAGCCTGTAACCTTGCTTTTTTAAATCGTCAATTAGAATTTGTCTTTCCTGTATCTTTTCGCTTACCTGTTTTTCGTATTCGTTGTAGGATTGCCTTAAACTCCTCAAGGTCTCCCGCTCCGTCTGTAATTGCTTGCTCAAGCTCTCCGACTTGTTCAAGGCTTTTTTCAATTCCGCCTTTAAGCTCTGTACTTGTAACTGCTGACTGCGTTTGTTCTTCTCCCAGCTTTCCGATATTTTCTCTAACCTCGTAAGCTCCGTTTCCGTGATTGTGTATTCCGCTTCTTGTGCAGCAGCCTGTAAAAAGCAACAGAAAAGCAAAAATAAAAAATATCTTTTCATTCATTTACCGCTCCTTATTATAGATTTCTCTTGTTTGTACCAACCGTGCGATTAGTTCCGCCGTCCAATTCTGAATACGTTTTTTGAATTCGGGTGTTTTGAACGCTTTCTCTATTGGGAATGTGTATATCAGGTTACAAATAGTCTCTTGTTTGTCTTGTACATACATAGGCGAATTACTGATGTTATTAAACATCACCCATTCAATAACTTTATCATATACTCGCTCCAATATATATTTTATAAAGAATCTGTTGCACTTTGTCATGTCGGCGTCTATTTTACCCTCTATACTCATAACGAAATCATGAGCGGCTTCTACTTGCCGTCTTATTATTTCACGCTCTTTTTCTGCCTGCCCGATTCGCAGATGCTTTGTTTTAATTGCAACTATTCCGCTTTTTACAAGCAAAATAAAAAGGGCTATAATCACCGCTAAAAAAATTAAAACCTGTAAAGCGTTGCCGCTCGTTAATACTTCACTGATTGCTTGCCACATTATGAATTGCTCCTTGTCATATAATCCGTTACGCTCGCTCGGAACGCTTCAAGTAATTCGGGCTGTCTTACCCATAAACGGGGACAGCCCTTCCATCCGACGATTGCGTGGTGTGTTGTGATGTCTTCGGTTTTAAGATTAAAGCGTTTACATAAATCTGCACAAAGATCGATAGCGGCGTTAATCGTTGCGTCCGTAAAATGCCCCTCGTTGTCTGTAGGACATAGCTCAATCCCGATAGTGCAATAGTTCGGGCTGTTCGTTTTATAGTTTTCGGCGTAGTGCTTAAACTTTGCCCTTGCGTAGTCCGTATAGATTTTTCCGCTTGCAGGGTCTACCTTCCTGCTTCCGCAATGATAGGCGACTTCCTCTATCGGTATACACTGTATGATAGTGCCGTCTTGCCCGATGATGTAATGTGCCGAGCCGTAGCCGTCTTTGCCGTTTTTTCTCGATTCAAAATAATTCCGATTTTGCTCTGCGTTTGCTCTTGGATTAGCCGTCCAGTGCATTACGATACCTAGTACCTCTTTAATGCGATGTTGGGAGCGGCTCCATGTGTTAGGTGTTAGTAAGTGTTGTTTGATTGTCATTCTTTCTACCTCTGCCTATATAGTCATTTTTCTTTTTAGTAGAGGTGAAAAAATAAATTATTTTGTTTTTAATACGTTTTTAGGGAGGACGTGTTATTTATTCGATTTTTGCCTAAAAGCCTCTTATAGGCAATCCTCGTGCCTCTGGCGGGGCGTTTTAGATATGGGTTATTCTCTATATTCAACGCCGTGTGCTTTTAATGCTTTATCCCAGCGTTCTTTTCGAGCTTTTAGAAGTTCTTCGGTTTCTTCAATCATATTTCCCATTGTTGAAATGTGCCCTGTGGTCTTCCCTGTTTTTTCGTCATATATTTCTATATCGCCGTCTTTGCCGTATCTTATTGCCATTATTCTCCCCCTAGTAAGATAAGTTTAGTTCTATTCAATATTACCATATAATCAGCTCGTCGAGGACTTGGTACGGATCGTATTACATCATAACCCATTAAAGCGGCTAGTACGCCCGGATCTCGTTGCCTCCACCTTCCAGCTGATATTTTATCATTTATCTGCCGTGTTGTATAGCCTTGCTGTTTTAGATTTTGCGTAAACCTATAAATAAATTCTTCTTCTATGTTTCCTTCGTCTATAATTCTAGCGGTCGGCGATATTGTCAGCGTTTCCGTCATCGTATACTCCTCGCCTCGTAATATTCCGCCTAATTTCTGATAGTGTGCCATTTCATCGATTACACGGCGTAAGTCTTTGCCTTTCGTATAATCTGCTGCTGCATACATTCCTTTACCGTGTGCTCGGCCTCCAGTTCGGCAATCGACATAAAAATCGCCGTTTCGTAACATTTGGATGTATTCATCAAGTTTTTCTTTATTGGGAGCCGTGTATGTCCTTTGGCCTATAAAGGTGTCATCATCTACCGCTTTTAAAAAGTCCGCTTTTGATAATACTGTAGGCTTACCGTCAAAGCCTTGTGCCTTTAATACC
Source organism: Treponema sp. OMZ 790 (assembly GCF_024181285.1). Classification (NCBI taxonomy): domain Bacteria; kingdom Pseudomonadati; phylum Spirochaetota; class Spirochaetia; order Treponematales; family Treponemataceae; genus Treponema; species Treponema sp. OMZ 790. The sequence continues at coordinate 1,753,464 of NZ_CP051201.1, read as the reverse complement.
GTGTTGATGTCTTTTAATTCTCGCTTTACGTATAGTTTCCCTGCTAGGTTTCTGCCTTCCACTACCTTAGCCGTTTGTATCGGTGTCATCGTTTGCGTGAATTTTGCCTTAGTTACAAAAGCATTAAGGCTATGTGTTGCCGTGTAGAAGGTAGCGGCCTTGTCGTTCATATCTGCAACTTTTTGAGAAACGACGGGGTTTATTGGTGTAGACTGTTTGAATGAATGTGTAACCTGCGGTGTTATTCCTCTTGGCTGCTTGCCCGTTGCTGTTCCGACATACTCTCTTGCTCGGTCTCTTGCTATGCCTGTCTGCTTCGTGAAGTCTCTAGCTGCCGCCTGCCATTCTCCTAGCTTCCGCCTTGCCTTCGTGCTGTCTACCCCTGCTGCTTCTTGCGTTAATGCTTGCCGTTTATACGCCCTTATCTTCCGCTCAATCCCCCGTAGTTTCTGCTCGCCGTCGTAGCGGGTTAATTCCTCGCCGTTGTAGCTTACTTTCTCGCTTGCTAATTCGTCTAGGTCTTTGTCGGTATAGTGCTTTTCCATTCCGTCAAAATAAGGATAGAACGAATGACGGCAGTTAATCCCGCATAACCCCGTTGCCGTTCCCAGCTCGCAAATGCTGTATAGCTGCTTGCGTGTGTAAATCTTACCCTGCCACGCTGCGTGGTCTGGTCTTGCTCCAATGTGTGCTGTAACTTCAAACTTTTCTACTCCAAGCTCCTCGGCGTTGTTTAATGTTTGATTGGCTGCCGTTTGGTTAATGCTGGTTAATATGTTCATGCGGACGGCTGATTCTATTGTGCGTGTGATAGGTTTGCCGTTATCGTATTGTACGGTGGTAATTCCTCGCTTACTTAATTCGTCCGCTGCGTCCTTCATAGCGTTGTTGTAGTCAAAGGCTCCGCTTTGAACGTTTATATACACCCTGTTTGCCTCTCGTACAAACTGCTGTTGTGTTGTTGCCGCTGTTGTTAAGGTTAGTCTTGATAGGTCGCTATGGCATTTTTGGATTGTCGATAGCATAGCTTGAGCGTTAGGCGCACTTACCGTCCGCCCTGTCATTGCCTTAAAAATGCGGTTATCGTTTCGAGCGTTCGTTTCTAGTGCTTCCGTGAATGTATCGGTAACTTGTTTGATTATCGCCTTATCGTACTTTGCCAGTATTCGGGCTATGTTTTTTTTAAGTCCTCCCGCTTCGGCTAGCATTTGAGCTTGCCAGCGTGTAGTTTCGGTTATTTTGCCTAGCCTTGCGATACGCCGAGCCATATCCTGTAGGATTTCACTTTCAAGCTGCGAGTAAATTTCGATAATATCGTCGGATAATCCTTCAAGGTATCGGGGGGATAGCATATTAAAACTTAGCCCACAAAATACGCCATACTATTACAATACGCTTTCTAAAAGGGTAGGTGTTTATTGCATAGCGTAGTCCGTTTAATACTGCTCTATCGTTCCTAGTTATTTCTTTTCTTTGCTTGTTTAATCTTGCCATTTTACGCTCCAAAATTGAAAAGGTCGGGTGCTGCTTCGGGTTCCGGTGTGTTAGCCTTTGCCTGCGCTTCGTCTTCTCCGAAGAAGTCTCGGCGGTATTCCCACGGACTGCGCACCCCTGCATTTATTTCGTTTATCGCCATAGTCTTAGCCGCTGTTATGTCCTTTCTTGTGAGGTCATTATTCCAAGTTACCGTTATTTTTGAATTGTTAGCCCCCAATCTATAAGCGGCTGCCATGTGTGCGAAGACATCAGCGCAGTGCTGATACTTTACTTCGATTTCGTCTTCTATCTTGTCTACGATAGCATATAGTTCTTGCCGTCCGCCCGAATACTGCGTTGCCGTTTGCTGGACGCTTTCCATGTCCGAGATTGTACCCTTGCCGATGTTACAGGTTAATTCTATACGCCTAAATATCTGCTGCAGCATTTCGTTTTGTTGGGTCGTCCTTAAATTCGGGGCGTGTTCTACAATCCGCTTTCCGTCCGTGCTGCCGTCGCCCTCGATCTGAACGACAAGGCGGTTAAGTTCGGGTGTCATCTTTACACCCACTGCTTCGCCGTTTCTTTTCTGTCTTTTTTGGAACATATCACGGTCAGCCCATATCCGCATTTCTCCGCCTTTTTGCTCCCAATTCATACGCTCGAATTGCTCATCTGCACTTTTGATAAGTTCTTCCGCCCCTGCTATGATTGCCACGGGAACGCTTGAGCCGTCTATCTTGTTTATTGCGTGATTTCTGAACTCGATAATCATCGGCTGTCTTACACCCGCCCATGCGTATTCGGGTGTTAGCTCTGCCGTCTGCGGGCAGTCGGTCAAGTCCGCTTTTCTCAACGCTCCGCCTTCATTCCTATATAGCCCGCATTCTACCGAATGGGTGTTTTTTTCGTAGGTGTGTTTTTCCGTTAATAGCCATTTTTTGGAACCGATAATAATTTCTTTTAAAATCAACGCCCCCGTAAGTGTTCCGTCGTAATCGTAGGATATAGGCAGATAATTACCTAGCGGGATTGTTTCATATTGCAATTTTCCGTTGCTGAAAATAGGGCGGATAAGGCAGCCGCCTAGAAGTGCTATATAGTCTACAATTTTATCAACATTCTTGTTTATATGATTCATAGCTTCGGCTATTGCTTCATTCTCAACCTCTAGCCCGATTTCACGGGATACGAGCATAGACAATCGCCCGCTTATCTGTTCTAAAACTCCGCAGGGTGGTGCTTTCTCATTCCAAGGAGCTGCCCCGCTCATCATCTGCCCCCATAGCTCGATAGTGTTGTACATCTTCTTGCTTATGTTAGTGTTTATCCCTGTAACATCCTTTATGGTGTTATTGTGGAATAGTTGTAAGATATTCATAATAAAGCCCCTTATTTTTTCAAACATTTTATTTAGCCTCTCACCTTATATAGTCATTTATTCGCCGCCGTGCCGCCATATAGTCTCTAGCGAATATCGCACCGTGTCTATGCCGTGGTCGGGCTGTCCTTGAGGATAACCGCTCATAATCTCGCCCGTGCGTTTATCAATCTCGTATTCGTATAGCGTGAACTCGTCGGCTATATGCGGACACCTTACGGGGTCTATTACGATTTTCTTTAAGCCTTGAAGCCATTTAAAGCCGGCGTCTCTGCTGCCTATTCCTTTAACCGCTCCCCGTACATTACCGCCCCAAGTCCTAAAGTCTGCGATACTCTTAGGCTCTGCACTGTCTGCGGTTATTCGGTCTCTTGCAATGTTCATGCCGCAAGTCTCCATATACTCGCTCAATGTTTGAAATGCTTCATAGTTGCCTTGTTTATTCAAGTACAATTCATTAAAGATATAAAGCGTCTGTTTGCTTGCGTTAAACGCTGATGTACTGAATGCAAAAGGGTCGGGGTAGTAACCCCAGTCAATGCCGCTGTAAAAATAATCGAACGCCGCTATTTCTGCGTCCGTGATTTCTCGGAGTTCCACATTCTCAAAGACATTCCGCCCCGCGCCTGTCGCTATGCCTAGATAAATATTCTCATACGCTCTAGGGTTGCTTCTCTTCGTTTGCTCGATGTCGTGAAGTATTGCGTCGCCTAGCCATTCACTGGGTATATCCTGATAGGTGGTGTGAATAATCATTCTGTTAGGGTCGTATGTTGCGGCCTCTCTGTTGCACCAATGGCGGGTTGCACTCGGTGGGTTGTAGCTTTCAAAAGTATAAAAGGCTTTTCCGCCTCGCAATACGGAGATTTTAATATTCTGTAATTCGGCGGGACCAAACTCTGTTTTTTCTTCCACCCAAAGAATAGCAAAATAGCCGCTTGACACCTTAATTGATTTTAACTTTTCGGGGTTATCACTTCCGGCAAATATAATATACTGTGTTTGCCCGTTCTTTCTTATATAGCTTATCGGCAATGCCGCCGTCTGTGATTTCGGGATTTTAAATCGGGCGGTAAGCCCTAGCTTGTTAATCGCCCATACTATCTGCTCAAATACCGAGCGTCTAAGCGTTTTAGCTGTCTTGCGTAGTATTAAAGCGTTGTAGTCCGGGAACATCACGATAAGAAGCACAATTACTAGGGATATAAAACTACTCTTGCAACTTGCCCGTCCGCCTGTGAATGTATAGCGTTCTTTGCTGTGCTTCATTATTGCACGGAAAGCGTCATTATAGAACGTTGCAAATATGGCGGTGCTGTCAATCTTCATTCTGCACCCCGTCTATGATGTTGATTGTTAATTCTGTATCATCAATCATCTGTTCTTGCTGCTCACCGAATTCTTGACGCTCTTTGATTGCCAGCCACCATTTGGCTGTCTGCACATTCCCCGCCTTTATATCTTTAATCACTACCGAGCGAGCTAAATCATTCACCGCTTTTTCTTCGGTTGCAAAAGCGTCACGAGTTTCCTGCCATTTATCAATATATCGCCTGGCTGTTTCCCAAGATTTACAGCCTAGATTTTTACGAATAATTGAAATGACACTCCCACTTTCATGAATAGCTTTTAATACCTGCTCTTTAGTGTAACCTTTACTCATTCTCGTTTTTCTCTTTTTTCCATGCTACGCCCGCCTTATGCCTTTCCGCTAGTGATATACAAGAGCCTTTATACATTCCGGCTCCTATTTCGTCAATTTTGGAAAAAGGAATAATAGGGACAGTTAATCTGTCTTTATATTTTTTGTCTATAAAATAAATATAACGTAGTTGAAATCCTTTTAAAATTTTACCTTTTGTTGCTTCTATATATTTTGACATGGTGTATTTTCCGCCAGTTATTTCATAAAAAGACAACCCGCCTAATTCCTTACGGGGCTTTGTTGGCATACTTTTAAGTGTTAGTTCGTGTATCTTTTCTCCACTAGGCAGTAAGATTAAACTATCATTCGGTTTTATAGCCGTTAAAACAAAATTGCTAGCTCTATAAATTGTGCCGTCTCCGCAAGAACACCCGTCGGCAAAACTGATAATCCATTTTATTTGAGGTGCATTTTTTTTAATGAGTTTTATAGATTGAGATATACATCGGCTTTCTGAAAATCTAGGCAGGTAGTCATCAAACGCCATTCTGTTTAATTCTAAAAATTCATACCAGCCGGTGCCTTTTACAAGTGTTATTATTTTTTGCTTATCCAAAGACGGCCCGAACGATAACACTCCATGCAAATGCCCATCTAAAAAAGCCCCAAAATGAAGACAGGAATTATTAACAACCTTGCCCGAATAATGGTGTTGCTTAATAAAAGGGTTTGCAATGTTTGATGGAATAACTTTTAATTCTATCGCTTTAGCTCTGCCCATTCTCTAACCACCTCATATAAAGCATTCCCATTCTTATTTGAGTTCCCAAATGTTTCTACAATATTATCACGCACCTGTTCCATGCAATACTCAATTAATTCTTTCTGTTCGCGATGTAGCGTAAACGTCATCGTGCACATCTCTGGAATGTCGCCGTCTGCAAGACTAAAATCAGTGCCAAAATCCTCGACATTAATTTTTAAATTTGATAAATCTAGGCACCCGCTAGGAAGCCGAATGTCATCTATCTTTACTTCGTAATCTCCAATAAAAGATAAAACGCTTTCCGCCGTCATCTCTCCATATGTGCTGCATATTCGCAGTAGTAGGTTCTTAGCCGCTTCTTCATTCGGCAGGTCGATATATACGACTGGCAGATCGGCTATTACTTCACCTTTAGCCTGCATTGCTTTTAGTGTTTGAAGTCTCCCGTGTCCGTCTAAAACTTTATTTTTGCCGTTATGTTTCCAAACAAAAAAAGGCGTAGCAAAACCGTAATCCTTAATGCTCCGCTCAATCTTTGCTAGATCGTCGTCTGTCCGTTTTTTTAATCCACCTTGAAATTCGGTTAATTCCGATAAGGGTAGGGTGTCTTTCGTGTCGCAGGTTATTCTCATTCAATCCCTCTCAATTTATTTTCAAAATCTTTTAAATCTTCGTCTTCCTCGTCCGCCTCTAGCGGTAATTCCCACGCCCTGCGGAGGTCTTCCATTTGTCGGTCGTGGTTGTCTTTCTTGCCGCCTGTATGCTCATACAGCCTATAGCCGATAATCTCGTTTAGCTTGGTATTATGTAAGCCCCGGAACAAGGCTTGAAACTTGTACCAATGCAGATTACTTGTAACTAGGTCTATGCCGTACTGCTCCCAAAATGCCGCATAGATGTAGTCAGCGTCTATCGTGTAGTCAAGGACTTTTCCGCCCGCCTCTCCCTTTTGAACTCTTGGTAGGATTTGAGGCGGGTTGCAGAATTGCACCAGTGCCATAACCCCGTCCTCTCTGTTGCTTGGTTTTTGGCTTTTGTACATAAAATCAAAATCGCTCGGCTGCACGGTCTTATCTTCCAGCAATTCTAAAAACCTTAGCCAGTACTTAAAGGAAGTGTGTATAGGGTAAAGGCTGCCTTCCACCTCTATAGATTCGGGCAGCCATGCTTTTTTTAAATCAATCATTAATCAGCCGTAAAGGTCTCGCCTTCAAAAGTGCCTTTGATAAATGTCGGCTCGCCTGCGCTGCTAACCGTTATTGCTCCGTTTGTGATTTCGTTCAACGCAAGATCAAAGTCAATATTCTCGTTTACCGTGTCCATTTGGTTTATGGTTACTAAAGCGTCTATCTTCCATGCTTTGTAGCAGGGGACGCTGTCGGATTCGCCCGGCGGGGTATAGTTCCCTTTCTCTTTGTAGAAGACGATTAGAGCGTCTCGGTGTGCGTCCTTGCCTGTAGATCGATTGTAAAGCATATCAAAGATTGCTTTGTAGTCAGGTTCGTCCTTAAACATGGTAAGGCTCTGCGATAGGCTCGGTTGGTAACTGTCGATTTCGTTCTGCGGGGTTTCGCTCGATATAAAATCGAATGTCTTAGTCTGCGGATTCATGGTAAGCGTAAATGTCGTAGATTTTTTAATCTGCGTCCATTTCGGCAGCGTCTCCGTACCGGTGTTTATAAACGGCACTATCTTTGTTTTTTTAATTAAATCAGCCATAGTTTTTTCTCCTTTAATCAATTTCGGCGGGTTCGTAATAATCACACTTAATCGCCGCCGCATAGGTTGTATAGTTCTTACTGTCGGTGTCGATGTACTGCGGGAGTGTAACTGCCTCGCAATCTATCGACAATCCGTCGGGGCTTGTTACTGTAGCCCCGTCCAGTTTGTCTGTTATTTGTTTCGCCAATTCTCTCGCTTGTTCTGCGTTTTTCATTCTTACATAAAATGTAAGGTTACGAGAAACATAGCGAGAGCCGTCCGAAAATCTTTTCTCGGCGGCAGGGCTTGGGTCGTGCCTTACACACGCTCCGTCAGCGTCTGCCGTAGGTATAAGGTCGCAATAAATCGTAAAGGGTAAGGCTAGGGCTTGCTCCACCCATTCACTTACTACTTCAGCTATGTTGGATTTCGTCATTTACTAGTTTTCTCCATTTTTCCAGCCATCTGGCTTTTGCCGCTTCAAACCATTTTGCACAGGCGTTGGGATTTTTTTGCTTTGAATGGTCAAAATCTATACCATAATATTGACGACGGGCGTATGGCGTTCTCCACTTAATAATACCGCTACCTATTACCGTGTTAATAACTGCGGATTTTTCCAGCGTGGTTGTATTTTTTGGGACAAAATAATTGCTATCGGTTATAACCTGTGTGTCTAGCTTCATTTGCACCCGCTTAATCGCCTTGTTAAGCCTTGCCTTAGCTTCCGCCTCTCTGAAGTTCCCTTTAACCGTGAATTCTATTCCGCCTGACTTATTCAAGTGTTACCTCCCAATGATGTGGATTGCTTCCTTGGGTGTAGCAAGGGGTTATACTCCGAACCGTGAAGGTCTGCCCTTGCCATTCGATAGCGTCTTTTTCGGCGGGGAGCTTTCTCTCCGTTGCTTCTCCGTCTATCGTTTCACAGCGTGTATTTTTAGCGTCTATGAAAAGCGTTAAGGTGTCGGTTTTAGTTTCTCCGTAAGCCCCTCGAACCGATTGAAAGGTCGCCCCGATTCTTACTCGTTTTAAGATTGTACTTTCATAGATAGGGTTTCTGTTGCGGTCTAGTCCTTTCGGTTTTTTTAAAACGCAATCGTGGACTAAAAGGCGTGTGGGGATTGGTTTTGTCATTACCTTACCCCCTGCACAATATCGCAATAAAGCCTTAGCCATTTGAGTTTTTTAGCCTCGGTGCTTTTGGCGTTTAGCTTTGCTTCTTCCTGTGCGGCTGTGCGGTCGTAAGAGTAGGAATAACCGTTTATGCTTTCGCTCGCTACCGCTCCGCCCTCGCTTGCGTTTGCTTCCTGTGCTGTGGTGTAGTCCGTTTCAATCATCATACACACCGCACTGTCTATCCCGTCTTTTTCAAGCTCAAAAATCACGCCGTCGTTTATAAGCCGTTTCACAAACAGTTTATTCTCGGCGGCGTATTCATTAAAAGCCGCTTCATCAGGAACGGCGGAACGCCCTAGGTTGTTTTTATAAAAGTTATAATTTACATTCTCGAACATTCCGCCCCTCTCCTTATTGCCCGTCGGAGTTTTCTCCGTCATTTTTAGGCTCTGCTACGTCGGTTGGCGTTTGCTCCGCTTTTTTTGAGCCTTCCTCTGTCGTATCTTTCTTTGAAGCCTTCACTCCCTTCGGTTTAGTCGGTTTAGTCGGTTTTCCCGTTAAAGTCTGGTCTTCTTTTTCTTCGGGGATATATCCTACCGTTTTCATTCTTTCCCTCCTTATGCTTTGTGGTGCAGGTAGATACCTGCGGTCTTGTTTTCGTAGACATCGGCGAGCCCGTACTCTCGGAAGTTAAAAATCCAAGCGTCAGCGTCGGGGTTGTCTTCGGGCGGAATAGCCTTGTTTACATTGTGCTTTGTAAACTGCAAGATTGCCGACTTTTCAACGATAAGGAAGTTTATATCCTTTCCTGCGGACGCTTTTTTAAACCCGCCTTTTTCCTCGCTGCTGGTTTTTCCGTCAAGAAAATCAATAGCTGTGTAAAATCTTGAGCTAGGCACTTCGGTAATACTTGCAAAAGCCCCCAAAATATCACGGCTCTTGTTTGTGTCTACGTTTTTAGCCGCAATCAAAAGGGGCGAAGTAATAAATAAATGACGACTTGAGGCTGTAACCTCTGCGTCATTCATAGCTCCTACCGCTGTCTGGAGGGCTGTTAATACATCCGTACCTGCTGCAAGCGTGCCGCTTATTTTAGTACCCGCAAGGTTAGAATATGTCGCAAACCTAAAAGCGTCCTGTTCGGGGGCGACTTTAGTCCTAATGAACTCGGAAGCGAGCTTGCCGAATGCGAGCCCTGCGGTTTCCTCGTTGTCCATTGCGTCAATGCTGAACTTGCGGCCTCGGTCATAGTTGAATGTAACGGTCTCGTTAGTCATTGTAACGCTGCCGCCCACATATCCGCTGTTGCGATCGTAGTCGCCCAATCCGTCCATCTCCAATTTAGGGATGATGATTTCGTTTGCGTTTGCCCCCTGCCTTGCGAGGGTTGCGTCGCTTTCAAGAACGGCCGTTTTTGACTCGGCCTTGTATACTTCGTCCAAAAGGTCAACATACTTTTTGAACTTTGCGATTTGATTTGCCATAAGTTAATTTCTCCTATTCTTTTCTAGGGGGTAATCCCATTACCGCCCTTGCCTGTGCGTCATCATCGGACTTGCTGCTTTTACCACCCATCGGAGGAACGACGGGCGGGGTAGGCTGTGTTTCGTCCTTTAAAATGTCCGCTTTGTCTTTTGTGATTTCGGCGAAAATGTCATCAAGATTTTTACCCTTGCTTGCGTCTGCTTCCAGAGCCTCGCCCATTTTAGCGGCGATAGCGTCACGGGTTATATCGTTTACAAACTTCTTGTTTGAAAGATAATCTTTCACTTTTGCCGAACGTTCCATAGCGGCTATTTTTGCCGCTCCCTCTTTTTGTAATTTTTCATTTTCAGCCTTGTATTTTTCAACTTCGGTCTTGGTTTCGTCGTAGTCCTTGAACTTTTCAATGGTCTTGTTTGCAGCTTCAAGCTGTGTTTTGATGTCGTCGTAGTCGGCGTATTTTGCCTTTTCACGATTAACATCTTTACCATTTTCTGCCATAATCTTGTCGATTGTGTCAGCGTCCAAATTCAAACCTTCTAAAAAATCACGTTTCATTTTTTTCTCCTTACGCATTTATTACGACGTGCCCGCCGCTTGGATAGAAAAGGATAACGCCCCTTTTCTTGGCGTATATACATATAGTCATTTTTGTAAATGACTGCTCGTATCAAAAGGAAGGCGGCTATGCAGGCGCGAAAGCACAACCGCCTATGAAACTATTAGGTATTTATGTCTATGTATATAGTCATTTTTATTTTCACTTTTTCGAAGATTTTTATATTTTTTTTAATTATTTTTGAGGATATAAACTGTCTAAATCCACGAAGTCTATAATGCTGTCTACTTTCCGCCTGTAAAATAATTCGTGCTGAATTCTTAAATAAAGGTATGATGTGAAACTTTTACTTATAACAAAATCCGAAACCTGTAAATATCGGGCTATAATGTAGGTGATGGCATTGTGTGCCTTTTCTTCCCGATAGCTCTTGTCGAGCCTTGCTATATGCGGGTTCTTCTTTGCGTGTGTCGATATGTAACGCAGGGCTATAGAAAGCCCTAGTTTATACATTTTGTTTAAAGCGGCCTTATCGCCGTGCTTAAAATCCCATTGATAGTTTAATAAGCGTTCATTATCACACTTAGGGTTCTTGTAATGTGGCAGGTCTGTTTTTGTTTCCGGTAACTCGCTAAAATCAAACTCCAATTGTTTAGGCATTGATTGCTTTAGCTTTGACGCAAGGCCGCCCTATAGCTTTTGCCTGTTAATTCTACCACATGAGCACTCTCGGATAAGCGGTCAGCGGCGGCGATCCCGATATACTGTAAGAATTCTTTTTTTATTTGGTTGCTTACCAAAACCGTAGGCATTCGGCGGTTGTAGCGTTCGTTTATTATTTGGTATAACATATATTGCTCCTCTGCTGCCGTCGCCCCTCGCCCGATTTCGTCAATGATTAAAAGGTTTGTTTTTCCGTAAGCGTCTAAAATCTTAGCTTCCGTTTTATCGGAGCTAAAAGATTTCGCCCGTCTTAGTTCCTCGACTATCGACGAAGCCAATCTATATAGCCCTCCGCACTCTCGGATAATTCCGCAAGATAGGTGTGTCTTACCCGTTCCAACATTGCCTAAAAAAACGAGCGTTTGAAACTTTCCGCATTTCACTGCCTGCACAAACAATCGAGCGTTAGCTAGGGCGTTTTGTTTTTCCGTGTCGTCTACCTTGTAGGTGCCTAGCGACTCTTTTACAAACCTTTCGGGGGCTTCTTGCCTGTAATGAATAAATAATCTTTCATCTCTTAATCTTCGCTCTTGCTCTAAAACTTCCGCCTCGCTTTTCGGCGTAATGCTTGATAGCTTGCTTAGTACTGCCGATATGCCTTTTAATTCGTTCATTCTCCCACACCTCTTTTCTTTTAAATCATATTTATAATTTCTTCGGGGATGTCGCTTTCATTCCCCCATAACGCCCCTGTCTGTTTCTGTCTTGCTCCCTCGGCTTTCCGCCGTCCCTCCCAAGTGCGGACGCTTGCCCGCCAGTCTTTCATTCCTGCCGTTCCAACTTTCCAGCCCTTACTTTCGTAGAAGTCATAGAACGCTTGAGCGTCTACGCCGTTTTTTCTCTCCGTGCAGTATTCTCTAATTTCTTCAACTGTCGGCTTTTTAAAATTCTTCTTTTTCGGTTTTTCGCTCGACGCTTCCTCCGCTCCCGTCTTTTCTTCCTGCGGGTTAGCTTTCGGCGATTCTTCCTCTTTGGGTGTTTCTTTCGTATACTGATTGCCTGTGTGCTTCTTTCCTGCCGCCGCCCGCTTTTCTTTAATTGTTTCGTACTTCTCGCTTTCTTGGTCAACCCGTCGGGCTATCTTAACCCATAGCGAGTATTCAAGTGTCCCTTCCTCGATAGGCGGCGTCTCGCCGCTTAAAGCATAATTGATTGTGTATATCGCAAACACCGATTTATACCTTTCGGGTAAGTCTGCGATGTATTCACTGTGAAAGACGAACGATTCTCTCATTTCTGCACCTCGTATTTTTGTAGTTCTAGTTCATATATCCTTTTGCAAAGTTTAATAACTTCGCCCGTGTTTCTGCTGATGTCTAATTCTCCGTTGCATTTTAGCGAGCAGGTCATCCCCATATTTAGGCGGTGGTCGATTACGAAGTCGCCATATTTAGCCCGATTCGCTTTAGTGTTGCCTATTCGGTGCGCCCCTTGCGGCTGTCCTTCGTTCAAAGGCCGCCCGCATACTTCGCAAACTCCGCCGCTTGTTGCAAGTGCATAGCGGCGTTGGTCTTTTGATGTAGACATTGGCTTTATGCTCCTAGCTTAAAGTGAATGGCATACACCGGTTTGTCGATGTTTAAATCAGTATCTTTGCCGCTTACGATTTCAATTCCGACAATTTGAGCGGTCATATATTTTTTTGTATACCCCAGCCGTAAAATACAAGGACAGTTCAAGGCTCCTGCTCTATTCATAAACTCATTTTTAAAACGAGTTTCCCAATAGGGTTTTACTTCACGATATTCTATTGTTTTCTCCCCGTTTTTTATTTTTTCGTACCATTCTTTTTTCATTGGAAAAATTAACATTTTGCTTCTCCCTCCTATTTCAATAATCTTTTCAGGTTTTTCTTTTGTACAACTTTTGTGAAAGTTTCAAGTTCCGCAATAAGCTCTAGTATTTTTTTCTTTCGGCGGCTCGATAAGATATATAAGAGCAAAAGCTCCATCGCTTATTTCCTCCCTATCGATACAGTAGTCTATTTGAAATCTATAAATTTGGCTTTCATCATAAATTTCTGTAACTATCCCTATGTCCTGTTCATTGTTATTTTTCACAGCTTCTTTTAAGTATTTTAAGCTCCATTCATAAAAGCATTTACTCCCAATTTTGACTTCATCGGCATTTACCGCCGTATATACTTTGTTAATGTCAAACTTCATAATTTATACCTCCACCTACTCACTAACTGTCTTTATTTCAAGGTCTAGAATTCTAGCTATTATTAGCTCTAAAGTTCTCCCTTCGGATTTGTAGTCATTTTCAATCAATGCGATTGCCAGATTTTTATTCCGCACCATAACTTCAATACACTTCCTTATACACTTCTTCCAGCTCCATTTTTCATTGCAAAACATAACGGGCGAGACTACGCTATAACCCGCTTCGATAAGTCTTGTTCCTGCTTCTTCAAAGTCTTGTTTGTAATGCGGGTTGTTGCTTATCGCTCCGCATAAATAAAGCTGTTTCATTTTTTAAGCCTCCGTTTTATCATCTGTTTCGTACTTTTTCCCGCAAAAAGGGCAGTAGCTATAGACTATATAGCTTTCGGTTTTATTTTTGTAAAATCCGCCCGCCTTATTCTTTTGGCGATACTTAAAATAGCTTACAAGTTTTTGTTCCATTGTTTCTAAACTCCATACAACGCCTTGTAATTCCAGCTCATCATCTCCTAAGTTTTCTTTTAATTTTTTTGTAACATCTTCAATACAATTACACATTTTTCCCTCGCCCTAAATCAAATACGGCGTACATTCCGTTAATATTTTTGTTTTAGCCGCTTCACAAAAATTCTTCTTAATTTCAAAACCGTAAGCTCTGCGGTTTAAATTCTTTGCCGCTAAAAGCGTTGTGGCCGCTTCCTGCGACGGGGTCAATTACTACATCGTTCTCGTCCGTGAAAATGCGGATTAAGTTTTCAATTACCTTTACGGGTTTTTGCGTCGGGTGAACTTTCGGAAGCTCATTATCACGAACCCAATCGAAGCAATTAAAAATCATTCGCCCGTCATTATTGAATTTGGGTAATTTTTCACGGTAGAATAAAACCGCATATTCACAGTTCCCGACAATCCGCATATTTGCTTTTAAGACTTGAGCAGAAAAGTTTTTACGAAATACGAGATTGATGTAATTATTAAGCCCGTATTTTCTTGCAAGCTGTATAAGCTCAAATTGCTGTTCAAAAGCACAGAATACAATCATACATGGTGCTTTGCCTTTTTCTTTCGGCTCTTTAATTAACATCTTGCTGCAAAAGTGCATAAACTCGGGCGGTCTAAAATTTTTGTCCGTATCAAAAAACTGTTTGCCCGCAAGCTCCGATTCGCCGTTTGCATTGTCTCCATCGATATACCAGCTCGGATTACTGCCGTATGCGTTCTTCCCGATGTTGTACGGAATATCGGCGATGATTAACTGTGCTTTCGGAATTCCGTATACTTTGTAATTTTGAAAATGGTCATTAAATAATTGTATGCGTTCCATATTCTATTCCTGTAAAATTATACCTAAGTCAGCCGCCAATAAATGCGCCGCTTCTATCAGCTTTGCACATTCATCGGTGCTGCAATCCCGTTCCCTTTGAGGGATTATCTGTCCGCCGATTGTGTTGTAGGGAAACCCCATATTCTCGACGGCTATCATCTTGACGGCGGATTTTACACTTTCGTAATCGTTGCCTGTTTCGTTGCATATCTGCATTATATGCCCGTTCAAGTGGTGGTTTTGCGAGTCATCTCCCGTCGTTCTCGGTCGCTTAGGCGGCTGTAGTGTAACGAGTACAAAGTCATTATGTTTATCTCGACACTTGCGGAGTTCGCTTTTTATACGCTCGCTTGCCCCTGCGTCTGTGGGCGGCTCAAAAGCTATCCGCCCCGCAATCGTTGAACGCTTTAATACATATTGCACCATAGCCGCTCGCTCCTTTAGAAGATGTCTAATCCTTGCTGTTGAGGGATGCCGACTTCTTCCGGCTGAACAATACGAAGACGATTTTGACGCTCTTCTATGATGATGTCTATAAGCTCTGCGGCGGTCTTGTCCTTCCGCATATCGCTATAGGCTTTCATTTCGTCCTTTGAAAAAAGCGGCTTGCCTGTTAAATCTTTAGAGCTTAACAGTTTTGCAATCGCTTCTTTCTCGGCGGGGGTTGTTTCGCCGCCTTTCGGCTCAAAAGCTAGCTTTGCGGCCTCTTGCGGTTTTGTCGGTTGCTTAGGCTCCACCACCTCGCCGTCGAATGTGTCTTTTATGGTCTGGACCTTCGGCGGTAATTCGGTGGGTGTTTCTCTGTACTTGGAACCGTCCCAGAGCCCTGCGTAAATATCAGCTGCAACGCCTAGCATTTTTAGGGCGGTGCTGAATGCGTCCGTTACTGCCATTTTATAACCTTCATCATTGCTCACGGGGTTTCCCTTTTCGATAGCAACTAGCTTACTGCCTCCGATACCCTCTATCGGATCGCTCCAGTTTTCGCCGTCTTTAACAAAAACCGAAACTTTAGCAAATGCTAAAACCTCATCGCCTGCGCCTTGCTCCGTCCATAGCTTTTGGACTTCATATCTCCAGCCGATACCTACAAGCCCGAATTTTTCTGTCATTGCCTTATACCGCCATTGTGGGTTAATGTCGGTCTTGCCTTTTAACTTTCCCGCTTGTATTTCACGCAGTGCGTCTTTTGGAGGGCGGGCTAGTGATTTGTATATGTCGATTGCATTTTCCATTTTTAGCCCTCCTTAAAACGGTATTTCTTCTTGGAAGTCGTCATCACTTCTTGCGTCCGTGTAGCCTTGAGATTGCTGCGGGGTTTCTGCATTCTTACCGCCGAGCAGTTGTACCTGATTTGCGATAATGCAAACCTTACTATACTTCTGTCCGTCTTTCTCCCAGCGTTGCTGTTCTAAGTAACCTTGTACCGCTATCTGTTTACCTTTGCCTAAATAAGGGCTGATATTCTCGGCTGTCTTACCCCAGACGGTAACATCGAAAAATGAAACCTTATCGCTCCACTCGCCGCCGCTCTTTTGGCTGCGGTTGACTGCGATACTTAAATTAAGGCGGGCCGTGCCGCCTGTTGTATAAGCTAGCTCTCCATCACGGGTTAATCGCCCGATAATTGTTAAAGTATTGAGGTCTGTCATTTTTCCGCCTCCTGCTGATTTTTATAAAAATTACAAAAATCTTTGCATAAGCAATAATCGCCGCATTTTCTGCTGACTGCGGGGCGGTGCTCTATGTAGTGGCTGGTGCCTAATTCTTGTGCACATATTTCGGCGTCGATTTCTTTGTCAAATACCCGTACCGCCGTTTTTCGGCCTTGCTTCATAACCGCCCATTTGTCATTATCCGCCCATCGTTCCTCGGCAGTGCAAGGGGGTATCTCGTTATCAGCCATTTTTTCGGCCGCTTCGATTTCGAGAACCTTTGCAAGGACCCGTTCTCCCGCTTGCTCCAATTCTTCAGGCGTTACTTCAAACTCGTAAACGAATACGGGCGATTGCGGATAGCTTTTGTCGATTTTGGCCTTGCTCTTTGAGTGGTCTTTTAATAGGGCTATAAATCGGCAACGCCTTACATCTAGTCCGCTTCGCTTCAAAAGCCAAGCATAGGTCATTCCTTGTTTGTACCAGTCTGAAAAATCGGATTTCATAATTTTATAAACGCTAGCCGTCTTCCAGTCGTTTATAGTGCCGGTCTTCATGTCGTAGCTGTCTACTATGCCGGTTACATGACTTTGAGAAACCGCAACATCAAATTTTTCTTCGTGAAAATTATCGTCTTGAATTTTTTCAAAAAGCTCATGCACTGCCGAACCCCAGACCGCCCAGACGTTATCCGCTGCGTCGGTTTCGAATTCGTCCCAGTGCCGTTCCTGTAGGATGATTTCTTTCGTGCCCTTGTTGAGTGTGGTCGCCGAATAACAGCCCGCTTTATTGTGCCGCTCTACACTTACGGCTTTAACAAAGGCTTCGGGAAGGTGTAATTTATTCGTTACTTTCATCGCCCGCCCCCTCTGTTGTTCCTGCTTCTATTGCTCGAACGACTACGACATACTCATTGTCTTCGTTTTGCTGAACTTGAAGCACTTCAAAATATTCATCTTCCGCTGAATAACCTTTTAACTTTTCACAGATTTTGTAAATTGCATTTTTCATTTTTCGCACCTCTTAAATATTTTTTTAAAGCCTCCGACGTTGCGCACCGCTAAAGGCTTATTGAAGCGTGCGGGAGTTGAACCCGCCAGCGGTCTAGCCGCTTACACCCTGTGTGCCCGCTCCCATTTACTCGCCGTCATCGAACGGAAAACTTTCCGCTTTTTTCTTTTCTGCCACGGCTAGCTCTATATCTAGTTTCTTGATGGTTCTGTTGACCCAGTCCATTGCTTCATACCAGCCTTTTGCAAAGTGTAAATCTCGGCCTTTCTCTTTGTAGTAGAAAAGGCTGTTCTTCTCGTTGTCCACTACGCCAGCCCACAGCTTCGTGAATTTTTCATAATCATCGCTAGCCGTTACTTCGTTTAGCGTGGATACAACTTCCCGCAATCTGGAAAGTTTGATTGAACAATCTCCATCACTATCAAAGAACGGCGGTATCCGATTTTCCGTACCGTCAAATTCTTCATCGAGGATATAACCGATGTTTCGCATTGTGTTTTTATATGAGCGCACACCGGCTAGAAAGCCTTGTAAATTCGCTATCTTGTTGCCGTTCTCCTCGGTCTGGAGTATCTTTTCTTTCTCCCACGCTGTGTAGTTTAATTGCTGAATTAGTGTCAGCAAAATCTCCGGTGTTTCCACCTGTCTCAATTCTTCTTGCATATTCCGCACCTCCTAAATGCAATTGTTTGCTTGTAGCAAGGCTAAAGCCTCATTGCCGCTTCGGGCAACGAAAGCTATACCACCCTTCCTGTTGATGTCGTCTATCCGCTCTTTTTGAGCGGGCGATAACCTGCCGCCCTTCGGTCTCTTGCACTCGATAGCCACGAACCGCCCGTGTTTGTCGTAGCCCTCAAAGTCGCAAGTCCCCGCTTCGGCTGTCTTGATATAGCGGCGGCTCCGCCCCTCGCCGATTTTAAAACAGCCCGTGTTTATTCGTTGTAGTTTAATGCCCGTAGCGTCGATTATTTGTTTTACCTGCTGAATTACGAGCTTTTCGGGCATATCTAAAGCTTTGCTAAGACTCATATCCGCCCTCTCTCTATGGCTATGTCTGCCCATTGTTTTGATTTTTCTGTGTTGATTTGGTAGCTGTTTTCGTCATTGTTTCTAAGAGCTTCACCTGCCATATCGATATAGCGGTTCATCGTTGCTATAGCCCTTAATATCCCCTTGCCTCTTTCCTCTCGGTAAAAATCCACCTTTCGGCGGAACTCAAAGGGTGTGTTTGCTGTGTCATCTTGATTTGTTTTGAAGTTCAATATGCCGTTTTTAATCATTGCGGTAACGCCTCGATAGGTCAGGTAAATGCCTGATTTGTCAGCCGTTCCCTTGCAGGTGTAATCTCTGCCATTCTCTTTTTGCCACTTGGCAAAGAGGTTTTTGAATTGAGACCTGCCGATTTTTCGCTCGGCATAAGCGGTGATGATGTCTTGCGGGTAATTTGTCATTTTGCAGCCCCCTAGCTAAAAAGAAAGCCGGCTCGGATTGCTGCATTATCCTTGCCGGCTTAATTTACGAGTTACCGCATGTTAGTCGCTCGTACCGAAACAGGCGACTAGTTAATGCAGCCAAAACTAGGCGCCCTTCCTACCCCGTTTGACTACTTTTTCGCCTGTTGTTAATAACACTCTTTTACGGCATTGACATTTATTTTAAATTTATGCTATACTACTATTTCTAATATTCCGTAGTGCTGGCGGATAAATTAAGGAGATAAGGCTTATGCCTACAATTAATCAATTGATAAAGAAGGGGCGAAAATCGGCAGCAGTTAAGACAAAGAGTCCTGCCTTGCAGTCTTGCCCTCAAAAGCGCGGTGTCTGCACCAGCGTTAAAACAATTACGCCTAAAAAACCGAACTCGGCCTTAAGAAAGGTTGCCCGTATCCGTTTAAGTAACGGAATTGAAGTAACGGCCTATATTCCGGGTATCGGACACAATTTGCAGGAACACTCTGTTGTTCTCGTAAGAGGCGGACGTGTTAAGGACCTCCCGGGTGTACGCTATCACATTGTACGCGGTACCAAAGATGCTCTCGGTGTAGAAGACAGAAAACGAGGCCGCTCCAAGTATGGAGCTAAAAAGCCTAAGGCTTAAGGGGTAGAAAATGGGTAGAGGAAAAATTGCTACAAGACGCCCTGCGGCTCCTGATTCAAAATATAACAGCGTGGTAGTTACCCGCTTTATCGGAAGAATGATGCTTTCAGGTAAAAAGAGTATTACTACAAAAATAATGTATGATTCTTTCGATAAAATCAAAGAAAAAACCGGTGAAGAACCCTTGGCTGTTTTTTCAAAGGCCTTGGACAACGTAAAACCGGTTGTTGAAGTAAAATCCCGCCGAGTAGGAGGCGCTACTTATCAGGTTCCTATGGATATTCCGGAAGGAAGACGGGAAGCCTTGGCTATGCGCTGGATCATCGGTGCTGCCAGAAAAAGAAGCGGTCACGAAATGTCGGAAAGATTAGCCTCAGAGCTCATCGATGCCTATAACAATACGGGCACCGCCTTCAAAAAGAAAGAAGAAGTCCACAGAATGGCCGAAGCAAACAAAGCTTTTGCTCACTTCAGGTGGTAGTACAAAAGGGAGTTCAGACTGCGAGCTCCCTTTTTTTATAAGCAGATTTTTATAGGCCCTCTTGTATATTATTTTATTTTTTATTATACTGTAACGTCTTATATTTTGAAAAGTATAACTGCTTTTCGTTTTTTATGAAAACATTTAGGAGAAACCCGGCTGTTTGCTCCTAAAAATCTATAAAGATGAGGTATTGATTATGGGTAATGATATTTCTAAGATGAGAAATATCGGTATTAGTGCACACATTGACTCCGGTAAAACCACTCTTTCGGAACGAATTCTTTTTTATTGTGATAGAATTCATGCTTTGCATGAAGTCCGCGGAAAAGACGGTGTGGGTGCTACGATGGATAATATGGAGCTCGAAAAGGAACGAGGTATAACGATTCAGTCGGCTTCAACTCAGGTTAAATGGAAGGATTATACGGTTAACGTAATTGACACTCCCGGGCACGTAGACTTCACAATTGAAGTTGAACGTTCATTGCGCGTTTTGGACGGAGCTATCTTGGTTCTTTGCTCTGTAGGAGGTGTTCAGTCCCAGTCTATCACTGTTGACAGGCAGTTAAAACGTTACCATGTTCCCCGAATTGCATTTGTAAATAAGTGTGACAGAACAGGAGCAAACCCCTTTAAGGTCAGAATGCAGCTTAGGGAAAAACTAGGCCTTAATGCTTACATGATGCAGATTCCTATCGGTTTGGAAGATAAACTTGAAGGCGTTGTAGACCTTGTTACAATGAAGGCCATGTATTTTGAAGGCGAAAACGGTACCCAAATCCGTATGGCAGAAATCCCTCAGCATCTTTTGGCAGATGCCCAAAAATACAGGGAAGAAATGATTGATGCCGCTACCATGTTCTCGGATGAATTGGCGGAAGCCTTTTTGGAAGGTGCCGAAACAGAAGAAATGATCAGAGCCGCCGTCAGAAAGGGAACTCTTGCAGAACAGTTTGTTCCCGTTTTCCTCGGTTCGGCTTATAAAAATAAGGGAATCCAGCCTCTTTTGGATGCTGTAGGTTATTATCTCCCCGATCCGACCGAAATTGAAAATACGGCTTTAAATATCGATGAAGATGAAAAGCCCGTCGTGCTCGGTACGGATGAAAACGCTCCCGTAGTTGCTTTAGGCTTTAAGCTTGAAGACGGAAAGTACGGACAGCTTACCTATGTCCGTGTTTATCAGGGAACTTTAAAGAAAGGTGAAGAACTCTTTAATACCCGTGCCCGAAAGAAGTTTAAGGTCGGACGCTTGGTTCGAATGAACTCCGCAACTATGGAAGATATCAACGAAGGCGGCCCCGGCGACATTGTAGCTCTTTTCGGTATTGACTGTGCTTCAGGAGATACCTTCTGCGGAGGCAATTTGAACTACGCCATGAGCTCCATGTATGTTCCGGATCCGGTTATCTCTCTTTCGCTTACACCGAAAGATAAACAGGCTGCAGATCAGATGTCCAAGGCTCTTAACCGCTTTACAAAGGAAGACCCCACATTCAGAAGCTATGTAGATAAGGAATCAAACCAGACCATCATTCAAGGTATGGGAGAGCTTCACTTGGAAGTTTACATTGAACGAATGAAGAGGGAATATAAGTGCGATGTTGAAACAGGTATGCCTCAGGTTGCTTACCGCGAAGCTATCACTCAAAGAGCCGACTTCAACTATACGCACAAAAAGCAGACAGGCGGTTCAGGTCAGTTCGGCCGCGTTGCAGGCTTTATTGAACCCATTACCGAACAAGATTATGAGTTTGACAATCAGATAAAGGGAGGTGCAATTCCTTCGGAATTTATTCCTTCTTGCGATAAGGGCTTTAAAGAAGCTATAAAGAGAGGAACCCTCATCGGATTCCCGATTGTAGGAACTAAGATTACAATCAACGACGGACAGTCCCACCCTGTAGACTCTTCGGATATGGCCTTCCAAGCTGCTGCAATCGGCGCCTTCCGAGAGGCCTACAAGGCTGCAAAACCTGCCATCCTTGAGCCTATCATGAAGGTTTCTATTGAAGGCCCTCAGGAATTCCAAGGCAATATCTTCGGTCTTATAAACCAAAGACGAGGTATTATTGTTTCATCAACGGAAGATGACAGCTTTACCCGTGTAGATGCCGAAGTTCCTTTAAGTGAAATGTTCGGATTTTCTACAATATTGCGCTCATCCACACAAGGAAAGGCCGAATACTCTATGGAATTTGCCAAGTACGGTAAGGCTCCTGCAAGTATTTCGGAAGAATTGATAAAAGAATACGAAGCTAAAAGGCTTGCAGAAAAGAAATAAGGAGGCGCTGTAATGCTTAAAGAAGATTTGATTGAAAAAAGCCCCATGAGAAAACTTGAGAAAACTCTCGGAGGCGGCTTGGCTGCGGGTGAAGTAGGAGTTGTTACATCAAAAAAAGGTGTAGGGAAAACATCTATCTTAGTTCAATTTGGTTTGGATAAACTCTTACAGGACAAGCCTGTTGTTCATATATCGTTCAGTCAGCATGTGGATTATGCCATAACATGGTATAACGATATGTTTAATGAACTTTCAAAGAAAAAGAATCTCGGCAATGCTCAAGAAGTAAAGGCTCAAGCTTTTTCAAGAAGGATTGTTTTAAACTTCAATCAAGATACGGTAAGGACTACTCAGATTTTAAAAACAATCAGAGCCTTGTCCGAAGGCGGATCTAAACCGTCTGTCGTTATGATTGACGATTTTAACTTTGAAAAAGCCTTGCCTGAAGCAATGCAGGAAATGAGAGCTTTTGCAAAAGAGATGGGTATTGCAGTGTGGTACACGGCAGCTGCCGATGTTTCTTCATTTGAAATCGATAAGAGTTTAAAAAAGTATGTTGATGACATTGATATACTCCTCTATCTTGAAAATGACGGAGACTTTGTAAAGATTAAGACCTTAAAAGAGCATGGAAACGGAGCCTCGGATACAGGTTCTTCTTTTGATGCTAAAACAATGCTTTTAAGCGAAAAATAATTTAAATAGGATAAAAAATAAAACCATGCAGGGCTTATTTTTAAGCTTGCATGGTTTTTTATTTAGAACAATAAAAAAATTACCAAGCCAATTTCTTTTTTACTTCAACCTTGGATACGCCGAAAAGGCGTTTTATTTGTTCTTTTTTATAATTTGAATTGGATAGTTTGTTATACTCGTCAGCAACTTTTTGAAGGTCATCTTCGGATTCCGTATAAACGGCATAGGCTGCGGCAGCTCTAAAAGCTCCGGTTTGGAGAAGCTCGTCAATATTTTTATTCGAATTTTTTGAAAGTCTTGCCTTATCCACTATGGCCGAATTACCGTCATAACCTATTGTATTTATAAAATCCCTTATTTCCATTTTAACCTCCTATAGCGGCTTTATAAAACTATTTTTATAAAATAAAGCCGGCCTTGGTTTTAAAGCCGGCTCGGTTTATGCCTTATACCTTTGTAAAGCTTTCTTTTCCTACTCCGCAAAGGGGACATACCCAATCATCAGGTATATCTTCAAATGCTGTTCCGGGTGCGATACCGCCGTCGGGATCACCTAAGGCCGGGTCATATACATATCCGCACAAATCACATACATATTTATCCATATGTTATACTCCTTAATCGAGTGATAAAACACTCTATATTTCATATAATACACTTTTTTCTATCAATCGGCAAGTAATTTGTTTAAGTTTTCAGATAAATTGATAACATTCTTGTTTGAAGGATCTAAAGCCAATACTTGCCCAAGATAATATTTTGCCTTTTTATAGTCTTTGTTTTTTAGATACCATTCATACATTGCAAAAAGAGAGTTCTTGTTTCGCGGATTTGATAAAAGGCTTGATTGCAGGAAATTAAGATACTCGCTTGGATTCCCCTGTTCCAATTTTGCATTATAGTAGTACAAAATAGATTTAAGTTCTGAATCGGCACCTTTCATTTTTTGATTTATGATTTGTTTTATGCTTTGATAATCTTTTGCAGCATACAAAGTTTCAATATAAAGGTTTATAAAGGCGTTTGAATGATTTTTTGTATTCGAATAAAGCTGCTTTGCAAGATTTAAAGCCTTGGCTGATTGGCCTCCTCCGAGGTATGCCGTTAATAGGATTTCTTTATTTGCATTGCTTGGGTATTTGGCTGTTAAATCTTCTGCCGATTCGACTGCCTGCTTCCAGTTTCCGTTATTGATATCGTTTTTTACCAAAAGGGCCAGGGCTGCTGCATTGTCGGGATAAGCACCCAAAACTTTCCGGATAAAAAAATCTGCCGGTTTATTATCGATTTTGGTCGAAGCTTCAAAACAAATTTCGGCACAGGATAGAAGAACGTTAAAATCTTCAGGATAGTATTTGTATGCTTCCGTTAAAAATTCCGATGCCCGTATAAGGTTCTTATTCCATTCTCTTGTAACACGTGCACGGTATAGAAGATAATTTTTTGCAGTTTTATTTTTTGTTGAATATGCATCCAAAAGTGCGTTCGCTTTTAGGTATTCCTTTTGTTCTATTAAGATTCTTATCCTCAAAAGGAGAGCCGAAATATTTTCGGGTTCTTTTTTTAAAACAGATACGATGTTATCCGAGGCATTGTTTAAATCTTTTTTTGCTATATGGGCTTGAGCATATAAGAGTTTTACTTCGGTATTTTCGGTATATGCGGAATTGAGCGTATCCGCTATTTTTAAGGCTTCGTTTCCGTCTCCGGCTTCTGCCGCAAAGTGTCCGTATTTAAAGCCTGCCGGGTAACAAGAGGAGTCGATTTGCCATGCTTTTTGGTATAACTTAACGGCTTCCGTTAGTTTATTGGTTTTTTCTTTGAAAAGACCTAAAAGGTAATAAACCAAAACGGATTTTGGATTGGATTTTTGAGCCGATATAAGCCTCGACTCAATGTCATCGGCATAGGGGGTAAGAAGAGTTTCAGAAAAATCGTCATAAGTTAAAACCAATGCAGGGATTATCAGGTTTAAAAATCCGTCTTTTTTTGTAGAGGCAGGGTAGAGTCCGCTTTTTACCTCTCTTAAAGCCCTCAGATATGGTTCATCTTCATTGGATATGGGAGGCTTTATACCGTTTGTTTCAAGAGGATATGCCAAATACATTATATCGGCGATTATTTTAAGATAGAGTTTATTTTCGCTTGTAAGCCCTTTACTGTCATTTTGAATAAAAAGAACTGCTTCTTTTAGACTTGCAGGGGATCCTTTTTCGATAAGGGCAGCAAGGTTTGAGTCAAGTCTTTTTTCGGCAAGTTCATCCTTTCCGGGGAGAGAAAGAATAGTGCCTTCACCTATGGGGCGTAAAGTTGATCCGTTTTGCTCAATAGCATCTATTTTGGCGTCTTCAACCGTCGATTTTTTTGTGCTGACACACGAAAAAAAGGCTGTACAACAAAACAAAAGTACAAAAAAGAGGACCAAAAAACGTATTACCGGCAATTTTTTTCTGCAAAGACTCACATAAATATTATAATATATTTTGACAATGTTGCCAATATCTTTTAGCAATCTTAATTGAAAAAATTCGCCCGGCTACGGCTGTGTGTTTAAGTTTATAATATTTACCTAATATCTCAAAAAGGTGAAAAAATGATTTTTTAAGAATTTAAGCCTTGACAACCCAATATGGGTATGATAGGCTCATATTTTGTTTATTACTTATAATTTTGGTACTTGCAAGCGGCTTTTCAAGTGTGCGGAGTAAAAAATACAAAGACGATGCAGGCGTAATGTATGGAATGATATATGATGAGGTGCCTTCTAAAAATCTAACGAGATTTTAAAGGCGTTTTTATATTATTATTTTGGATGGTGGATATGGAATTACCGTTACATGATACAGAGTTGTTATATTTTATAAGTAACCCGCATGGTGAGTTTTTGCAGTTTGTAATTGCTCGAAATGATGGGAAACATAAGATTTTAGCACGGATTTTAGCTGTAGGCATCAAAGATGTGAAGACAATGGGAGCCGAAGATTTGGCTGTGCTTCATGTAAGCTATGGAGATGTTGATTATGCCTATATTGAAGAAGAAAATGATCTTTAAAGGAGAGTATTTGAGTGATTATTATTTGGAAGGTTTCTTTATCGGCGGCAAACATATTCCAAAACCCGGAGACTGGAAAGAAATGAAAATTCTTGAGAATGTAGATGATTGATGATTTTATTGCTAAAAATAAATATTCAATTTTAGTTAAGAAATTCGGGTTACCCTATGTTGTAAACAAATGGAAATAAAGAATGGAGATATGCTTATAATGGATGAAACTTGTATAATAAAAGTAAACAAATATAATGTGGAATATTATGGGAAGAGTTTACAAAAATTATACAAAAGAAATGAAAGAGCAAGCGTGCCGGATGGTGCTTGAAACAAAGATGCCTGTGAAAATGGTAGCCGAGAGGTTTAATGTAGGTTTGCAGCTTCTGTATCGGTGGATAAGTCTGTATGAAACCTATGGAGATGAAGCTTTTGTCGGTTCCGGTAAGCTGCGTAGTGAAGATGCGAAGTTGAAGAAACTACAAAAAGAAAACGAGTATTTGAAACTGGAGAATGAAATCCTAAAAAAACTTCGGGCATACTATGCGGAACAAGAAGCGAACGGGTTAAAATAACCAAACAAGTTTTTCCAAAAGAAAAGGTGAGCATAGTATGCCGAATACTCACAGCTTCGCGCAGTAGCTATTACCGTAAAGAAAAAACGGTGAAAGAAGAAGAAATTGCACTTGAAAAAGCAATCATTTCCACATTTAAAAGAAATGACGGCAATTCAGGAAGGATACGGATAAAAAAAGAGCTCGCCAGTAATGGAATAAGGGTGAGCGAATGGAAAATCAGCCGTATCTTGAAAAAATATGGGTTAATAGCCAAAGGAGGCAGAAAGAAGAGTAAAAAAGCGGTACAGCAGAAGAAAATGCAGAGGAAAGAAAAAATTATGAGGCAGAATTTGATTAAAGATAAGTTTTCCATAACTATACCTAATAAACTGTGGAGTTCTGATATAAGCGAGTTTAGGATAGCAAACAGAAAGCTTTATGTTTGCGCAATAATTGATGTAGGAACAAGGCGTATTGTAGGGTGGGCTATATCTTTACACATGAGGGAGAGCATCGTCCATGATGCTTTTAAAATGGCGCATGGAAGGAACCCTCATCTTGCCGAACAACCTTATTATCATTCTGATGGAGGGGCACAGTTTACCTCGAAAGAGACGACAGAGTTAGTTGAAAAAGCAGGCTTTATCAAAAGTGTTTCACGACCCGGGGTACCGCAGGACAATCAGCCAATAGAGAGCTTTTGGAAGACGATAAAGCGGGAAATGCTTTCAATACGGCATATGAGATTTGATGAGGCAAAGCAGACCATCGTCAAATATATTGAGCTTTATTATAACAGTGCAAGGCTTCATTCGAGCATCGGCTATCAATGCCCGAATGATGTTTACTATAAATTAGCAATTTAACTTGTTCACTTATACTGTACAAGTTTCATATTTATTATATCACTAATGAAGAATTATTAAAGAGGTTAAAATGAATGCACAATTAATCCGTCAAGTATTATCAACTATTTCATTCATCTTATGCGGTATATGTTTCATAGCAGCTGTTGTAATTCGAGTTTATATTTATGACAGGCTTATTGAGGATGGAACAATGGGAAAATGGTGGACGTCAATTGAATGGGAGTATATGAAAGCGTATCCTGAAGATATAAGAATTTTGGTGATTTACATATTATGTTGTATTGGTTTTCTTCTGTTTCTTGGTATTGGAGGTGCTTTGCAGTGAGTTCTAAGGCCTTGTCATAAATAGTTGTATAAATAACTAAAATCATGCCTTGCATAAAGAATAAAAAATTAGAAAATGTGGAGATAAAATATTAATTGATAAATTGGTTAGCACAAGAGAAAAATATTATGAAAACAAAGCTTAGCATTTTTTCACAGCCCAACTATCTCATTCGGACAGCGATTGAAACATAGGTACAAGTTCTAAACAAATACACTGTAGTCTCTTGCTTACTTTTATGTTTTGTGCAATAATAAAAGTTATAAGAACGGTTCGGGATTCTTAAGGGCTGGGAAAGGAAGAGTCTTTTATATGATTGATTCTGATATTTACTTTTCGTCCAATGTGAAGTATGCTGATTTAGATAAGCTCTTATATCCGGTATGTGGAATTAAATTCACTAGATTATAAAAAATATAGGAATATTTAAATGAAAATACCTAGCATATTATTCGGATCATATAACGAAGTTATAAAAAGATTAAGGCCGTTAAAAAATCATAATATAGTTTTTATGAAGAATTTTATAAAAAAAATACAAGCTCCGGATAAAATGATGGAAGTTACGGAAGATACGCCAATCGTAATGGTTGATGGATATCCTACACGTGCAGTACCGAATGCGTTTTTTCCGTCAGTTTTAAGTGATTATATTTTATATGATGAAGTTTATACATCTGATGTTGTGTCATGGTATATGAAAAAAGCTGTGGAAAATTCATGGCTGATGCTTACAGCCTTGGTAGCAGATAGTTCTGTAAGCCTTTTATATCGACATTTTCATAATAAATTTCAAATACGGTTATTAAATGGTCTTGAAAAGCATTGGGATGAACTTGTTAGTGTGGGATTCTGTTATTATAATGATGTTTTGGATGTCAGTCGACAACAAAAACGATTGTTTTTTGAAAACAATTTTGCATTATTAAAAATGTCAAGTATGGTTATGCATATTAGTGATGTGGAGCACATAATAGAAAATTGGAAGAAATTTAAAAGAAATAAACCGGTCATTCCGTTTACTGAAAGTTCGCCTTTAGAAGAAGAAGAACAAAAAAAAAATAATGATTCGAATAATTAACTCAGGGGTATTAAAAAAAATGTCGAAAGAGCAGTTGGATGCTTTTAAAAAACTATACATAAATTATTTTAAAACATCGTTGTCGGATGATTTGCTTACACTAGATAATTTTGCTAAAATGTAGTAAAATGAGATATTGCTATTTAGTTTGAGGAATTTATGAAAATTAGGACATCAGTTAATTTGTTTTTATCTCTTACTTTGATTATTACCGTATGCGGAGCTTTAACTTCAACTCTTCATTATACAAGATCCTATGTCGAAAAGACTTTTTATCGTAATATGTATTACATTTTAGATTCATCATGTTCCAAATTACAAAGGGATCTTGAGAGCGGTTTAATGCTGTCAAAAAATTTTGCAAATCAAAGCAATCTTATCCGATGGTTTGAATCTTATGAAGAAGATGAAAAAGATGGAGATGATGTAAAGAAAATGATTTTACAGCTTGCAAATCAAGAGGAGTTTTCTACCTGTTTTGCCGCTTCCAAATTAACAGGTTCTTATTATGTTTTTGATAAAGATAAAAAAATAGTCCGTGATCAAATGTCGGAATCGGGCTCGGATGATGCTTGGTTTTATTCACTTTTAAAAGAAAAAGGGGATATGTTTTATAATGTCGATTATAATAAAACCCTTGGAAATATGAATTTTTGGTTTGATTGTCGAATTGTCGGAAGCCGGGGCCAGTCTTTGGGTTTTGCAGGTCTTGCAGTTAATTTGGATACTGCAATTGACGAAATGAAAAAATCGGTTCCCAGTGAAGATTCGTGGCTGGGCTTTATGGGTAATGATGAGAAACTCCTTATTTGTTCAAATACAAATCTTATCGGTAAAAAACTCGGCGACACAACCGGCTCAAGGGTGCCTGTTGATGGTTTAGATAATGTTATATCCTACATGGATAAAAATTTAGGAAAGGTAATTGTCACAAAAAAACAACTGAAGAATCTCCCTTATTCCATTATTCTTGCAAGTCCAGTAAAAGATTTTATTCCGCCGATGCTGTCGATTTTAAAACTTCCCATAATATGGTCAGCAGGTATTTTGGTAATTATGATTTTGTTGAGCCGATTTTCATTAAAACTTTTGTTTGCCCGCTTTGCTAAAATGAATTCGGTATTTAATAAGATAGCCGAGGGGGATTTTACAATAAGGGCTGAAACTTCCAAAGATGAAATCGGAAATATAACTGCAGTTTTAAATCATGCAATCGAAAAAATTCGTGCAGCTCTTTCAAGCATAGGGAATCATACGGATAAGATGCAGGGAATATGCGAAAATTTATCTTCAAATATGATTGAATCGGCTGCCGCCTTGAATGAAATTACAACAAATATTGAAGGTGTCAGAGGTCAGGTTCTTACACAAAATTCCAGTGTAGAAAAAGCCGTCGGCAGTGTAGATGAAATTTCAAAAGGTCTTTCCGATCTTGATGTTCATATAGATAATCAGGCTGAAAGTTTTACATCTTCTACAAAGGCTGTCGGGGAGATAGTTTCAAATATTGAAGGTGTGCGAGGAAAGGCTCAGTATAATTTAAAAGCCATTAAAGAACTTGAGCAGACTACTCATCAAGGAAAAGAAACCGTAAAACTGGTTGTAGATATTACACGCATTGTAACCGAGCAATCTGAAGGTCTTTTGGATGCAATTTCGGTTATTCAAAATACGGCGAGTCAGACAAATCTGCTTGCAATGAATGCAGCGATTGAGGCGGCTCATGCGGGAGAATCCGGAAAGGGCTTTGCCGTTGTTTCGGATGAAATCAGAAAACTTGCCGAAGAATCAGGTGAACAAGGAAAAAATATTACAAAGGTTTTGGAAGAATTAAAAACTAAAATAGAAAATTTGAATGGTGTGGGGCCTCGTGTTTCCGAGCAGTTTGAAAAAATAAGCTCGATGATGGATTTTATTTACAGGCAAGAAGACGGAATGATTCGCACGATGAATGAACAGCTTGAAGATGCGCAGTCTGTTCTAAATGAGATACACGGAATGGGAAAACTAAGCCAAGCCGTAAAAAAGGGTTCTGATGAAATGCTTGTCAAAATAGAAAAAATTCTACAAGAACTTAAAAATCTTTCATCTCTTTCTGAAAATATAACTCAGAACATGACGGAAATGTCTGCCGGCGTAGGTCAGGTAAACAAAACTGTTCAAGATGTAACCGATATTGCAAGCCTAAATAAAGAAACGGCTATAGGGGTTGCTTCGGAGATTGCAAAGTTTAAGGTGTAGATAAATATTCCTGTGATTGTACGCGAGATAATTTTTTCCTGTACATTAGATAATAAATTATAAATATAAGGCTTGTTAAAGTCCACGATATAGGAAAGGCTAGTACAATCATTTCGATTACGGGGTTTATCGGAACAAATAAAAATATCCAAGCAATACGGGAAGCACAAACACCCAGAAGGGTTATGAGCATGGGCTTAAACGTTTCTCCTGTTCCGTGAATAGCAACGGAAAGAATTTCTGCAAATACAAAGACCGTATAAAAAGGAGCAAGGATGTGCATGAGCCTTTCGGTTATTATAAGAACTTCATAGTCCTTTGAGTTGATAAAGAGTTTTCCCAATGGCACATTCCAAAAATAAAGAACTGCACAAACACTCCCTATTATGATGCCTGACATAATAAGGCCTAACCGCACAACTTCTTTGATGCGCTCGTATTTTTTTGCACCGTAATTTTGCGCAACAAAGGTTGCAACCGATGATGTCATAGCTTCAAGTAAAATCCAAACTAAAAAATCCAGTTTGCCGCAAAGAGCCCAAGCCGCAATATTGGATGTTCCCGTTCCATTTACCGTAGCCTGAATTATCATATTGGCGATGGGGAAAAAGGCGGACTGTATGCCGATAGGAAGTCCCAGTCTTGCAATATTGATGGAAGAAAATCTGTCAATTTTTATCTTTTTAAGGATTAGAGGACAGTGACCGTTTTTTTTGGTGAGAGCAAAAAGAATTATTACGGCACTTATAAGCTGCGAAACTACAGTTGCAAGTGCAGCTCCTCCTATTCCCCAATTAAAAATTCCTATAAAAATCAAGTCTAAAATTACGTTTAATGCCGAAGAAATTATCAAAGCATAAAACGGAGTTTTGGAATTTCCCATTGCACGCAAAATTCCCGAACCGATATTATAAAAAAGAGAAACTCCCATTCCGGCAAAATAAATTCTGACATAGCTTAATGTCATATCGAAAATATCTTGAGGAACTCCCATCATAAAAAGAAGCAGGGGCGAAATAAGAACTCCTATTATTGAAAGACTTATGCCGAGGATAAGAGTTAAGCCTATCGAAGTGTGAATTGCATCAAAAAGTTCATTAGTTTTTTTTGCACCGAATAATTGGGAGATAATAATTGCCGCACCTGCCGATAGTCCTCCGAAAAGGTTTATGGGTAATTTTAATAAACTGAAAACGGAGTCGATAGCAGCAAGGCCCTCCTTACCTGTAAACTTTCCGACAATAACGGCATCGGCCGCCGTGTATAAGTGCTGAAAAAAGTTCCCTGCCAAAATAGGGAGAGTAAAAATTATCAAAGTTTTCCAAATTACGCCTTCGGTAAGATCCAAGTTCTTTTTGTACATAAATTTTTCCGTTTTGAGGTTCCCTACTAAATCTTGGATTATATAATAGAGATAAAATTAGAGCTTGTCAACGAAAGAACACCGTTTTTTTTAATTTTAGGATATTATAAATTTGATAAAATTGATATTACGATAAGGTTGATATTTGTGTGGAAACATGTTACACTGTACCGTAATGATAGACAAACACACCGATACGAGTTGCAATCATTCTCACAGTACACCACGTGCACAAGAGCGAATCCCGTCCTTCGTGCGCTTTTTTACATTACACCGTTTAATAAAACCGCAACGCCCGCAAAGCGTTGAGCTTCGCTCAACTTCGCAAAGAAATAATAGGAATGTCTTACGGATTGGGACAATTCAATCCAAATTAGGGGAGGGAAGAAAACCTTGCTCTGAACGAGGTGTCCTCTTTCTCCCTAAGAAAACCGAGGGGTCTAAGGGGAACCTTCCCCTTAAAACAAACTATTTTAAGGAGGTTTCTATGAAACACAAAGTAAAAACAATTTTATTTGCCGGTTTAGCGCTTATTGCTCTATTTGGCATGACCGCCTGCCCCAACAACGCGGGCGGCGGAGGAGGCGGGAGCTCCGGAGTAGGAAACTCAGGTAACTCCGGCAGTTCCGGCGGAGGTGGTAACTCAGGCGACGGCTTTGTAACAATAACCCCGCCTGCAAACGGAATAATAGGCGTTGACCCTGACTACACCTTACCAGGAAATGGCGAACGTTGGAAAGGTGTATTTATTAAAGACCGGAAGGTAAAACTGAGCCCCTATAAGCTGGGCAAAACAGAGGTAACGTACGAGTTATGGTATCAAGTGCGTAAGTGGGCAGAAAGTAATGGCTACACCTTTGCAAACAAAGGGCTTGAAGGTTGGGACGGCACAGGCGGCGGAGGTTATCATGCCAATTATGCAAACATAGGCAAGCCTCCTACAGCAAACAAAAATCATCCTGTAACAATGGTAAGCTGGCGGGACTGCATAGTGTGGTGTAATGCGTATACGGAAAAGACAAAAGGCTCCGAAAGAATGCGTATACCGCAAAAGCAAAACCGACCCTACCGTATTAAAAGACGCAATGGCAACAGCTGATTGTGATGCAGCCTATGCCGATATGAGTAAAAAAGGCTTTAGACTTCCGACCGAAGCGGAGTGGGAGTACGCGGCCCGCTGGCAGGGAATCAAAAGCGAAAATGCGGAACAATACGGCGATGTATGGCTTACCAAACTGGACTGTGCAAGCGGAGCGAAAAATAAGTGGGATACGGCTGAAACGGGAGTGGTTGCGTGGTATTCTGGTAATTCGGAAAGCAAAACTCATCCTGTAGGAAAAAAGCGGGCGAATGCACTCGGTTTACACGATATGAGCGGGAATGTCTGGGAATGGTGTTTTGATTGGCATGATAATAACCCTGCATCAAACGATGCTGCTTATAAGCAAGGCGGTATTGTTACCGATCCTCAAGGTGCTGCGTCAGGCTCTTACCGTGTTTTGCGCGGCGACGGCTGGCGCTATGGCGCGGAGTACTGTGTCGTCGGTATACGGCTCGGCAACGGCCCCGACAACAGGTACGAAGATGTTGGCTTCCGCCTGGCTTGCCGGCCTTGAGTTCACATATTTTGCCGGTAAGGTTGAGCAGCTCAGGGCTGTTGAGCAGTGTACGTCCGTGTACACTGCTCAACAGTAAGTTTTTCTATCGAAAAACTTACTGCTGTTTGGAAACACCGCCGTCCATGGCGGTAAAGCGGTGAAACCGAACAGGCAAAATGTGTTGTTGGGTGCAGTAAATTTTTTAAAATAAGATTGACCTGCACTGTGTCAGCCGCTTTAGCGGCTCGAAAATTTTTTAGCTAAAAAACGGTATGGACCTTATAAGGTGCCGCTACGGGCTCTAGGGGAGGGTAACAACCAACGAAGTTTCTAGGTGAAACACCTTTCTCCGAAAAAGTGTCTTAGCCTTGAAGCTTCGCCGGCTGTACTTCCCCTAATTTACAGTTCCTCAATCTCTGATTCGGGAAGTCCGGTCATTAACAAAATCTCGGAAATGGGATAACCTCTGTTTTTCATAAGTTTTGCTGTTTCCCGCTTAACCCTATCCTTAATATCCATCTCAAAAGTTGACATTAATTTATATTCTTGCCTTGCCTGTTCATTTTGTTTTACTGTTTGTATCATTTCTTCTATCCTCCTTGTAAATTCGCTCTTCGCCTTACCTGTTTTAAGGTATTCTAAAAATTCTTTTAATTCTTTGTCTTTAGTGTTTTTAAAGGCCTCTGCATTTATTATAACCTTTTTTGTTCCATCGTGTAAAGATATGTTTTTATCTTCAAGACAGATGTTTTCAAAAGTATAAACAGGTTTGTTTTTACCGATAGCATCAAAAGTACAGATAAAAATTATAAAGCTGTCATTTAAATTATTATAGGAATTGCCCTTATCCAAGAACGAAATATCGATGGCTGCTTGGTAAAACCTCATTCTTTTGGGGGTATTCTTCTCATTACTTACCTGCATTTCAATATCATAAAATTTACCGTTCTCTGTCTGTACTAAAACATCAAATCTCACTGACTTTGCCTGTTCATAGTTTTTAATATTATGCTGTATCGAAATATATGTAATTTTACCTATTGTATCGGATAGTATCATTTCAATAAGTGCTTTGCATAAGCCTTCATTTTGCATGACCTTACAAAACATAAAGTCATCTGTAAATGTTAAATCTTCAAATCTTTTTATCATTTGCCTTCTCCTTGATTTTTTATATTTCCCCTCCCTATTATATTTATAGTTATTATTTGAAAAAAATAGTAAATTAAAAAAAATTTTTGTAATAGATAGAGTTTAAAAAAAATCTTAGCGAAGTTGAGCGTGTGCTCAACGCTTTGCGCCCCCTGCGGTTAAATTATCTGACTTGTTAAATTATCCGCCTTTGACACTTCCCTTTATTTATGTTATCATCTTCCCTTATGGAAAAAGAGGAAAATAAAAAAGAAGAACCTATAAAATACGGTATTTTAAGCAATGTTTTGTTTATGCTTAAAACATCTTTTAGAACTTATAAGTCTGTGCCTGTTTTGATTTTGCTGGAAGCCCTTTTATATGCGGGCGATAATTTAATTTCGATATTTTTTGCGCCTGCCGTTTTAACCCTCATTCAAAATAATGTGCCTATTAAAAATCTTTTAACGGTTATTTTCGGCTTTGCATTTTCTTTGATGCTCCTCCGCGGTCTCCTTTCTTATTTGCAGACAAACCATCTCTTTGGGCGAATCGGAGTGAGAAGTGAGCTTGTTTTTATGATAGGCAGTAAGGCGATGACCACCTCCTATAATAATCTTGATAATAAGGATTTTGAAGCAAAGAAAAATAAGGCGATGGATGTTACAGGCGGTAATTCGGAAGCAACCGAAGCGGTTTGGACTACCTTGCAGGAACTCCTTCAATACCTTCTTTGCTTTATCATCTATCTTATCATCCTTGCTTCCTTAAACCTTAATATAATTTTAATTACCCTTTTGACGACCTGCGTGAGTTTTTTTATTACCAACAGTGTAAGCTCTTGGATGTATAAAAAGCGTGATGAGGAAAATAAGCACGTAAATCATTTGCGCTATATATCCCAAACCGGAAAAAATAAAAACCTTGCAAAGGATATCCGCCTTTTCGGAATGGAATCTTGGCTTAAAGAATTATACGAAAAGCATTTAAGGCTTTACAGCAATTTTCACCTTGGGGGAGAAAAGCGTTATTTTTTTGCCGACCTTGCAGATCTTCTTTTAACCTTTTTAAGGAACGGGCTCATTTATTTTTGGCTGATAAATCTTGTCCTGCAAAAAAATATAAGCGTTCCCCAATTTATACTTTATTTTGCCGCAGCCGGAACCTTTACCCAATGGGTGAGCGGTATCTTAAATAAGGTTTCGGTTCTGCATAAGCAAAGTCTTGATATTTCCCGCCTCAGAGAATTTTTTGAATTTAAAGAAGATTATCGCTTTGAAAAGGGCGAAGCAATTCCTCTAAAAAATGAAAACGTCATCGAGCTAAAAAACGTGAGCCTCTTATACTCGGAAGGCGGAACTCCCGTTTTGGATAAGTTTAATTTAACATTGAAGCCTAAAGAAAAACTTGCCATTGTCGGCTTAAACGGAGCAGGAAAAACAAGCCTCGTAAAACTGATTACCGGCCTTTATGACCCCACCGAGGGAGAGGTCTTGTTTAACGGAAGAAACATAAAAGAGTTTAACCGAGACGAATACTATAAGTGTTTTAGTGCAGTCTTTCAGGAGTTTTCGATATTGCCTACAAGTATTGCGGTAAACATTGCTCAAACCAGAGAAGGCATTAACAAGGAGAGGATTGAAGAGGTCTTAAAACTTTCGGGGCTTTACGATAAGGTTCAAAGTCTTCCGCAAAAAGAAGAAACCCGTCTTTGCAAGGATGTCTTCTTTGATGCCGTAGAACTTTCAGGCGGCGAAACTCAAAAGCTTTTACTTGCAAGGGCTCTTTATCTGGACAGCCCCTTTTTAATCTTGGATGAACCTACGGCGGCCTTGGATCCTATCGCGGAGCATGAGCTTTACACCAAGTACAACGATTTATCGAAGGATAAAACCTCTATCTTTATTTCGCACAGGCTTGCTTCCACCCGCTTTTGCGACAGGATTATTTTTATAAAGGACGGAACAATAATCGAAGAAGGCACCCATGATGCTCTTTTAAAAAAGGGCGGGGACTATGCTCATCTTTTTGAAGTACAAAGCAAGTATTATAAAGAACAAGATAAAGAATTGCAGGATGATTTAAAAGAAGACGGAGGAAACTGATGAAAACCGAAAAAAGAGATAATCAAAAAAGACATAACAAGGGCTTGAATCGGCGGGCTTTTTTTCTCCTATTTAAAAAGGCTCCTCTGTTTTTTATTTCCGTGCTTGGAGAAAAAGTTTTTACGAGCCTCTTGCCCTTTATAGGTATTTTCTTTTCGGCAAGGATTGTAAACGAGCTTGTTTTAATTTATTCGGGGCAAGGAGCTTTATCGAAAATCAAAAGCTTGGTACTGCTCTCCCTTATTTTAACGGCTCTTTGTATGCTTGTATCTTCCTTATTTAAAAGATGGGCAAACTATGAAGGCCGGAGTATAGACTACAAGGTAGAAGACATCTATGTTCAAAAATTTTTAAGTATGGATTTTCAAGATGCGGAATCCGCAAAAACAAATGAGATTTATACAAGGATATGGCAAAATGCAAACTACGGAGGCTGGGGATTGTACAAAATTCTTTGGATTTATACAAAGTGTTCCACCCATCTTACTTCCGTAATTACTTCGGCAGTCTTGAGTATAAGCCTTTTTAGCTTTAAGGTTCAGACTGCGGAATTGCTTTTTTTAAACAATCCCCTTTTTATCTTTGTAATTCTTTTTAGCATTGTGCTTTTAATTATTATTCCTGCAAAACTTCAAACAATGTCAGACTCCTACTGGGCAATTGTTTCGGAGGAGGCAACAGAGGGTAACAGGGTATTTAGTTTTTTCTTTAGACTCTTTAACGAAAAAAATCGTGCAATGGATGTGCGTATGTACGGCCAGCAAAGCGAGGGTAACATAATAAGATATTCCAGCAATATTTTTCTGCCAGGAGGGCGGATGTCGCGGTATGCCAAAAAAGAGATGGGCTTTTTTGCCTTTTTATCGGCTTTTATTTCGACTTCTCTTTTAATAGTTATTTACGGCTTTGTGGGCCTAAAGGCTTTAGGAGGAGCCTTCCCCGCAGGTAACCTCATGCAATATGCTGCAAGTATAACGGCTCTTTCTGCCGCCCTCACCGAAATCTTCACGGTCGCAGGGGATGCAAAAAACAATAGGGCTTTTTTAAAGGATTTATTCGACTTCTTGGATATTAAAAACGAAATGTGCATGAACAATACTCCTCTCGATTATTCCGGCAACGCCGAAAACACAATCGAGTTTAAAAACGTTTCTTTTTCATATCCCGATTCCGAAAGAAGAGTTTTAAAAAACTTAAACCTTAGCCTGAAGCAGGGCGAGCGGCTTGCCGTAGTCGGTAAAAACGGAAGCGGCAAGACTACCTTTGTAAAACTTCTATGCCGCCTCTATGATCCTACGGAAGGTGAAATTCTTTTTAACGGAAAGAACATAAAAGAATATGAGTATAAAGAATACCTAAACCTTTTTTCAGTCGTCTTTCAGGATTTTAAACTCCTTGCTCTCCCTCTTGCTCAAAATCTTTCGGGCGGAGAAGCTTACGATAAAAATAAGGTTTTAGATGTTTTAAAGAAGGTCGACCTTGATCTTTCTAAGTTTAAAAAAGCGGAAGAAACCTATCTTTATAAAAACTTTGATGATGAGGGCGTAAATATTTCGGGCGGTGAGGGACAAAAAATTGCAATAGCCCGCGCCCTTTATAAGGATGCTCCCTTTATAATCTTGGACGAATCTACGGCTGCCCTTGACCCCATTGCCGAAGCCGAAATATACTCCAAATTCGACAGCCTTGTAAAAAACAAAACCTCCCTTTATATTTCGCACCGCCTTTCCTCGTGTAAGTTTTGCTCCCATATCGCAGTCTTTGATGAGGGCCGAATAGTCCAAGAAGGCAGCCACGAAGAGCTTTTAGCCGAACAAGGTCTTTACAATAAATTGTGGAACGCCCAAGCCCAATATTATCAAGACAAATCTTGACAAAGACTTTGATTTTGTGTATATTCATTGCGGAAGCAGATGGGGTCTGGTGGCTCCCGCGGTCTTCAAAACCGTAGGTTGCATAATTCGCAATGGCAGGTTCGATTCCTGCCTCTTCCGTATTTCTTCCTTCCTAAAAATAGTGAAAAGCCTTTATCCCCAAGGTAGTTGATTTTTTTTCCATAATAATTCATAATCCTCTATATGAAACGAAAATTAGTAACCTCGGCTTTGCCTTATGTAAACAATTTTCCCCATCTGGGAAATTTAATTCAAGTATTATCCGCTGATGTATTTGCACGCTTTTGCCGCCTAAAAGAATATGAAACCCTTTATATTTGCGGCACCGACGAATACGGAACTGCAACCGAAACAAAGGCTGCAGAAGAAAATAAGACTCCCGAAGAACTCTGTGCATTTTATCACGCTATCCATGCCGATATTTATAATTGGTTCAATATTGCTTTCGACTACTTTGGACGAACTTCAACTCCTCAACAGACGGAAATAACTCAGGGCATTTTTAATGACCTAGATAAAAACGGATATATTACCGAGCACACAATAGAACAGCTTTACTGCCCCTCATGTAAGCGCTTTTTAGCCGACCGCTATGTTCTGGGTACCTGTCCTTCTTGTTCCTATGACGGAGCAAGGGGCGATCAGTGCGAGCATTGCGGAAAGCTCTTAGATCCTACCGATTTAAGAGAACCGCGTTGTTCCTCCTGCGGGGCTTCGCCTGAGGTGCGCTCTACAACCCATCTTTATATAAATCTTCCTAAAATCGTGCCCGAATACGAAAAATGGATGCCTAAAACGGCAGAGGAAGGCCGCTGGTCAAACAATGCCCTTCAAATGTCAAAAAGCTGGCTTAGAGACGGCCTTCAGGAAAGAGCTATTACACGAGATCTTAAATGGGGAATCCCCGTACCCAAAAAAGGCTTTGAAGACAAGGTCTTTTATGTATGGTTTGACGCACCCATAGGCTATATTTCCATTACAAAGTGCTGGGCCGACCTTGCAGGCAAAGATTGGAAGGCGTGGTGGCTTGATCAAAAAGACGTTGAACTTTTTCAGTTTATCGGAAAGGACAATATCCCCTTCCACACGGTAATCTTCCCCTGTTCTCTCCTGGGTTCCGGTAAAAACTGGACAAAACTCTTTCACATGTCGGGAACCGAATACCTCAATTACGAGAGCGGAAAGTTCTCAAAATCGAAGGGCGTTGGCGTTTTCGGAAACGATGCCAAAGAATCCGGCATCCCTGCCGATATGTGGAGGTTCTACATCTTTTATAACCGTCCCGAAAAGAACGATACCCGGTTTACATGGAAGGATTTTCAAGAAAGCGTAAACAGCGAGCTTATCGGAAACCTCTGCAATCTTGTAAACAGGACAGCTACCTTCGTTCACCGTTACTATGAGGGTAAAATCCCTCAAGCAGACGGAGCAAAATCGGCTCGGGAAGACATAAGAAACATGGTAAAAGCTTTAAGAGAGGCAGCCTCTGCAAGCTTTAAAAAGATAACCTGCCTTTCCGACTGGGCGGAGCTTAGGGACTCCTTCCATGAGGTCTTTGCTCTTTCTTCCGTTGCAAACAAAGCCTTTCAGGATGGAGAGCCTTGGAAGAGGCGCGAAACCGATCCCGAATATGCCGAGGTTCTTATGGCTGAACTATGCTACCTTATAAAGGATATTTTAATCTTAATTCATCCCTACATGCCCCAATACGCCGATCAGGCTGCATGCTTTTTCGGTCAAAAGATTTGGTCCGGCAACATATTTGACGGCAGGGCTCCTCAATTTAATAAGCCTGACGGAGCCTTCCTTACATGGAAAAATTTGGGCGAAAGGGAAGGGCTTAAAACAATAGAAAACCCCGTAATAATTTTTAAGACCCTTGAAAATAAGGTCATAGATGCCTATAGGGAACGTTATTCGGGAAATCAAAAGGATAGAAAAGAAATGGAAAATAAGACCGAAAAGGCAGGCCCCGCAAAATCTGATGCAGTTTACTCATCCGAAGAAAAAGAAAAACTCTCCCCTGCGGAGCTTTTTTCAAAGAAGATTGCCTTAAAAACGGCTAAGGTAGTTTCTGTTGAAAGGCATCCCGATGCAGATAAGCTCTACATAGAAAAGCTCGATGACGGCTCAGGAGAAGAAAGAACAATCCTTTCAGGTCTCGTTCCCTTTTTAAAAGAAGACGAAATATTGGGAAAAACCGTCATAATTGCCGACAACCTAAAGCCTCGAAAAATGCGCGGCATCGAATCGAAGGGTATGCTTTTGGCTGCAAGCTGGTATGATGAAGAAGAAAAAGAACATGTCGAACTTCTCCAAGCTCCTTGGGCGGCTCCCGGCACTCCCGTAATCCTTGAAGGCGATGCCGACACTTCCGATCCTGAGGCTGTAAAAGCCTTTTATGCACAAAAGCCTGCCGCAATAGATGCCGACACCTTCTTTGCCGCTCCCATATTAATAGAAGATTATATTCCTAAAATTGAGGGCAAAAAACTCTTGATTTGCGGAAAAGAAATGAAACTTGAAAAGGTAAAAACCGGAGAAGCAGGATAGGCGTACAGGTTGGTTATAGGGTTTACGGTTTGACATAAAATTAGAATCCTTGCCGTTGCTTAACGGCAAGGACTGTCATGAAGTGTTCAAATCATATAGGTTTAAGAGACGGGGGAAGCAATTTCTTTTAAGATATCCTCTGCACTTATAAATGTATGCTCTTCCTTTTCAAATGCGTCTATTATTTTTTTATCTATTATATTTTCATACATTTCACTTAGTGCACGTTTTATTATTGATGATTTTTCTTCTTCAAAATGTTCGGATAAATAGTTCATAATTTTTTCTTCATTTTGATTCATTCTTACAGACATTACCGCCATTTTTTATATACCTCCTCTCGTTTATCCAATGTAATTACATAAATGTTTTTTTCTTCTAAATAAAAAATTGCACGATATTTTCCTTTACGTAATCTATAGTAACTTCTTTGTTTTTCTTCAGATATCTTCAATTGTTTTATATCAAATAGATTTAAGTCTTTTGTTAAATCCAATGACATAAAAGCATTATTAAAATGAATAAAAACTTCTTTTGGTATTAAACCTTTTTTTATTCTCTTTAATATTTCATCCGAATAACTTACCATGTCTACATTGTAATATTTTTTATGTTTTTTTTCAAGGCTATATATATGATATTCTGATACTCGTTATTTAATTAAATAAAAAAGGGATGCTCCTTTCGGATGCATCCCTTTTGTTTTAAGTCTTAACCGAATAAAAACATCGATATAA
The DNA here is from genome assembly GCF_024181285.1 of Treponema sp. OMZ 790. Classification (NCBI taxonomy): domain Bacteria; kingdom Pseudomonadati; phylum Spirochaetota; class Spirochaetia; order Treponematales; family Treponemataceae; genus Treponema; species Treponema sp. OMZ 790. The sequence continues at coordinate 1,711,395 of NZ_CP051201.1, read as the reverse complement.
GATAGTAGGCTAAAAGGCAGATTACAGCGATAGGCACTAAGGTAGTAAAAGCTGCAATTATTATTGCAAGAAAATCTCCTTTTTCAAGGGGCTGATTTTCTCTAAGCTCATTTAGCTCTTCCATTTCTTCTATAGCTCGCCGTTTTCCGGATTTTAAGCTATGTTCATCGTTTCTAAACAACATTACAGCTCAGCTCCGCTAAAGTGACAGGCTACAAAATGCCCCGGCTTTTCTTCCTTAAATTGAGGAATCTCACGTTTGCATATATCCTTTGCAATGGGGCATCGTGTATGGAATTTACAGCCTGTGGGCGTAATAATGTTGGACGGAATATCTCCTTCCAATAGAATTCGTCTCTTTGTCCTCATCTTTTGTAAGTCAGTTTCGGGAATGGCTGAAAGAAGAACCTTTGTATAAGGATGAAGAGGATTGTTGTACATTTCTTTCTTATCTGTAAATTCGACCATATGTCCCAAATACATAACACCGATCCTATCGCTTATGTGCTTTACAACCGAAAGGTCATGCGAAATAAACAAATAGGATAGCTCAAATTCTTTTTGTAAGTCATTGAGAAGGTTGATGATCTGGGATTGGATTGATACGTCCAAGGCCGAAACAGCCTCATCGCATACTATGAATTTAGGTTTTAAGGCCAAGGCCCGGGCTATACCGATACGCTGCCTTTGACCGCCTGAAAATTCGTGAGGATATCTGTAAATCATATAATCTGCCAAACCGCAGGTATTCATTATCTTCTTTACATATTTTTCATATTCGGGATCTTTCTTTTTGAACATTCCATGTTCAAGCAGGGCTTCCCCTATGATCTGTCCTACTGTCATCTTAGGGTTAAGAGAGGAGTAGGGGTCTTGGAAGATAATCTGCATCTTTTTTCTTAAAGGCATCATCTGAGACACAGTGTAATTTGTGATGTTTTCACCTTCAAAAAAGATTTCGCCGGCAGTAGGCTTATATAGCTTTAGGATTGTGCGGCCTAAGGTTGATTTTCCGCAGCCGGATTCTCCTACAAGGCCTACGGTTTCTCCTTCGTGGATAACGAGGTCTATACCGTCATTAGCTATTACGCATAGGTGCTGACCGTGCAAGCCGGAGTATGTTTCATAGTCCAAAACGAGGTCTGTCAGTTCTTTTCCTAAGTCCTTACCGCTTTTATGCATATCCATCAGCTGATTCATGTCAACCTTAGTATTAAACATGCCGGCACACACCTTAAGAGCTTCATCGGCGATTCTTTTGAGATTCTTCCTCTCGTTGCGTGTTTTGCCTGTGGGAAAATACTGTTTAAGGCCTCGAGTTTCCAATAATATCTTACTCATGTCTACCTCCTGATTTCGGATAAAAACATCTGATTAGGTGCCCTTCTTCTACTTCAACCAATTCGGGTTTTTCGTTTCGGCATTTGTCGGTTGCATACTCGCACCTTGTCGAAAATCTGCATCCCTTGGGAAGTTTAAGAGGATGAGGTACACTTCCTTGAATTTGAGCGAGATATTCTACTTCTTCATCCAAGAGGGGGATTGACTCAAGTAAGCCTTCCTTGTAGGGATGAGAGAATTGGGTTTTTCGGTCAAAGATAACGTCTACGGGAGCTCTTTCAACGATTTCGCCCGTGTACATTACGGCAACATCATCGGCTAATTCTGCAATAGCTCCCAAGTCATGGGTTATAAACATGATGGCGGTGTTGTGCTTTTTCTTTAAATCGTTCATCAACTTAAAGATTTGTGCTTGTATCGTAACGTCAAGGGCCGTTGTCGGCTCATCGGCTATCAAAAGGCGGGGTTCGCAAGCCAAGGCCATGGCAATCATTACGCGCTGCCTCATTCCTCCCGAAAGCTGGAAGGGGTAGTTGTAAACTACGTTTTCAGGATTGGGGATTTTTACTTCCCGCAAAAGATCTATGGCCGCATTCCATGCTTCTTTTTTTGACATATGCTGATGAAGGATTAAAGGCTCGCTGAGCTGCCTTCCTACCCTGTGAACCGGGTTAAGAGAGGTCATGGGTTCTTGAAATATCATGGATATGTCGTTACCCCTTATCTTTCTTATTTCTTTTTTGCCGAAATTTACAAGGTTTTTTCCTTCAAAATTTATTTCGCCTTGAACAATGCGTCCGGGATATTCCAATAAATTGAGAATACTGAATGCAGTAATAGACTTGCCGGAACCTGATTCTCCTACTATTCCTAAGGTTTTACCGGCTTCAATAGTAAAATCTACACCTTGAACGGCTTTTACCGTACCCTTGTTTGTAAAAAAGTATGTATGCAAATTTTTAACTTCAAGCAGGGGATTTTTCATACAGCCGCCTCCTTTACCGCTTGTTTAGCTTGTTTTGCAAGAGCCTTTTCTTCTTTGCGTCTGGCCCTGGCTTCTTTTCGCTGTTTTTTTGTGGTATATTCGGCTTTCGGGTCGATAGAATCTCTAAGTCCTTCGCCTACGAGATTTATACTCATTATAAACAAAAAGAGCATTGTCCCGGGGAATACCCAAATCCACCAAAAGGTTCGAAGGCTTGTGCTGTTTTCGGACGCCTTCGATAAAAGAGCTCCCCAAGTCGGGATAGGCTCGGTTACCGATAAGTTCAAAAACGACAAGAAAGCTTCACTCAATATTGAAGAAGCAAAGGTAAGGGTTGCCGATACTACTACGGTAGGTAATACGTTAGGAACAAGATGGCGTAAAATTTGGTTTCTTCTTTTGATACCTAACGCTCTTGTAGCTACAATAAATTCCTGTTCCCGTAAAGCTAAGATTTGGCCGCGTATCAACCTCGCTAAACCTGTCCAGCTTAAAAAACCTAGAATTACAACTATTACATAGAGCCTAAACTCAGGAGGTCTTTCTCTGAATATGGCGGAAATTGTATAGGCAATCGCCAAAAAGGGGAAAGAGGAAAGTATTTCTATAAGCCTCATAATAATATTATCAACCCGTCCGCTGAAAAAACCTGCAATTGCACCCATGGTCAAACCAATGGTTATTGCCATAAATGTGGATAAAAAACCTACTTGTAACGAAATCCATCCGCCTTCAAGAACTCTCATAAATGTGTCGCGTCCGTATTTATCTGTTCCGAAGGGATGAGCCCAAGACGGGGGATTATTCCTCAATGTAGGATCGGTTTTTGCAAAGTCATAGCCTGTGAATTTGGTGTAAAAGTGGGTTACAATAACCAAAAGGACTATTGTGATAAACATATAAAAGCCTATCATAGCCAGTCTGTTATTGCTGAATTTGATCCTTATTTGTTGTGTCGGGGATAGAATAACCTCATCTTTTTCGCTGAAATTTTTGTCTTCTTCTTTAGCCATTTTTAAACCTTTCCTTCCCGAATTCTCGGATCTACAATCATATATCCTACATCGATAAAAATATTTCCCAACAATGTAAGAAGTCCAAAGAACAAGAGAACAGTCTGTAATACTGCTCTGTCCTTAAAGCCGTATGCGTAATTCATCAATAAGCCCATTCCGGGATAGGCAAATATTTTTTCGACAACTATAGAACCTCCGAAAAGAGCGGGGATGTATAAACCGATGAGGGTTACAACCGGTATTAGGGCATTTTGAAAAGCATGTCTGTATATAACGACCTTTTCTGCAAGACCTTTTGCCCTTGCCGTTCTTATATAATCGGATTTTAAGATGTCTATCATAGCGGATCTTATGTATCGTGTAAGGCCGACAAGTGAGGTAAGTACAACTACCGTAACCGGCAGTATTATATAATGCCAGTCAGGCAAAATACCTCGCGGATCCGACATCCCTGAAAAGGGTAAAATCTTCATAAAGATAACGAATACCATTATTAAAAGCAATGCCAAAAAAAACGAAGGCAGAGATATTCCTATTATTGTAAATACCGTTACGGTTTTATCAAAAAAACTATTCTTTTTTACGGCTGCCGTAATTCCCAAAGGAATTGAAATTAAAAAGGCTAAAAGAAAGCCCCTTATATTTATTTTAAAAGATCTTCCTATGTAAGTTCCGATAAATTCGTTTACCGGTTTATTGTATTTTACCGAATAACCGAACTCTCCTCTAAAAGTATCTCCCATCCATAAAAAATACCTTTCTACAGGGCCTTTATCGTATCCCAAAAACTTCCTCATGGTTTCAATATATAAAGTTTTTTCTTCGGGTGTCATAGCCTTTGTTTTTTCGGGGTCAAGCATAGCCAATATCGGATCGCCCGGCATCAAATTGATAAGTATAAAAATAGCAATCGACATAATTATTAATACGGGGATAATGGATATTAAACGCTTGAAGATATATCGAAGATAGGGAAAAAGGATTTCAAACAGCGACTTTGAGCCGCTGACACTATTATTTGCCATAAAATCTCCTTTAGGTAAAAAAATTAAGACCTCCCGGTTAAAAATAAACAAGAGGTCTTAAAAATCAAGTTAAATAATCAATATTGCACCGATTATTTTTTCCAGTTAGCATTAGGTAATGCTCTTGCCCAGTTCCACAAAGCATGGGAGTGGAAGTTTTCGAGCTTATCGGTGAAAAGATCAAAGTAATTGTTTGAATAAACAGGGATAACGGGAACTTCTCTGTTTACAGCTACTATAAATTTTCTCCAGTTTTTCCTGTATTCTTCTCTTCCTGTTACAGGATGAGCATTTTCGATGTCGTCAAGCAGCTGATCCCATTCTGCAGGAGTGTAAGAAGAACCACCAGAGAACATATAATTGTTGGTTGAGGGCTGTCCCCAAGGCATAATAAGTTTTGTCGCATAGTCGTTCTTTGGATTGGCTTTAAGTGTATAGCTTACACCGCCTACGAAAGCATGATAGGTCCTTTCTTCTTCGGTGTCTCCTGTCCAGTGGCTGTACATTACGGGCCAATCAAGACCTGTTAATGATACTTTAAAGCCGAGCTTTGAAACATAGGCATCGTTCCATACGAGGTTGTATGTGTCTGACCAGAAAGGTGTGTAAGTGATCTTGATTTCAAGGGGTTTACCTTCCCAAAGGTAGCCTGACTTTGCGTTACCTGTAAGTTTTGCGTAATCTCCGTCAGTTCTCTTGGCTGCTTTGTCAAGGAGCTCATGAGCTTTTGCAATGTTTGCTTCTTCATCGAATTTTCCGTCTTTATCCAAGATGTCATAGTTGGTTAATGTGCTTTCAAATTTACCTACGGCAGCTGTTCCGATAAGGTTTTTTTCATCATCGTCCCACAAGGTCCAGTCGTTTTTGGAATAGGGACCGTTAGAAGAAATACCGTATTGGCCTAAGAAAAGTTCGATAATTTTCGGTCTGTTAAGAACATAGGCAAAGGCCTGTCTAACTTCTGTAAGAGAAGTGGGACCGAAGTCACAATGCAAGACAACTGTTCCGCCTCCGTGCCTGTAGTAGTTTGTATATGCAAAGCCGGGCTTGTCCTTTACTGCATCGATTTTTTCCGGCTGACCCTGCTGTGTCAACATATCTACTTCACCTTGAATTAGCTGGTCAAGTTCTGTTTCGGTGGGTACAACCTTAACGATTACTTCTTTAATAGCGGGTGCTTTTCCTAAATAGTCTTTATAGGCTTCCAACTTAACATATTCACCTTCTTTATATTCGACCATCTTGTAGGGGCCGTAACCGATGGGTTTTGAGATGTTCTTTTTAACATACTGCTGAACTGTAAGTCCTTCTTCCTTTGCTCCTTTTGTAAAGGTTTCTTCGGGGAAAATATAGAAAGCGAAAACATCCAGGTCTACTGTGTAACTGGCCTTTTTAAGATGGAAGGTTACGGTATTTGCAGCTTCATCAAGCTCAACACTTTCAAGGTGATCATTGATGGTTGAGGTTCCGCCGGTGTCGGCTAAGGCTTTAGTATCCATGTAAAAATCATAAGTAAACTTTACATCGCTTGCAGTTAAAGCTTCGCCGTTGTGGAATTTTGCTCCCTTTACAATTTTGTAAGTCCATGTTTTAAGATCATCGCTTACCTTCTTTTCTGCAACGAGGGGTGAATCAATAGTCTGACCTTCCGGGGTGTCTTCGATAAGACCGAATGCCCAAACAAGTTTTCGGATATCGTTGTCATAAGACGAATTTGTCCAGCCGATGTAAAAGTCGCCGTTAAACTCGGCTGAAGCTACAACGAAAGGTCTTTCGTTGGTCGTTGTTGTTGCTGTACCGTTTCCGCCGCATGCGATTAAGGAAAAAGCCAGCACCAGTGTTACAATTAACACCATAAATTTTTTCATAGTGTCCTCCAATATTTTTTTTCGGTAATATGAATTACCGTTCAACATTCTACCACAAAAAAATAAATCTGTAAAGATTGAGATAAAAAAAAATGATAAAATCAAAAAAATATGAACAAATATTTGACAAATCGGGAGAACTGTGCTTTAATAATATGTAGTGTTTAATAAACACAAAAAACAACAGGAGGAATTTAATGAAAAGTTTTGTTAAATTTTTGGCGTGTATGCTTGCAGTGGCTTTGGTATTTACTGCATGCGGAGGCGGTGCAGGAACTGCCGCCGGAGGTAAAAGCCCGGTAAAAAACGGTACCTATGTAGATAAGGTTGTCTATTCCGTAAGTACAGATCAAACAGTTGCGTTGAAGGATGTTATTGAAGGAAAAGCCGATCTCATGTTTACATCGGTTCCGCCCGTACTTTTGTCGGGTTTAAGCGATGAAGACAGGGATAAGATAGATATTTACCCTGTTCCGACAGGTTATTGGTCTCTTCTATTTAATCCTATTCCTAACAAGGCCCCATATGTTTGGAAGACCGAATCAGGAGAGGAAATGTTTAACCCTGTTGCCATCAAGGAAGTCCGCTATGCTTTTAACTGGTTAATCAACAGAAAAAAATTGGTAGATGAGCTTCTTCTGGGTGAAGGTTCTCCTATGTACACACCTTGTACTGTAGGTCTCCCCGGAGCATACCGCTACAATATTTTGGCTTCCAAATTCGGTATTACCGAAACAGGCGATGAGCAAAAAGCCATAAACATGATTGAAGCTGCCATGCAAAAAGCTTCAAATTTGCCTGCAAACAAGGGAAAACTTGTAAAAGAAAACGGCAAATGGATGTACAAAGGTAAACCTGTTTCTATTAAGTCCATAATGCGTGTTGACGATCCTACGGGACGTCTTCCTGCAGCCCGCTATATCCATGCTCAAATCGAAAAAGCCGGTCTTACAGTTGAACCATTTGAGCGTGATCGAAAAACAGCCGGTGCCCTTGTTTACGGAGGAAATCCTGCTAACTATGATTGGACGATGTATCTTGAAGGCTGGGGCTCAGGCGGTTTCTATGTAACTTGGGAAACTCCTCTTTGCCAGATGTATACTCCCTTCTATGGCTATATGCCCGGAGGCGGAGAAGCCGAATTCTGGAATTATACAAACGAAAAACTTGATGTTTTAGGTAAAAAGGCTGCTTACGGACAGTATCTGACTGCCGAAGAGTTCTTTAAAGAAACCAATGAAATGTGTGCTCTTGGTATGAGTGAGGCTGTACGTGTCTATGTTGTTTCACAAAATGACCTTTATGTTGCTAACAAGGCAAGATTTAACTCACGTCTCTTCTACGGAACCTCTGACGGTTTTAACGGCTGGACAATCAGATGTGCCGATGTAAAACCGGATACCGACGGACCATATAAGGGAAAGAGGGTATTGCGCGTATTGCAGTATTCGGCTCAAGGTTCTTTATTTATGGCAGAATGGGATCCTGTAGGCGGTCAAGGTTTCAGCGATGCATATAGCTCTCCCTTCTATAATACCGTTACCGATCGTGCAAGCTTTGATAATCCTGCTGTAGGACGCTTGGAATTTGCTATGTCAACGGTTGATGTTGCAAATGCTAAATTTGCTCCCAAATTTGTTCCTACCGGCAAGAAAACCGATGAAGGTGATGATGAACTTGTAATGGGCGGCGATATTCCCGTTCCTGCCGAAGCAGTTACATACGACACAGCTTCAAAAAAATGGGTTTCCGTTGAACCGGGACAGACTGTTGCAACCTCTGCAACAGGTAAGCTCGTAGACGGTTATCATTGGCATCACGGCGAACCTGTCGATATTAATGATGTTCGATATGCCTATGCTTTTGCCCTTGAATGGGCCATCCAAGACGGAGAGAGCGACCGTTACTATGATGCACCTTTAAGCGGTGTAACTCTCCCCAGTCTTAAAAACACAAAGGGTATAGTCTTTAATAAGGACGGTTCAATTACTACTTACAGTAACTACTTCCATGCTCCTATCCCGAGAGATACAGCTATTGATGTAGGCGGTTTAAGCGTAAAGGCTGCTAACCCAGGACGAAGAACAAACGTACCTTGGGAAATTTATGAAGCCTTGGCCGAAATCGTAGTACACGGCTCAAAGAGCGGAACCGTTTATAACTTTGCTAAAGACGGCGGAGAGCGCGGTGTTGAAGCAAACGTTAAAAACCCCGATTGTCTTGCAGATATCAAGGCCAAGTTGGAAGAATTTATTGCTTCAAAACACATACCTGAATCCTTGAAGGGTTTTGTAGATGAAGACTACGCCGTTAAAAGATACAAGGCCTCTATAGCCTTTATCGAAAAATACGGAAATGCCTATATCACAACAGGCCCCTTAATGTTCGAAAAAATCGATCCTATAACAAGCTCCGTTGTATTGACAAACTTCGATAAGTATCCCTATAAGAGCGACTACTTCCCGAATATGTTTAGAACAGATCTTACCGAAATTCAGCATATAAAAGCTCCTGTAGCTCCTTCAGCCGACAAGGATGCCGTATTTGAAGTTACGGTATCTAAATATGCTTATCCCGAAATCGAAAGAGTTCCTCTCGATAAGGGTAAGGTTGAAGGTAAACTTCAGCTTCCTTCAGGCGGTGAAAAAGTTTATCCTGCCGTATCTGCCGGCGGAGGTAAGTTTACAATTACCGTGCCCGCTTCAGATTTAGCTAAATTTGAAAAAGGTGTAGAGTACATAATGGTTGTATTAACATCCATTGCAGATGAACCGCCTTCAGCTAACTCGGCAAGTATGACAATCCTTAAATAAAATTTAAGGTGTTGACTTAAATTAAAAGCCTTGAATCCTGTAAAAGGGATTTGAGGCTGCTTTGTGCCTGAGTAAGTCTAAATTTTGTAGGAGACTTTTATGTATAAGTGGTATGCGCTTAAGCGTATTTTACGCGGTGTAATAATATATTCCATTCTTATTTTTATATTTTCATTTTTGTTTAATCAGATAAATGAAAAAGTTCAGCGTAGCCAGATATTGGAAATGGTACGTGCTGAAGCAAAGGGTCTAAAAAATATGACAGCCGAACAGATAATGATGTGGCGTAAAGACCAAGAATTGACCCTTATTAAACAATATAAATTGGATAGACCCTTGGTTGAGAGAGTTTTAAATAACGCAAAAAGGATTCTGACCTTTGACTTCGGTAAATCGACGACGATTAAATCCTTAACCGGCTCTCAAGAAGTTATTAAAATACTCGGAGAAGCAATTCCAAGAACCCTCTTGCTTTTTACGACTGCCTTTGTAATTAGTACCCTGATCGGTCTGGCATTGGGGTTAAAAAAAGCTCAAAAACCGGGAGGCCGAACCGATAAGGTTACAAGTTTGATAACTCTTATCATTTACGGTATGCCTACCTGGTGGCTGGCCATGCTTTTAATATTTTTGTTTGTTTATACAGCCCCGCTTTTTCCGTCAGGAGGAGTAAACTCGGTTCCCGTTCCCGAAGGAATTTGGTTTGTTTTTGACAGAATTAAACATCTTGCTCTTCCTATTCTTACACTGGTTTGTTTAGGTTTTTGGAGTACGGCTTACGTTATCCGAAACCTTGTATTAGGTACCTTACAGGAAGATTTTATAATGAGTGCAAGGGCGAGAGGTATCCCCGAAAAAAAAGTTCTTCACGGACATACCTTGAGAACCTGTGCTCCTCCTTTGGTAACCATGATTTTGTTGTCATTTTTGGCTTCAATGGCGGGAAATATCATATTTGAAGGTATTTTCTCTTGGCCGGGTCTGGGGCAGCTTTATTGGATCGCCGTTCAGCAAAACGATATACCCGTTTTAATGGGAGATTTGGCTATCACGACAGGCCTTTATCAGATGGGGCTTATAGTTCTCGATTTGATTTACGGCTTTTTAGATCCGCGTATAAAAGTTGGAGGCAAGGCATGATGAATAATTTCATTGATAGGTTTAAAGAATTTTGGAACGATTTTAAAAAAGAAAAAATAGGAATAGTTGCAATAGTTCTTTTAAGTATACTTGTGCTTTTGATTATTCTTGAGCCGATTGTATTGCCTTTTAAAGGAACAAACTATAATTGGCATAATATTTCGTATTGGGAAGATAACCCTGCTTCCGCTCCTCCAATATGGTCAGAGCTTTTTAGTTCAAAAAAATCGGCAAGGACGGTTCAGCTTACCGAGCCTGAAATTAGCGAAGAAACATCTGAGCATTTCGGTCCTGCTGTAGTTTATAGCTTTAAGTATAACTATAAATACGATAAAAACCCCAATAACATTGTTTTTAGAGCAGAGCTTACAGGCGATATTATAATGAGTATGGATGTTGTGCGTCCCGACGGAAACCGCATCGAACTCGGGATTTTTCAAAAAGGAAATTTACAGGAACATCACAGCCGTTTTACGGTTTTAACGGATGCAAGATCTACAATGCAGCAATTTACGGCTTCTTATGGTGCAACTCCTACCTCCGGAAATGCAAACCCTGTTCAGCTTTTATTCTCTGAAGCTTCAAAGACCATGTACAGGGAGAAAAAGCCCTTAAAAGGGGAATACATTTTTAAATTCGTTGTTCCGAAAGATGTTGCAAATAATCAGGCAAACAAGATTGAAAATCCGCGAGTAGTAATTCCCGGTTCCGTTTCGGGGCTTTTAGGTACCGATTTAAATAAGAGAGATGTTTTTTCGGGTGTTATGGCCGGTTTAAAATGGGCTCTTTTAATAGGTCTTGTTGCAAGTATTATTTCGGTTTTGGTCGGTGTTATGTACGGCATTATAAGTGCCTACTTCGGCGGAAGGGTCGATACGGTTATGATGTTCATCTTTGAAATAGTAGTATCTGTTCCGATCATTCCTATATTGATTGTATCGGCTGCCGTTTTTAAACCGAGTATATGGATGATAATCCTCGCTCTCATTATCTTCGGCTGGACAGGTTCGGTAAAGACAGTCCGCTCAATGGCCTTACAGATAAAGGAAGAAACCTATATTGAGGCTGCAAAGGCCCTAGGGGCCGGAAAATGGAGGATAATCCTTAAACACATTGCTCCTCTTCTTTTACCTTACTCCTTTGCAATTATGGCAAGTTCGGTTCCGGGTGCCATCATCTTTGAATCCTCTCTTTCTCTTTTAGGTTTGGGAGATCCTTCTATCGTAACATGGGGACAAATTCTTCACGATGCCCAGACTTCGGGCGCAACCTTAAACGGTCTATGGTGGTGGATTATTCCTCCCGGTCTTTTTATAGCTCTTTTGGGCATGATATTTGCATTCCTAGGTTTTGCAATGGATAAGATTTTACATCCCAAACTGAGGACAAGGTAAGGAGGTTTTAAATGGAAAATAAAGAAGTAGTTCTTGACGTAAAAAATTTACGATTGTACTATCACACCTCCGCAGGTATTGTAAAAGCCTTGGATGATGTGAGTTTTCAGCTTCATGCCGGTGAAACGCTCGGACTTGTAGGCGAGTCGGGCTGCGGTAAAACCACAACGGGCATGGCTCTGCTTAAAATGCCCTCTCCTCCCGGCAGGGTAGAAGAGAATTCTCAAATTATAATCAATGGAAGGGATATTGTTCCTCTTTCCGATTCGGAGATAAGAAAGAATGTGCGCTGGCAGGAAATTTCGATGGTCTTCCAAGGAGCCATGAACAGCTTAACTCCGGTTTACACAATCGGGAAGCAAATGCTTGAAACCTTGCGGGAACACAAGGAAATGAGCGATAAAGAAGCTCAAGATCTTATGGAAGAGTATCTGGGATATGTCGGTCTTCCGCCTGAGGTATTAAACCGTTATCCGCACGAGCTTTCGGGAGGAATGAAGCAGAGGGTTGTTATAGCAAGCGGTTTATTTTTAAAACCGAAACTCGTTATCTTGGATGAACCTACCACAGCCCTCGACGTTATCGTTCAGGCCCAGATCATAAATCTTTTAAAAGAGCTAAAACAAAAATTTAAGCTTTCGTTTATATTTATTACTCACGACTTATCGCTTGAAGCCGAGATTTCGGATAGGATTTGTGTTATGTACGCAGGAAAAATTGCCGAGCTTGGAACTAACGATCAGATATACGGTAAGGAACCCATGCATCCTTACACACAAAAGCTTTTACAGGCAACGCCTCTTTTGAGAAAGAGGGTGAGCGAACTTTCCTATATTCCGGGAACTCCGCCCGACCTTATTTCTCCGCCCAAGGGCTGCCGCTTTAATCCGAGGTGCCATTGTACAATGGATAAATGCTTTGAAGTTGAACCTCCGCTTATTGAGGTTGAACCGGGACATCAAGTAGCATGCTGGAGGTGTGTAAAATGAGCGATAACGAAAAAAAGATAGATCCTAATGACTATGTTCTTGAACTGGTTAATATAAAAAAATATTTTGAGCCCCATCAAGGTTTTGTTCAAAGTCTTTCTAAGGGAAAGGCTAAAAAGATAAAAGCTGTTGATGATGTTACCCTGCGTCTAAGGAGGGGCGAAATCTTCGGGCTTATAGGGGAATCCGGCTCCGGTAAAACTACGATAGGAAAGATAGCAATGAAGCTTCACACTCCTACCGAAGGTACAATCCTATATAATGGAGAAGATGTTACAAACAGCGATAAGGAAAAGACGGCCGTTTACCGCCGCCGTGTACAGATGATTTTCCAAGACCCTTATGCTTCGATGAATCCCCGCTTTAAAATCAGGGATGTAATGGAAGAACCCCTAATCATCCACAAGATTAAAGGAACGCGTGCCGAAAATGACGAGAAAATTATAAAAGCCATTTCTGAGGTAAAACTCAATCCGCCTGAGGAATTTATGACAAGGTATCCTCACATGCTTTCGGGAGGTCAAAGACAGCGTATAGCCACGGCGAGAACTCTTATCCTAAACCCCGAAGTCATAGTTGCCGATGAGCCTGTTTCGATGATCGACCTTTCAACCCGCGCCGAAATTCTTCATATGATGAGGGATGTTCAAAGAAAGCTGGGGCTTACTTATCTCTATATTACCCACGACCTTTCAACGGCAAGGTATTTTACCGACAGAATCGCGGTTATGTATCTCGGCCGTATCGTAGAGATGGGTGATGCCGATGATGTTATAGATAACCCCATGCATCCTTATACTCAGGCCTTGATCGAAGCCGTTCCCGAACCTAAACCGGGAATGCTTGAGGTAATTAAAAAACTCCCCATTTCGGGTGAGATACCTTCTCCTGCGAACATTCCGCAAGGCTGCCGCTTCCATACGCGCTGCCCCTATGCAGACGAATCCTGTTCTTCTATGGAAGAACCTTCTTTGACGGATATAGGAAATGGACACTTCCATGCCTGCCGAAAGGCTGAGGAAATTAAGAAAGGCTAAAACAAGATGTAAAAACAGGCTCGTTTCTATTGAGTAAATGTATTTCTTGTGATATTATTTAAGCAGCGGATTAGTTTTAATCCGCTGCTTTTATTTTGTGGAGGTATCAATTTTATGGAAGCAAAAAAACTGACAGAAACCGTTCATTGTATTCATGCCGATATACATGATAGAACAGCCCGCTTTGAAGGTATATGGCTATTGCCTCACGGTGTTTCTATAAATTCTTATGTTGTAAAGGGAGAAAAAACCGCCCTTATAGATATAGTAAAAGACTGGGACGGCTCGGTAAATTCTTACCGCAAACAGCTTGAATCAATAGGTCTTTCATTTTCTTCATTTGATTACGTAATTTTAAACCATCTTGAGCCTGATCATGCTGATCTTATCAATCTTGTGAGGGATGAAAATCCTAAGGCCGAGATATTAGCTTCTTCAAAGGGTGCTGCCCTTGTCGAAAACTTTTTTAAGATAAAAGAAGGAGTAAGGGCCGTAAAGGACGGAGAGGTTTTGGATCTAGGCGGAGGAAAAAAGCTAGTTTTTTATGAAACTCCCAACATCCACTGGCCTGAGACCATGATGACCTATGACCCTGACGATAAAATTTTATTTTCATGCGATGCCTTCGGTTCTTACGGCTGTATAGGCGAAAAAATCTTTGATGATCAGCACACCGAAGAAGAGCTTAAATTTTTTGAAGACGAAGCCCTTAGGTACTATGCAAACATTGTTGCAAGCTTCAGTACCTTCGTAAACAAGGGAATCGAAAAACTTTCTTCACTTGAGCTTAAATTTATCTGTCCGAGTCACGGCCTTGTTTGGAGGGGTAAGCCTTCACGGATTGTAGAGCTTTACAAAAAATTTGCAGGCTATAATACGGGCGGAGAATTGGAAAAAACTATCTGTATTATCTGGGGCTCCATGTACGGCTACACCAAGGACGGGCTCGATGCAGTTATTGAGGGTATAAATGAAGAAGGTGTAGCTTATTCCATATACAGAATTCCCGACACGGATGCTACCTTTATCTTGGGCGAGGCTTATCGCTCCGGAGGGCTCTTATTGGCTATGCCGACATACGAATATAAAATGTTCCCGCCCATGGCTCATATTCTTGATTTGTTTGAAAGAAAACACTTTGTCGATAAAAAAGTTTTCCGCATCGGAAGCTGGGGCTGGGTAGGGGGCGCCAAAAAAGAATACGAGACCCGTATCGAAAAATTTAAGTGGACCAATATCGAATCCCATGAATGGCAGGGTAAGCTCAGCGATGAGGATAAGCGGATATTAAAAGAAAGAGGCCGCGAATTGGCAAAGGCCGTGAAAAACGGCGACATATCTTGACATATTCCTACATTTAGTGCAAAATGCCTTTATTTAGTGAGGTGAATTGTTGGCAAGTGAAATTTTAACTATCGAAGAAGTTGCCCGATATTTGCGTGTTTCCGAAAGAACCGTCTATGAGTGGGCTCAAAAAGGTGAGATACCTGCCGGGAAGATCGGAACGGTTTGGCGTTTTAAAAAAGATGATATTGAAAGCTGGGTTGATGAGAGATTAGCCTCTTCAAAAACTTCAGCTCCTAAACAGCATAAGATTTCGACGGAGAATTTTTTGTCGCCCGATAGGGTCGTTTTTTTGGATTATGCGGCCAAGCATGATGTATTGGTTATGATGTCTGAAGTGCTGGCCAAGGCTCCTCAGGTAAAAAACTCCGGAGAGCTTTTGGACGCCATTTTAAAAAGAGAAGCTCTTATGTCAACGGCCGTAGGACGAGGAATAGCCATTCCTCATGTAAGGCTTTCTTCCGTTACCGATTTGGTTATGGCTGTGGGCGTTTCAAAAAGGGACATTTTAGATTTTGACGCCGTTGACGGAAATCCCGTCCGATTGGTTTTTATGATTGCAGCGGCAAACAACCAGCACGATTATTATTTGCAGACAATTTCTCATTTTAGTGCTAAACTTCGCAATGAGGAACTTAAAAGCCTCCTCTTAAATTCGTCCGACCCCATGGAGATTTACGCCCTTTTGTGCGAATAGGGTGCCGTATCGATGAGTTCCGGGGCTTTTTTAGGTCTTCCAAATTATGATTCTCCGGCAGAGCTTAAAACCATTTTGGATACTTTGGGCTTTGCCATGCAAAAAAAATTCGGTCAGAATTTTTTAATCGATAGAAAAATCCGTGAGAGCTTGGTTTCTTTTTTGGATATTGAAGAAGGAACAAGGGTTTGGGAAGTAGGCCCGGGGCTAGGTTCCATGACAGCTCTTCTTTTAGAAAAGGGTGTTAATTTTACAGCCTTTGAAATAGACAAGGGCTTTATTTCTCTTTTAAAAAAATTCTTTTTTGGAAAAAATTTAAATTTTACTCTTATCGAAGGCGACGTTCAAAAAAACTGGCTTCCTTATTTAAAAGAACAAGGGAAGCCCGATATCTTTTTCGGCAATTTGCCGTATAATATTGCCTCCGAATTGATTGCTTCTACGGTAGAGGCCGGAGTTCTTTTCGATTCGATGCTTTTTACCGTACAAAAAGAAGCGGCCGAAAGAATTACCGCAAGTCCCGATCAAAAAAACTACACTGCTTTTTCGGTTCTTTGCTCTTTATTTTATGAGTGCAAAATTGTAAAGACAATCCCGGCTTCAGCCTTTTGGCCTCGGCCCAATGTCGAATCTGCAACTGTCTTGTTTAAGGCTAAAAAAGATTTTGCGGAATACAAAAATCATAAACTTTTTATCAAAATAGTCAAAGCTCTTTTTTCTTCGCGCAGAAAAAACATAAAAAACAACTTGAGCTCATGGATGAGGGCAAACGGATACGGAGAAGAGGCGAGCTTTGTTTTACAAAAGGCGGGACTAAATGGAAATCTAAGAGCCGAGTCTCTTGCCCTATATGACTTTTTGCTCTTATCTGATATAATATCTTCTTTGGATAAAAATAAATGAAACATACAAAAAAAATTGCTTTTTTGATTTTCTTTGTTTCTCTTTTTTCTATATTTCCCGTTTATGCGGAAGATGCCGGTGTTTCAAAAACTCCCGATCCCTATGGAGCGGAAGAATTTAAGCAATGGCAAAAAGATTTGCGCCGTTTTGAAATTATTACCTTAGGCGCTCTTCCCTTTGTTTCGCTTTTGTCGTTTTGGGCTTATGACATAGGCCGCTCGATAGCTCATAAGGGGGATCCTGCTTATAACCCATGGCCCATTAAAGATGCAAAAATTGCAGTAAAGCTCACCGAAAAAGAACAGAGAAATATTTTTTTGACTGCCATAGGGATTTCGCTTGGGATTGCAATAATAGATTTAACTTACCGCTCCATCAAAAGGGCGAACGAAGAAAAAAAACTAAAAAAAGATAATCAAGATGAAGCTCCTGCGATTATGCTGATTCCTTATGAAGAAGGTGAAGGTCCTAAACCTGAGGAAGCAAATGATGCTCGATAAGAGTATTTCTTTTAATTCGATTTCAAAAAAATTTAAAGTTGAAGGCCTTTTGTCTCCTTGCAGGATTGATGTTTATTGCACCGAGATGTTAAAAAATTTAAGCCGCTCGCAATTAAAAATGGGGCTAAAATCTCTTTATGTAAATTCAAAGAAAGCCAAGCTTTCCCGCAATGTGCAAAACGGCGACCTTGTCGAGCTTAGCTGGGATAATCCTGTGCCTGAGTATGCTCATCCGCAAAATATCCCTTTAAATATAGTTTATGAAGATGAAAACATAATGGTTATAAACAAGGAGAGGGGGAGGGTAACTCATCCTGCAGGAGGGAACTGGGAAGGAACTCTTGTAAATGCCTTAAATTATTACAGGCTTTATGATTCCGGAATTAAAGATGAATTTGCCGAAATTCTTAAAAACCTTCTGACACAAGAAGATGCTTTAAAAAATACCGATAGGCTGAAAGCCGATCCTTACCGCATGGGAATTGTTCACCGTTTGGATAAGGAAACCTCGGGGCTCATTATCACCGCCCGGAATTTAAAGACCGAAAAACTTTTAAAATCTTTTTTTAAAAAGAGGATGGTAAAAAAATACTATCTTGCGGTTCTTGACGGTGTTCCGCTTAAAACCAAGGGAAAAATAAAAACTTCCATTTTTCGATCTTCTTCCGACAGAAAAAAATTTGGAGCCTCTTCCGACTTATCAAGGGGGAAGTTTGCTCTTTCTGCCTACAAGGTGCTTAAATCGAACGGAAAAATGTCCTTGGTGCTTTTTAGGATTTATACCGGAAGGACACACCAAATACGCTTACATGCAAAATTCATGGGCTGCCCTGTTGCAGGAGACAAGGTTTACGGCAAAAAGAAAGATGATATACCCATGATGCTTCATTCTTATAAACTGATAATGCCTGAAATTTTTAATTCAAAGAAAGAATTTAAGGCAGCTCTGCCTTGCGATTTTAAAAATCTATTGATGCGGGAGACTCTATGCTGAAAGAGTGTAAATTTTCTTCTCAAGTTGAACTTATTTTTGAAAATGATGCTTATGCCGTTTTATATAAACCCGGAGGAATACCCACCGCCCCTTTGGGAAAAGATGAAGAAGGAACCTTGCTTTCTTGGTTTTTAAAACGATGTCCTCAAGCGGCTTCGGTAAAAGGAAAAAAAGATATTGAGGCCGGTCTTATTCATAGACTTGATACGGCGACAAGCGGTTTGGTCTTGGCTGCAAAAACTCAAGAATGCTATGATGCCTTAAATTTAATGCAGACAAACAATTTGATAAAAAAAACTTATACGGCCTTTGCCGATGTAAATGAAGAGGAAAACTTTGAACCCGATTTTTTGGAGTCCAATATTCCTTATAGAATTTCGAGTCAGTTTAGGAGTTACGGGCCCAAGGGTAAAAAGGTACTTCCTGTTTTTTACGGTATGAGGGATTTTTGTGCTGACGGTAAAATTTATACTACAAATATTATCGATGTAAAAAAAATTTCGTCTAGCGGCAATTCGATACGACGTGTTACATGTACCTTGACTCAAGGGTTTAGGCATCAGGTAAGGGCTCATCTTGCTTCAATAGGTTTGCCCATTTGCTATGACAGCCTGTATAACGGAAAATACAGGGATCTGCCCAAAGAGCAGGTTGACAATCATAGTTATCCGCTGCAATTATATGCCGTAGGTCTTTCCTTCCCCAAGCCTGAAAAAAAATTTAAACTTGATGATGCAAAAGAGTATGTATGCTTTTCGCTTCAGCCGCCAGATAAAATGATCCTGTAATTAAAAGAGGCTGATTTTTTTCTCTGCATTCGAGTATTGCGTTTTTTATTACGGATGAGTAATCGGCATTTTTCTCTAAGATGCAGGAAAAGTCTTTTAGCTCCTCTTTAAAAGCCTTGTATGCCGAATCGGGATTGCTCTTTTTTGACGAGCCCGGTATTGTAACGATTATTTTTTTAAAATCATTTTTAAAAAAAGGAGCCATTTCTTTTGCATTTTTATCCTCGGCACAGGCAAAGATTAAAATTCCTTTTTCTTTTACTAATTCGGAATAGGTACTCATGCATAAGGCTATACTGTTTTTTGTATGGGCTCCGTCGATGATAATTTCGGGATTATCCGAAAGAAGCTCAAATCTGGCCGGAAGCCATGCTTTTGTAAGCCCTCTTTCTATGACGGCTTCATCAATTTCGGGGAACAGATATTTTACTGTACATGCTGCAAGGGCTGCATTTTCGGCCTGAATACAATCAAGAAGTTTTAAATTTGCTTTTATAGGTTTTTTAAAGAGTTTACCTATGTAATGCGAATCTTGAAATTCCAAATCTATTTTTAAACCTGTTTTTGATAGACTGTACGGTACAGTTTCTTTTACGATATCGGGTATATAAAAAAACTCGGCATCCATCTCCTTTGCTCTTTTTTTAAAGACCTTCAATGCTTCATCCGGCTGTTTACAGCAAAAAACGGGAGTATTTTGTTTAATTATACCGGCCTTTTCAAAAGCTATTTTTTCTATTGTATCTCCAAGATATTGGGTGTGCTCAAGTTCGATAGGTGTTAACACGCAAGCCTTAGGTTTTAAAATATTTGTCATATCGAGTCTTCCGCCCATTCCCGTTTCGATAACCGCCCAATCGGTTTTTTGCATGCTGAAAAGCAAAAAGGCCGTCACCGTAACTATTTCAAACCAGCCGGGATCTATTTCCGGTTCTTTTTTGAGTATGGCGGCAAAACCGTCAACTATTTTTTTATAACAAGAAGAGTAGGCTTTGTCATCAAAAAAAACTCCTGCTTCCGTCATCCTTTCCCTAAAATCGGATACGTGGGGTGAGGTGTAAAGTCCTGTTTTTATGCCGGCTTCTTTTAAAATGGAAGCAAGCATTGTAGAAACCGAGCCCTTTCCCTTTGAACCTGCAATATGGATCGATAAAAAATCGTCTTGAGGATTACCGAAAAAATGAGCAAATTTGTTCATTTTTTTGAGGTTTTCTTCATCTTTGTGCGCATTTCTTTCGTAATTTATAAAAGTTTCCAGCCATTTACCGAATTCATCCGTGTTCATCGGGCACCTCTTGTTCTTGAGTTTAATTAAACCCTATTGCTAAAAAACAGAATATAGAATATTATATACGTATGTGTCAAGTTATTCTACCCGATAATTTAAAAGGTTTTACGGTTTATATGATCGGTATTAAAGGAACCGGGATGACGGCTTTGGCTGAAATTTTGGTTTCAAGAGGTGCTTCTGTTTCGGGAAGCGATGTTCCCGAAAGTTTTTATACTGATGATGATTTAAAAAAACTTAATATAGATATTTTTTCTCCATTTTCTCCTGATAATATCCCTGAAGATGTCAGTCTTGTTATCTATTCGGCAGCTTACTCGCCCGAGAATAATGAAGAAATGTATGCTGCGGAACAAAAAGATCTTCCCATGATGTCCTACCCTGAGGCAATAGGGGCAATATCCCGGCATTCATATTCGTGCGGCATTGCGGGTGTTCAAGGAAAGACCAGTACAACGGGTATTACCGGCTCTATCTTAAAAGAACTAAAACTTCCCGTTTCGGTTTTGGCCGGCAGCGTGATTAAAAGTTTCGGTGATTCTTGTACCATGCTTTCAGGTTCAAAATATTTTGTTGCCGAAACTTGCGAATATAAAAGACATTTTTTAAACTTTCATCCAAAAAAGATAATTTTAACCGGTATTGAACCGGATCATCAGGATTATTATCCGACCTACGAATCTATTTTAACGGCTTTTTTGCAGTATATTGACAGACTTCCGCAGTTTAGCGAGCTTTTTTATTGTGCAGATGATGAAGGCGCCTGCGAAGCTGCCCGCTTAAGTTTTTCGAGCCGGCCGGACCTTATTTTTATTCCTTATGGAGAGAAAGCCGTAGGAGATTATAAACTTACCGTTTTGGGCGTCTGCAATGAAAAACTCTCCTTTTCTCTTGCAGGCTTTTCGGGAGAATTTTATTTACAGATTCCGGGAAAACACAATGCTTTAAATGCCGCAGCTGCAATAGCTCTTTCTGTGAGCCTTTTAAAAGAAGAATACGGCGAAATCTCTGTTGCCAATATTTCTGCTATCAAAAAGGCTATATCTTCCTACGCCGGAGCCAAAAGACGTACGGAGCTGATCGGTAAGATAGAATCTAAAGATATTTTGGTTTATGATGATTATGCACATCACCCTACCGCAATTAAATCTCTCTTGAAAGGTTTGCGTCAATTTTATCCAAAAAGGCGGATAATTGCAGATTTTATGTCTCATACCTATTCAAGAACGGAAGCCCTTTTAGAAGATTTTGCTTCTTGTTTTGAAGATGCAGACATGGTGATTTTGCATAAAATTTTCAGTTCTGCACGCGAGCAATATAAGGGACAGGTTGATGCCGAACTCCTTTTTAACCGCACAAAAAAACATCATAAAAACGTCTTTTTCTTTAATGAAGTATTGGATGCAAAAAAATTTGTATTAGAAAAGCTAAGACAGGGCGATATTTTTATTACCATAGGTGCCGGAGATAATTACATTTTGGGTACAGAAATTTTAAAGGAGCCGAATTTTTAAATATGAAAAGTATGACGGGCTACGCCCTTACCGAAAAAAACGAACCAAATTCCTTTATAAGTTTAGAGATTAAAAGTTATAACTCAAGATACTTGGATTTAAATTTAAATTTCCCCTTTTGGCTTTCAGCCTTGGAGCCCGTTTTCAGGGCATATTTTTCCGAAAGAATAGCCAGAGGTAAAGTTGAAGTTTCCCTTCATGTAAAGGATGCCGATATAGACGTCGATATTCTTACAAATACCAAGGCGGCAAAGGCCTATGCAAAGGCTATGAGGGAGATAGCGGATGCTGCCGGAATAAACTCCGAGATAGACATAAACCGATTTTCAGAAAAAGAAGGGGTTATCATAATTGAAAGAAATATCGACATTCCCGCATGGGAAAACACATTGCTGCCTATATTTGAAGAAACTTTCGTAAAATACGATAAAACAAGACTTGATGAGGGAGCTGCTTTAAAAAAAGATATTTTAAGCAACCTTGACAGGATTCATGCTGCATTAAAGACCATAAAAAAATATGCCCCCCAAATGGAAGAAATCTTTTGCCAAAATATCAGGGAAAGATTTACCGAGCTTTTGGGCTGTGAAATAAATGAACAGCGTATTATGCAGGAAGTTGCAGTAATGCTTGTTAAGTATACCATAAATGAAGAAATCGTACGCCTTGAAGCTCATTGTAATTCTTTATCGCATGAACTAAAAAGAAACGAACCCATAGGCAAAAAACTGGACTTTATTTGCCAAGAAATCAACAGAGAAATAAATACAATAGGTTCTAAAAATCAAATGATAGAAATGTCTCAATCAATAATCGAAGTAAAAGATGCTCTTGAAAACATAAGAGAGCAAAGCCGGAATGTGGAGTAGACCGGGTATCTATTGGAGAAAATATGAAAACGACTACTTTTAAAATTCCTGAAGGGCGAGAATTGAGGATTGCAATTTCGGGGCCGTCCGGCTGCGGAAATACCACGGTTTCAAACTTGATAGCAAAGATTTTAAATTTGCCCTGTATAAATTATACTTTTAAGAATATAGCCCGGGAGATGGGAATTCCATTTGATGAAGTTTTAAAAAGAGCTCAAAAAGATTTTTCTTTTGATAAAATGGTGGATCAAAAACAAATTGAGCTGGCTTCTGCAAGTTCTTGTGTTTTAGGGTCACGGTTGGCAATTTGGCTTTTAAAATCGGCCGATTTGCGTGTTTACCTGCAAGCTTCGATAGATGTCCGTGCAAAACGAATTCAAAATAGAGAAGGCGGTGATATCGAAAAAATAAAGGCTGATACCAATTTAAGAGATTTGGAAGATACCCGCCGATATAAAGAATTATACGGTATTGATAACACAAAATATGAAAAAGCCGATTTAATTATAGATACGGAAAACCTTGATCCCGATAAAATTACCGAAAAAATATTGGATGAGCTTATTTGCCGCGGTCTTTTAGTTTAAAAAATCAGTAATAGTTTTTTTATCCTCATCCGACAAGTCTATAAAATTCAAATTTAAGACGGTCTCGTTTGAAGCAACACTGCAATTTGGAACAATAAAACCGTTTTCGATTTTTAAAGAGCATTGATCAAGAACCGTGCCGGCAGTTAAATTACCCGTATTTGCAGGCATGTCCGGCAAAAATACGAGACCTTTTTCGGTTAAGTTTTTTACCGTTCCCGTTATTATGGTTTCGTTTACGGGATTTGTAAATAAAAACTGAACGGTTTTTGAAATGTTTTTAGCATGGGCATAATTATATCGGTCAAAAATCATGCGCAGTTCTTCGATGATTTTTTCATAATTCCCGCTTTCTTTTATTGTAATAACACCCTGCACTCCCAAAAACATAGCCTTGTCTGCTTCATCGGCAGAAAAATCGGGAGGAGTTAAAAGCACTACCAATATCTCTTCTTTTGAAGTATCCCAGCGAATATGCTGTGTAATAGGTTTCCAATGGCGCGGAAAATCTCTGGCGTTTATTATAACTACATTCGGTCCAATTTCTTCCACATTGTCTAAGGCTTTTAGCGGAGAGCGATAATGTATAAGCTCAAATTCATACTCCGAAAAAAGAGGGCGTAAATCATCAGTTGAACGCGGTAAATCCGAAATCAATAATGCTTTCATTAAAACTCATCCTTATTCTGTTCCTAAATTCTCGACTATATAATCGTATACTGTCCATATACCGTCTTTTGAAGCTAAAAAATATGTGAATCTTTTCTTCTCTCTAAAATTAGAATATTCAAACCATTCTATTACTTTGACCTCTGCCTTTGTATCTGTGTACCCCGTATGCTCTATCTTAAACTCTACAGGAATGACGGCAATGTCTTTGTCTACTCTTTCTTGGCTTAATTCGTGTTTGTAAACTTCAATCATTTCCATTCTGCCCGCTTCAGATTCTGCTTTAAATCTTCGGCTTCTTGAAGGGTCTCTGGATATCATTTTTTCCAAATCCATATAGAGGAAAAATTGTTCCCAAAGCGATTTTTGTCTCGCCGTTAAAAGATACCCTATGACCTGATCGGGAGGAATGGGCTTTGCCTGTAAAATCTCTCCTGAGATCGGCGACACGGGAAGAGATCCAAGCGCTGCTGCCGAAGGTGCAGGCTTTATTTCAAGGCTCAGCTTATTTGATACAACATGTGTTTCCGAATTGTCAGAGTATCTTTTAAGTTCCGGAAAAAATAGGGTGTTGACAAGGAATATTCCCGGTTCATTTAATTCAATATAGTCTTTTAGGTTTTCGATAAAGGAATAAGTTTCTCCGGGTTCTAAGGTAACTTCACGGAAGTAAATTTGACGGTTTGTGTTTCGCTTTCTCATCCATTCCGTTGTATGACGTAATTGCCTGTTTTTACTGTTTATGATTCCGAAGTCTATACTAAAAGATCGGTCGTCTGCAAGTTTAAATCTAAGGGTTTCGGAATTATTGTTTGTAATCGAAATTTGTACAAAAATAGGTTCGGAGGCTCCCGAACCGGGATAGTAGACCCTCCTGTCGTAAAATCTTATTGAAACATCTGCCTTTAAATTATGGTCAACCATATTTTGGGCAAATAAAAATAAAGACTGGATAATGCAAAAAGTAACTATACAAATTTTTTTCACGTCAACATCCTCCGTTTTAGGCTGAGAAACTCTCAACACATTATCGGCAATTTTATTGTTTTTCATTAGTTTGTTCAATATAATCTATTGACTCAAGACTAATCAATAGAGTATACTAACCATAGTATGCTAATGTTTATTTTAGGTTATAATAGTATATAATTTTTTTTTAAAATTAACAATACATATCAAGCATAAATAGAGGAAAATATGTCAACTTTACAAGAAAAGTCAAAAAAATTAAGCACTCTCAGGCATAGTACTGCCCATGTTATGGCTGAAGCCGTAGTTAAGCTGTTTCCGGGAACTAAGGTTGCCATAGGCCCCGCAATAGATTACGGATTTTACTATGATTTTGAACTTCCCCATCCGATAAATCAAGACGATTTACCTGCCATCGAAAAAGAAATGCGGAAAATTTTAAATACCCGCTCTAATTTTGAAAAAGAAGTTATCAGCCGGGAAAGAGCTCTTGAAATGTTTAAAGATCAGCCGTTTAAAGTTGAACTTATAAACGGGCTTGCTGACGGCGAAGAAATAAGCATTTATAAATCGGGAGAATTTACCGACCTTTGCCGAGGTCCCCACGTCTGCTCCATGGCCGACATAAATGCTCAAAGTTTTAAACTTATGAAGACTGCCGGAGCTTATTGGCGCGGTGATGAAACCCGTCCGATGCTTACCCGAATTTACGGTACAGTTTGGGAAAAGCCCAACGATTTAAAAGAATATTTGCAGATGCTTGAAGAAGCCGAAAAAAGGGATCACCGAAAAATCGGGAAAGCTATGGATTTATTCCATGTTGATGAAGAAAATCCCGGGCAAATATTTTGGCATCCTAAAGGCTGGACTCTGTATTTAACTATACAAAATTATGTCAGAAAATGTCTAAAAGAAGACGATTATTTTGAAGTGCATACTCCCTTTGTTATGCCCCGCTCCTTGTGGGAAAGATCAGGTCACTGGGCTAAGTACAAAGAAAATATGTTTATAACCGAAAGCGAAAAACGGCTTTTTGCCTTAAAACCCATGAACTGTCCCGGCCATGTCGAAATATTTAAACAGGGAATTAAAAGCTACCGCGACTTACCCCTCCGCTTAGCCGAATTCGGTTCTTGTACCCGAAACGAACCTTCAGGCTCCTTACACGGTATTATGCGTGTCCGGGGCTTTGTTCAAGACGATGCCCATATCTTTTGTACCGAAGAGCAGATTTCTTCCGAGGTTTCAAAATTCTGTACCCTGCTAAAAAGCATGTATAAGGATTTCGGCTTCGATGAGGATAGAATTCTTGTTAAATTTTCTACTCGTCCCGAGCAGAGAGTAGGTGATGATGCAACGTGGGATCGGGCCGAAAAAGCTTTGGCTGATGCCTGTATAGCTGCCGGTCTTGAATATGAGATAGCCGAAGGCGAAGGGGCTTTTTACGGGCCTAAGCTGGAATTTACTTTGATTGATGCCCTAGGCCGTGAATGGCAGTGCGGTACCATACAGGTTGACTATCAGCTGCCTTCAGCAGAAAGACTAAATGCCGAGTACATAGGGGATGACAACAATAAACATCATCCTGTAATGCTTCATAGGGCTGTTTTAGGCTCTTTGGAAAGATTTATAGGAATTTTGATAGAAAACTGTGCAGGTATTATGCCTCCTTGGCTGGCCCCTGTGCAGGCTGTAATTGTTCCTGTAGCTCCTGCCTTTAATGAGTATGCCCAAAAGGTTCAAAAAGCCTTGGATGAAAAAGGCTTTAGGGTTATAGCCGATATCGGAACAGACAGGATGAATGCAAAAATCCGAAAGCACCAAGAAGAAAAGGTAATTTATCAGCTCATCGTAGGTCAAAGTGAAATGGATAATAATTCCGTTGCTGTCAGAATGAGAAAGGGCGGTCAAAAAGTAATGACTCTCGACGAGTTTACTTCATTTTTGCAGGAGAAAGTTGCTTCTTTTGCTATAGATGCGGAATAATTATTTTTTATATTTTTTAACTGCCGGGTGTAAAACTATTCCGGCTTGTAACATAAAACCATCCGAATTCTTGTCGGTAAGTTTATCCCAAAGGTTTGAAAGCGGTAGAAAGGCTTTTAGCTGTACTCCCGCTTTCCATCCCGATGCAAGTGTATACTCGGTTTTAAAGCGTAAAGAAGGATAAATAAAGCGTCCGTTTTGCCAAAAGTATTTATTTATTGCTTTGACCTCGGATTTTGCATTTAAACCGCTGTCTCCTACGTCTTCCGGTTTTATACCGGGTTCAAGCAATCCGAAGCGCATAAAGAAGGCTAGTCCGCCGCCCATGCTGATTGTCCACGATTTTACGTCGAAGCGGAGTAAAAACGGAACATCAAATAAAAAGCTCATTGTAAGGGCTGTTCTATTTTCGATCTCGCAAATGTAGGCCTTTTTATTGTAAAAAGCGTAGTGAAAAAGAGAAAAATCCAATGAAGGCACTATGCTCAGCTTATTTATTCCCTTGTACTCATATTCGGCTCCCAAGTTTAAGGCTGTACCCATGGGCGGTGCTGCCTGTTTTTTTAGGCTTGAAAATATAATCTCGGTACCCATATAAAAGCCGAAATCCGAAGGAACCTTCGAAAAATTTTCATCTTGATTTGTTTTTTCTTCTTTTTGTTCAGCCTCTTGAGAATGAATATTGATATTGAATAAGATTACAAATAACATGAAAAAAAATAAGTTTGTTTTTTTTGTCATAGTTTTTCTCCGTTTTCTTTTTCGGTTCAGCCCTGCCTATCTATCTTCAGTCTGCTGTAAAATTTTTTCGTTTTCAAGAGTTTTAGGTATATCGCTGTAAATTTCGGGTGTAAATGCCGATCGCGGCTTTACCATGTTTTGAATATTTGCATATGCAAGATTTATTGTTTTTGCCCTAATCATGGTTTCAGGATTCCTGTTGAGAGCATCCCAAGCTCTGGTTGATTCCCCGAATAGGGAGAGGGCTCTTCCGTTTTTATTGGAGTCTCCGTTTTGGACTGCAATTCTGTTCAATACGACCGCAAGGTTGTTTGAGGTGTGCATATAGTCTTCTACAAATTCTGCATGGTCAACACGGGTTTGGGGAAAGATAATTCCCTTGCGTATTTTTTCCGCTTCCAATAATTCCATCAGTCTTTCGTAGTAGGCTTGAGCTGCAAAATAATTGGTGTATTTAAACAAAACATTTCCGAATCCGTATAAAAGATTTCTGTCATCGGGTTTTTCGGTGTAGGCTAGGGTCATGGCCTTCATTGCATCAGGATAATTTTCTTTTTGATAGTGAATATAACCCATTCTATACCGGATTGAGGGGCTGTCGTTTAATTCCCTTACGGCATGTTCATAAGCATCTAAGGCTTCATCATAATCTCCTGCAATAAAGTAGGAAATGTCGCCATAATCCGCATAGAGTTTTCCGACTACCGGTGAAGGATATATTCCTTTTTGAGCTGTATAGACTTCATATTTTGCCAAAGCTTTTGCATAGATTTCTTGGGCTTCGTTATAAAGTTTTTCTTCGGCTATAAGTTCCCCATAAAGGCGCATAGAGTCTATCTGTCTGATAGTTCTTTTGGGGGTCATTTTTATGCTGTCTTCATATAGATTGATTGCATTAACCAGATAATCCTTGGCTGCCGTATTTTTTTGATTATGTAAAAAGAAGCGGCCCATATTATAGTTTGCTTCAGGACTTTCGGGGCTGTTTTTTATGGATTTTTCCAATAACTCGCGCAAATCTTCTATTTTTCCTATCAAATTTTCCGAATCTGTAGGCTTTGGTTCATATCTTTTTTCAAGCAGGTAACCGCTGAGCTCAATTAGGTCTTCATTGGGCAGTTTTTTGTTTAAAAAATGATCTTTTAAGGGCAAAACTTCTGCCAAATTATCTGTCCTTATAAAGTAACGCATCATTCTTCCGGAAAATACATCCTTGGCGCCGTAAAGGTTAATTAGGCTTACATAGGTTTTTCGGGCTTCTTCATATTTTTCGGAATCTTCATCGGCCCAATCCAAGTATACATCGCCCAGAGCTAAAAGGGCATTTTGATCGTTAACATGATAGTCCAGTACTCCCCTGCGCAGGACTTTTTCGGCTTTTTCGTAATTTCGTAAATCCGTGCTCAGCATATCGGCGTATTCGATGCCGCCCTGACGGTCATGGTTAAAATCGAATAAAAGTCTTTCATAAATTGCTTCTGCCGATAAAAACTGCTTTTTTTCACGGAAGGCATTTGCAAATCTGAAATACCATTTTCTTTTCTTTTTGTAGCTGCCTGCTTCATCAAAGCTTTTTATCGCCCTTTCATATTGGCTTGAGTTTATATAGGTCATTCCTTCTTTGTAGAAGCCTTCAGCAACAACGGGTTTGTATATAAACTGCCATACCAAAACAAAGATCGAAAAAACAAAGCCCAAAACGACGGTAGTTAAAATTGCAGCCGGTAATATTTTATGTACAAAACGGTATTTAAAACTGCGTTTTTCCTTTTCGTATTCTTCATAGGATTTTTTATCGAATCCTCTAGGAATCGGAATCGATTTATCCAAGATGCCTTCAAGTTTGTTAACTATGCGTTTTAAAGAAACATCATTTACGATTAAGTGAACGATTTCCATTTTGTTCAATTCCGAATCGTCTACATTAACCAAGTAATCTTCAAGTTCTATTCTGAAATTTAACGGGAATGAAGAAATTCTTTCGATTAAATGATCATAATCTTCTTCAGAAATCGAAAGAGGAATTTTGCCTTCATATTCTTCTTCATCTATGGGCTTTTTTGAATCAAAAAATTTGAAATTTTTATCGGGAGAAAATTGAATAAAACTTTCGGGAACGGAAAAATCGTCCATTCCTCCGCCCATTTCAGTATTTAAAACATTGTCGTCAATTGCAAAGGCTGTATGCTCATCTATTTCGGGTATATCTATGTCGGCAAAGCCTGCTCCTTGAGCCGTATTATCTTCTTGAGAAAAATCGGGGCTTTGTGAAGTTTCAAAGCTGTCTTCAACTTCGGAAGATAGGTCAATACTTTCGGGGCCGTCGGATAAGGGGGATATATCCATGTTTTCAAGTCCGGCAGCTTCGGAAGAAAGATCAAAGCTTTCCAGATCATCAGGTTCGGACGATAGATCGATATCTTGAGGAGTACCGCTTTCCGTGGAAAGGTCCATACCCTCAAAACCGTCTTCTTCCGGCGAAAGGTCTATGCTTTCTATGGATTTATCTGCCTGTACTGTATTTGTTTTTTCATGCGAATCCGAAAAATCCTCTTCGGGGAAATCTATGCTTAGATCAATAGCTTCTAAGGATGAGCCGTCTTTTTCTTCGATCGGCTCTATTTCTCCGATGTCCGAAAAGTCTTCGGTTGAAAGGTCTATTTCTTTATATGCCGGGGCAGGTTCGTCTTCAATTTCTTCAAGACCAGTGTCTTCGGCCTCGTTAAAAGCATCTAAATCGGCTATATTTTCTATATCGGGCTTGTCTGCCTCATCCAATGGTTCCAGAGGCAGATCCTGCATCGCAAAATTAGAATCAAAGTCCGGGAAAATGTCGTCGGCCTTATCATCGCTGTTTCTGGCTTCTTCGACCATATCCCCTATGCCCGATAACAGGGCCTCGGGAACATCAAGGCCGTCGTCATCTAAGCTGTCAACGGCCTCCGGTATATCGGTGTCTTCCAGATTAAGATCTGAAAGCATTGTGTCAAAGTCTTGGGAGGTTTCGCCCGGCTCATCTTCTGAGGGTAAGGTCATTTCGGATGTAATGATGCTTGCCGTATCAAATTCCGCCTCTTTATCTGCTTCTTGATCAGGCGAAATTTGGTCTTGAGTCTTAAAATTTAATAAATCATCCACGTTTACATCCGGAACGGGTACTTCTTTGGGTAAAGGAATTTCCTCACGCCTTTCTCCCCATTTGGCCGTAACTTCGGGTTCGTTTGCTATTTTGAGAAGTTGACTTTTGAATTTTTCAAGCTCTTTTATACTAGGCATTTTGAGCGGGCCTCCCCCCTTATTTTCGGCTTATTTTTATTCAACTTGATATATTATTTTATACCATAAAAGGAGTTTTTTTTCAATGAGTTTTTTAGCCGGATTTTGTTCAGAAATACGCCTGTAAAGCCGATAATCTAACCAAGTTAATAGTGGGGGAAATGTGTGAATTTATCTAAAAGTTATTTACAATCCATTTCTACGGATGAGCTTTTACAAATAGCCGATGCCAACGGCGTATTTGTGCCCAAAGGTTTATGCAGGAATTTGGTAATCGAAGAACTCCTCGAAATAAATGAAGATTCTGATGTGTTGTGCAAAAAAATTTCCAATGCTCAAAATGATGATGTTTTTCAGGAGGATGAACAAGAGGATAAAAATAGTCTTGGGCTGCCCCTTTCCTACAATAATACCGAAATTCATGTATTGTTAAGAGATCCCATGTGGGCATTTGTTTTTTGGGATTTTTATAAACCCGAATTTTTAACCGTTGTAGATGATTTTGACTTTGACTCTTTCTTTTTGAGGGTGCTTTTGTTTTCAGAAAATGATTTATCCGAATCATATGACTATTTTGATATCGATATTGAAAAATCCGATCGAAGCCGATACTTTTATCTTTCCTTTGATGACTCTGCCACAATGGTCGAATTATGCGTACGTAAACTTGAAGGAGATATAGGCATTTTGGCAAGATCTAATCTTATAAGTCTTAAACGGGAAAATATTTCAAATAATTTGTGTGTACTCGACAACGATGTAAGTTCTCCGGTTTGCCTTTCAGGGATTTCCGTATTAAAAAAAGATCACTTTAAAAATTATCGTCAAGCATTTAGAGGAAAAGAGGAAGCATAAATTGAAAGATTGTAATTTACTTTTTATTTTGGATGCACATTTACCTTATGTGCGCAATGAAATTGAACAAGGGCTGGTAGAGGAAGATTGGCTTTTTGATGCCCTGTCTTATCTTTATCTGCCGATTTTAAAAATTTGTTCTAATTTGATAAAAGAAGAGATTCCTTTTAAAATCGGTATGGTTTTTGAGCCTGCTTTATGCGATATGCTTGCCGATAAGGTTTTACAGGATAGATATCGAAATAATATTCAGCGTAAAATCGAATTTGCAAAAAAGGAACTTGACCGTTTTTCGGAATGTGCAGATACAAGACGTTTAATTCAATATAATTTAAAGCGCTTTAATGACAATAAAAGAATTTTTGAAGATTGCGGCGGAGATGTTTTAAAACAATTTGATTATCTTGCAAGACAAGGTTATGTAGAACTTTTGGCCGCAACTGCAACAAATTCTTTTTTACCGTTTTTTTCGAATATGCCGGAAGCTATTGCGGCACAGATAGAAATGGGGCAGATAAATTACCGAAAACATTTTAGTGCTGTCCCTTCCGGTTTTTGGATTCCTTCAATGGCTTATTTTGAAGGTTTGGATGATATTATCAGAAGCTATGGATATGACTATACCATTGTTTCCTCGGAATCTTTTTTACTTTCAGACAAGGTTCCGCCTGCCGGAGTTTTTTCGGCTGCTGCTTCAAAAAACGGATTAAAGTTTTTGGCTTCAGATCTTTGCGCCTGCCGTTCTCTCTATGACGAAACCGATTCTTTTCCTCAAAATAAGGTTTACATTGATGTCGATAGTGATGTCGGTTTTAAATTATCCGATGATTATTTGGCTTCCGTATTTGATACTTCAAAGGGACGGCGTGCAATCGGTTTTTACTATTGGTCAAAAGAAGAAGAGGAAACCCTATATGATATACAAAAGGCTCATGCTCAAATTTGGGCCGATGCCGAATCCTATGTTAATTCCCGCACGGAGGCTTTAAAAGTAGTTAAAGAAACCGATACTTGTGATTCGCCTTTTTCTCTTCTGATTATTTCGTCAGATTTTTTTGGAAAAAAATGGTGCGAGGGAATCATTTGGCTTGAGAAAGTTTTTAGGTTAATAAACGACAGCGAAGATGTAAAAGCTATTTTGCCTTCAACTGCCGCTAATTTGTCTAAGCAGCTTTATACGGTTAAACCGTTTTTTTCTTCCTTTTTACATTCGGGCTATGCTTCCGAACTCTTAACAAAAGAAAACGACTGGATGTACAGATATATAATCAAGATGACCGAAAGGATGATAGGACTTGTTGAAATGTTTCCCGCGGATGGAAGTTTGAAAGAACGAGTTTTAAATGCAGCCGCAAGAGAGATTCTTCTTTTACAATCTTTGTATTGGCCTATTTATGCAAACGATCCTCAACTCAAAGATTTTGCCGAAAGGCGTTTTGTTGAGCATGTCAACTCTTTTACATCGGCTTATGAAGCTCTTGGTGCGGACTCGCCTGATGCGAAATGGCTTTCGGAAAGAGAAAATAAATATCCGGTTTTTAAAGATATTAACTATCATATTTTCAGCCGAAAAAAATAAACACGGCAGCAAAACTCTAAGATGAAAATCGGACACGGATGTCCGATTTTCATCGGTCTTGAACAAAACTATATAAATGTATAAAATATTCTTATGAGAGCAACAAAAGCTATTATCCATTTGGATAATCTACAATATAATATTAAAGAAATAAAAAAGCGGCTTACTGAGGATGTTAAGATATGCCTTCCCGTTAAAGCTGATGCATACGGACACGGAGCTGTGAGAGTTGCGGTTGCTGCAATCAGAGCAGGCGTTTCTTATTTGGCGGTTGCTTCTATTCAAGAAGCTGTCGAATTGCGTGAAGCCGGAATTATAGCTCCGATTATTTCTTTAAGTCTTCCCGTGCTGGAAGAGATACCCGATCTCCTTAAATATGATATTGAACCTCTGGTTATAGATGAAGAGTTTATAAACGATCTAAACCGTTTTGCAAAAAAACTAAATAAAAGGGCCGGTGTTCACCTCAAGATAGATACGGGAATGAGGCGTATCGGCTGTTCGCCTCAGGAGGCAGTTAAACTTGCCGTTCAAATTGAAAGGGCCGAAAATCTTGAATTAAAAGGAGTTTGTACTCATTTTGCAGTTTCAGATTCTACTGAAGAAGACGATATAAAATTTACAAAAAAGCAGATTTCGATTTTTAAAGATTCGATAAAAGAAATTAAAAAAGCAGGAATAAATCCGGGGCTTGTTCATGCTTCAAATTCCGGAGCCGTGCTTCAATATCCTGAAGCTCAATTCGATATGGTGCGTCCGGGAATTTTGGTGTACGGTTATACGCCGTCACCGGATCTAAGTTCTTTGATAAATTTAAAACCTGTTATGGAGCTTGTGACTCAGGTTGTGCTTATCAAAAAAATTGAAAAGGATACAACCGTTTCCTATGACAGATGTTGGAAGGCAGAAAAAGAAACCTTTGTTGCGACCCTTCCCATAGGCTATGCGGACGGTCTCATGCGTTCACTTACCGGACTCAGTGTCAGAATCGGTAAGGACTTTTTTCCGATTATCGGACGAATTTGCATGGATCAATGCATGATAGATATCGGATCTTCTCCCTGGGTTCAGAGATGGGATGAGGTTTGTATTTTCGGGCCTTCGCTGAAAGAGCATCTAAAAAACAACACGGCTCAAGACCTTGCAAAAATTGCAGGTACCATACCGTATGAATTGACATGCGATATAAATAAAAGAGTTCCGCGTGTTTATATTGATGAAACCATACAATGAGCTTCCGATATTTTTAGAAGCTTCCAATAAATGTTTACAAGGCAGGTGTCTATGATCGTAAAACGTGCGGAAGTTTTGGGTTATTGTATGGGAGTCCGCCGAGCTGTTGATACGGTTCTTAAAGCTGCAAACGAAAATGCAAATAATTTTGAACTTTACACCTACGGGCCTTTAATACATAACCCGCCTACAATGGAAAAACTAAAAAAATTAGGTGTAAAAATAATTGACTCTGAAAATTTTACCGGTAAGGAAAATTATTGGAATTCGATTATAGTAATTAGAGCTCACGGTATTTCTCCTTTAAAAAAAATTGAACTTGAAAAAACTTGCGGCCAAATTATTGATGCAACCTGCTCCCGTGTAAAGGCGAGTCAAAGCCTTGCGCATAAACATTCAGAAGATGCCTTTATAATTTTAGCCGGAGATAAAAACCACGGAGAGCTTATCAGTATTGCAGGCTATGCCGAAGGAAAATGTTTAATCGTTCAAAATGCAGAAGAAGCAGCAAGTATAGAATTTCCTTCTTGTTTAAAAGAAAAGGGCAGGGCTGTTTTAATTGCTCAAACTACAATTAAAGAGTCCGAATATGAAGCAATAGCTTCGGCTTTAAAAAAGAGGATACCTAATTTAAAAGTCTTTAACACAATTTGTCCTGCAACATCCGACAGACAGGCTGCCTTAAAAAAATTGGCACATGAGGTTGATGCCGTTTTGGTTATAGGCGGAAAAAATTCGGCAAACACAAAAAGGCTTTATCAAACTGCTGTCAATACAAAAAAGCCTTCATGGTTAATCGAAGATGCTTCAGAAATACCGAAAGAAATTTTTTCTTATTCCGTAGTCGGTCTAACTGCCGGAGCTTCTACCCCCGATTTTATAATCGATGAGGTAGAAAAAAAACTACTTGATTTTCAAAAATAAGCCTTCAAGAGGTTTTAAATTTATTTTTGTACCGTCAGCAAGCTTAAAGCTTTCTTCCGTTTCGGTTCTGTTATAAGCTATAATTCCTTTTTGATAAATCTTATAAGCAATTCCTTCTTTTATTTTTACCATTCCAGAAACAGCTTTGCCTAAATCGGTTTTATAAAAATCATAGTACTCATGTTCATGATCGCTTGTTGCTGTGTCTCCATTATTGTCCGCATATAAAAAGTATCCGTTATTGGGAATTACGCAAGCCATGGCTGCAAAAAGTTTTGCGTATTTAATGTTTTTTTTGCTTACTCTGTCTTCTATATAATTACCTTCAGTAATCTTCCATGTTTCAAAGGCTATGAGTTTAGGCCATTGCAGGGCCTGATTCCAATATAGCAAGGCTTCTTCCATCTTTTCGATAGACATTTCGGGATTATCTTTATTGTAAAGAGCATAGCCCTTATTTAATTCGGGTTTCCAAAGTTCCATAAAAGCACCGGAAAGATATTTTGATGTAGGATCGTTTATAGTCCAATTTACATTTCCCATTAAAATAAAATCGTTCCCAACCTTTTCCCTGATTGATTTTAATATATTTAAACGCGCCTTTTGAACTTGTTCTTTGTTTCTTCCGTTTCCGGCTTCATCGCTCCACCAGTCGAAGATAAGACCGTCAAAACCTGCATTTTTATAACTTAAAGCTTTTTTTCCCAATAAGTTATGCCACTCTTCTTTTTCAAAGTTGAGAACAAAGGTTTTGGGATATTCGGAATTTTCGTGGGGTTTAAAAATTTCATTAAGGTAAAATGGCGAGGTTTTAGGAAGAACATCGTAATCGGGATACCAGCAATTCCATTGAGGAGAAATAAGGTAGATGGTGTTTTTGTCTTTTTGCATTCTGTAACTTTCATTGGAAGATAACTCCGTTTTGATCGATTCAATTTCTTTCGGAATCCCTATGCTTGTCCATATTAAACTGTATGGACTTTGCTCGGTATCGCAGTCATCAATAGTTTCTTTAGTTCCCCACGCGTTAAATACAGGAATCGTAGGCTTGTTTTCAATCTTTGTTTTTATGCTTTTATGGGAAACGTCTATTTTAAAAATTGAGGGGTCTACATTCAGATATGCAATTATTTTTCCGCTTGAGATTTCTTTTATGCTTATATTATCAATAGCAAGAGAACCACTCTGTATTATATTCCACGATATCTTATAATCGTCATAGTTGTTTAATTTTCCTTTAAAGCTGACTTTCTTTTTTTCTCCGTTTTCACCATTGAATTCTAAATTATCTATCCAGTTATCTTCGCTTGCTGCTTTTTCCGAATAAAAGGTGACTTCAAATCCCTTATCCGCTTTTTCTAGAATTTTATAGGTAAAAGAAACTTCGTATTCTTCATTTGGCTTTAACGGTATATTTGTTGATAGGACTTCATTGTATGTTTTTGTGCCGTGGTAGGAGCCTTTAAGAACATAGGAACCATATATTGCTTCCTCGGGATTTAAATATAAAGCACCTGCTTCTTCTATAAAAAATAAATCGCCGGCTAATACTAATCTTGGGCCCTCTTCCGCGTCATTATGTGAAACTCTTGTTTCCAAGTTTTGTTGACGGCAGGCACATGCCGATATAAGTATAATGATACTTAAAAAAATAAAATTTGTTTTTTTCATATTTTCTCCATAAAATTATCTAATCGAGTACATAGGTATTATACGATTCTTTACAGTCAATCTCTAGAGCGTTTATTAAAGGAAAAGCATAATAATCGGTATCATCTATTTCAAAACAAATTTGTTCATAATAAGTTAATAAATTACTGATTATAACTTGAAAATAGTTTAGATAGATACAGATGTCTTCAATAGTTTTCCCTCCAAGGTAACCGATTTCGGGAAAATCTTCCATATAGACTATCATGTAGGCCAAGATTTCATTATTTAAAGTAAGACATGAGGATTTTTCTTTATCACAATCGGCTAAAAGCTCTTTTGAAAATTCTTTTATGCTTATGTCTGCATTTAAGGGATTTACGTTTTTATGTGTATCGGCATAATTAAAATAAAAAATATTTTTAAAATTTTCTTTTTCGGCTGCATTTAATTTTATAAGAGATTTTATCTGCATATTTTTAAATTCATTGGAAGATTCTTTTGACAAAAACATATTTTGAGATTCTTTTCTTAAATCGAAACTGTATGACCTTCTGATTAAAGTAAAGCCTTCTTTAATTAAAAATTGAATAAGCCCTTTTTTTTCGGAAGAACACATAACCTGAAATCTTTTTTTATCGGATTTTTCTTTTAGAGTTTTTAAAAGAATTCTTCCTAATCCCATATTCCTGTAATCTTCATCGATATAGACATTTATATAATCCCTGTATGGGTGGAAATAATTTGTATAAAGACTGCCTGCGCCGATTATTTTTTCTTTATCGAATAAGCCTATTAGTTTTCCCTTTAGGTTAAGATTTGCTTTTTTAAGAAAGTCTTTAACTTCTTTTTGTGAAATAATTATATCGGTGAGGATGATTGAATCTATGCTCATTATTAAAGAACCTCTTCAATTGTGCAATTTAATATTCTATCGAGCGTTTTATCTTTTTCGGAATAATCTATTTCTTTTTTTTGCCAAATTTGAAAATAAAGCTCCCGTAAAAAGCTTAAAATTGCAAAGGCTTTTATTTGTAAAAATGCCTTATTTTTACTTTCGCCTATTTCGGAAAAATATGCGTTTAAAACTTCTTTTGCTTCATCGGTAATATTATACCATTCTTTTTTATTTAAGCCTAAAATATTTATATGCTCAAACTGGTATAAGTTTAAACCGGAAGTAATATGTTCGGTGTCTATTATTTTTAAATCGCCTTTTTCGGTTTTAAACATATTTCCGGTATTCATGTCTTCAAGGATAATGCAGCCTAAACCTAGATTTAGATTTTCAATGTTTTTTTTAATAATTTTTTTATCATGTTTACCCTTGTATATTTCGAGATAGGGTAGGGTTTCAGCATTTATCATGTCTTCGATTGAAGGATAAGTTTTACCATCCAAGTACATAGAGGAAAAAGAGCTTGAAGATTTATTTTTTAAATTCAAGTATGCAAGTTTTTTAAAAAACTCTTTTATCAGACTTCTTTCGATTTTGATAGGTTGAAGCCCTTTAAGCCATTCGCTTATAAAAATATAGTAATTTTCCGTTTCAATAGTATTTTTATATTTTAAAATAAAGTTTTCACCGTCATTTAAAGCATTTAAATATTTAAGTGAATTTCTAATGCTCTCCGATTTTTGCCGTATTTTTACCGCAAAAAAATCATTGTCGCCGGTCGTTCCCTTAAATAAGTCCTGATAAGTATACCCCGCAACTTGTACAGATTCAAGGCTTTGAAATTTGCCGTGTTTAAGCTGTGAATTGAGGATGGTTTTAATTGTATCAGGCGTAAGATTTTTTTTACTCATTACCGATTACACGGCTTTATAAAAACTATTTGGTTAATTTTTTTAGTTCCGAAAGCCGTTGTTCTGCCATATCTTGAACCCGTTTATCCGGATTTTTCTTCATACGGAGATAACATTCTTTTGCCTTGCCGTATTGCTTTAACCCTCCATAGCATCTGGCCATATTAAAAATAATTACATAATCTTCATTTGTAAGTTTATCGGCTTTCAATAATACATTCAGAGCTTCTTTGAATTTCCCTTGGCCTATGTAGGTTAAAGACAAATAGTTATGTACCTCGATATTGTTGGGGTATAACTTTAATTGAGCTTCACATGCTTTTTCTGCGGCAGATAAAGTTTCTGGGGTGCTTTTTTGAAGCAATGACTTGTAATATTCGGTTACCGAAATTAGGAAAAAGCGTTCGCTTTCTGATGATGGAATTGCCTCATTCATGCTCCAAAGCCACTTATTCTTGATTGTTTTGGAAAGTTTTAAAACTTCAATAATCCTTTGCGACTGCTTTTCGTATTCTCCGATTTCTCCTAGTATATGGATTCTTCCAAAATACATGTCCAAGCGGTTTTTACCGAATTTTAAACCCTTCTCCAAATATGACAGAGCCTTATCGACATCTTCTTTTTCGTACCAGATGTTATTGTTTAGATAACCTGCGATTTTATTTGTTTTTTGATCCACTAAGGCCAACGAATTACTATTATCCTTTCTATAGGTGTCCAATGAATGCTTTGACCTTTGACCTTTAAGCAGGTAGTAGTTAAAATAGGCAATGTAGAGTTCAGGGTTTTTAGGCTCTGCCTTTTCCCATTTGGGTAGGAGAGCCGCAATCTTCTGCAGATCCCTTGCCGCAAGCAGATTGTCATATTCCGTTTTATAATCTGCAAAAAGCTGAAACGATACCAACACAATGAAAAATAATACGATAGTTTTTTTCATAAAATTTTCTCCTTTTGTAATAAACTATAGCTTTATTTTAACATTGGCTGTATTATAAGTCAATACTAATTTATTTAAAAAGCGGTTTAGTAAATATTGGCAGCTAAGCCGTTAAGCTGACCCTTGCCGAAAATCCCGGCTTTTTGTATAATGTTAACTGACTATGACAGCTGAAATAAAAAAACATCAAAACGGAAATTACTCGGAGTACAGTATAGAAGTTTTTCCCGGCATAATAATACAGCATTATTTTTGTGAAGGAGGAAAGATTTGGAGATGTTCTCCTTCCGCATATAAAATTGATGAGGATATATTGATTCATCATTGTAAGTACGGGCGGTTTGAAACCCTCCTTGCCGACGGAGCTTTTCATTCCCTCGGTATGGGGAAGATGACTCTTTCTTCTTCTCTTTGTAATTTGGTAGAAGTAGAGTCAATGATTCCTGCCGAACTATATGAGGGAATCTCGGTTGTTTTTTCATACAAACATTTTCCGCCATGGCTGACCGCCTTATTTTCTACATGGGGTATAGATTTTCCCTCTCTTGTTTCGAAATTTAATCTTTCAAAACGCTGGCATTATATTGCCGCAAACAGCGGAATGGAGAAAATATTTTTGGATTTATACGATCTCTTTGATACACGCACGGTACCTCTTATACAATTAAAAGTGATGGAGCTTATGCATCATATTTCCGTTGATACTGTTTTAAACGGAAAGAATAAAATGCCGGCTCCTCAAACTCATAGTAAAATTGTAAAGAAAATATGCTCAATGATGGTAAATACTACGTGTCCGATAGCCGACCTCGTTTCGCAGGAAGCTATCAGCTATAATCTTTTCCAAAAAATATTTAAATCGGTTTACGGCACCTCGCCGAATCTTTACAGACAAGAATATAAAATGAATAGAGCCGCCTCTCTTTTGAAGAATACCGACAAGACTATCTTGGATATATCCCTTGAACAAGGTTATGAAAATCCCGGTAAATTTGCTGCAACTTTTAAAAAAATTATGGGGTTTTCTCCGGGAGAATTTAGACGCTTGGAAACTACTGTTAAGTATCGATAAAAACGGATTATTCCGCAAAATTCGGATTAGACATTTACATTCTTTTTTGGTATAGGTTAGCGATATCTAACTTATATTTTGGAGGATGTAATGAAAAAACTAATTGTATTTTTTATTGTGTTCAGCCTTTTTGTATTTTCCGGATTTGCGATGGGAAGTGGAGAGGGCGATTTGAACTTACTTGGTGAAAGGGAAAAGACTCTTGTTTTGGGGGCTGCCCGTGATTTTAAAGGAAACATAGAAGCCGGTACCCTTGTTTTTGACACTCTTGCAACCTTAGATTCGGAAAGAAAGGCACAGCCTGCTGCTCTTGAAAGATGGACTGTAAATAAAGAGAGCACAGAATTTGTGCTTTATTTGCGTAAGGGGCTTACCTATTCGGATGGTACGGCGGTAACTGCCGAAGATTTAAAAAAATCGATTGAGGTTTTAGGTAAAGCGCAGTTTAGAAGTTATAGTCCTAAGTTAAAGCGGATTGATATTATGGATAAAACTTCCGTAAAAGTAGTAATGAAAACTCCTTTTCTTTTTCTATTTGATGAACTTGAAAAGGTACAGCTCATTCCTGCAAAATTTTTACAGGAGAACGGTACCATTACCGAATATATCGGATCAGGTCCATACATCTTAAAGGATTACGAAAAAAATGTGCGGGCTGTGCTGGTTAAAAATCCCAATTATTGGGAGAAAAAACCGTACACAATAGAAAATCTTGTTTGGCTTGTTATACCTGATGCCAATGCGCGTAAATTGGCTCTTCAAGCAGGACAGGTGGATGTTATCGGTATTACTGAACATTATGCGGGAACTATTCCTTTAGCTGTAAGTCATGAACTTAGCGGCTCAAAAGAATTTACAAAATTATTGCAGGATCCTAAATCATATACTATTGTTTTCAGTATGGGCTTAAATTATAAAAAAGATTCTTTAAAAGATAAGGCACTGCGTCATGCCTTGCAGTATGTTATAAACAGGGAAGCCTTTACGAAGGAGCTTTTTTTTGGACAAGCTAATGCTTGCGGTTATCTGTTTAATCCCTCTTTCGATGACGGGCCTAAAAATAAAAAGCCCTTTGTTTATGATCTAAAAAAGGCAAAGGAAATATTAACAAAAGCAGGCTATACTTGGAATAACGGTGCTTTAACGAAGGACGGTAAAAAAATTACTCTTACCTATGTTTCAACGACAACTCCGCAGCAAAAGGATATTGCCGTTTTTGCACAAAATGCTTTAAAAGAAATAGGCATTGAAGTAAATATCGAAGCTGTAAATTCGCCCGTTGCTATAGAAAAAATTAAAAAGGGAGAATGGGATATGAGTT
Source organism: Treponema sp. OMZ 790 (assembly GCF_024181285.1). NCBI lineage: Bacteria > Pseudomonadati > Spirochaetota > Spirochaetia > Treponematales > Treponemataceae > Treponema > Treponema sp. OMZ 790. The sequence continues at coordinate 1,669,282 of NZ_CP051201.1, read as the reverse complement.
TTTCTCTTTCCTTGTTTGAACCTTTAACAACTTCGTTGGAATTCGGAGGTCTTAATTCAGATTACAACGAATTCGGTATAGGCTTCGGTATTAATTCTGAAACGGTTAAGGCTGCCGAAAAAATTTTGGAAGCAAAGGACTTACAAACATTTAAAAAAGCTGTTGCCGAATATTGGGATGTTCAATGGGAAGAGTATCCCTTTATTCCTCTTTATACGCAAACGCGTCGAGCTTTTTATAAAAAGGATTTGAGCGGATTTAACTTTTCAAAAAGTACGTATAAAATAGATTTATCAAATGTTAAATGGGGTAAATAAGCAGTGAAGCTGCTTTTATTAAAAAAGTTACTTATTACTATCCCGTACTTGTTGGCAATTACGGCTCTTTCTTTCTCCGTGGTGTATTTTGCACCCGGAGAAAGTACGGCTAAGATTATATTAAAGCATAAACTTTCGGGTGCATTTATAAGTGAAGCACAGGCGGAACAATATGCTGCCGAACAAAATTTAAATATTCCCTTTAAGGAAGCGTATTTTAATTGGTTAAAAGGAATTCTCAAAGGCGACTTAGGTAATAGTCTGATTACGGGAGATACTGTCGTAAGTGAAATTGCAGCAAGTTTTTCAAAAACGCTTTTACTCAGCATTATAGCACTGTTTACGGAAATTTGCATCAGCTTTCCGCTTGCTATGTATACTGCGTGGAAAAATAAATCTTTTTTAAATAAGCTCACGGAAATTTGGGGAATATGTTCGATGAGCATTCCTTTTTTTTGGCTTGGCTTACTTGTCGTGTGGATTTGTACTGCAAAATTAAAGCTGCTTTTTGTAGTAGGGTATCAGGGAATAAAAAGCTTAGTAATTCCCGGCCTTTTACTCGGTATAATGGGTTCAGGATATTTTATGCAGATAATAAAAAGCAAAACTTCATTGATATTGCAAGAATCTTATATCGAATTGGCAAAGGCTCAAGGTTTATCTGTCCGTAAAATTTTATTCGGTCATGTGTTAAAAAATATTTCAGCTCCTTGTGTTGCTATTTTGGCAATAAATATTATAGCTCTTTTAGGAGGCTCTGTGTTAATCGAAAAAATATTTTCGATACCGGGTTTCGGGCTTTTGATGTTTAACGCCTCAGAAAATAAAGATTACATTTTGCTTTCCGGAGGAATTTTATTTACCGGTACAATTGTGCTTACGATAAATTTCTTTGCGGACATTTATTATTTAAAAATGGACAGGAGGGCAGCTCATGAGCTGTATGCAAAATAAAAAACTGCGGTGTTGGTTGTCTATATCCATTTTAATTTTAGTTGTTATGGGCATTCTTACATTATGGTTTGATCCTAATGCATATAATCCCGAAATGCAATTTCAAAGCCCCTCGTTCCGCCATGTTTTCGGAACTGATCAATTCGGACGGGATGTTTTTTTAAGAAGCGTGCAAGGTTTTATTTCCGTTTTCTTTTTGGCTGCAGCTATTTTTATTCTTTCATTTATTATCGGTTTATATACCGGTACAGCTGTAGCATATTACGGAGGTATTGCAGACGAATTATTTTTTCATGTCAGTAATTTTTTACTCTGCTTTCCTGTTATGATCGCCATTGTTATTTTAGCTGCCGTCTTCGGAGCAAAAACCGAAACAATGGTTGTAACATTGATTGTTTTAAATTCTTTTTCATTGACCCGTTTAATAAGGGCGGAAATTATTGTGTTTAAAAATAGCGAGTTTATTTTGAATTTAAAAATACTCGGCGCAAGTAACAGCCGTATTATATTTTATCATTTGATACCTCAAAGTTTTAAACTGATGCTGCCTCAAGCCGGAATGATTTTAGGTTCTATCATCTTATCCATATCGGCCTATTCATTTTTAGGTTTTGGGGTAAAGCCTCCTCATGCGGATATAGGGCTTATAATGCAGGAATCCATACGTTATATAAATATTGCACCATGGATGGTGCTTTGTCCGGGACTGCTGCAATTTAGTGTAATTCTTTGTTTTACGCAATTGTCCGAAGCACTAAAGTCTGCCGGAGAAAAAAGGAGATCAAAACATCTTGTTTTGTAAATAGCAAAAATGGAACATATAAGCGTTAAAAATATCTTCTTAAAATTCCAAGGACAAACTGAACCCATATTAAAGGATTTAAATTTTAATATAAAAAAGGGCGAAATATTTTGCATTACCGGCGAAACGGGTTCGGGAAAATCTCTTACCGAGCGCACAATAAGCGGCTTATTACCGGCTGACGTTCAGGTTTCGGGTACGGTGATGTGGAAAGGTAAAAATTTTTATGCCCTTAAAGAAACGGAAAAACAACTTATCCGTAAAAATGAAATGGGCTTTGTTTTACAAAATTCCGCTTCTGCCCTTAATCCGCTTCTTACCTGTAAGCGGCAGCTTCGCCTTGCATGGAAAACAAAACATGTAACCGATGAAGCCTTATGCTCTCTTTTAAAAGAGGTAAGGCTGGAACCTCCTGAAAAAATTCTCAAACTTTATCCTTTTCAATTATCGGGCGGAATGAAACAAAGATTTTTAATTGCTATGGGGATTATAGGCTCGCCTGAAATTATTTTTTTTGATGAACCTACCAAGGGGCTTGATAATGCATTACGCAAGGATACGATTGCTCTTATAAAAAATATTCATAAAACAAAAAAACTTACAATGGTTTTAGTAACCCACGATTTGGAAATGGCGGAAGAAATTTCCGATTCTCTTATGGTAATGCACGGAGGCTTAATTTACGAAATGGGAAAAACAAGAGAGCTTTTTAAAAATCCTACCCATCCGTATTTTAAAAATTTACTTGCCTCTCTTCCATCCCGCGGCATGAATGCATTTGACGATTTTTGTTTATTGGATCAAAACTTAAACGAAATTAAAAAAAGCAAAGCGGTTCAATCTAAAATGATAAAAATAAAAGATGAGCATTTTGTGAGGGTTTGCGAATGTTAAAAGTTGAAAATATTTCTTACCGTTATAATAAAAAATTAAAACCTGTAATCGAAAATATGAGTTTTGAATTACACGAAAATGAAATTATAGGTATTACGGGCGGAAGCGGTGCCGGGAAAAGTACCGCTGTGCATTGTATTTTAGGCTTATTAAAACCCGAAAAGGGACGTGTTTTATTTAAGGACGTTCCCGTTCAAATTTTAAAGCGCGAAAAAAAGCTTCACACCTGTATTCAACTGGTAATGCAAAATCCGGAAAATTCTTTTAACCCGAATAAAACTTTATCCTATAGTTTAAATGAGATAAGGCATTTTATGCCGGTAAGACCTGAAAAAAAATTATTTGAAAAAAAGATTATTGAAAACATGAACGATCTTCAGTTGGACTCATCCCTCCTTAACCGCTATCCTGAAGAAGTATCGGGCGGGCAGCTTCAGCGTTTTTCAATATTGAGAGCTCTTTTGTTGGAGCCTGCAATAATTATTTTTGACGAATCGACTTCAATGCTTGACACAAGCGTTCAGGCAAAAATAATCCGTCTTTTATTGGACATAAAAGAAAAAAATAATCTTGCCTATATTTTTATAAGCCACGACTTGGAAATGCTTTCATTAATTGCAGATAAATTTGTCTATTTGTAAATATGATATCCCTATTGACTATATCTGTAAAATTAGTTAAATTCTAACCTGTATTTTAATTTAAGTAAAAGAGGTCCATTTAGAGACCCTTATTTTGTAACTAAATATCGAAGTAATTCTTTAATATAAAGTATTTATAATGCCGATAATTATAGATATAGAACAAATTTAGGAGTTATTTTATGAAGTGTAAATATTGTGGAAAAGATGTAAGGCCTGTAGGACCTAATTTAGAAAGTGACGATAACGGATATAATTGCCCGGCAAGTGTATCGAAAAAGCATGTTATTGTTGCAGATGGAGTTCATTGTGTGCACTGCGGTAGGGAAACAAAAAAATTAGGTGATAGGATTGTAACAAGTTACGGTATACGCTGCTCTGCTTCTCCGGCAGGAAGACATGCATTGCAGTAATGCTTAGGCAATGCTTTTTAAAGAGCTCGTATAAATTAAAGGCTTACTAAAAATCGGTAAGCCTTTAATTTTGTATAACCGTTTCGTATTTAAAATAGTCTTTATCTATTCTTATAATACCGGACCATAGATTATTACAAAAAACGCATATTTTTTGTGTATCGTATGAGGTATTTTCATGCGATTTTTTTAAGAATTTATCTCCGTCAAAAAACCAAGTCTCTTTTATTTTTTTACCGTTGTAAAAATCTTTTAAATATTTTTCATCTAAAAAAATTGTAGAAAGTTTTAAGTTTTCGGCTGTCTGCGGAGTGAATTCAAGTGCTTTTTCTATTATTTCGGAAGGTAAAATCTCTTTGAGTTTGTAATTAGTTTCTTTTTGTGCATTAAAGGTCTTTATTTCGGATGCATTGATATCATGTATTTTTATAGAAAAATCATCCAATAGAGAAAAACCTGCGGCATCTTCAAGCTTAAAGCTTCCAACGGCAGTTCTCCGCAAAGCCGAGACATAAGCACAGGTGTGAGCTTTTTTTGCTATATCCCGCACAAGGGAACGTATATAGGTTCCTTTTGAACACTCTATGCTTATATGAGCGTATTTTATCTTTGTATCTGCATTTATGTTTAAAAAATCGCTTTCTGTAAATTCCAGACCGCTTTCGGTAATTATTTTTTTTAAATTTAGTTTATAAATTTCTATTTCCCGCTCTGCAATTTCTATCTTTTCTCCATTGCGTATCCTGTCGGAAGCCCGCTTTCCGTTTATCTTTATTGCAGAAAATTCGGGCGGCCTTTGAAGGCTTTTGTCTAAAAAAGAGGGGATTACTTCCGTTAAGTTTTTATAAGAGGGAAGGGGAGCTTCGGCAATAGTCTCTCCCTCAGGATCGAGGGTGTCGGTTTCTATTCCGAATTCCATCCATGCTTCGTAAGCCTTTTTTTCGGCCGAAATTATATCTGCAAGCCGGGTTAATTTTCCTGTAAGAAGAACCAAAAGGCCGTCGGCAAAAAGATCCAAGGTTCCTGTGTGGCCTACCTTCTTTGTCGAAAGGGCTTTTTTGACAGCCGACATTGAGGCAAAACTGGTTAATCCCGCCTGCTTTGCAAACGGGACTATTAGGTTTTTATTCGGTAAAGTACTCAAGGCTTTCAAGCTTGTTTACCATGTCGATTCCTTCCTTTATACTCTTATCGAATATAAAGCTGAGTTCCGGGCACTGCCTTATATGAAGCTTTTTTGCAAGGCTTGTTCTTATAAAGCCCGATGCATTTTCCAAGCCTCTTACCCCCTGCTTTGTCTTATGTTCATCCAAAAAGCTTGAAACATAGACCTTGGCATAGGCAAGATCGCCTGAAACAATTACCCGGTTTACCGAAAGAAGAGAAGAAACTCTCGGGTCTTTTATTTTACCCGAGCAGATAAGGCTTGAGATTTCTTCCCTTATCTGCTCACCCAATCTTGCAAGCCTAAACTCACTCATTCGTTTCTGTTCCTTCTTCTTTGATTTCGGGAGCCTTGTAGTGCTCGCTGTCGCTCAGTTTTCGGGCAACCTGAATCATCTCGATAATTTCTAACTGGTCATCGACCTGTATATCGTTAAAGTCTTCGATACCTATACCGCATTCAAAGCCTGCTGCAACTTCTTTTGCATCGTCTTTGAACCTCTTCAATGAAGAAAGTTTTCCCGAGTGAACGACTATGCCGTCTCGGATAACGTGGACTGCACAGTTTCTCTTTACGAGGCCTTCAAGAACATAACAGCCTGCAATCTTTCCGATTTTGGGAACCTTAAAGGTGGTTCTAACTTCAACCATACCGATAACCTGTTCCTTAATATCGGGTGAAAGCATTCCTTCCATGGCCATCTGAATTTCTTCAACGGCCTTGTAGATAACCGTGTATTTTCGTATGTCAACCTTTTCCTGATCGGCCAAAAGTTTGGCCTGAGGAGTGGGACGTACATTAAAGCCTATGATAAGAGCGTTCGAGTCTGCGGCGGCAAGCATAACATCGGAGTCGTTGATTGCACCTGCAGAAGCGTGTATTACGTTGAGTCTTATTTCGGGTGTAGAAAGTTTTTCCAAGGATTGCTTTAAGGCTTCTACGGAACCTTGAACATCTCCCTTTATGATGACCTTGAGTTCCAGTATTTCACCGTCATGGATGGTTTCATAGAGGTTATCGAGGGTAACCTTCTTAACGTTTCTTGAATCTTCAAAGCGTTTGAGCTCCTGTCTCTTATCCGAAATCTGGCGGGCAATGCGTTCCGAATCGGTAACTTGGAATGGATCTCCTGCATTGGGCATACCTTCAAGACCGAGAATTTCAACAGGCATACTGGGGGTCGCTTCGTCGATTTTTTCTCCCCTGTCATTGAAGATGGCTCTTACACGGCCCGAATAAATACCTGCAACGTAAGGGTCTCCCGTCCTTAAGGTTCCGCGCTGAACGATGATTGTCGCGACAACGCCTCTTCCGTGGTCGATGCGGGATTCTATAACCTTTCCTTCCGCATTGCATGTATAGTTGGCCTTAAGCTCAAGCACCTCAGCCTGAAGGAGAATCGCATCCAAAAGGTTGTCCAATCCCAATTTTTTTAGAGCCGAGATTTCGACAAACATGGTATCTCCGCCCCATTCTTCGGGCATGAGACCCAATTCGGAAAGTCGGGTCTTTACCTTGTCTATATTTGCCTCGGGCTTATCGACTTTATTTACTGCAACTATTATGGGAACCTTTGCATCGCGTGCGTGGTTGATAGCTTCGATTGTTTGGGGCATAACGCCGTCATCGGCAGCGACAACCAAAACAACTATATCGGTAATTTCGGCTCCTCGTGCGCGCATCATGGTGAAGGCTTCGTGGCCGGGAGTATCGAGGAAGGTAATTTTTCCGCCGTGGGTGTTTACCGTATAAGCACCTATGTGTTGGGTAATGCCTCCGAACTCTCCTGCTATAACATTGGAGCTTCGGATTGCGTCAAGGGTTTTTGTCTTACCGTGGTCAACGTGTCCCATTATGGTTACAACGGGCGGCCTCGGGTTAAGATCCGATAAATCGTCTTCCTTCCTTTCGATAACCGTCTCATCATAAAGGCTTACAATCTTTACGTCGCATTCATATTCCGATGCAAGAATAGTGGCAGTATCGGCATCGATGGACTGATTCATGGTAACCATCATTCCCATGCCCATTAGTTTCCCGATAAGCTCGGAAGCCTTTAGGTTCATCTTTTTGGCCAATTCGGAAACGGAAATCGATTCCATTATCTCTATCTGCTTGGGAATATTATGAATTTTTTCTTTTTGCTTTTTCTTTTGATTTAAGAGGCGCTCTTCAAAAAATTCGTCTTCCTTGTTTTTCTTGTTATATATTTCTTTTTTGGCCTTGTGGGCTTTTTTATTTGTTTGAGCCTTGTTTTTTTCGACAGGTATCGGGGCCGGAGCTCCTCCGGGTCTTGGGCCGCCGAAGCCGGGCCTGTTTTGAGATCTGTCACCCGGTCTGCCCTGCTGTCCGCCCTGACCTGTTCTAAAGCCCTGCTTTTTTCCGTCCGAGTAGGCACGGGCTTGGGCTCCCGAAAAATTGCTTTCACGGCGTCTGCCTTGCCCGCTCTGGCCTTGACCTCCAGATCTTTGCTGGCGGTTTCCCTGACCTCGGTTATTTCTTCGTCCCGAATCGGCAAGGTTTCCGGCTTTTACATTGGGCCGCTTACTTGTAAAATCTATCGATTCTATGGAAGATGATGCCGGCTTTTTTCTTTCAGGCTGCTTTTCGTCTTTTTTTGCAGAGTCGGATATTCGTTTTTCGCTCTGAGCCGCAGGCGTTATGCCTTTTTTGTCTTCCGAACGGTAAACCGGCTTCTTGGTTTCTTCAATTTTTTCATCAGTCTTTTTTTCTTTTTGAAGGGAATCTGAAGGTTTTATACTTTGAGGCGAAACCTTTTTAACCGAAATAACCTGCTTTCCGGATACTTTTCCGGCGCCGGACGATTCTTCGGAAGGAGATTCCGTTTTTTTGGCTTTGCCGGTTGAGTTTTTTGAAACCTTTACAACAAATTTCTTTTTGGAATCGGCCGGTTTGCCGCTTTTTTTGTTGAGAATTACATCAGGTTTATTTGTGTTTTCTATATCCATATTACTCCTACTCTTCGTCCTCGTATTCAAAAGCAAGATCTACTCCGCAATTAGGGCATTTTGTCATGTCGATTGTGATTTTATGACCGCATTCGGGGCATTCAAATTCTTCAGCTTCGCCCTCATCATCCGAAACAGGTTCGCTTTCTTCATTGTTTTCATCTTCATCGTCTTCTACAACTTCAACGGCATTAGCTATAATGTCAAGAAGAGTATCAGCCATCTCTTGGGTCAGACCTTCCAAGGCTCTTATTTCGTCATCTTCCATGTTGATTAAGTCTTGGATGTCTTCTATTTTGTTGTTGTACAATACAGTCAGAATATCTTCGGTAATGCCCGGAAGTTCGGAAACATTTGAAATTTCCTCATATTCTTCCTCTTCTTCATTTGCTTCATCCGTAAATAAGTTTTCGACAGCCTTTCTGGCATCCGTGTAAATATCCATCTGTTTAAACTGCTCTTCGGTTTTTACGTCAATGTTCCAGTCTACAAGACGGTTTGCCAAACGGACATTTAAACCTTGTTTTCCGATTGCCAATGATAATTGCGAATCGGATACTATGGCAAGGGCAAGTCTTTTTTCCGCATCCAAAATCATAACATCCATGACTTCGGCCGGTGAAAGAGCGCTTTTTATGTAGGCTTTAGGATCTTCGGAGTAGGGTAGAATATCTATCTTTTCATCATCCAGTTCTGCAATAACGGCTTGGATTCTGGCTCCCTTTGCTCCGACACATGCTCCTACGGGATCTATGTCATCTCTGTCTGTTGAAACCGATATCTTTGTTCTGTAACCGGGTTCACGTACAATATTGTGAATTTTTACGATTCCGCTTTCGATTTCGGGAACTTCCAATTCCAAAATCTGTTTTACAAATTCGGTATCGGTTCTTGAAAGGATGAGCTGCACTACGTTGGATTGGCGGTGTTTTTTTACCTCTCTGACGAGTGCCTTTATGCGGGATTCTTCTCCTGCTGCAGCATTTCGGCCGAAGTGATCGCGCGGCGATTGGTATTTTTTAGGTAAAAGGCCTTCGACCTTTCCCAAGTCTACATAGATGTTTCCGTTACGCTCTCTGTGATAGTAACCGATGATGATTTCGCCTACCTTTGTGCTGTATTCGGCATAAAGAGAGTCTTTTTGCATTTCTCTTATGCACTGTATGGCTCTTTGCATTCCGACTCTGACCGAGTTGATACCTAAAGTTTTAGGATCGACTTCAACTAAAAGTTCATCGCCTATCTCACAAGCAGGAGCAAGTTTTTTTGCTTCTTCCAAAGCAATATCGAAAACCGGATTTTTTGCTTGTTCCGTTATTATTTTTTTTGAGTATATTTTACCTGTCTCTTCGTTGAACTCGGCATTAGCATCCGTTCCGAATTGTTTTTTATAGGATGCTTTCAGGGCCTGTTCCACAATGTGCAAAACAAAATCGTCATCAATCCCTTTTTCTTGTGCAAATTCCCGAATTGCTTCGATTATTCCTTCAGACATTTCATTAAATCTCCTTAACAAAGCTATATTTATTCTTTTAAAGATTACATCTGGCTTTTTTTATATCCTGATACGGAATTTTGATGTCTTGATTATCAGAATTTAAAATAAGACCTTCAGAATTTACTTCTTTTATAATTCCGTGCCGCCAATCAGTAATACTATTGTCCCAAATTTCGGCTTGTTCACCGACGAAGGCATAAAACTCAACCGTACGCTTTATAAGGCGGTTTATTCCGGGAGAGCTTACTTCCATGGTAACATCCTGTGATTCCAGTAAGGCTTCAAGGCGCGGCTGAAGACTTCTGTGTACCGAGGTGCAGTCCTTTATACCTACACCATTTTCGGATTTTATAACCGCCTTTACCTGCCATACATCTTTTTTGTGAAGGACATTAAGATCTACAAGTTTAAAGCCCAGTCCTTCGACAAGAGGTTCGCATTCGGCAAAGTACGGAATATCTTTTTTTTGTATGAATTCCACTTCAACCCCCTCTACCTTCTGCATACAAAAAAGGAGCCGTTTGAACGACTCCGAATACATAAGGATAATATATGTTCTAAGGCTGATACTACCATAAAATCGAAATATATTCAATACATACATATAGAAAAATATTAAGTTTTTTTTGTTTTTATATTGAAAATATTAAAAAAAATACTTGTTTTACGCCTTAATACTATTGACAGTAATGGAAAATAGCTTTATAAGGTAATTTATTATTACTATATTTTGGGAGGTCGGCCTAATGGATAGAAAAGACTACATTAGCGATTCTGAGTGGAAACACTTTATGAGTTTTTCAGAAAATCTGGAAACGCCCTGTGTTGTTATCAACCTAAAAACAATCAAAAAAAATTATCAAAAGTTAAGAGAAAATTTCCCATATGCGGATATTTTTTATGCGATTAAGGCAAACCCGCATGAAGAGATTATTACGATGCTGAATGAGATGGGCTCATGTTTTGACATAGCTTCACGTTATGAGCTTGACAAGGTTTTAAAATTAGGCGTAAGCCCTGAAAGGATAAGCTATGGAAACACAATAAAAAAAGCAAAAGATATTGCTTATTTTTATGAAAAGGGTGTCAGAATGTTTGCCACCGATAGTAAGGACGATCTTAAAAATATAGCTCAGTTTGCTCCCGGTTCAAGAGTTTATGTGAGAATTCTCGTTGAAAACACCACCAGTGCCGACTGGCCGCTGTCAAGAAAATTCGGCTGCCATCCCGATATGGCCTACGATCTTTGTATTCAAGCCAGAGATTCAGGCCTTATTCCTTACGGTATTTCTTTCCATGTAGGAAGTCAGCAGAGGGATATCGGTCAGTGGAACGATGCCATTGCAAAAACAAAGTACCTTATGGGTTCTTTGGAAGAAGAAGAAGATATCAAGCTTGAAATGGTAAATATGGGCGGCGGTTTCCCTGCTTCTTATGTTACACCTGCAAACGATTTAAGCGAGTATGCTTCCGAAATCAATAGGTATTTGGATGATGACTTCGGCGATGAACGCCCCCGAATTATTTTGGAACCCGGCCGCTCTCTTGTAGGCGACAGCGGTATCTTGGTAACCGAGGTCGTTATGATTTCGCGCAAGAATAATACAGCCCTTTTCAGATGGGTATATCTTGATACAGGTCTCTTTAACGGACTTATCGAAACGTTGAACGAATCCTTAAAATACCCGATTGTTACCGATAAGGATGATTCATCGAAAAAATGGGGAGAGGTCGTTTTGGCCGGTCCTACATGCGACAGTATGGATATTATGTATGAAGATTATAAATACAGTCTGCCGATAAACTTAAAACCCGGAGACAGAGTATATTTCCTTACAACAGGAGCTTATACATCCAGCTATGCTTCAGTAGAGTTTAACGGCTTTCCGCCAATTAAAACCTACGTAATGAAGTAAACTTAATAAAGGGTCCGGCTTATGATGAAGAACTTTTGTAAATTTACATTTTTGATTGTTTTTGGTATTTTGGTATTTTCTTGTCCCGAGAATAAGGGGCAGGAAGAGAATTCCGAAACTCAAGAAGTAAAAACCAAGACCGATTCTAAGGCTGGACAAATCCTTGAAAATAAGGCCGAAAGTGATGCTCAAGATAAAGCTGAAGAATTATATCAAAAAGCATTAAAAGAGGCTTCAATTCTTTTTGAATTTGAATCCGTAAACAAAAAGATAGGTTTGAGCTTACGGGCCGATGAAAGTATTAAAATTGAAGGTGCGGTTCCTTCAGAAATTCCTATCGACGGTTCAGTTACAGAAATTTTCGTAGCCAAGCCTGTTTTGGCTCTCACAGGCAGGATAAAAGAACTTAAAATCCATGACGCAGAGATTTTAAAAAATATTAAAATAGTAAAAGCCGCAGACTTGAAGCTTTTGGATATATCTTTTTCGGGTATTAAAAATATAGAGTTCTTAAATTGCCCCTCTCTTGAAAATTTGAGCCTTGAGAGCAATAAAGAACTGGATAATGTTGATTTGTCGTCTTTAAAAGGCCTAAAAAAGCTTAATTTGGCTTCGGCAAAAATCAACAAAGTTGATTTTTCCGCCTTTCCTCATCTTGAATATTTGGATATAAGTTCTACACGCTTAAAGTATTTTGATGTTAAAAAGAATGTTGAGCTTAAAGAGCTTTATTGCGAAAATTCCGATTTGAAGACTTTGGATTTGACGAAAAATAAAAAATTGACTCATCTTAATTGCAGAGCCAACAAACTTACAGACTTGATTCTTTTTCAAAATAAAGAACTTAAAAGTTTAGATTGCGGTAAAAATGAGCTGGATAAACTTTTTATAAACGTTAACACTAAGCTTCAAAAGCTTCACTGCGATTCAAATCTTCTAAAAGAATTGGATATTTCTCCTTTAAAAGAAATTGAAGATGTTTATTGCTACCGGAACAAAATAGAGAAAATTATTTTGACTTCAAATGAGAATTTAAAAACTCTCTTTTGCTTTGAAAATATGATCGATGAAAAATCTATGAAAGATCTTTTTGATTCTTTAATAGAAGGTGACGGCTATAATTTTAAAACTCTTGTGGTTTATGCAGAAAAAAATCCCGGCTTGATATATAAGTCTGACAAGTTCTTTGATAAAAATTTTATCCCCACCGAAAAAATGCTTGAGGCCTCTTATTCCAAATTTTGGAACGTATATTTTACTCTTTACGGAATAGAAGATTCGGGAAGTATAATTGACTCCCTTGTTCAGAAAAATAAAAAATAGTGTAATGTTTTACTCTATTGACTGAATCATCTTCTTTATGTAGAATTAAGACATGAAAATTTGGATAAAATATCTTATAGGTTCTGCTTTAGGTATTATAATTGCAGTTCTGACTTCTTCGGATAGTGGTTTTTTTAATTCGGCTGTTGAGTTTGCTTCTAATATTGCTGTTCAATTCGGCCGCTATTCCTTATATCCCGTGTTATTTTTTGGGTTCACCGTAAGTATATCTAAATTACGCGAAAGCCGCTCCTTATTAAAACTTTCGATATATATTGCCGCATTTATTGTTCTGTCGTCCTTATTGGCTGCTCTTTTAGGTTTGCTTTCCATTTCGATAAGTTCACCGCCTAGGATTCCTATTTTTGTGGAAGAAACAAGCGCTGTTGAAAATTTGGGTGTGATGGAGTCTTTTTTACGGCTTCTCCCTTCAAGCGCATTTGAAGCTTTTATGGATGGACTTTATATACTTCCGCTTTGTATTTTTGCAGGCTTCGCGGGAGCCGCCTGTGCAGTGGATAAAAACATATCAAAACCTGTACTTACCCTTTTTGATTCCTTGTCGAGAGTTTCTTATGCTGTTATGGCTTTTTTTGTAGATATGTTCTCGATAGGGCTTATAGCCGTATCTGTGAATTGGTTTATCAAATTTCAAAATATGCTTTCGACCAAATTTTTTACCGGTTTTGTTGTTCTTCTTTTAGTGGATTTTTTTATAATTGCTCTTGTGATTTATCCGGCTATCTTAAAAATAATATGCAGAGATATAAATCCTTACAAGATACTTTATGCTTCGATAGCACCTGTTTGTGCAGCCTTTTTTTCCGGAGATACCAATTTAACCTTGCCAATTTTGCTGCGCCACTCTAATGAGAGTCTGGGGGTAAGGCGGAGAATATCTTCAGTTTCGCTGCCTGTTTTTTCGGTTTTCGGAAGAGCAGGGAGTGCAATGGTTGTTACAATAAGTTTTATTGTGATTTTAAAATCCTATTCCAGTTTGGGTATAAGTTTAGAAGATAGATTTTGGCTTGTAGGTGTTTCAACCCTTTTTTCATTTTTCTTAGGCCGCTTTCCCATAACGGGAACCTATGTTTCCCTTGTTGCCGTTTGTGCGATATACGGACGCGGTTTTGAATCGGGCTTTTTAATTTTGCGTCCTGCCGCTTTTTTTATAGGCGCTGTTGCTGCTGCAATTGATGCCTTAACCGCCATGGTCGGAACCTATATAATAGGCCATTTGTCCAAGATGACGAATACACGAAACTTAAGATTCTTTATATAAAGAATTTTTAAATAGTTTAATACTGCTTAAAAGGAAGAGAGAAATGAACTGTATTTTTTTGGGCCCTCCGGGCGCAGGAAAGGGAACCTTAGCTTTTGAGGTTTCAAAGTCGTATAAGATCCCGCATATTTCGACAGGAGATCTTTTTAGAGCTGCAATAAAGGATCAAACCGACTTGGGAAAAAAGGTTAAGGCCGTAATAGATTCCGGGGCTTTGGTAAGTGATGATCTTACAATCGCTCTTGTAAAGGAAAGATTAGAAAAAGATGATACCAAAAACGGTTTCATCCTTGACGGTTTTCCGCGCACCATAGCTCAAGCAGATGCTTTAGAGCATATTGCAAAGATAGATTCTGTTGTAAACTTCGACATAAGCGATGATGAAGTTATCAAACGGCTTTCAGGAAGGCGCGTTTGCTCCTCATGCGGTCAAAGTTTTCACATAGAATTCGTAAAACCCAAAAAAGAAGGCGTTTGTGACTCATGTGCAGGCGATCTGATTACCCGTCCTGATGATAAAGTTGAAGCCATCCAAAAGCGGCTTGAAACTTACCGAGACCAAACAGCCCCGCTTATAGATTATTATGCAAAAAAAAAATTAATAGTAGATATAGATGCCCGCCCGGCAACGGACAAAGTATTGGCATCTTTTGAAGAGAAGTTTCCGCATTAAGTACAAAGTGCGAGTGACGAAGTGCAAAGTGCGAACGGCGGCTGCAGAATGTCGAACTTCGTTTTTTGAACTTCGACATTCACACTTTCCTTCATTCGCACTTTGTCATTCCTAACGGAAAACTTATGATTAGTTTACACTTAAGAGTTTAGATGTGCTCAAACCTTGCAGTAAAGAAGCGGAGCTGCTTGGGTTCGTAAACGAACTTTAAGCCCTTGATAACTTCTTTGTGATTATAAAGTTTGATAACCGCGTCTGCTACAATGTCCATGTGTTTATAGGTGTAAACACGGCGGGGGATTGTCAAGCGGACGGTTTCAAGTTTGGGTACGTGGTTTTCCCTTGTTTTGGGGTCGCGTCCTGCAGAAACAATTCCGCGCTCCATACTGCGTACACCTGATTCGATGTAAAGTTCTGCCGCCAATGCCTGTGCGGGGAAGTCGGTTTGCTTGAGGTGGGGGCAAAAGCGTCTTGCGTCGAGGAAGACGGCGTGTCCGCCTACGGGCTCGATAATGGGTACTCCCGCTTCAAGAAGTTTTTCTCCCAAGTAGCGTACCTGCTTAATTCGGTGTTCGATGTATTCGAACTGCAAGGCTTCTTTTAAACCGATTGCCATAGCTTCCATATCGCGTCCTGCCATTCCGCCGTAGGAGGGCATACCCTCAAATACTACAACGAATTCTTTTGCAGCCTGGAAAAGCTCTTCATCGTTCATGCAGAGGAAGCCTCCGATGTTTACGATACAGTCTTTTTTACCGCTCATGGTGCAGCCGTCGGCATAGCTGAACATTTCTTTTACTATTTCTTTTATGGTTTTATTTTCGTAGCCTGCTTCCTGTTCTTTTATGAAGTATGCGTTTTCTACACAGCGGGTTGCGTCATAGAAAACTTTTATACCGTGCTTTTTGGTAAGCTCGCGCACTTCTTTCATGTTTTTCATGGAAACGGGCTGACCGCCTGCAAGGTTTACGGTAACAGCCAAACATACATAGGCTATATTTTCGGCTCCTTTTTCGTTTATAAGTTTTTCAAGTTTATTGAGGTCGATGTCTCCCTTAAAAGGAACATTTTTGCCTGCATCATGGGCATCGTCTTTGATTATGTCTACGAAGATTCCGCCGTTTGCTTCCTGATGGTAGCGGGTGGTGGTAAAGTACATGTTGCCGGGTACATATTGACCGGGTTTAATTGCTATTCTTGAAAGAAGGTTTTCGGCACCACGCCCTTGATGGGTCGGTACAAGATGCTTAAAACCGAAAATGTCCTGAACGGTTTCTTCCAAGTGATGAAAGTTGCGGCTTCCGGCGTAAGCTTCATCTCCTATCATCATTCCGCCCCACTGCTTATCGCTCATGGCGTTTGTTCCCGAGTCGGTAAGAAGGTCAATGTAAACATCTTCCGAGTTAATCAGAAAGGTGTTGTAGCCGGCTTCTTTGGCAACCTTTGCCCTCTGCTCCTTATCAATCATCTTAACAGTTTCTACAACCTTAATTCTAAAAGGTTCCGCAGGATAGTTTTTAATATCCATAAATTCCTCCAACTGTGAAAATTCCACAGAAAATGATATATGGGAAAATCTTCCCGTGCATAATATTAACATAAAGATAAGGTATTGTCTAGTTATTATAGATGTGGTATAAATATCTTATGAAGTTAAAAAACTGCCGGGCTGCTTTAATTCTTATTTTCCTTTTTACCGTTTATAATGAAATTGAGGCAGAAGAAGAGACCTCTTCAAGTACGGTACTGGAGGAAGCAAAAAACTACTTTTCGGATATAAATTGGACGGTACCGGGGAGTATTCAGCCTTCTCCCATGCCCGAACCTTTTATATTGGAAGAGGCACAAACAGATAATCTCAGCTCTTACGGTGACACCGATTTACAGGAAAGTTTATTCCCTTCTTTGGAGGGGCTTGGGGTATTGGATTATACAGGTATCGAAAAATCCGTATTGAATTTTTTAGATAAATTGGTTTTGCAATTTAAGGAAAATAAGGTGTCCTTCGATATCTGTTCAAAAGAGAAACCTTTTTTACCTTATCTTATAAATTACCGGCTTGAATCTTTTAAACCGGTAGTTTCGGTTTTTTACGGACGCCCCGAAAATAAGGCAGATCAAAAGGTAAAGACTCTATTTAAGTGTAATATAAGGGGCGGCGAAAAAATATTTTATATTATTTTTGAAGTAACTATTATTTTGATTGACGAAAAATGGTATATAGATTCTTTTGATGTTATCGGAGATGAGAATGAACAAGGCGCTCAATAGGATCGAGTATGAATATATTTCGGATACCCTTATAAGAGAAAAACCTCCTCTAAACCTTTTATGCAAAAATAATTTTGTAAAGTTGGATCCTTTTTTTTATAAAATTATAGGGGAATATATTTTTTTTAAGGCTGAAGGAATGGAGCTCAATGATGATATAAAGGTTTTTTTTAATCATCGCAAAAGACCTCTTTACTTTTTCAGCAAGGTCGAAAAAAAAGACGATATTTTGGTTTTTAAGCTTTCCGATAAATTTTATAAATATGATGATGAACTTAAAAACTGTAAAATTTTATTGCGGAATTCGAACGGGTTTAAACTAAAAGCGGATATTTCAAAGGATTTTCCGCTTAGTTTTCCTTATCCCCCCATAGTTGATGATGAAGAAAGTGAAAAATTTGCCGAACTTCGCTCCAAGGTTTCTGCTTTAATGAAGATGGATGCAGAAAAAATACCTGATGCCTTTTTTTATCGTCTTTATGACATATCCATAAAAAACAATGCTCCCGAATTTTCGCCCTGCCTTTTATATATTGATGCAGAGTTTATCCTTATTTTTTGTACGGAAGAAAAAAGCAAGCCTATTTCGGTTCAAGTGTCGGCTCAAACCGAGATTGGCTTCAGCTGCAGAAATGTCGATTTTTTATCGGTATTTTCTTTTTTCTTGCCTGTAATGCATTCCAATCAGGCAGGAGAAAGATGCGGCATCCTCTGCCTTTCAATCAAAAACATCCAGGAAGAAGATAAACGCTTTTTGCATGAAAAAGCTCATTCAAGTAAATACGGATATCCTAAAAATGAGCTTTAGCGGTAAATTTAATTATATCGAAATACCGTACTTTTTTTGAGGGTATTTTTTTAACATTGCAACGCCGTTTTTTTTCTTGTTAAAGATAAAACCGCCGTCCCAATATTCTAACGCCGCAAAAAGAGCATTTCCTCCGTCATAGTCATCGCTTCTGGCTGTTCTAAAAGAAACATACGAGCCGAGATTTGCAAAATCTTGCTTGTGGAGACATTCCAAGCGTTTTCTGTTAAATTCATTCCATTTGTCTATTTCTTTAAAACCTTCGCCTTCATCTTCGACTATTAAATGAGCATGAGTAGAGCTGAATTCGTACCATACTTTTACTTTTTTTGCCGGGTTACATCTGTTTCCGTGCTTTACGGCATTTTTAATAATTTCGCTTATTTGCTGTTCCAATAAGTTTATCCCTTTTATTTCTAAGGGGGCCGATTGTACTATCAAAAGAGTAAAATATCTGATCTGTCTGAAATCAGAAGGGAATTCTTTATATAACATTCCTGTCTTATCGAATAAGGGGTTTTTTTCATCTACTTTAAGTTCTTTTATAGAAGTCATATTTTCATCCTCCGTTTTAGCTTTCCATTTTTTGTAATGCTTCTTCCAAACTATTCGTTATGGGAAAATATCCCATCAATTTGGTAAGTTCTATAACCTTTTTCACGGAGCCGTGAATATTGGTTATAAAGAGCCTTAAATTCATTTTTTTGACGGTAGAGCAGATATAGATCAACGCTCCGATGCCTGAAGAATCTATGTAATCTACATCTTCAAGATTTATAATCATACATTTGATTTGACGTTCAATCATCTTCATAACAAGCTCTTTTAGTCTGTATGAATTGTATAGGTCCATTTCACCGCTTACGTCAATAATGTAAACTTCTTTGTTTTTTCGGATTTTCAGTTCCATAACAATCTCCTTAACAACCTCGATTTATCTAGCCTTAATAATCAACAATGTGCGATCATCATGAGTCGGGGCTTTTCCTATAAACGAAATCATATCATTTTTTATCTTAGTTACTATTTCCTTTGAAGGTTTTGAATGATTATCGGCTATTAACTGAGCCAGTCTTGTCGTTCCGTATTGTTCTCCGGAGGCATTAAGACTTTCGATAACTCCATCCGTATATAATGCGGCTGCATCTCCTTCCTGCAAAGGAATCTTTATACTTTTATATATTGAACGGACGTCTATACCTATAGGATCCGTTTTTTGCTGAAATAATTCTATCTTGTTTTGTTGTTTTTTCCATACCATCATCGCCTGATTCCCGGCGCCTATAAATTCCATTGTTTTGCTTTTGGGTTCATAGGATAAAAGAGAAATACTTGCAAAGTGGTCTATATCGATTTTTCCTGTAATACCCTTGTTGAGCCAGTCCAAAATGGATTCGGTGTTTTGGTCGGTGTTTGTTATAAGGTAAAGTATTGCTCTTATCATAATCATGATAATGGCCGATTGAATGCTTTTTCCTGCAACGTCTGCAAGAACTATAAATATTCTTTTTTGTTGAACGATTACGTCATAGTAGTCGCTGCATATTCCCCTCTCCTGCAAAAAATATTCTCCGATTTCCAATCCGGGAATTTTTTTTAGGTTTTTCGGTAAAAGAATCTTTTGTATTTTGGCAACCGTATCGGTTATGTTTTCGATTTCGGCATGTTCCGCGGCTTCGGTCATACTGAGGTTTAAGTTTATGATTTCTGCAGCAAAACCCGATAAATCTTCTCCTATTCTTACTTCGTTTTCGGAAAAAGGAGTTCTGTTCGGTCTTCGGGATACGGCTGCAAGGCCTACAACTACAGTATTTACTATCAAAGGAAAAAATATGAGGCTTCCGTGCTGCAAGAATTTTTCGTTTCCGTTATCGGGAAGTAAAGAGCTGTCTTTTCCGCTGCCGATAACCAAAGTTTTTCCGCTTGAGGCAACTTCGGTAAATATCGATTCCCCCATTTCAAAGCGGGCGTGTTTAAAATTGGAAAAAACATATTCTTCTTTGCGTGCAAGGTCGTCAGGCAGCTTATATGGCGGCGGAAAGGAACCTGTAAGGGCTTTTACGGCTAAAACTTCTTCAAAGTTTTGTACTGCAAGTACTGCCGCTCCATCTGCCGTTAATTCCGTCAAAAAAGATTCCGCAATATATGAAAACATATCGGATGAAATATCTTTTTTCCCGGCTATGAGACTGTTTGTTTTTTGAAGTAAAAAGCGTGCCGTGCTTATAAGTTTACGTGCCCTTAAAGACTCTTCCGAAGGCAGGTTTTTGAGTTCTTGAATATATTCTGCATTTGCTTTTTCTTTTTTTTGCTTATCGACTTGTTCTTTTAAATAAGTTCTTTCGGATAAAATCATATAAACCGTAAAAACAACAACAACCAAAGACAAGCCTATGTTTAAAACAAGATAACTTTCAAACACCGCTGAAGCTGCGGCACTTATGCTTATTATAAATGCCGATATAACGGTAGAGTAAGTCAATAACACAAAAGGCCCGGACATCCTGCCGGCCTTTTTTTTGTTTATAGCCGTCATCCTTATGAGAAGTAGGAACAATAAAATAGTCAAAACCGAAAGAGTAATTAATGCGTAAAAATCAAGAGAATCAATTTCTTTCATTGTAGTAATTCTATCATCTATAGGAAATATCGTCAAGATTTATTTTGAAAATAATGGTAACAATTTGTAAATTTTAGGGGACCTCTAAAATATGTCTGCTGTAAGCATTGATAATTTCGGTGTCTCCATGTTTGGAACTTCGGCTTTGTTGAGGATCGTATATGTGTACATGACCGTGGATGAGGTATTTCGGCTTAAAAAAATGTATAAACTTGGTAAAACACTCAAAACATTCCTGCTTATTTTCTTCTTTTTGTTCATCGATGAAGGGCGGACTATGAGTAACCAAAATGTCTAAATATCTTCCGTACTTTATTTTGTTTAGCAGCAGTTTAGGAATCATTTTTGAAAGTTTTCTTTTCATTTGTTTTTCGGTAAATTGATTTTTTCCGTCATTGCGTTTTTTTGCTCCCGAAATGCCGGCGATTATCATATTTTGATGTTTACAGCTTTTAAAACCTATATAGGTGCCCTTGTTGCTTTTTCTGTTGTTTCCTTTGGGAAATATATTTATTTCTCCTTCTTTAGATTTTTCTGCCATTTCGGGATGATAATGGGTTAGGGCTTTTAAATGGTGACTGCCGAAAACAAAATACAGGGGTTTGTCTAAGGAACTTTGTACAAAGTCGAGGTACTCTATAGGTAAGTCTCCTGCCGATATTACAAATTCCACATCTCCATATTTTTCTTTTATGTTTTTGCTGTAAATAACGGGGTCAATTTGATCCGAAATACATAGAATTTTTTTCATTATTTTTTCCTAAAATGTAAATTTTACTTTTTCAACTATCTTTTCAAGTTTTTGCCTGTCAATAAGGTTAAAAGGTCTATTCTCTGCAAATTTTATTGCATCAGGTGAAAAATTCCCCGAAGTAATAATATGAGATGTAACTATGGCTTGTTTTTTCATTTCTTCATGTACAGATCTTAAAAAGGTCTCGGTTATTGTGTGCCCGTCCCTCGAAAAAATCAAAAGCTGAGGTTTTGTTCTCGTATTAAGCCATTGTTCAGAGCCCTTTTCGACTCCCAGTATGGTGCAGCCTATTTTGGTTTCTTTTAAGGCTTGAACCGGATAGTCAAAATATTGTTCGGTAATATCTCTGCACATTTTAAAAAATTCTTCTTTGATGAGGGTTAAGTACTCTTTCATGTGATCATTGGTGCGTAAATCCGAATATTCGGCAAGTTTTTGGGCTGTATCTCTAAATTTGGGGTTTACCGCACTTATGGCTTCCCATTGTTCTATTGCCTTATCTATATTTCTTTGTTTTTCGCAGCATTCAGCCAAAAGGTATCTTGAATACAGGACTTCCGGAGCTGAGGGCTGTTTTGAAGATTTTATCGCACGAGTGAATTCGAATTCGGCTTTTTCAAGGCTGTTTGTTTCCAAATAGCAGCAGCCTCTTTCAAAAAAGCATTTTGTTCTAATTTCCTGTTTTCTTGCCGCTTTTTCGAGGGCTGCAAGGGCTTGAGCATAGTTTTTTTTGCTTTTTAAAATTCTTCCATGATAATAGAGAGTTTCGCTGTTATCCGGAGCCAATTTTAAGGCAGTTGCAATGGCTTTTTCGGCTTCAGGAATCTGATTGACCTTAAAAAGCAAGAGACCCAAGGATGCATAGGCTTCAGCAAATCGGGAATCGACTTCGATGGTTTTTTGAAAATAAGCTATAGCCTGATCGGTCATATTTTTATTTTCGTAAATTTGCCCTGCCTGAAAATAATGTTTAGGATTTTTAGGATCTCTTTTATTTAAAAGCATAAATTCCTTTAAAGCTTCATCCGGCTGCTGGAATTTTAAATATAAATCTGCTATAATAGTTCTGAACTCGATTTCGGTTGCAGGATTGTTAAATACGGCTGTCTTGTTTAAGGTTTTAAACTCGATAAATGCAAGGTCGGTCTTTTTGTCTGCAAGATAGGCCTTTCCCAAGAGGTATCTGGCTTCAGAATCTCTGGGATTTTTTGAAAGAATTGATTTTGCATCTTTTATGGCTGCTCCGTATTTTCCTGCTTTTAAATTTTTTTCGATTCTTGATCTTTTTTTGGGAAAAAGAATCGATTTTAGTAAAAAAATAATAAGAAAAATAAGGCAGGCACTTATAGCTGCAATCAAAATAATCATTAATGAAGACATACCTATATGGTATAGTTTTTGGGAGGGAATGTCAAATATGAAAACGCATTTTTGCCGATTAAAATTCAAAAAAAGCATTTTTTTTGCCGTTTTTTTATCTTTTTTTTCGCTGCTTTTTGCCGTTGACTATTTTGAAGAAGGCAAGAAACTTTTGTTCGAAGATAAGCCCCAAGAAGCTGTTTCAGCTCTGTTTAAGGCAATTCAGGAACCCGGAACGCCCAAATCGGTTTATCTTTATCTCGGAGTAGCCTATCTGAGGATAGGAAAATACAACGATTCTTTAACTTATCTTTCTCAAGGTAAGGATAAGGATATTCTTAACGGACATTTATATCATTACAATATAGGAAATGTGTATTTTTTGCAAAATCAGTTTGATGCTTCCGAGTCGGCTTACAGTGAGGCGATTTCTTCAAACGGTCTTTATGCTCCGGCCTTTTTAAACAGGGCTAATGCACGTATAAAGCTGGAAAGACTTGAGGGTGCTTTACAAGATTATAAAATTTATTTAAACTTAAACCCCGGAACGCTTCAAAGATCTTCAATAGAAAAAATGATATCTCTTTTGGAAAATATTGCCGAAGAAGCTGCGAGAGCAAGGGCTTTGGCAGAAGCGAAAAAAGCTGCAGAAGAAGCGGAACGCTTGGCAGCTGAAGAGAGATATAAAAAGCTCATGGATGATGTAAATTCCAATCTTTCATCGGTTGATAATGCAGATGCCATATCGGCAGGAGCTGACGATACAATAGATTATTCGGAGGAAAACGAACTTGACTGATTTTCAAAAATTTTTAATAGGTACTTTAGCCGGCATCTTGTTGGCTGTCTTAGTTGTAGGCGGAATTTTATTTTTCACTAACCGTAAAACCGATACCGCCGATACGGAAACAATCGCAAAAATTGAGGCTGAAAAAGAAGAGCTCGCCCGTCTTCAAGAAAAAAGAGCTAAGATAGAAGCCGAGATTGAAGAAGCCGAAAAAGAAAGAGAAAAAGAACTTGCTCTTTTAGAAGCTGAAAATATTAAGCAGGCCGAAGCGCTTAACAAAGACCTTTCGGTTAATTCCAATTCTTCTAAAAAAGAAAAAGAAGCAGCCGAAGCCGAAAAGAAAAGAAAGGCTGAAGAGGCTTTAAGGCGGGCTGAAGAAGCTAAAAAACGCCAAGAAGAGCTGATTAGACAGCAAAAAGCCTTAAAAGAGGCCGAAGCAAAGAAAAAAGCCGAAATAGATGAAAAAAATAGAATTGCTGCCGAAAAAGCCGAAGCAGAGCGCAAAGCAAAGGCCGAGCGGGAACGCAAGGCTAAAGAGGATGCCGACCGTAAAGCAAGACTGGCTGCAGAAAAAAAGGCAAAAGATGAATCTGCAAGAAAAGCTGCCGATGCCGAAAAAAAGAGGCTTGAAGAAGAAAGAAAGAAAAAGGCTGCCTTAGATGCCCAAAAAGCTGCAGAAGCCGAAAGACTCGCAAAGCAAAATGCCGATGCAAAAACCAGAGCTCAAATGGAAGAAGTAGGCCGGCTTGTTTCTGAAGGTATTAACTTTTTAAATAACGGAAACCTTAACTCCGCCCTCA
Source organism: Treponema sp. OMZ 790 (assembly GCF_024181285.1). Classification (NCBI taxonomy): domain Bacteria; kingdom Pseudomonadati; phylum Spirochaetota; class Spirochaetia; order Treponematales; family Treponemataceae; genus Treponema; species Treponema sp. OMZ 790. The sequence goes on along the minus strand of NZ_CP051201.1, from coordinate 1,645,036 downwards.
GCGCATTTTCGAAAGCCTCGGCTAAAATGCCCGATTCCGAAGTTTTATTCAGTGCAAAAAAATATTTGGATATGGCTTCGGCCTTAAATGACTATGCTGCAAAAAGGGAAGGTGCGGGAGATGCCGAAAGAGCTCTTTCGGATGCCGACTCATACATAAAAAAATCCGTCAATGCCGATGGCCAAAATGCAAAGGCTCATTACGTTTATTCGCAGATCGCCGATGCACAAAAACAGCCTCAGGTCGCCTTTGTTGAGCTGGAAAAAGCTCAAAGTTTAGATCCCGATAATTATTTATATAATTACGAGCTGGGAAAAAAATATTACGCCAGAGGGCATTATCAAAAAGCAAAAACATCTTTTGAACGAAGTGTAAAGTCCAATCCGAAATTCGATAGTGCTTTTTTCAATTTGGGAATGGCCTGCAGAAAACTGGGCTCAGAAAATGAAGCTTTTTCGGCTTTTTCTTCGGCAGTAAAAATAAAACCCGACTATGTAAAGGCTTTTTTGGAAATGGCCCGTATACGTAAAGCTCAGAGGAAATTTGATCAAGCTGTAGAAAATTATAAAAAAGCTCTTTCCCATGAACCCGCCAATCTTCCGGCTCTTCGTGAAATGGCTCAAGTTTATGCGGATCTCGGCCAAAATAGTTTAGCCGAGCGCCACTTTAAGGAAGCTATCACGCTGGGAGAAGACGATGCCATAACCTATTATAATTTGGCAACCGTACAGGTCGATCTTGGAAAATACGGCGAGGCTTTGACCAATGCCGGAAAGGCTTATAATTTGAAGCCTGCGGACGCAAGAGTTTTATATACATACGGTTTGACTCTCGAAAGAAACGGAAGAAAAGCCGAGGCCTATGATTATTACGGTCAGGCTGTTTCTGCAAATAAAAACTATGCAAAGCCTAAGATAAATTTGGGACGTATGTATCTGGATGATGGAAAATTCGGTGAAGCTGAAGAAAATCTCTTGGCAGCTTTTAAACTTGAGCCCAATAATTTTGAGGTGAATACCAATTTAGGCAAGCTTTACGGCTTAAAAGGCGAGTATAATAAATCGGTTAACCATTATTCCGGTGCGGTAAAGACTCAGCCTCTTAACATTACAGCAAAACAGAATTTGGCTTCGGCTTATATTTCTGCCGGGCTTAAAGAAAATGCCGTAAGCGTATATGAACAAATCATAAAGGTTGATACAAAAAATTGGGATGCTTATTATGAGCTGGGTAAGCTTTACATAAGTTTGGATAAAAAGGCTGACGCAAAACTTATTTTGGAAAGCGTATTAAATAAAAATCCGAATTATTCCAAAGCCGCAGAAATTCGCTCTATGCTTTCTTCGCTTTAATGTATTTGGCCTATAGTATTTGTCATAAAATTATGTTAAACTTAGGAGTGTTTTTGTTCATATTTATTGCAGTAGGAAGGAGCTCTCATGGCTACAAGTGAAAAGAAACGGATTTTGGAGCTTCCATTAAAGCTTATTTTGACTCAGGAAGGTTCTACATTTTTTATAAAAAGAAATAAAAAACTTCTTAAATTTAAGCTTGCCGGAAATATTGAAGAATACGGTATTTCCCTTGAAAAATTTATGCCTGAAACAATTCAACGTTTGCTTTTAGTAGATTACATATCGAAGATAGAAATATCTAAACCTGAATTCGTTTCTTCACGGCAGGAGGTAATGGATCTTTCAAAGCTGATAGTATATTCCGTACTGTATAAACAATATGACGACTACATATTTAAACAAATCTTAAACTCTCCCGTTATAAAAAAATGGAACCGTCAAAATCCTGCAAGTATAATAGACGAAAAAACACGCATCAACGAAAAATTTTTGGCAAACGTATTACAGCAAAATGAGAACATGATTTATGAGGCAAAGCAGGAAATCGTAAAACCTCTTTTTTCTTTTATAACTAAAAATAATGCTTTGTCTCCTGAAGAAAAAAACATACAGCTTTTTTTGGCTGAAAAGTTTTTAAATATAATGAGACCTTTCACTTGGTTTATTATAACCAAATTCAGAATGCACAAGGATTTTGACCTCATTTTAAAAACGATAAGAACCTCTTTGACCGAGTACATGGATAAAACGAAGATAGCCGAGTACATCGCCCTGATGTTGATGGAACTTATTTTGAGCGCAGAAAACATGAACCTGCGTAAAGAAGCCTTGACCTTGTTTCCTGAACTGGATGACCCGCAAGAAGCTCTGTTTGATCCGGAAATACGCCGCAGGCTCGTTGCAGAGCTTGAGAAGAAAAAAGAACTTGTTTTTGTTTCATGGAAGATTGGAAGCGGCGGAATTGCTTCGATAGGAACGCAGGGAAAACTTCAAATTACTCTTTACAGTAAAAATGAACAGTCTGATGCTGTAAGAGCAAACTTAAATGACTTAAAGATGGCAGATGTCGATAAGAATTCTTTGATCGATTTTTACCGTGCCCTTCCTGAAGGAGCAGAAGACTTGAATTTGGGAATGTATTATATTTCTTATCTAAACGATGCATGCGAAAAAGTAAATGTCCGTTTCGAATCAAGTGCAAACCGCTTTGAAGATACGGATTTAACGGTAATGAATATGTCCTTTATGTTCTAGGGTTTGGGATTATTTTTAATAACGGGATATTAAATGAGCGCAGCCGTAAAAAAACATTTAAAGAAGATTCCGATTTTTTTTATTGCCGTTTTTTTATCTTCATGTTCTTTTAACGGACCTGAAATACCTGAACTTTCGGTTAAAATTTTAAAAATAGAAACGGATAAAAATTCAATTGAAGAAAGGCTTTCCGTTTTTTTACTGTATAAGGATGAAAACGGCCGCAGTGATTATTCTTCGATACAGGTTGTGCATTTAGAATCAGGGTTTACATGGGTTTTGAACAGAGAAAATTCCGCTTTTTTTTCTTCGGCACTGCTTAGAGCTTCAGATGCCGAAAAAATTCTTTGGGCCGGTTCCAACAAAATAGCAGATCCTTTCGGCCGGATTCCGCTGGGCGAGTATTCGGTTATTGCGGAAGACCTGTCCGGAAATAGAGCAATCAAAAAAATCACCATCCGGGATAGTGAAGTTATTTCTTCTCTTCCATTTACATTTAAAATTCAAAATAAAAGATGGAAGATAGAGGCTTCATCCGGGGTAAGGTTTAAAAATTTTTCTCTTATTTTATTGGGAGCCGATAAACAGCCGCTTTTTGCCAAAATTTTGCCCTATCGTTCCGAATACGACGACAGCCTTGAACCTTTGCTTGAAAAATATCCCGACACCCGCTATGTTCAATGTATGGCCCAAAAGGATGGAGCCGATATTGCCTATTTGACAAAGTACCATAGTTTATACTAGTATCAAAGAATGAATAATGATATCGAAAACAGCCGAAATATCGGGTTAAAGCCTCATTTTAGACCGATAAAAACCTTTGTATTGCGGGCCGGGCGAATGACCGAAGGGCAAAAACGAAACTATGAATCTTTTTACGGCAAGTGGTGTATTCCTTACAATGAATGTTTAATTGATTTTAAAAACCTTTTTCAAAACGATAATCCTGTAATCATAGAGATCGGATTCGGAATGGGAACTGCAACTTCCCAAATTGCTGAGGACAATCCCGATAAAAATTATCTTGGTATTGAAGTTTTTAAGGCCGGAGTAGGTAAACTTTTAGGCGAAATAGAAGAAAAAAAATTGAATAATTTACGGATTATTGAGCACGATGCAATTGAAGTTTTAGAAAATATGATAGATGATGAATGTGTTGACGGCTTTCATATTTTTTTTCCTGATCCATGGCAAAAAAAGCGAAATCACAAAAGGCGGCTTGTAAGGCGGCCTCGAACCGATTTACTTTCAAAAAAGTTAAAGAGCGGCGGCTATATTTACATGGTAACTGATTGGGAAAATTATGCAGAGGATGCCTTTGAACAGTTGAGCGAAACTCCAAGTCTAAAATCCAAGTACGAAAAATTCGCTCCTGCTCAAAGTTGGCGTCCTACAACAAAGTTTGAAAAAAAGGGCTTAAAAAAAGACCATGTGATAAATGAGCTCATATTCGAAAAATTTTACTGCAAAAAGTTTTTATAGTTTATAGAGGAAGTTATGGGAGCAAATTCTTTTGGGCGTTTTTTTACGTTGACAAGTTTTGGAGAAAGCAGAAGTGCAGGGGTAGGGGCAGTAATAGACGGATGTCCTGCCGGGATTCCTCTTTTTGTAGAGGATATTCAAAAAGAGCTTAACCGCAGAAAACCTAAAAACTCTTTTGATGATGGTGATAACCTAAAAAAAGTTTTTTCTACCAGCCGAAATGAGGATGATATTTGCGAGATTCTTTCCGGTGTTTTTGAGAGTAAAACCCTCGGAAGCCCTATTGCCGTTCTTGTCAGAAATAAAGAAACCTCATCCAAAGATTATGACAACTTAAAAGATGTTTTCCGTCCGGGGCATGCCGATTATGCTTATGATGTAAAATACGGGCATAGAGACTACCGGGGCGGAGGCCGCTCTTCAGGCAGGGAAACGATAGGACGCGTTATAGGCGGAGCTGTTGCAAAAAAAATGCTTGAAGCCTTTGCTGTAAAAGAAGGTCAAAATCCCATTGAGGTAAAGGTAAGAGCCGAAGAAATTGCAGGTCTTAGAATGGAAACTCCTCTCAGAGAAGATGATGATCTTCCTGAGGCTGTTTTAAAAAAATTAAGCGATTTGGCTTCTGAGGGAAACTCGGCAGGCTGTATTTTGTCTTGTTCAGTTTTAAATGTTCCTGAAGGTCTTGGTTCTCCCGTTTTCGGTAAACTTGATGCTGTTTTGTCTCAAGCTATAATGTCGATAGGTGCCGTAAAAGGCATAGAAATAGGCGGAGGCTTTTATTCGGCTTCTATTCCCGGCAGCGAAAATAATGAGCTTTCCAAAAACTATTCCGGAGGCATTATGGGCGGCATTTCCTGCAATATGGAAAACCTTTTAAATTATTCCGGTGAGGACACAAAACGCGGATGTTTTACGGGCAGCATAAATTTTAAGCTTGCCGTAAAACCTGTTCCCTCAATAAGAATGAGCCAAACCTCTTTGAATAAAGAAGGAGAGAAATGTATGCTTTCTATCGGCGGGAATCACGACATCTGTCTTTTCCCGCGAATTGTTCCTGTAGTTGAAGCTATGACCTATCTTGTGCTTGCGGATGCTTTTTTGGCATCAAAGGTTGAAAGGTTTTAGAAGTGTAAAATAATCTTTAGAAATTCACAATAGTAAACAATAAAAAAAGGCACTCATTTGAGTGCCTTTAAAACAAGCTAGCGGCAATAGGGCTTGAACCTATGACCTAACGGATATGAGCCGTTTGCTCTGCCAACTGAGCTATACCGCCGTAAGAGCTTTGAGTATATAAAAAATATACATTTGTGTCAAGCCCTAATTTATAAATTGTTAATAATTTAGAAATCTAAGCTTAAAACTTTAAATATCGAAATAATTTTCGGATTTATATCCTTATACAGATAGATCGCTTCTCTGTCCTCCGGTTTGACTCCTTTGAGGGCTCTGAGTTTTTTCATTACTTCGGGGTTTGTATTTTTTGTTGCGTATATTGCACCGATATCAACTAATTTTTTACTTACTATGAGTTCTCCGCCTGCTGCAAGGTTTTGAAGACGGCAGGCAAGGTTTATGCCGTAACCTACATAGTCTCGATATTTTAGCTGGGATGCTTCTGCCGAAATTTCATATTTATATACCTTATCCAATACCAAGGCTCCGCCTATGGACAGATTTCCGTAAGGTTTAAACAATTCTTCATTTGCGAATTCTATATATGTAGTAAAAACGGTGACTGCTTCTTTGATTGCAACTCCATCCAGCTTATCCCATATAACTAATGCTCCGTCTCCAAGCAGTTTATAATATGAACAATTATACCCGAACTGATTGAGACATGAAAGAAAGTTAGCCGTAAATGATTTGATTAAACCGAAAACAACAGTTTCTTCATTGTTGCACATAAAATCACTAAAACCGCGCACATCAATACAAAGAATTAAAGAGTTTGGTCTTGTTTCACCCAGATATACATCATCAAAAATATCAATTGGACCTTTTTTTAGGGCTTCCAAGGTAAGCGAATCCAGCTCCACTGTTCCGTTTTCCGATTTGGCGAGTCCTAGTTCAGACATTATATCATCATTCATAACTACATTGTAATATATATTTAAAAAAATAGCAATATAATTTATTGTGATTTTAATTTTAAAATGCCATTTTTAAAAGTGCTGAAAATAAAAATGAGCCCTGCGTCATAAAACACAGGACTCATCTTATTAGATTTTAGTACATGCCCGCATAGGGTAAGCTAAAATTCTAGTACATTCCCGCATACAGTATGCTTAAATTTTAGTACATTCCCATGCCGCCCATGTCGGGTGAAGGCATTGCAGGACCTGCAGCTTTTTCGGGGATATCAGTGATTGCACATTCTGTTGTCAAAAGAAGACTTGCTATTGAAGCTGCGTTCTGTAAGGCAGAGCGGGTAACCTTGGCAGGGTCTATGATTCCGGCCTTTACCATGTCTGTCCATTCCATTTTGGCAGCATCGAAACCTACTCCTTTCTTTTCCTTAGCTTTTTCTGCAATAACGGCTCCGTCCAAGCCTGCATTTTCGGCAATCTGGCGGATAGGCTCTTCGAGGGCTCGCTTTACAATCTTAAAGCCTACTTTTTCATCCTCTGTAAGAGAGCTCATGTCGGCCTTTTCTAAAGCTGAGATAGCCTGAATCATTGCAAGACCGCCTCCTGCAACAATACCTTCTTCAATAGCGGCCCTTGTTGCCGAAAGAGCATCTTCAACTCTGTGCTTTTTCTCTTTCATTTCAACTTCGGTTACAGCCCCTATTTTGATAACGGCAACACCGCCTGAGAGCTTAGCCAATCTTTCTCTTAGCTTTTCGCTGTCGTATTCGGAATCGGTTGCATCAAGCTGGGCCTTAATCTGGGAAACTCTGTCCTTGATGTCCTTGGATTTTCCGGCTCCGTCGATAATCATAGTGTTGTCTTTATCGATTTTTATGCTCTTGGCCTGTCCCAACATTGAAATTTGAGCTGCTTCAAGCTTAAAGCCTAATTCTTCCGAAACAACCTGTCCGCCGGTTAAAACGGCAATGTCTTCAAGCATTTCCTTTCTTCTGTCACCGAAACCGGGGGCCTTAACTGCACAGGTTTTTAATGCACCTCGGAGGCTGTTTACAACCAAGGTTGCAAGGGCTTCGCCTTCAACATCTTCTGCAATAATCAAAAGAGGGCGGCCTGACTGGGCTACCTGCTCCAAAAGAGGGAGAAGGTCTTTCATTGTTGAAATTGATTTATCGTAGATGAGGATGTAGGGATTTTCAAAAACGGTTTCCATTCTGTCCCTGTCTGTTACAAAGTAAGAAGAAATATAACCTCTGTCGAACTGCATACCTTCTACATAGTCGGTTACGGTTTCCATTGTCTGGGCTTCGCCTACATCGATAACACCGTCCTTTCCTACCTTGGCGATAGCATCGGCGATGATCTTACCTATTTCTGCATCGTTATTTGCAGAAACGGAAGCTACGTGGGCAACTTCTTCAGAGCCCTTAATTTCTTTTGAATTTTTTTGGATATCTTCAACGGCGATAGCAACGGCCTTGTCGATACCTCGTTTTAATTCAAGCGGGGTCATTCCGGCAGCTACGGCCTTTAAGCCTTCTTTTACCATTGAGTATGCAAGAACGGTAGCTGTTGTGGTTCCGTCACCTGCAACATCATTTGTCTTTGTTGCAACTTCTTTTAAAAGCTGGGCACCCATATTTTCAAATTTGTTTTCAAGTTCTACTTCTCGTGCTACAGATACGCCGTCCTTTGTAACTGTAGGGGCTCCGAAACTCTTATCGATAAGAACGTTTCGTCCCTTGGGGCCGAGTGTAACCTTTACTGCATTTGAAATTTGTTCAACACCGGCGAGAAGGCTCTTTCTAGCCTCTTCATTAAACAATAATTGTTTAGCCATTTTAGGTCTCCTTAAGAATATATGTTAATTTATTAATTATCGTGAGTATAAGATACAAAAAAAACGGCAAAACGGCAAGGGGGTGGGGTAATTGCCCGGATGTAACTGTCGATTATTTTTGTACATAGTAAAAAATGCTTTTTCCAAGTTCGGCGGCAAGACTGTTGCCCCAAAAAAAGCCTTTGTCGGTAAATTTGTAATTTTTGGAGCCGCTATCTTTTTTGATCAAAGTTTCGTTTTCCAATCCGGTAAGCATATCATAGATTTTATCCGACTCTTCTTTTGTTAAAAAACTTAAATCCAATAAGCCTTCTTGAAGCTGCCCTGAAAATCTTTTTATTCTTCGGTAATCTTCGCTTATCCACATACCCGAAGTTTTATCAAAGCCGGTAATTTGATCCGCAAATTTTTCTTTGTCGAGGGGATTCATTACAGCCGTATTATTTACAAAGCCTCCGGCCCCGGCCCCTACAGGAAAAATATCGCCGCCTAGGTGCCCGCTTCTGATATATTCGTAGTTGTCTCTGTCGGGCTTTACAAGTTTTGTTATCTCTAAAAAATCGTAACCTGCTTTTCGGCTATCTTCTAAAATGGTTAAAAAGAACTCCGCATCCTGCTGAAGCGTTTTTTCGGCATATTCTTTTTTATCTACACTGCGTCCTATCTTAGAAGTATCCATTACTATGAGAGAGTAAAAAGAAAAACCTGCAACATCCAAGGCAAAGGCCTTACGTAAGTCTTCTTTTAAGATTTCCTTTGTTTCATCGGGATAATTATAAATAATGTCGATGTTGACATTTTTAAAGCCGGTTTTAAAAGCTCGTCTCAAAAAATTTTCCGCATTTTCGCCGTTTCCGATTCTGCCCAATGTTTTTCGCCCTTTATCATTAAAGGTTTGAATACCGGCACTTATTCTGTTTAAACCGTTTTCAAAAAGAATTTTAAGCTTTTCGTCATCCAATTCCGAAACGGTAGTTTCCATCGAAATCTCGGCATCTTTTGCTATGTTAAAATTTTTTTGAAGAGCTTGAAGTATTTCGGCAAGCTGTTTTGCAGGCAGAGCTGTAGGAGTTCCGCCTCCGAAGTAAACCGAATTTATGTTTGAGCTTTTTACATATTCCGTCTTACCGTAATTTTCAATCTGCCTTATGACAAGATCGGCGTAGTCATCCGGTACCGGATTTATTGTCCGCCTCATGCTGCAAAAACTGCAAATTTTTTTGCAATAGGGTACGTGAATGTAAACGGATTTTTTTCCGTTTTGTGTATTTGGTTCGGAAAGAGCCTTTTCCAAAGACCTCATGCCCTTTGCATATTTCATGGAACCCATTCCTGTATCGTGATGAGATTTTTTGCGATCCTTAAATGAACAATTTAAAATATCTTCTGCAGTCATTTGTAGAGTACTCCTTATGTTAATTTTAACCTGCCGGTTTTAATTATCTTCCGAAATTTTCAAATACTTTTTTTGCATTTTCAAAATCTTTTTCATACATCTTTGCCGTATCTTTTGCATCGCCATGGCTGGTAAGCAAAATAACATCGGGATTAGTTGCTTTTACCAGTTCCAAATTCATAGGAACGGTAGTATTTTTTACGGTATTATCGGTCCAGATATTTTCGGCTCCTAAAACTTTTATTAAGGTTCCGACAAATGAGCCTTCCGTATGTATACTCATACTGTTGGGAAAGCCCGCAATAATTAAAACTTTAAGAGGTTTTTTATTTTTATTGGAGGCTTTAACTTTTGCTACTACATCTTCAACTTGTTTTACATAAGCAGCTGCTTTTTCCCGCTTATTGTACACTTCACCCAGATATCTCATTGAATTTAAAATATCTGTATAGGTTGTAGTCTGCAAAAACTCTGCAGGAATATTTAAAGCCTTTAATTGTTCTGCAATAGGTGTTCCTCTGTCACCTGTTGCCAAATAGAAGTCGGGGTTTACTTCCTTAAGCTTTTCAAGATCAACCCTCATCGGCATGCCGATTTCCGTTTTATCCTTATACCTTGCACTTATTTCCCGTTTTGTCGAAGGTCTTGCAACTATATCGACATCAAGCATGTCAAGCATCTGTAATATAACAACCTGGCCTACAGCAGTTCTTTGAGGAACGGATGCAGGAACCATATAACCGTACATTTTACGGCCGCTTTCCTGTTTCTTACTGCCTTCCTTGTTTCCTCCTGCATACAGCATGCTTCCCATGTACAGGAAACTCAAAAGAATAATCACTTTGTTTTTCATAAAATAACTCCAAAACAAAAGTTTTTAGCATATTTCCTTTATCGTTAGTAATATGTTAGATATAGCTAAGTTATCCTAAAGATAACATTATTTATTTTTCTGTCAATAGGAATCGAGAAAAAATGATTTATTTAAGCTGTACAGTATGGAATAATTTATTATCAAGTGATATAATAAATTATTCAAATTTAAAAGTTTTTATGGGATGCATGATAAACAGTTCGGCAGGAATTCTGCCTCACTGTTTATCGATATTATGTTCCGTTTCTCTCAAGTATTGCGAAACGGCGTAAAAAGTCAAATCGAAAATTGATATTTTCTCATTGACTTTTTATGGGAGGATTACATGCAGAAAATACATATCGAAAAAAATTCGGTTCAAGAAACCTTGATAGTACCGCTTTACGGCAGGAAAATGTGTGCCGAAAAATTTCCCGATTTATATACCGATAAATCGGCAAAACTCCTTTGTGAAAAACTGGACTACGATTTTTCTGAACAAGAAGCAAAAAAAGATTCTCTTTTATATGAATTCGGCGCTCTTGAAGCTGCAATGCGGCAGCTGGACCTTATGTATGAAATTAAAGATTACTTAAAAAATTATCCTAAAGCCTCGGTTGTAAACTTAGGCTGCGGGCTTGATCAAACGGGACGGGCTTGCGATAACGGAAAATGCCGCATTTTCAACGTAGATCTTCCGAAGGTAATGAGCATAAGGTCTGAGCTTGTACCGGCAAGGGAGAGGGAAACAAATATTTCCTGCGATTTAAAGAATTATTCATGGATGGATAAAATAGACGGTTCTGAGGGAGTTATTCTATTTGCTGCCGGAGTTTTTCATTATTTTAAAAGAGAAGATGTGAAAACTTTGATCTTGGAACTTGCAAAGCGGTATCCTAGGGGCGTTTTAGTTTTTGACACTGTAGGAAAATTCGGCTTAAAGATGATGCTTTCTCAAACTTTAAAAAACATGGGAATCAGCGATGTGAGTGCATTTTTCAGTATAAATAATCCTGCACAACAGTTAAACTGGTCTGATAAGATACGGGTGTCCTACAAGGGCTATATGCTTGGATATTATGATATGAAAAATCCCGGTATCCGCGGAATTCATCGATTTCTTGCAAGAATTGGAGATGGGTTTATGAAGATGAGAATTATACGCATGGATTTTTTGGAATAACCCGGCCGGTAAAATATGGCAGGCCCTGTGCAAAAAAAATGTGTAATTGGTATAATTGCCAATTACACATTGCTCATTACCAATTGATCGATTCTATCTACCCTTCTTTAAAAAGGCATCTTTAAAACCGAATTTTTTAAATCGTTCAAGAGCCGCTCCGATTTCATCAACTTTTAAGGGGCCTACAAATACGGTATACCTTTTTTTGTTTTTTACAAGGTCTTCTTCAACTACCATGGGGTATTTTTTACCGTATTTTTCTACTACTTCATCACAATTTTCTTTGTCGTTATAAATTATTATTTGAACATAGTTTTTACCCTTTTCAAGTTTACTCGAAAGAACCGGCGTTTCGGTTATTACGGGTATTACGGGTGTTTCTTCTTCTTTTTCCTCATTCTCCACAGTATATATGTTTTCCGAATCCGTATCGTCATTAGAAGTTGTTTCTTCCGGTTTTTCCTGTATGTCTTCAATCTCTACCGGTTCTTCTTCACTCTTATCTGCAATAGGTTCTTCTTTAACGGGTTCGCTTTTTGGAGTTATTTCGTCAACGATATCTACCTTCTTGTTTTCAGGCGGAGTTTCTTTAACAGGTTCTACGATGGAGTCTACGACTTCAACAGGAGCTTGTTTTTCTTCTGGTTTTACGGGTGCCTGAGGAGTCGATACCTCGCTTACGGGAGCGGGCTGAGCCTCTTTTTCCGGTTTGGGTTCTTTTATCGGCTCTACGGTTATCGGCGGATTTTCTTTTGCCGGCTCCATATAGGTTTCGGTTATTGCCGGAACTTCTATTGGAGCTGCAGGAATTTCCGTTTTTGTTATAACCGGTGCTTCGGGAACAGGTTCTGGCTTTTCTTCCGGAGGAGTTACAACTTCGACGGCCGGAACATCTGTCGTTTTTTCTTCTGCGGGAAGTGGGGCCGTTTCTTCTTCATGTAAAGGAGTTTCTTCGACAACAGGTTCAGCTGCCGGAAGATCATCGTAAAGGATGGTATCCGATACATTGTTTTTAGAAACCGGCTCGGTTTTTTCTTTTTCGGGTTTTAAATTTACCGTTGCAGCTTCGGAATGTGAGGCGACAAAAAGAGCAGGGTTTGAATCCAAGTCTTGGGATTCTGTGATTGTTGTAGAAATATCTTTTCCGTCATCTCCGTCTTCATTTACAGGACTCGGCGTGAAAACCCTGATTCTTATAACCTTTCCGCGAGGAACATTTAGTTTTTCTCCTAATTCGGGAGAGAGACTGACCAAAAGACCCGGAATTCCTGATGGACCTATAACTACGGCTCTAGCCTTAATGTTTTTTTCAAGGTTGGTTATTTCCAAAAGGGTGTGTTTCGGAAACATATCGCTTCTGACAAACAAGCCTTCAGGAGGAAAATCTGTAGGGGAGCCTATGCCTCCGTTTCCTTCCCAAACCGCCCATATACATGAAAACGATATAATGAATATCAATGAAAATAAAACTTTTTTGTTCATTTATCTCTCCTTATTCCTGCTGATTGCTTCAAAGATTTCTGTTGATATTTGGCCGGCCAGTTTTTCGGCCTTTTTTTCGGGGCCGTTTTCTTTAAACTTGGTCATATCCATGTTCTTTTTATATATTTCTTTTCCGGTTCTAAAATCGAATGCCCGTATGCCGATTTCCCGCCAATCCGCTTCTTTTTTCTCGGTTTTTTTATTGAATAGAAGTTCGGGGCCGTATTTCATATAAAAGATTATAAGGTAGTTAGGGCTTTCTTCAAAAAAAGATTTTATTTCTGCAAGCGAAATATCATTTTCCGATTTTATTTCGGTTACCGGGATGCTTGTAGCAATAAAGCCTTCATCAAAAAACTTGTCAAAAACAGTATCTTCAAACAGCTCCGTAATATTTTTGCATTTTTCATGTGCATCCTTATTTTGAAAACATGCAAAAGCCGAGGTGTCGGCAAAAGCAGCTGTGAAAAAAATGCAAAATAGTATAAAGCTTATGTATTTTTTTAGCATAATAGTCCCTCGTGATAGATTATCGGTATTCCAAAAAAAAGATTAAGAGAATTTAAAAAATAGGAAAACTAACACAGATGAAATAATTCGGAATAGATGATATAATATAAATTAAATGAAATGTAAATTAAGTGTTATGGAGGAATTTATATGCTGCTGGATGATGAACGATATGCTGTTGTTGTTTCTTATGGCAAGGATGCCGTAACCAAACTGCAAGAAAATAAAGTAGAAGAAGGCTTTGCTGCCGCCGAGAAAGGATGGAAGGCTTTTCCCGGTTCGGGAGCGAGATGGAATCAGGGATATAATTATGCTAAAAGCTTTTTCATTCACGCTATACAAAAAAATAACATGGGTATTGCTGAGTCTTGGTTAAACAGAATGATAGAAAATAATGATGAATTGCATTTATTTGATTTTGAAATTGAACATATGAAAGCAAAATATGCATTTGAAATAGGAAATTTGGATGAAGCCTTTAATTTATGGAAAAATCTTGTGTCTAAAAAAGGGGTAGGTTACAGATATTTTGACTTTGATGATGTAAAGTATAAAAAATTTTACCAATCAAAAAAAATAAATTTTAAGCGTGTTTTTTTCTGAATATGAAGTTAAAATACAAAGGATTTTATCTGTTTTTTTTAAGTTGTGTTTTTGCCTCTGTGCTGTTTGCTCAAGAGCAAGGTTCAAAGGTACTTTCTTTGAACCAAGACTTTATATTGGGGCTTACGATAGATGACTCATGGTATGAAACCGTTAAACTTGAAGCTGTGGTAAAAGCCCTCAAGGATATGAAGACAAAACCTACAGTACGTATTGTTATGTCTAAGGACGAGCCTCTTTCAACATATATTCCTATTTTTAGGGAAATTAGCAAAGTTGCCCGTATATTGGCTTGTCCCGTGGATTCTTATGATATGAAATCATACAAAACGATATCTTCCTATAAAAAACGTTTTATAACAGCCTATGAGACTCTCGGAAAATACATCCACATGTGGGAGATCGGAAATGAAATTAACGGAGAAGATTGGCTCGGTAAAAATCCTAAATTGATTGCAGATAAGGTAACGGCAGCTTACGATTTTATCAAATCAAAAGGAGGCATCACCGTGTTAACCGCTTATGCTTTTGCGCCCGGAATGCAAAAAATTTCGATGCTTGATTGGCTTAAAACCTATCTTCCTTCCCGCATAAAAGAGAATGTAGATTATCTTTTGGTGAGTTATTACGAGGATGATAATGAAGGCTTTCAGCCTGACTGGGAAAAAGTTTTTGCCGATTTGGAAGAAGTTTTCCCCAACTCAAAACTGGGCATAGGAGAATGCGGAAGTACCGATAAAAATGCCGATGAAAAAGCAAAACTTAGTATGATACGCCGTTATTACGGTATGCCCGGATACACGAAGAATTTTATAGGCGGCTTTTTTTGGTGGTATTGGGTGCAAGATTGTGTACCGCATGAAGGTAATGCTTTATGGGAGGAGATAAACCGCCAGGCAACAAAAAAAGGGGCTTTTTAAAGCCCCTTTAATTTATAGGTTTTCCAATATCTTGTTTAAACTATCCTTTGCATCGCCTAAAAGCATCATGGTGTTGGGATTAGGCTCATACAAGGGATTGGGAACTCCCGCATAGCCGGGCTGTAGGTCGAAGTTGCAGATTATAAGCTTTTTAGCCTTTTCTGCAGCCAAGACAGGCATTCCGTAAATAGGAGTACCTTCCGCCGTGTTTGCAGCAGGGTTTACTACGTCGCTTGCACCGATTATGATAGCCAAATCCGTCTTATCGAAGTCGGGATTTATAGTTTCCATTTCGTAAAGCTTGTCGTAGGGGATGTCTACTTCGCAAAGGAGCACGTTCATGTGGCCGGGCATTCTTCCTGCAACGGGATGAATGGCAAAGCGCACATTTTTTCCCATTGATTCGAGCTTATCTGCCAGCTGTTTTACCAAGCCTTGGGCCTGTGAAAGAGCCATGCCGTAGCCGGGGATAACTATGATTTCCCTTGCTTCGTTGAACCAAGGGCCGATTTGAGCTTCAGCCGGTTGGTTACCGCTTGCAGCCTCACCCGTGTTACCGCCTCCTGTACTGACTGATGCTCCGCCGCTTGCACTCTTAGTTCTAAGAGAGTCGAGCATGGTGTTTATGCTTTCCTTTGCATCGCCTAAAAGCATCATGGTGTTTGGATTAGGCTCATACAAGGGGTTGGGAACTCCCGCATAGCCGGGCTGGAGGTCGAAGTTGCAGATTATGAGCTTTTTAGCCTTTTCTGCAGCCAAGACAGGCATTCCGTAAATAGGAGTTCCTTCCGCCGTATTTGCGGCAGGGTTTACTACGTCGCTTGCTCCGATTATGATAGCCAAATCCGTCTTGTCAAAATCGGGATTTATGGTTTCCATTTCGTAGAGCTTGTCGTAGGGGATGTCAACCTCGCAAAGGAGTACGTTCATGTGACCGGGCATTCTTCCTGCAACGGGATGAATGGCGAACCGCACGTTTTTCCTCATTGATTCGAGCTTATCTGCCAGCTGTTTTACCAAGCCTTGGGCTTGAGAAAGAGCCATACCGTAGCCGGGAATAAAGATTATTTCCTTAGCATCGCTAAACCATGAGGGAAGCTGAGACTTATCGGCATGGCCTGTTGCCGTAAGCTCGTTTTGAGCCGGTTTTGTTTCTGCCGATTGCGTATTTTGCTTCTCTGCTGCTTCTTTAGCTGAAAGTTCTGAAGGCTGAGCAGGCTTTGCCGATTTGGCGGGGGAAGCTGCTTTGCTGAAAAGAATTGAAGCGAGGCTTCTATTCATTGCCCTGCACATAATCTGGGTAAGCAAGAGGCCTGAAGCTCCGACTATGCCTCCAACAGAAACCAAAAGAATGTCTCCTATTGCCATACCTGCAATTGAGGCGGCAACACCCGATGTGGAATTCAAAAGAGAAATCGTAATCGGCATATCCGCTCCGCCTACGCGTATTGCAAAGAAAATACCGAAAAGAATACTTATAACAAGCCCTGCAATCGAAATACTCATCATAAGTTCCGGCTTAATAGGAAGAAGAACAATAAAGACGATCATTCCTAAAAAGCTGATTGTGGTCAAAGCCTGGTGTGCCGGTAAAACCGTAGGCTTTTGAGGAAGAAGCTTATGAAGCTTTCCTGCTGCAATTAAGCTGCCCGAAAAGGTCAGGGCTCCTACTGCTAAGGCTATTCCGCCTGTAACAATAGCAAAGATGCCGGTTTTGCCGTTAGCAGCAGCCAGAGTGAGGAGGGCTGCAACAGCCGAAGCTGCTCCTCCCAAGCCGTTGAGCAGGGCAACTGTTTGGGGCATGGTAATCATTTCTACTTTTATTGTGAGATAAATACCTATTGCCGCTCCTATTGCGAGTCCTGCCCACATCATTCCTGCAGAAAAGATCTGATATTTATACAGAGTTACGCATACGGCTGCCAGCATACAAAGGGCGCTTAAGCAGTTTCCCTTAACTGCCGATTTTACCTTACTCATCATGTTAATTCCTAAAAGAACCCCGATGCTGAGTACTCCGCAAATAATATAATAAACCGTATCCGTCATTTTGTATCCTCTTTAGATTCATTGCCCGTTTTAAACATTTTAAGCATTCTGTCCGTAAGACCGAAGCCTGCAACTACGTTTATTGTAGCGCAAATGATCCCTACACAGCCGAAAACCTTGCTTCCTGTTGTAACTGCATATGCCGTAGCGGTCATAGTTGCTAAAATGGTAATGCCGGACAAGGCATTCATACCCGACATGAGCGGGGTATGTAAAAGGCTTGGTACGTTCTTGATCAGTTTGTAGCCTATAAGGGTTGTTACAACAAAGACAAGAACCAGTATCAATTCCAGACTCATATACCCATTGCCTCCCTGGCTCCCTTATGAACGATTTCACCGTCAATAGTGGTAAGAATACCTTTTACAATGTCATCGTTTCGGTCAAGCTCGATTTTTCCGTCCTTGATAAGATAGCGGGTTAGGTTGCAGATGTTTTGGGCAAACATCCATGTAGAACTCGAAGGAAGAAGACCCGGTATATTTTTAATACCTACAAGGTGTACATTGTGCTTTTTAAGAACTTCACCCGGAGGTGTCAATTCGCAGTTTCCTCCTTGGTCGATTGAAATATCGACGATTACCGAGCCAGGTTTCATGGTTTTGACCATTTCTTCGGTGATGATAACCGGAGCGAGTTTTCCCGGAACAAGGGCTGAAAGGAAGATTATGTCCATGTCCTTAATGTGGGGAGCCAGCATCTTTCTTTCGTTTTCGAGGGTCTCTTTTTTAAGATGAAGGGCGTAGCCGCCTTCACCGATAGCTTCATTTTCGGGAACGCCTAAATCGATTATCTTAGCTCCCAAAGACTGAGCCTGTTCACGGGCTGCAGGCCGAATATCGGCTGCATATGTTACGGCTCCGAGCCTTTTGGCTGTTGCAAGGGCTTGTAGGCCTCCTACACCTGTCCCTACGATTAAAACGTTCATAGGCTTAATCATACCTACAGCACAGAAAATTTGAGGGATAAAGCGCGGCAAGAGGTTTGCTGCAATTAAAATTCCTTTGTAACCTGCACATGTACTCATTGAAGTAAGAGCATCCATATTTTGTGCTCTCGAAATTCGCGGAACACCGTCTAGGGTTAAAGAAATAACGCCTTTTTTTGCCATGTTTTTAACCATTTCATGGTTAACCGGAGCTGCGGGGTGAATAAAGGTGATAAGATACTGTCCTTGATGCATCATATCGATTTCGTGGCAGCCCATTGCCTCATTATAAAGAGGTTCTTTTACCTTTAAAATGATTTCCGAATCGGCAAAAAGTTTTTTTACATCAGAAACTACTTCGGCACCGGCTTTTTCGTATTCCGGGTCATGGAAGTAAGCACCTTCACCTGCTCCTTTTTCCACTAAAACCTTGTGTCCGTCTTTGACTAAAAGCTCGCATGTTTCCGGAGTTGCGGCAACACGGTCTTCTCCATGCATGATTTCCTTAGGAATACCAATAATCATAAAATCCTCCTAGAGAGTACAAAAATTTATATTACCATTAATTGCACTCATAATAGCGCTTATTATATCATAGTAAAACTTTGCCGTCAACTAAAATTTGCGGGCAGAAATAATCTTTGAGGTCTTATCTTTTTAGGGGTATTTTGGTATAATCATTCTTGACTCATATGTCAAGGAGAAACCATAATGATTAAAAAGATAAGTTTTTTTGTATTGATGATGTGTTTTGTATTTTTTTCCTCCTGTGCTAAAGAAAATGCAAAGGGAGAATTCAAACACTACAAAGCTATAGCAGACGCTTTAAATAAGCAATGCCCTACAAAGATAGGGGATGATATTCAGCTTGATGCAGTAGAATATATTGAAAGTACTCATACTCTTCAATATGTTTACTCGTTTACTACGATGGCTAAAGAAGATAATACTGCTGAAGCTTGGAATTTGATTGAGGCTGCAACAAAGGAAGCTCTTAGTACCGAATTTAAGTCACAAACAAATGTCGAGCAGTTTAGGAAGGATAAGCTTAACATGAGCTTCGTTTATCGAGATAAGAATATGGAGAGCTTGTTCACTGTAATTCTTAAACCGGAAGAGTATTAAAAATTACATATTTGCAGCCTTTGTGATGTTTTATAAAAATATTTAAAAATTTTTAAAAAAAAGATACACAAAGTACTTGACAAAAGTTACGGAATGGGATATATTCCCTCTCACCGTCGGCGAGACGGAAGCGTTGAAAATGGCAGCAAATGCTAGAAAAGTTTTGAAAGTTTTACCTTTTAAATGAAGGGAAAGCTCCTTAAGTTTTGCAAGATGAAAACTTGCAAAAAAGACCAAAGAAAATTAAAACTTTTTTGAAAAAAGCTCTTGACAAAAGATGAGAAAATGATGTATACTCACTTTTGCTCGCTATACGCCTTTTGCAAGGTGTTTAGCGAATGATATTTGAAACTAAGAGGGAAGGGAAAGAACAAAAATAGCCAAAGCGTAAAGCTTTTGGTAAGGAAAGTATCAAAAAAACCGGTAAAGGCTGGCTGATTAGCTTTTACCAAATTCCTTAACATGTTAAGGACAAACTTACGTTAAGAAATCAACCGCTCTTTAAGGGTGGCTTGAAATAATAATGATGGAGAGTTTGATCCTGGCTCAGAACGAACGCTGGCGGCGCGTCTTAAGCATGCAAGTCGAACGGTAAGGGAGAGCTTGCTCTCCCCTAGAGTGGCGGACTGGTGAGTAACGCGTGGGTGACCTGCCCTGAAGATGGGGATAGCTAGTAGAAATATTAGATAATACCGAATGTGCTCATTTACATAAAGGTAAATGAGGAAAGGAGCTACGGCTCCGCTTCAGGATGGGCCCGCGTTCCATTAGCTGGTTGGTGAGGTAAAGGCCCACCAAGGCAACGATGGGTATCCGGCCTGAGAGGGTGAACGGACACATTGGGACTGAGATACGGCCCAAACTCCTACGGGAGGCAGCAGCTAAGAATCTTCCGCAATGGACGAAAGTCTGACGGAGCGACGCCGTGTGAATGAAGAAGGCCGAAAGGTTGTAAAATTCTTTTGCAGATGAAGAATAAACACAGGAGGGAATGCCTGTGAGATGACGGTAGTCATGCGAATAAGCCCCGGCTAATTACGTGCCAGCAGCCGCGGTAACACGTAAGGGGCGAGCGTTGTTCGGAATTATTGGGCGTAAAGGGTATGTAGGCGGTTAGGTAAGCCTGGTGTGAAATCTACGAGCTCAACTCGTAAACTGCATTGGGTACTGCTTGACTTGAATCACGGAGGGGAAACCGGAATTCCAAGTGTAGGGGTGGAATCTGTAGATATTTGGAAGAACACCGGTGGCGAAGGCGGGTTTCTGGCCGATGATTGACGCTGATATACGAAGGTGCGGGGAGCAAACAGGATTAGATACCCTGGTAGTCCGCACAGTAAACGATGTACACTAGGTGTCGGGGCAAGAGCTTCGGTGCCGACGCAAACGCATTAAGTGTGCCGCCTGGGAAGTATGCCCGCAAGGGTGAAACTCAAAGGAATTGACGGGGGCCCACACAAGCGGTGGAGCATGTGGTTTAATTCGATGATACGCGAGAAACCTTACCTGGGTTTGACATCAAGAGCAATGACATAGAGATATGGCAGCGTAGCAATACGGCTCTTGACAGGTGCTGCATGGCTGTCGTCAGCTCGTGCCGTGAGGTGTTGGGTTAAGTCCCGCAACGAGCGCAACCCCTACTGCCAGTTACTAACAGGTAAAGCTGAGGACTCTGGCGGAACTGCCGATGACAAATCGGAGGAAGGTGGGGATGACGTCAAGTCATCATGGCCCTTACGTCCAGGGCTACACACGTGCTACAATGGTTGCTACAAATCGAAGCGACACCGCGAGGTCAAGCAAAACGCAAAAAAGCAATCGTAGTCCGGATTGAAGTCTGAAACTCGACTTCATGAAGTTGGAATCGCTAGTAATCGCACATCAGCACGGTGCGGTGAATACGTTCCTGGGCCTTGTACACACCGCCCGTCACACCATCCGAGTCGAGGGTACCCGAAGTCGCTAGTCTAACCCGTAAGGGAGGACGGTGCCGAAGGTACGTTTGGTAAGGAGGGTGAAGTCGTAACAAGGTAGCCGTACCGGAAGGTGCGGCTGGATCACCTCCTTTCTATGAGAAAGGGTATTTGAAGGTTGTTTTTAACCTTCTACTTATACAATACTTGTATAACAAGTCTTGAAGTACACAAGACAATTTGATACTTCCTTTTCGTTCTTTCCTGAAACTCTTTTTTTATAAAGCAACTGAGGGGATATAGCTCAGCTGGCTAGAGCGGCGGCTTTGCAAGCCGTAGGTCAGGGGTTCGAATCCCCTTATCTCCATAAAATACCTTGTTTAGCGACAAGGTTTTTATTCGCCCAATCATCAAGAAAAGGCGGACAGATATTTGACATAACTAGGGAAGGGAACGAAGGCGTTTAAAAGTTTTAAGACTTTTAGGCGTAAAAGAAAAATAAAAAATACAAAACTTCTTTTTGAAAAGAGTAAGAAAGAAGGGACAATAATATGGTCAAGCGAAAATAGGTTTATGGCGAATGCCTATGGAGCTAAGAGGCGAAGAAGGCCGTGGTAAGCTGCGAAAAGTTCCGTGTAGGAGCACACATCCTGTGATACGGAAATAGCCGAATGGGGTAACCCGTCAGTAGTGATACTGACATTACGCTCTTGAATAAAATAGAGAGGTAAAGCGATACTGAGTGAACTGAACCATCTAAGTAACTCAAGGAAAAGAAATCAAGTGAGATTCCGAAAGTAGCGGCGAGCGAAATTGGAGGAGCCTAAACCCTTTAAGGGTGTTGTAAGAATGCATCGGCGTAGGACCGACAAGTAAGAAATCCGATTTATAGCAGAAAGGTTTTGGGAAAGCCTGGCGAAGAGGGTGAAACCCCCGTAAGCGAAATAAATCGGACTTGTTGATGCAGTTTCTTAAGTACGGCGGGGCACGAGAAACCCTGTCGGAAGCCGGGTCGACCACGATCCAAGGCTAAATACTACTTAGCTACCGATAGTGAACAAGTACCGTGAGGGAAAGGTGAAAAGAACCCCTGTAAGGGGAGTGAAATAGAACCTGAAACCGTAAACCAACAAGATGTTACAGCCCTTTAAGGGTGGTAGCGTGCCTTTTGTAGAATGAGCCTGCGAGTTACGATATGCAGCGAGGTTAAGGAATAGAAGTTCTGGAGCCGGAGGGAAACCGAGTCTTAATAGGGCGAATAGTTGCATGTCGTAGACCCGAAGCCGGAGTGATCTAGTCATGAGCAGGTTGAAGCAAGGGTAAAACCTTGTGGAGGACCGAACTATAATCTGTTAAAAAAGGTATGGATGACTTGTGACTAGGAGTGAAAGGCTAATCAAACCCGGAAATAGCTGGTTCTCCCCGAAATGCCTTTAGGGACAGCCTCATATAAAATTATCGGAGGTAAAGCACTAGTTGGACTAGGGGGCGTCAAAGCCTACCAAACCCAGTTAAACTCTGAATGCCGATAATCAACGTATGGGAGTGAGACTGCGTGCGCTAAGGTTCGTAGTCAAAAGGGAAACAGCCCAGACCGTCAGCTAAGGTCCCCAAATACTGCTTGAGTGTGAAATGAAGTGTGGATACAAAGACAGCCAGGAGGTTGGCTTAGAAGCAGCAATTCCTTTAAAGAGTGCGTAACAGCTCACTGGTCGAGTGTCCATGCGCAGATAATGTAACGGGGCTAAGCAGTATACCGAAGCTACGGGTCTTACGCGATTAATGCGTAAGGCGGTAGGGGAGCATTCCATTAACTGAAGAAGGAATACCCGCGAGGGGTTCTGGAGGAGATGGAAGAGAGAATGCAGGTATAAGTAACGAAAAGGGAGGTGAGATCCCTCCCCGCCGAAAATCTAAGGTTTCCTGGGTAAAGGTAATCTGCCCAGGGTAAGTCGGCCCCTAAGGCGAGGACGAAGGTCGTAGTCGATGGGAAATCGGTTCATATTCCGATACCTTTTATAATTTCGATGGCAGGACGCATGAGGTGAAACCCGGCCGGCTAACGGATGCCGGTCAAAGTAAGCGAGCCGTTAAAAAGGATGATAGGCAAATCCGTCGTCCAAGGTAAGCTGCGACAGCGAGGGACACTACGGTGGAACGAAGCGGGCGTAATCAAGGTGCCGGGAAATACTGTCTAAGGCTAGGTTATAAAAGACCGTACCGTAAACCGACACAGGTAGATGGGATGAGAAATCTAAGGCGCTCGAGAGAACTCGCGTTAAGGAATTCGGCAAAATGCACACGTAACTTCGGAAAAAGTGTGACCTCCTTTTTTTAAAATGTGGAGGTGGCAGAAAGCAGGCCCAGGCGACTGTTTATCAAAAACACAGCCATCTGCGAACCAGCAATGGGACGTATAGGTGGTGACACCTGCCCGGTGCCGGAAGGTTAAGAGGAGAGGTTAACAGCAATGTGAAGCTTTGAATTGAAGCCCCGGTAAACGGCGGCCGTAACTATAACGGTCCTAAGGTAGCGAAATTCCTTGTCGGGTAAGTTCCGACCCGCACGAATGGTGTAACGATTCTGGGCACTGTCTCAACGCGAGACTCGGTGAAATTTATATACCGGTAAAGAAGCCGGTTACCCATAGTTAGACGGAAAGACCCCGTGAACCTTCACCGCAACTTATTATTGGGACTTGGTTTATCATGTGTAGAATAGGTGGGAGGCTGTGAAGCTTGACCGTTAGGTTGGGTGGAGCCGAAATGTGAAATACCACCCTTGATAAATCAGGTTTCTAACCTGTCCCGTGAAACCGGGATGGGGACAGTGATAGGCAGGCGGTTTGACTGGGGCGGTCGCCTCCTAAAGAGTAACGGAGGTGCGCGAAGGTCTCCTCACGCCGGTTGGAAATCGGCGCAGCGAGTGTAAAGGCACAAGGAGGCTTAACTGCGAGAGTGACAGCTCAAGCAGATACGAAAGTAGGTCTTAATGATCTGGCGGTAGCGAGTGGAAGCGCCGTCACTTAACGGATAAAAGGTACTCCGGGGATAACAGGCTGATATTCCCCAAGAGTTCACATCGACGGGAATGTTTGGCACCTCGATGTCGGCTCATCGCATCCTGGGGCTGAAGCAGGTCCCAAGGGTTTGGCTGTTCGCCAATTAAAGCGGTACGTGAGCTGGGTTCAGAACGTCGCGAGACAGTTCGGTCCCTATCTGCTATGGGCGTTGGATACGTGAGAGGAGCTGTTTTTAGTACGAGAGGACCGAAATGGACGAACCTCTGGTGTACCGGTTATCCTGCCAAGGGTAATTGCCGGGTAGCTAAGTTCGGAAGGGATAACCGCTGAAGGCATCTAAGTGGGAAGCCCGCCTCAAGACTACGTATCCCTGAGGGTTTAACCCTCCTAAAGACTCCTTGCACACTACAAGGTTGATAGGTTGGAGGTCTAAGCACAGTAATGTGTTAAGCCGACCAATACTAATAAGTCGTGAGGCTTGACCATATTATTGTTTCTTTTTTCACAAATGAGATATGATTTTCTTCTTCGTTCTCATCTTTAGTACGCTTAAAACAATTAAAGTTTTAAGTCCTTATTTTGTTTATTATTGCCAGGTGGCCATAGTGGAGAGGTAATACCCGTTCCCATCCCGAACACGGAAGTCAAGCTCTCTTACGCCGATGATACTGCTGATCAAGTGGGAAAGTAGGATGCTGCCTGGCTTTTTTTTATCTATCCCTCTTTAATCCATCCTTGCATTATTTTTAAAAAAATGATAGTATCTAGCTCTTTAAGATGGGAGTTAGGTTATGGTATTAGTTGTTCTTATTGTGATTGCTCTTTTATTATATATTATTATATTTCCTATCAAAAATGCTTTTCAAATAAGAGAGCAAAAAGAAGAGATTATTCGTTTAAAAGGTAAGATTTCGGATTTGGAATTTCAATTTCGCTCCTTCGATAATGTTTCTCCTGAGGCGGAGGCCGCTAATCTTGTAAATGAAGAGACTGAGGTGCCGAATCTTGTAAATGAAGAATTTAAGGCTGTAAATACTGCGCCGGAAACTGAAGCATGGACTAAGGCCGCTGAGGCCTCACAAGAGGAAGAAGATGTAACTTATTCTTTTATAAAAGAATCCTGCGCAGGTTCGGCAAAAGAAGAAATTAAAGAAAAACATTCTACCATTTCTCCATATATCAAAAAGTTATTTTCTATAGAATCCATTATCAGTAAGCTGGGAATTATTCTTCTTTTGATCGGGGTGGGCTTTATCTTTAAGTTAAGCTATGACAAGGGGTATATAACGCAAGAGATTGCCTTGATTATAGGCGGTTTGATTGGTGCGGCTCTTTGCTTTTTCGGCTTTAGAAGCTCAGCAAAATCCCGCCTTCTTTTAAGTCAGGTTCTATTCGGGGGCGGTATAGCGGTTTTTTATATCACGGACTATGCCGCTTATTTAAGATACGGCATTTTGGGAGATTTTTCTGCCTTTATATTTTTAAGCTTGATTACAGCCCTTTCTTACACCCTTTCAATTATGACGGCTTCTTCATCAATATCCATAATCGGCTTACTCGGTGCTCTAATAATACCCTTTGCCGTAGATTTAGGCTTTTTGGGTTTGACAGGCTTCGGGCTCTATGTACTTGCCGTTTCTACGCTTTCGTCGGCCGTTTACTTTTTTAAACGCTGGAGGCTATTGCAGTTCACCTCTTTAATTTCATTTTTAGGAATTTTAACCCGGCTTTTACTTATCACGCCTTTAAATGTAGAGGATGCCGTTTTATTTTTCGGCCTTATACTTTTATTGATGGCCGTGCACACAATTCCGGATCTTTATTTTTATTTAAAGGATGATGAAACGAAAAAAGATAAAATTCTGTCGCCCGCTCTTGCAGTTTTAAATTTGGGCTTTTCTTTATTTTTAACTTATAAACTTTCGGTTTATAAATTTGCGCCTCAAAGCAGTGCTTATCTTATTTTTTCTTTTTTTTATATAGTTCTAGCTTATCTTGCCTTCAGAAAAAAGAGAATGGATAACTTGGGGCTTATCTACCTTGCAGGAGTCTTGATTTCTCTTTATGTAACGGTGGTAGACAGGTTTACCTATGATGTTCAGCCCGTTCTTATACTAAGCATGGCCTTTTTAGGGTTTTGGCTTTTCCGCAAGCGAGAAGAAAATAAGGTGTTTATCTTGCTGCATATTCTTTTTGGAACGGCTTATATGATGGCTATAGCCTCTCTTTTAAAAGATGGTGGCCGCCTAAGCTCTTTAAGATTTTTACTTGAAGGAAGTTTTTATCTTGTTCCGATGGCGCTATCGGTCTTTGTTCAAAAAGAAAAATTTAAACGGATTTATCAAAGCTTGGTTTTTCAAGGCTACGTATTTATATTTTTAATTTTTGTTTTGAATAAAATTGACATAAAAAATACGGAATTGCTTGCTCAAAGTATTATTCTTATGCTCATAGTTGTTTATAACCTTATGCATCATAAGCTTAAAAAAAGATGGTACTATGAGAGGGCAATAGATGCGGAAGTTTTTATTTTGTTTATTTTTTCCCTTGCTTACACTTTAAATTACTTTTTTGGATTAAACCGCTCTTATTTATTTCTTTTTTTTGGAATTGAAGCAGCTATGAGTTTTGCCCTCTATGCTCTTTCTTTAATAAAAGAAAAAACCGAAAATGCCCGATTTTTTTACAGACTTTGCTTTTTTATTTTTATGCTTAAAATTCTGCTGGCCGATTTTTCGATTACGGCTGAAGAATTTAGATACGGAATTTTACTTTCGGGGCTTTTTATTTTGGCGCTGGATAAATTTTATAAAAATAAAATAAGTAAGGATAAGATAACTTTAAACATAGGCCGGATATTTTTGATTGTCATTGCGTTTTTTTATTACGGATTTGTTTACAGCCGTATGCCTCACCAAGATACAGTCCTCATCAAAATTTGGAATGTAGATATTCTTTCGGTTGTGATAAATATTTTAAATGCACTTATTTTAATTGCGTTCTTTAAGATGTTAAAGCTGCCTCAAATCCTTTATTTTGCAGCTATCAGTTTTATCTTTGTTTTTTTGAGTTTTGTGGATATTTACCTTCCCATAAACAACGGCGGAGTCTTAACCTTGCTTTGGGCCTTTTATTCGATAGCTTCTTTTATTTATTATTTGCGGAAGGGAAGGGCCAAGATGGTTTATATTTCTCTTGGACTGATAATCTTTGTTGCTGCAAAATTGATTGTTGTGGACCTAAGCACCTTAAACATTCTATCGAAGGTTATCACTTCCTTGGTTTTTGGAGTAACCCTTCTTTTATTGAGCTATGCAATTCAGCCCATGTTAAAAAAGTTTGGAAAAGCCGAAGAAAATTAGAGAGCCTTAAAAAAAAAGAATTCTTTAAGGCTCTCATTCGAGGTTTAAATTTTATGCCCGGTTTGATTGAATATAAAGGCGTAAATATCCGCTGTTTCTTCTATTATCTTTGCGGTAGGCTTACCTGCTCCGTGACCTGCTTTTTCGGTTATACGGATTAGTATCGGGTTTTCTCCCTTATAGGTGTCGTGCAAGGCTTGAGCATACTTAAAAGAGTGTGCAGGGACAACCCTGTCGTCGTGGTCTCCCGTACATACCATAATTGAAGGGTAATCGATTCCTTCTTTTACGTTATGGAGGGGAGAGTAGGCATAAAGGTACTCGAACATCTCCTTACTGTCCTCGCTGCTTCCGTATTCATCGACCCAAGCCCAGCCTATGGTAAAATGCTGGTAGCGGAGCATGTCTAAAACTCCAACCTGAGGAATTGCAACCGCAAAAAGATCCGGGCGCTGGTTTGTTACGGCTCCTATTAAAAGGCCTCCGTTTGAACCGCCTTGAATTGCGAGCTTTTTATTTGAGGTATATTTGTGTTCTATCAGGTATTCTCCTGCCGAAATAAAATCGTCGAAAACGTTTTGTTTTTTCATCTTTTTTCCGGCTGAATGCCATTTTTCTCCGTATTCAAGACCTCCCCGTAAATTTACGCAGGCAAAAATGCCTCCTTTTTCCAAAAAGGCCATTCGGGCTGCCGAAAAGGCCGGCGGGAGGGATATAGCGAAGCCCCCGTATCCGTACATAAGGGTAGGATTGTTTCCGTCGAGCTTAATGTCTTTTTTTGAGACAATGTGCATAGGAATCTTCGTTCCGTCCTTGCTCTTAAAAAAGACTTGTTCGCATTTAAAATCTTCGGTGTTGATTGGAATGGCCGGAACAAAAAAGTCGGCCAAAAGATTTGCTTTTATGCCGTACTTTATTATCTTGTTTGGGGTTGTGTACGAGGTAAAGCTGAAAAATAAAGAATCTTCATTTTTTCTTGCCCCGGAAAAGCCTATGCTTCCGTTTGGCGGTAAATCTATTTTTGTACAGTTTTTTCCGTCAAGGTCACAGATAAAGGCCTCGTCTTGAACATCCTTTAAGTACACTGTAAGAAGTTTTCCTCCGCAAAGGGCTGCACTCGATAAAAGGCAGTCTTTTTGAGGAATAACTTCAATTATATCGGTTTCATTTGCATTTTTTAAACTTGTTTTTACGATTTTGTAAAAAGGCGCATTTGAATTTGTGAGAAGGTATAAAAAGCCGTTTTCAGTTTCAAGCGGCCAAACACTGTCTTTAAAATGTGTATTGTATTGTTTGAAGTTTTTGGGTAGCCCTTCGCTTAAATCTGCAACAAATAGCATATTTCCTTCATTTCCGGCTTCAAAAGCCGTAATAAGAAGGGTTTTCTCGTCCTCAGTTGTGTTTGCAGAAAATGAGCGCAAAGGATGGTCATTATCTTCAAATATGAGAATGTCTTCGCTTTCTTTTGTTCCAAGTTTATGGTATTTTAACTTTTGAAATTCGTTTTTCTTGGTTAAGGCTTTCCCCTTATCAGGAGCATCATATGAACTGTAAAAAAAGCCGTCCTTGTACCATGCGATATTTGAAAATTTTACCCAGTGTATGTGTTCTTTCGTGCCGATTTTCTTTTCGGCATCGAAAACAAAGATTTCTTCCCAGTCTGAGCCGCTTCCCGATACGGAGTAGGCCATGTATTTTCCGTCTTTGGAAAATGCTATATTTTTTAAGGCTACCGTTCCGTCTGAGCTTAAAGTATTCGGATCAAAAAAAACTTCGGGAGAGCTTTCTGCTTTTTCCTGTCCTTTTTGGCGGTACATTATGCTTTGGTTTTGCAGACCTTCCGTTCTAAAAAAGTAATAAAAATCCCCTGCTTTAAAAAGGCCGGAGCGTTTTTCGTAGTCCCAAATTTCTTCAAGGCGTTTTTTTAATTCTGCCCGAAAAGGAATTTTTGATAAAAAGGCTTCGGTTTTTTTGTTTTCTTCCTTAACCCAGGCCATAACTTCCGGTGCATTGTCGTCTTCGAGCCATCTATATGGATCTGCGACTTCGGTTCCAAAGTAGTTATCGGAAACATCCGATTTTTTGTATTGCATAATCTTCTCCTTAAAGTTGTTTTAGGACTGAATAATAGAAGAAACCGCATTTTTATTCAAGTAGTTTAAAAAAATCTAAAAAAATTGCTTTTTTTTCACATAAACCGCTTGACATTCTAAATTTTTGTGATACAATGGGTATAAGTGGGAGAAAGTAGTAAAAAGTGGGTAATTTTGCAATGACCGGAGAATATAAGAATACTCTTGACGAAAAAGGAAGGATTATGTTTCCGGCCAAGATACGTGCAGAATTACCCGATTCAAATTTGGTTATTACACGCGGTGTAGGTGACTGTCTTTGGATTTTTACTGCGGATAAGTGGAAGAAGTTTTCGGATGAAATCATGAAGAAGGCTTCTTTGTTTAAAGCTCAATCTTTGCTTGTAATGAGGCGTTTGATTGCTCCGGCGCAAGAAATTGAGATTGATAAAAACGGCCGTATATCTATTCCCCAGAGCTTGCGCGAGTGCGCAGGACTCGAAAAAGACTGCATTATTTTAGGTCTCGGTAAATGTTTTGAATTATGGGATCTAAAACAATATGAAAAATATTTAAAGGAGAGTGAGCCGGATTTTTCTGAGGCTGCCGAAGCTTTAGGGGAAATAGGTTTTTAGGTCTTATGCCGCCAGTTCATACATCGGTATTGCTTGAAGAGTGTCTCCAATTCTTAAAACCTGATGCTTCCCATAATCTTTTTGTAGACGGAACATTGGGAGAAGGCGGACATACTGAAGCTTTTTTAAAAAAATATCCTCAATTAAATGCTGTCGGTGTTGATGCGGACGCTTCAATTCAAGACTTTGCAAAAGAAAGATTAAAATCTTTCGGCGGCAGGGTGCGCTTTCACTTGGGCTGGTCTGATGCGTTTTTTAAAAATTACCCTAAAGAGTTAAATTCTCCTGACTTGATACTTTTGGATTTGGGAATATCCATGTTTCATTATGTAAAATCAGGAAGGGGTTTTTCCTTTGCTTTAACAGAACCTTTAGATATGAGACTGAACCCTGATCTTAAGCTGAGTGCTGCCGATATTGTAAATTCTTATAAAGAAAAAGAATTGGCTGACTTGATTTTTAATTATGGTGAAGAGCGTTATTCTCGAAAAATAGCCTCCCGTATAGCGGAGCAAAGGTTGGTTTCGGCTTTTACCAACGCAAAAGAACTGGCTGATTGTATTTACAAGGTTGTTCCTCAAAACTACAGGCATGGAAAGATTCATCCTGCAACAAAAACTTTTCAGGCTCTTAGGATTGCCGTTAACGGCGAGCTTGATAGACTTCCGCGTCTTTTGGATGCGGCTTTTGCCGTTCTTGCGCCGAACGGTAAACTTGGGGTTATTACTTTTCATTCTCTCGAAGATAGAATTGTAAAGATGTATTTTAAAGAACTGGGGAAAAACTGTACCTGTCCTGAAAATATGCCGATATGTAAGTGCGGGGGCAGGCCCAAAGCTGAAGTTTTGACAAAAAAGGCTGTTAAGGCTTCTGATGAAGAGATAAGGCTGAATCCTCCGTCGAGGAGTGCCCGTCTTAGGGTTGTGCGCAAAATTGATTATCGGGAGAATGAAAAATGAAAAAAATGCTTGCTGTACTTTTAACCTTGTTGATACCTATTTTCTTATTTATGGTAGTTTTACAGTCTTCAAGATATGTGAGTGTCGAAAGAGATTTGGCCGACTATAATAAGGAGCAGGCAAAAATTATAGAAGAAAACAAAAAGAAAATTTCGGGTATTTCTATTTTGTCAAAACCTGAACGAATCGAAAAAATTGCCGTCGAAGAATTAAAAATGAGAAAAGCTTTATCGGGTGAAATTTTAAGAGTTTCTATTTCAAAGGAGAATAAGGATGGTTAGCGGAAAGGAAAACAAAGATTTAGACTATTCTCTCATGACTCTTGATGAATTAATAGCCAGTTCGAATGCAAGGCTTGTTTATAAAGCCGATTCTTCAAAAGCTTTTTCGTCTGTGGTTATAGACAGCCGTAATGCAAAAAATAATTCTCTTTTTATTCCCTTACGCGGCGAAAAACAAGACGGTCATATTTATATAGAATCTGCCTTAAAAAACGGTGCAGAAGTTTTTGTTGTTGATTTTGATTATCTTGAAGAAAATGAAAATCAGATTGTTTCTCTTTGTAAAAAATATAATGTTTCCTGCATTGCCGTAAAAAATAATTTAAAAGCTTTACAGGATGTGGCAGCTTATTATCTGGCAAAGTTCCCTAACCTTTATAAAGTGGGGATTACCGGATCGAGCGGGAAAACGACTACAAAAGAAATTTTATCTTCGATATATTCCCAAAAATATAATACCGTGGCGACGAAGGGTAATTTAAATTCCGAGACAGGATTGCCTCTTTCAGTTTTTGAAGTTCGTCCTGAACATGAGGCCGGAATATTTGAACTCGGTATGAACCGCAGAGGTGAGATAGCCGAAATAACAAAAATTCTTTTACCAAACGCTGCTATAATTACAAATATAGGAACTGCCCATATCGGAATTCTCGGCACAAGACAGGCGATTGCTGAGGAAAAAAAAGAAATTTTTTCTTGTTTTAATGATGAGTCTTTGGGCTTTGTTCCTGAGTGTGAGTTTACCGAATTTTTAAAAGATGTTCCTCACGGTTCTATTTTTACCGTTCCGTATGAAGGCTCTTCATTGGTTGAAAGGGTTGAAGATGCCGGCATATCGGGTTCTAAAATTTTTTATAAAGGGAATGAAATTCTATTTCCATTGCCCGGAAAATATAATGTAAAAAATGCTCTTTTATGTATAGCCTTAGCCGAAAAAAATGGTTTTTCGGCTAAGGAGATAAAATCAGGTTTAGAAGCCGTGAGACCTCTGTTTGGTAGATCGCAGGTTGCCCGCGGCTTCGTAACCTATTTTTTGGATTGCTATAATGCAAATCCCGATTCGATGAAAAGTGCGATAGAATTTTGTGATTCTATAAATACGGAGTATTCAAAGCATTATATTTTGGCATCGATGCTTGAGCTCGGTGCAGAGTCGGAGTATGAACACAAAAAGATTATTGGAGATGCTTTAAAATCCGATGCGGATAATTTATATTTTTTTGGAGACGGTATTTGTTCTGCTTTTGAAAATGTAAAAATTTCTTCTTCAAAAAAAATATATCGATTTAAAACAAATCAATTTGATGCTTTAAAAAACCGGCTTAAAGAAAATTTGTGTAAAGATGATTTTGTCTTGTTAAAAGGTTCAAGATCAATGGAGCTTGAGAGGTTGGAATCTGTTTTAAAGGAAGGAGAGGTTTAAGTGGTAAAACATATTATTGCAAAGAAAAATATTCATTCGGAAAAATATGATTTTGTTTTTGCTATGTCTGTTCTTCTTTTGTTCGGCGTGGGTTTTGCGACCTTATATTCAGGGTCGATTTATTATGCACAGCGTCTCTTTGATAATCATCTTTATTTTGTCAGTAAACAAATAAAACATTTTATTGCAGGTATAATTGCAATGACGTTTTTTCTTTTTGTAGATTTTTCAACAATAAGAAAAATGCTGCCCTTTATAATGCTTATAACTTTTATTTTTTGTTTATTGCCGTTTATTCCCGGAATAGGAGAAGAAAGAAACGGTGCTTCCCGTTGGGTAAATATTGCAGGTTTTATGTTTCAGCCTTCGGAGCTTTTAAAGCTTTCTCTGATTCTATTTTTGGCTAATTTTTTCGATAAAAAAAATAATCAATACGATCAGCCTTTAATTTCGATTATTACACCATTTGTTATAACATCTTTATTTGCTCTTTTGGTTTATTTGGAAAATGATTTTTCTTCTTCGATGTTTATTCTGTATATCGGAGTTTTGATGTTTTTTATAGCCGGCGTTCCTCTTTTATGGTTTTTTAAGGGCTGCGGTTGTTTTATTCCGATTTTTATTTTAATGATAGTTACAAAAGAATACAGAATGGAAAGAGTCTTGTCATATTTGGACCCTTCTCGGAGTCCTTTAAATTCCGGATTTCAAATACAGGCTTCGCTTAATGCCTTGACAAACGGAGGCCTTTGGGGGCAGGGATTGGGAAACGGTGTTCGTAAAATTGCAAGTGTGCCCGAAATATATTCGGATTTTATATTTGTAGTTTGGGCTGAAGAGATGGGATTTATCGGTGTGATTTTTTATATTGCTCTTCTTGCGTTTTTTGCAATTTTTGGATATCGTATAGCTTTCGGATGTAAGAACAGATTCGGAGCTTATGTGTCTTTCGGCGCTGTAAGCTGCATTTTAACTCAGTCACTTATAAATTGTGCGGTTGTTTCAAAACTAATTCCTGCAACCGGAATCCCTCTTCCGTTTTTTTCATCGGGAGGATCATCGCTTGTAGTCACATTTTGTTTATGCGGTTTAATTTTAAATGCATCAGGTTATGTAAATAAAAAGGAGAAATAGATGGCTGATATTTTGTATACATGGAAAAAAGATGAGTACTCCCATAATGCATATTTTAAGGATGAACCTCTTGCAGTCGAAAAATCATCGAAAATTAAATCAGCTGTAATTAAAATATTTATTATAAGCCTTATTTTACTTTTGATGATAGAAGGTGTTTACTATGCAATAATATTACCGTATAACTCTACAGCTTCAATAAATATTTCGGGTTGTTTGGATTTAAGTTCTATCGAAGTGAAAAAACTTGCAGGAATAGACAAAAATACCAAATGGCTTAGTATAAATTCTTCTGAAGTTTCTAAAAGGCTTGTGTCGTATCCCGGTATTGCATCGGCTACGGTAGAAAAAAAATTCCCCGATAAGGTTGTAATTAAAATAGTGGAAAGAAAAGCCGTTGCAGTAGCTTTTACTGAAGTCGGCGGAAGAACAACTGCTATGGAGATTGACGGATACGGAGTTGTTTTTAGAATAGGTTCTCCGATTATTCAATCTAATTTGCCTATTATTACCGGATTGACTTTTAATAATCCTCGTGAAGGTATGAAAATCAACGAAAAACTTTCGCAGCTTTTTGTTCAGTTGGATGTTTTACAAAAAAAATATCCCGTATTATTGAATGAAATCTCTGAAATAAAAATTCAGCCGAAAAAATACGGAGGCTATGATTTGGTGATTTATCCGTTAAAGAGCCGTCTTTCCGTAATAACTAATAAATTTTTGACGGAAGAATCTTTACAGTATATGATGCTTATACTTGATGTAGTAAAGGATATAAATTTGGATAAAAATATTATTGGAATTGATCTGCGTGGTGCTAATGCCGTTTATATAAAAAGAGAGGCTAAAGATGAGCGATAATATAATTGTAGGATTGGATATAGGTACCAAAAATATTCGAGTTGTCGTTGCAGAAAAAAATGAAGAAGGGCATTTGCAGATTACCGGTATCGGTGTAAGCGATTCTACGGGTATGCGTAAAGGCATAGTAACAAATATCGAAAATACCGTGCAAGGAATAAACAAAGCTGTAGATGAGGCAGAAGTTATGTCGGGTGTTGATATTTTTCATTGTACCGTAGGTTTAGGCGGCGTTCATATAGAAGGTATAAATTCTAAAGGTGTTTTTCCCATAAGCGATAAGGGTAAAAACAATAAAGAAATTGACCGCTCAGATATTGAATCGGTTATTAATTCCGCTAAGGCAGTTGCCATTCCTATGGATAGACAGATAATTCATGTGGTGCCTCAGTCTTACACTGTAGATAAGCAACACGGAATAAAAGATCCTTTAAATATGATCGGTATCAGACTTGAAGCGGAAGTTCACGTTATTACCGGAGCAGTTACATCAATAAAAAATGTACCTAATTGTGTTGTAAGAGCTAATTTAAATATTGATGGTTTAATGCATAACGGTCTGGCTGATGTAAGAGCTGTTATGACAAAAGACGAACAAGAACTTGGTTCAATTTTAATAGATATCGGTGCCGGTACTACAGATATAGTTGTTATGCAAAATGGCGGTCCGATTCTTACCGCCTCTTTACCTGTAGGCGGAATGCAGGTTACCAATGATCTGGCAATCGTAAAAAATATTCCTTTTGATACGGCCGAAAAAATAAAGGTATCGAGCGGGTGTTGTTGGATGCCCTTTGTCGAATCCGATGAACAGGTTTTGATTCCCGGTTTCGGAGGAAGAGGGCCTGAAGAAATATATCGAAGCGAAATATGCGAAATATTACAAGCACGTATGGCTGAAATTTTCGTAATGGTAAAAAATAAAGTTGATACTCTTGTACAGGGTACGCATCTTGGAGGCTCGGTTGTAATATGCGGTGGAGGCGCATTATTAAACGGTACAACAGAGCTGGCCGATGAAATATTCGGCATGCAATCTGCCCGGCTGGGAATTCCATCAACGATAGGGGGAGTTGTGGGACAATACCGAAGTCCGGAATTTGCTGCAGTATTGGGTTTGATATTGCATAGCTTTGATGACCAAAATAAGGGCGGACAGGTTTCAAATCCTCGAAAAGAAAATTCGGGATTTGTTTTTTCAAAAATAAAAGATTTTATAAAAGAATTATTTTAAAATTGCATACGGGAGGGTTTTTAGTATGTTATATGAAGTTATAGAAGACAAGATTAATGATGAGCAGGCAGGAGCAGGCACTCCGGCTATAATTAAAGTTATAGGCGCCGGAGGAGGCGGATCAAATGCCGTAAACCGAATGATGTCAAGCAATATGCGGTACGTTGACTTTATAGTCGCAAATACCGATCTTCAAGCTTTGAGCCATTCAAATGCTCCGTTAAAGCTGCCTATCGGAACAAAGATCACCAAGGGTCTCGGTTCAGGAGGAGATCCCGAAATAGGTGAAAAGGCTGCCATTGAAGACAGAGAAGCTATTGCAAATGCAATACAAGATGCCGATATGCTCTTTATAACTGCCGGCATGGGTGGAGGTACGGGAACAGGTTCTGCTCCCATCATTGCAGAAATTGCAAAAGAGCAGGGGATTTTAACTGTTGCAGTAGTTACAAAGCCTTTTACATTTGAAGGCCGAAAAAGAATGAGCCTTGCCGAGGAAGGTATTAAAAAATTACGCGAGTCAGTCGATACCGTAATCACTATTCCTAATCAACATCTTTTAAAGATGGTGGAGCCTTCCACTCCTGTTGTAGAGGCTTTTAAAAAAGCTGATGATGTTTTACGTCAAGCCGTTCAAGGAATTTCCGATTTGATTTATCAGCATGGAGAAGTTAATGTTGATTTAGCCGATGTTAAATCGGTAATGAAAGCTCAAGGAAATGCTCATATGGGTGTCGGTGTCGGTGAAGGACAAAACAGAGCTGTCGATGCTGCAACAAATGCAATCAATAATCCTCTTTTAGAAGAGGCCAGAGTTGAAGGCGCTCAAAATATTTTGGTAAATATTTGCGGTGATGAAAAATTAAGTATGCATGAAATACAGGAAATAATGGAAATTATAACGGCAAGCGCCGATCCTGATGCTGCTATCTTTTTCGGTGCAACTATTGATCCTTCTGTAGAAAACAAAATAGTTGTTACATTGATTGCAACGGGTTTTAAATCCAACGATACTTTTTCTATTGATGAAGTAAATGTTGCCTTAAAATCTTCCCGTGAAAAAGAAGAAGCGTTGTCATTGAACGATAATTCTTTTATGACATCTAGTGAATGGAATAAATTAAACAAAACCAAAGCTCCTACGCTTTCCGGTTTGGGATTACGAAACAGAACCGAAGCTCCTTCCGAAAAAAACTATGAAGGTGCTTATGTTTCTGAAAGAAGACCTTCGTTTAGTTCCATTGTTCCTCCTATGGAAAATGATTTGGATACTCCTGCATGGCTTCGAAATCAAAAGGCTTTAAGGTAAAAGGAGGAAAATAAACTGACGAAGATACAGCTGAGGGCTTTCTACGGATTTTTAATTTCAGCAGAGTCTCATTCAAAGGCAACAGCTCAAACCTACATCAATACTTTGCAATTGTTTCAAGAGTATATGCCCGGCACTTCAATTGAAAATTCGACTGAAGCCGACTGTATCGATTTTATCTTGCATAGATCCGAATCCGGAATTATGGCTAAGACTATCGCAAAAGATATTGCCGCTCTTAATTCTTTTTTTCGATTTTTGATTATCGAAGGAGTCAGAAAAGATAATCCGAGTGAAGGAATTGAAAGGCCTAAACGAGAAAAGACCTTACCCAGAGTTTTATCTCCCGATGAGGTGGACAGTCTTTTCGCGGCTATACCCTTGGATACACCCAATAACATCAGAGACCGAGCCTTGTTTGAGCTTATTTATTCTGCAGGGCTCAGAGTGAGCGAAATTGTTAATTTAAAACTTGAAGATATTTTTTACGATGAAGACTTAATTAAAGTTACCGGAAAAGGAAACAAGGAAAGAATAGTTCCATTTGGAAGTGCTGCAAAATATTGGCTTAAACGGTATATATTTGAAGCCCGTACCGAACTATTAAAACCAAAACACGCAGAAAATAGTTTAACTTCAGGTGCCGTTTTTTTAAATAATAGAGGATCCGTTTTGACCAGAAAAGGAATTTGGAAAAGAATAAACGAGCTTTCAAATTTTTCTGGTATTGAAACAAAGGTTCACACTTTGAGGCATTCCTATGCGACGCATTTGCTTGCAGGAGGTGCGGATTTAAGATCCGTACAATGCCTTTTGGGACATTCCGATATTTCTACAACGCAAGTTTATACACATATCGAGGATAAGTCTTTACAGATGTATCATAATAAATTTTTTGATTCCAAAAAATTGAAAAGGAGTGAAAAATGAAAAAAAGATTTTGTTCCGCAATAATTATTTTATTTTTGATTTTTATATCGATAAGTTGTAATAAGGTTACGGGTATAAAAAGACTTCAAGAATTGGAAGAAGGAGTAAGCAATCCTAATACTGAAGCCGAATTAAAAGAAGCTATAAGAAAGTATGAAAAAAGAGTTGACGATATAATTATTGCCGAAGGCCGAATAGGCATTTGGTACAAAATACTCGGTTCAAGATATATGGATCAAAAGATGTACGAAAAAGCATTAAAGGCTTTTCAATCAGCTTTAGAGTACTATCCCGAAAATCAAAATTTATTTTATCAGACAGGACTTGCCGCAAGTTTAACTGCAAAAAATTCTTTAGATTTTGAATTAACGGGAACGGATATCGAAAAACAAAGATATTTTTCTCTTGCCGTTTCGGCTTATAACCGCGCATTGGAAATAGATCCTAAGCATTCTAAGGCTGTTTACGCTCTTTCGGTTTTGTATATATTTGAACTAAATAGACCTGCTGATGCAATTCCTATTTTGGAAAGAGTCACCGAATCTGAAAAAAAGCCCATAGATCATTTATTTTTACTTGGAGCCGCTTATTCTATGACCGGTGAAAGCGAAAAAGCCGTTTCTGTTTACGAGCGTATTATAGAAGTTTCAAGCAGTGCAGAAAATAAAGCGAAAGCTGAAAGCAATATTCGGGAAATCAAAGCCGGAGGAAGATAAAAAATTAAGATGAATATATCCGAAAAAGAAATTTTACATATAGGATTATCTCATTGTTATTTTCTCAAGGGAAAAGAAAAACTTCTTTTATCGGAAAAGCTTGACTCTTTATCTTCTCTTTTATTACTTTCTATAAAAGATATTTCCGTAATTGTAGGTCGTCAAGTTAACCCCAGAAAATGGGATAAGGATTTACTTAAATCTCTTGTTGACTCAACCTTAAAACTCATGGATGCTTATAATATAGAAATGCTTTATTTCTATGATTCAGAATTTCCTCCGCAGCTTAGAGAAATTCCCGATCATCCCTTTACAGTCTTTTATCGCGGAAGTCTTCCGTCAGCTGAACAGCCCATGCTTGCAATGGTAGGAACCAGACGCCCTACGGGAGAAGGAATTGAACAAGCTCTGAATTTAGGAAAGGAAGCCGGCGAAAAAAATATTCCGGTTGTTTCGGGATTAGCTTTCGGTATAGATGCTTTTTCGCACAGGGGCTGTCTTGAAGGAAGGGGAAAAACTATAGCCGTTTTGGCTTGCGGACCTGAGATGATTTATCCCCGTTCAAATAAGAAACTTGCCGCAAATATTTTGGAGTCGGGAGGCTGTATTTTAAGTGAATATGCTCCGGGAACTGAGCCCCTGTCTTACCGCTTTCCTGAACGGAATAGAATTATTTCGGGACTTTCGCGTTCCGTTTTGATTGTTGAAGCTCCGAAAAAATCGGGGGCTCTTATTACTTCAGATTTTGCCTTAGAGCAGGGCAGGGATGTTTATGTATGTGAACCTATTTTACATTCTTTACAAAATGAAGGCGGTAAAGCTCTTTACGCACAGGGGGCTTTTGCGATAAAATCCATAGATGATATTTTACATGATTGGAAATATCCTACGGAAAGTCATTTAAAAAATAATCAGCAAAATATGCTGTTTACCAATTTATAGATTATGAGGTATTGATTTATGGAAAAAACAACGAATGAAACAAAGAAAACTAAACGTACTGCAAAAAAAACAAAACAGCATTGCTTGGTTATAGTCGAGTCTCCTGCAAAGGCTAAGACTATCGAAAAATATTTAGGTAACGATTATATAGTCAGAGCCTCAATGGGGCATCTGATAGATTTGCCTAAGTCCAGATTGGCAATAGATATAGAAAATAATTTTACTCCTGAGTATATCACGGTTAGAGGTCGTGCTAAAATTTTAAAAGAATTAAAAAAGGAAGCGAAGAAATCTTCAGGTGTCTTTCTCGCAAGTGATAATGACCGTGAAGGAGAAGCGATAGCCTTTCATTTACATGAGGCTTTACTTGCCGAATGTTCTTCTCCCATAAAAAGGATAGTTTTTAACGAAATAACTCCTAATGCGATTCAAGAAGCCGTAAAAAATCCCATGGATATTGATATGGGAAAGGTAAATGCTCAAAAATCCAGAAGAGTTTTAGACAGACTTGTAGGATATAACTTATCTCCTCTTCTTTGGCAAAAAGTAAAAAACGGTCTATCGGCCGGCCGAGTTCAATCTGTTGCTCTTCGCTTAATCTGCGAGAGGGAAGAAGAAGTTGAAAATTTTATACCGGATGAATATTGGACTCTTGACGGAGACTTTAAATACAATAAAACTTCTTTTGAAGCCCAGCTTGTAAAATACAAGGACAATAAACCCGAATTGAAAAATCAAAAAGAAGTTGATGCAATTATAAAAGAGTTGGGTTCATTACCTGCCCTTGTCGATGATATTAAAATTACCGAAAAAAGCATCAAGCCTCGTCCTCCTTTTACGACTTCTACGTTACAGCAGGTTGCGGCAAACCGAATAGGTTTTACTTCCAAAAAAACAATGCAGGTAGCCCAGCAGCTTTATGAAGGCGTTGCAGTCGGTTCTACCCGTGTAGGTTTGATTACCTATATGCGTACCGATTCGGTTAGAATATCCGATGTCGCGATAGATGCAGTGCGTAAGTGGATAACCGAAAATCATCCTAAAGAGTTACCTGAAGGAGCGAATGTGTACGCGGCAGGAAAAAAAGCTCAAGATGCACACGAAGCAATACGCCCTACCTATGTTGAGTACACTCCTTCTTATTTAAAAGAATTTTTAACTCGAGATCAATTAAGGCTTTATTCTTTGATTTGGGAACGCTTTGTTTCAAGTCAAATGAAAAATGCAAAAACAAAAACATCGAGTTACGAAATAAAAGTAGGGAACGCAATTTTTCGTGCGGCTTCTACAAAGGTAACGGAAAAAGGTTTTTACACCGTTACAAAAACCTTGATTTCAAAAGATGAAAAAGGAACAGCTCTCCCTGCAATGAAGGTCGGCGATGCAGTCAGCATCGAAGGTTTAAGACCCGAACAGCATTTTACTCAAGGCCCTGCTCGTTATACGGATGCAAGTATCGTAAAGATGCTGGAAGAAAAAGGAATCGGCCGGCCTTCAACCTATGCTCCTATTATTTCGGTTTTGCTTGACCGCTATTATGTAACTCGATCCAATAAGCAGCTTGTTCCGACCCAGTTGGGAAGAATTATAAACAGTCTTTTGGTAGAAAATTTTTCAGAAATAATCGACGTTAATTTTACTGCCGGAATGGAAAACCGCTTGGATGAAGTTGCAGAAAATAAAATAGAATGGCCTAAGCTGATGGAAAGTTTTTACGGTTCATTTAAAGAAAAAGTAGATACGGCCCTGGAAAATGTAGAAAGTATTAAGGGGTCTTTGGATGAGGTTACCGACATAGTCTGCGAAAAATGCGGAAACAAGATGGTAAAAAAACTCGGGCGCTTCGGAGTGTTTTTGGCTTGCAGCGCCTTCCCCGAATGTAAAAATACAAAATCCATTCCCTTGGCAAAATGTCCGCGTGAAGGCTGCGGCGGCGACATAATCGCCCGTAAATCAAAAAA
Organism: Treponema sp. OMZ 790; assembly: GCF_024181285.1. NCBI lineage: Bacteria > Pseudomonadati > Spirochaetota > Spirochaetia > Treponematales > Treponemataceae > Treponema > Treponema sp. OMZ 790. Next base: position 1,603,212 of record NZ_CP051201.1, on the reverse strand, counting down.
AAGGGGAAAAGAATTTTACGGATGTACTCATTTCCCCGAATGCGATTTTATTTCTCACTTTAAGCCCATCAATGCATCCTGTCCTAAATGCGGATGGTTTATGGTAGAAAAATATGATAAGAAAAACGGAAACTATAAGGCTTGTATTAATCCTGATTGCGATTACTTACACAGCGTAGTTGAAGGCGTAGAAGATGTGGAGGTAGATAGAAGTAATGAATGAAGTATTTGAAAACTACCTCACTTACAGCGGGGGAGTCAGGCAATTTACAAAAGCAACAATAGATTCTTATAAAAACGATTTGATTATTTTTGAAGAATGGTTAAAGGAACTTGAGCTGGATGTTTTTGAATTAAAAGCTTCAGATGTTAGAATTTTTATCGCAGAACTTGCAGATAAAAAATTTGCTCCGGCTTCGATCAACAGGATGATGTCTACCCTCAGGGGGTTTTACAAATATGCTTTAAGGTTTAATCTGGCAAAAACAAATCCCATATCCTCTGTTAGGAATTTAAAACTTGCTCAAAAACTTCCTGTGTTCATGTTTCCTAAACAGGCTAAAGAATTTTGTAAACTGCCTTCAAATGCGGATATTCTTTGGGAGGCAAGGGATGCTGCCTTATTCGCTTCTCTTTATTCTACAGGCTGCCGTGTTTCGGAATTAGCCGGACTCGATATAAAAGATTTGGATAGAACTCTTTCTTATGCCATCGTTTTCGGAAAAGGAAAAAAAGAAAGAAAGGTGTTTTTTGCAGAATTTGCAAAGGAGTATTTAAAGGAGTATTTAAAAGAAAGAGCTGCTCTGCTTGAAAAGCACAAGGGGCAAGTTCAAAAAGATAATACGGGGAAAATAAGGGATGCTCTTTTTATAAATCAAAAAGCTCAACCCTTAACAAGTAAAGGAATTCGGTATATAATAAACAGATATGTTGAACTATCTCCCGAATTAAAACATCTTTCACCCCATGCTTTTAGACATAGTTTTGCATCTACTCTAATTACAAGAGGTGCGGATATAAGGGTTGTACAGGAATTGCTTGGACACGAAAGTGTTTCCACTACGCAAAGATATACGCATATTACGGCTGAGCAGCTTCAAAATTTATATAAGACTGCTCATCCTCATTCATAGGAGGTTTGATAAACAGTTCGGCAGAAATTCAGCCTCACTGTTTATCTGCCGAGTTTTGTACCTAGGTACAAAACTTCGTATTATTTTATGTGTGTGCTTTTAGGCACACACTTGAAAAAACTTTTTTCGCAAATTAAAATTTGCTGCAAAAATTTTTTATAGGAGTTATAATGGATAAAAAGATAAGAAGCACGACTGTGCTTGCTGTAAGAAGAGACGGAAAAATTGTTATGGCCGGAGACGGTCAGGTAACTATGGGCGAAACCGTTATGAAGGGGAATGCCCGAAAGGTAAGAAAAATTTATGACGGAAAAATTATAACGGGCTTTGCCGGAGCGACGGCCGATGCCTTTACTCTTTTGGAAAAATTCGAAATACGGGTAAAAGAATTTTCAGGTGATCTGACTCGCGCCGCTGTAGAGCTTGCAAAGGATTGGCGCACCGATAAGATGCTAAAAAATTTACAGGCCCTTTTGCTCGTAGCCGATGCAAAGACAACTCTTTTAATTTCCGGTAACGGAGATGTCATAGAGCCTGAAGAAGATGTACTTGCAATAGGCTCCGGAGGAAATTATGCCTATGCTTCGGCCTTGGCCTTGATGCAAAATACAAATCTTTCTGCCCGTGAAATTGCAGAAAAGAGTTTACAGATTGCAGGAAAAATCTGCATCTACACAAACGGAAAAATAGTTATGGAGGAAATATAATGAACGAAGAATTAAAAGAGCTGACGCCTAAGCAAACTGTTGCGGAATTGGATAAATACATCATAGGACAAAACAAGGCAAAGAGGGCCGTTGCTATTGCTCTCCGTAACAGAATGCGCCGTCTAAAATTGCCGGAAGAAATAAGGGATGAAATAGCTCCTAAAAATATTTTGATGATAGGGCCTACAGGTGTGGGTAAAACCGAAATAGCAAGACGGCTTGCAAAATTGTCGGGAGCTCCTTTTTTAAAGGTTGAAGCTACAAAATATACCGAGGTAGGCTATGTCGGCCGTGATGTTGAATCTATGATCAGGGATCTAATGGCTGTGGGCTACACAATGGTGAAAAGCGAAATGCAGGAAAAACTAAAAGAACAGGCAGAAAAAAACACGGAAGAATCCTTATTGGATTTGCTTTTACCCGGTTCAAATAAAAAGAAATCTGCTGCACCGGCCGCTGCCGTTCCTGCACAAGAGAGTTCTCATGCCTCCGCCGGGACACCGATAGCCATTCCGAGTATGAGTACGCCTTCTTCCGGTGAAGAAGATAAGGCTCAACATGAAAACGATATGAGCGGTACTCGCGAAAAATTCCGTGTAATGCTTCGCGAGGGTAAACTGGAAGATAAGATGGTTGAAGTTACTATTTCTCCATCTGTCGGAATGCCTACATTCGAATTTTTTGCAGGCGGTTCAAATATGGAAGATATCGAATCTGCAATGTCGAATATTTCGAATATGATTATGGGAGGAGCAAAATCAAAACGCAAAAATGTAAGCGTAAAAGAAGCCCGCGAGATTATAATGGCCGAACAGCTTGACCGAATGGTCGATCACGATAAGGTTACGGATGAGGCAAAGCAAAGAGTCGAGCAGATGGGAATTATTTTTATCGACGAAATAGACAAGGTCGCTTCCCGCTCCGATCGCGGTGGAGGTCCCGATGTTTCCAGAGAAGGAGTTCAGCGCGACATTCTTCCGATTGTTGAAGGCTCTAAGGTTTCTACAAAATACGGAGTAGTCGATACCCGCCACATTCTTTTTATTGCAGCCGGAGCTTTCAGCGTATCGAAGCCTAGCGATTTAATCCCGGAATTTCAAGGCCGCTTTCCCTTGCGTGTAGAGCTTGAAGCCCTTCATGCAGAAGATTTTAAACGAATTCTCCTTGAACCTAAAAATGCTTTGACAAAGCAATATGCGGAACTTTTACAAACAGAAGGCGTAAAAATAGAATTTTTGGATGAAGCCATTGATAGAATGAGTTTTTTGGCTGCCGATGTAAACAGCAAAAACGAAAACATTGGAGCAAGGCGGCTTCATACGATTATGGAGATGCTTTTGGAAGATATTTCGTTTAATGCAAGCGAGATGAGCGGTGAAACCGTAAGAATCGATGTGTCTTATGTAGATGAAAGACTAAAGGATATAGTACAGGATCAGGATTTATCCCGATATATTCTATAATATGGTTAAGAGGGATTTAAAATTTGCCGAAAATATGCTTAGGAGTGAACTATGGGTTTTAATAGTTTTTTAAGAACAACGGATATACTTCACAGAGCCTTGGATGTAAGCTCTTTGCGCTATACCGTTACATCGAACAACCTTGCAAATTCTGATGTTCCTAATTTTAAAAGGACTGAGGTAAATTTTGAATCCGAGTTAAAAAGAGCTTTTGATTCCGAAAAAAATGTAAAAGGTGCTTTTCAGCTTGCAACAACTCATCCCTTGCACATAAAATCAAATGAGCCTATAGATTATCGAACGGTTGAACCTGTGCGTGTTTTGGATTATTTGACTGCCGAAAAGGCAAACGGAAACAATGTAAATCCTGAAGATGAAGCCATGAAGGTATTGAAGATTCAAATGCAGTATCAGCTTTTAAGTATGATGGCAGGATTTCAGTACAACCAGGTACAATCGGTTTTAAAGTAGAATAAGGAAGCGGAGGAAAAAATATGGGATTATTTACAAGTATAAATATTGCAGCTACGGGAATGGGAGTAGAGCGTCTTAGAACAGATGTAATATCGAACAATATTGCAAATGCTTCCAGTTTGGAAACACAAGAAGGCGGCCCCTTTAAAAGAAGCCGTGTAATAGTCGGTCAAAAGAAAAGCGGTATCGACTGGCAGACTCCTTTTACTCCTCAAAATGTAGAAAGGGGAGTAGGCGAAGGAGTTAAAGTTCTTTCGATAGAAAAAGATACTTCCGATACCCGCTGGGTTTATGATCCAAGCCATCCTAAGGCTTTAAAGTACGGCCCAAAGGAAGGATATGTAGAATATCCCAATGTAAACATAGTTACCGAAATGGTTGATTTGATTTCGGCTTCAAGAGCTTATGAAGCAAACCTTGCTGTTGTAAACGGCGCAAAGGATATGTTCCAACGAGCCTTGGATATTGCAAGATAAAATGAACAATAAAGATGGGAGGAAAAAATGGTAAACGCTGTAAATGTTGCAAATGTAAATTCGGTACCGGGGCTTTTAGATGTTCCGAAAATTAATGCTGTTGTTACCGATAATTTTAGAGCCAAGATGGTTTCGAATACGGACATGATTGAGCTTGCCGTAAATAAAGAAGCTTCAAGTTTTGAGCAGACAATTTTAAAAGCATTCGACAGCATGAATGCAAAGCAAACAAACATGGACAAATTAGGAGAGCAGATGATTGTCGATCCCGAATCGGTCGATGTTCATGATATAACGATGGGAATGGCCGAAGCAAGTTTGTCGCTTAAATTAGCGCAAACTATAATCGACCGTTTGGTAAAAACTTGGAATGATATTACCACAACGAGATAAAAGATAGCCTCGCAAGACTTTAAACTTAAAGTCTTGCAAAGCTCGTTCAGTACATGGGGGGAAACATGAACGAAAAGTTTAACAATCTGAAAACAAAGTTTGGGACGCTTTGGGGAAAATGGACAAAGCTCCAAAAAGGAATCATCATCGGTGTAATTGTGATTGCTCTGGTGTTGGTTGTAGTATTTACTCGATGGTCTTCAAAACCGACATCGGTGCCCGTAATAGACATGGCAATAACCGATGTTGATCTGCGGGATAGAATAATCTTGCGAATTAACGAAGAGAACGTCAAAACTTCTATTTCATCAGAAGGCGTAATTTCCGTTGCTGACGAAGCAACTGCGAGAAGAATGAGGGCTATCTTGATGCGCGAAGACTTGATACCCAACAATACAAGCCCTTGGGCTTTCTTCGATGTTGAAAGATATTCCCGCACAGATTTTGACCGTGAAATCGATTTACGCCGTGCTATCACCGAAGAAGTTAGAAGACACTTAAAAGCCTTGGATGACATTGATGATGCCAATGTTGTAGTCCGCATACCCGAAAAAGCCTTATTCGAATCGGAACAGCTTCCTGCAACGGCCACCGTTGTTATTTATCCTGCACCGGGAAGCGATATTTCCAATAACCGCAAAAAAATAGAGGGTATTCAAAAGATGCTGAGGCTTGCGGTTCCCGGATTAAAGGATGAAGATATTACGATAACCGATAGTTCCGGTATTACCTTAAATGATTTTGAAGGCAGGCGGGATTCCGATCGATTAACTCTAATTGAAAAGCAGCAAAAATTTATTGCTAAACTCGAAAGACAATACGGGGCAAATATATTGATACCCTTACAAAAAATATACGGTGAAGACAGAGTAAGGGATATAAACGTTAAAATCGACATGGATATGTCGGAACGCTCTGCCGATACAACCGAAATACGCCCTACAATAATCAAACCGGATAACCCTGAAACTCCTTATGACGATTCTAAAGTAGTTGAATCGGTTACGGTAAGTTCCGAAAACGCAAGTACAATTTGGGAAGGAAGCGGAATAAACCCTCAAGGCCCTACGGGAACGGAAGGACAAACTGCGCCTTCGTATCAGGATACAAGAAATTTGGTCGGCCGCTCAACTCAGACAATTACAAAAGAAAATCATCTTGTAAGTTCGAGCCAAATAAAAGAAGTTTTTCTTCCTAAGATGGGAAGAAGAACCGTATCCGTAAACATAGATGGTCTTTGGGTAAAGAAGAAAGATGTTAACGGAAAATATATTATCAAAAACGGAATGATTGAAAGAGAATATAAATCTCTTTCTCCTGAAGAAATAAAGCAGGCCGAAAAAATAATTAAAGATGCTATAGGATTTGATGCAAGCCGAAAAGATTCGGTAAGCGTTTTAAACGTTATGGTTGACAGGTCTTCGCAGTTTGAGTTTGAAGATAGAGAATATTTTAAAGCTCAACAACGGCAAACGATATTCTTACTTTCATTGGCCGGTATTGCATTAATATTGTTGATCTTTATTTTGTATAGAATTATAAGCCGTGAGCTTGAAAGAAGAAAAAGACTTCGCGAAGAAGAAATGCTGCGTCAAGCACAGTTGGAACGTGAAAGAATGTTGTACGATCAACAGATGGCTGATGCTGATGTTTCAATGACGGTTGAAGAGCGCAGACGTCAGGAGCTTCAAGAAAATGCAATCAATATGGCTCGTGAACATCCTGAAGATGTTGCTCTCTTAATTAGAACTTGGCTCATGGAGGAATAATATGGCTGTAGCACCTGCAAAAGAAAGAGGCAGTACAAAAAAAGGTAAGGACATTAATTCTCTTACCGGAAGACAAAAGGCTGCTATATTCTTGGTATCTCTCGGAGGTGAAATCTCCGCTAAAATAATGGAACGTCTTCGTGAAGACGAAGTCGAAAAAATAGTTTTTGAAATTGCAAGAACCGAAACAGTTGAGGCCGAATTAAAGGATGCCGTTCTCCAAGAGTTTCAGGATCTGATGACTGCCCAAAACTTTATAACAACGGGCGGTATCGATTATGCACGGGATGTTTTGGAAAAAACATTCGGAAGTCAAAAGGCTATCGAAATAATAAACAGGCTCACAAGTTCTTTGCAAGTTCGTCCCTTCGATTTTATAAGACGTACGGATCCGGCTCACCTTTTGAACTTCATTCAGCAAGAGCATCCGCAGACGATAGCTTTGATTCTTGCATATCTTGAACCGCAAAAAGCATCGGTAATTTTGCAAAACCTCCCCGATGAAATTCAAAGCGATGTTGCAAGACGTGTTGCAACCATGGATACTACTTCCCCCGATGTTCTCCGTGAAGTTGAACGCGTTTTGGAAAAGAAACTTTCTACGGTTTCAAGTGAAGATTATACGGCAGCCGGAGGTGTTGACAGCATCGTTGAAATTCTTAACCTTGTTGACCGCTCTTCAGAAAAATCGATTATTGAATCTCTTGAAGATGAAGATCCCGATTTGGCAGAAGAAATCAAGAAGAAGATGTTCGTATTCGAAGACATTGTTATGCTTGACGATAGATCCATCAGTAAGGTATTGCGTGAAGTTAATAACGATGAAATGGCTAAGGCTCTTAAACAGGTTGATGCTGAAGTTCAAGATAAGATATTCAGAAACATGTCTAAGCGCGCCGGCGCCATGCTTCGAGATGAAATGGAATACATGGGCCCGATACGTGTTAAAGATGTTGAAGAAGCTCAGCAAAAGATTGTTTCGATTATCAGACACTTGGAGGATAAGGGAGAAATTGTTATCGCCAGATCCGAAGAGGATGAATTGGTATAAAATAAAACGGAGAATTGCTTATGGCTAAGACTATTTTTAGAGGCTTTGAGGTAAATAAAAACAGTAACGATGTAGTATTTTTACAGCTTAATAAAACTTTTCAAGAAGAGCCTGAAGAAATTATTGAAGAAGAAGTAGAAATTTATGAAGGGCCTACTATTGAAGATTTAAAAAAGGAAGCTGAAGATTTTAGACTCGAATGGGAAAAGCAAAAAGAAAAAATGCTTTCCGATGCTCAAGAGGAAGCCGATAAGATTATTCAAGGTGCGCAAAATGCCGCCTTCGATGAAGTAAAGAGGCAGACTGATGAGGCTCAAGTTATAGCACAAAATGCAAAAAAAGAAGCCGAAGATATTATAGCTGAAGCCGAGCAAAAAGCCCGCGATATAATAGCCGATTCCGAAAAAAATAAAGATTCGGTGAATCGGGATGCTTATAAAGAGGGTTTTAACCGGGGACGTGAAGAAGGTTTTAAGGAAGGGAACCTTGAAGTACAGCGCCTGACCGATCGATTGCATACGATAATAAATAAGACAATGGATAGGCGTCAAGAGATCCTTTCCGAAACCGAACAGCAGATTGTCGATCTTGTTCTTTTGATGACACGAAAGGTTGTTAAGGTTATTTCCGAAAACCAAAGAAATGTTGTTGTTTCAAATGTTGTTCATGCCTTGCGTAAAGTTAAAGGAAGAGGCGATGTAGTTATACGCGTAAACCTTGCTGATGTTAAAATGACTACAGAGCATACTCAAAACTTTATATCCGCTGCAGAAAACGTTAAAAATATTACGGTGGTTGAAGATTCTACAGTTGATCAAGGCGGTTGTATCATTGAAACCGATTTTGGCGCAGTTGATGCACGCATTGCAAGTCAGCTTAACGAACTTGAACAAAAGATTTTGGAAATATCTCCCATTAAGACAAAGATAAAAACCGGAAATATTTAAGGTGCCGATATGGTAGATCTTTTTGATAAATATACCGATGCCGTTGCAGAAATCGACCCGATAAAATTTACCGGCAATGTTGTCCGTGTACACGATAAACTCATTGAAAGTGAAGGGCCCATAGCTTCTGTAGGAGAACTTTGTCAGATTATTACCGATGATAATCCTGAAGGATTAAAAGCCGAAGTCGTAGGTTTAAACGGCACCACTGTGCAGTTAATGTGTTTTGAAGATGTACAAGGTGTAAAAATCGGTGACCATGTTATAGCCAGCGGCGAAATCTTATCGGTTCCTGTCGGAAACGTTTTACTTGGACGTGTTGTAGATGCTCTCTGTAAATCTGCTGACGGTAAACCTGAACCTTATTCTGCAATAAGATATCCTGTAGTAGCTCCTCCTCCCGATGCCATGACCCGTAAGCCTATAAGGCAAAGAATTGTCACGGGTATCCGTGCTATTGACGGACTTTTGGCAGTAGGGCGCGGGCAGCGTTTGGGTATTTTTGCAGGAACCGGAATCGGAAAATCTACCCTGCTTGGAATGATAGCCCGAAATACAAATGCAGATGTAAACGTTATTGCTCTTATAGGAGAGCGGGGCAGGGAAGTTTTAGATTTTATCGAGCATGATCTGGGGCCTGAAGGTTTAAAACATTCGGTAATTGTAAGTGCAACCTCGGATCAAAGTGCTCTTGCAAGAATAAGAGGTGCATATACCGCCACTGCAATTGCAGAATATTTCCGCGATCAAGGAAAAGACGTTATGCTCCTTTTTGATTCGGTAACTCGGTTTGCAATGGCTCAACGTGAAATAGGTCTTGCGATAGGTGAACCTCCTGCAACCCGCGGCTACACGCCCAGCGTTTTTAGTTCTTTGCCTAAACTTCTTGAAAGAAGCGGTACTTCCGAAAAAGGTTCTATCACTGGGTTTTATACAGTCTTGGTAGAAGGCGACGATATGAATGAGCCTATTTCGGATGCCGTGCGAGGTATCTTGGACGGTCATATCGTATTGGATAGAAACCTTGCAGAACGGGGGCAATATCCTGCCGTTAATGTTTTAAAAAGTATTTCCCGTTTAGCAAACAGAGTATCGGGGCAAAACACAAAAACAGCTTCAAAGCGTATGCGTACCCTATTAAAAGATTATACCGAATCCGAAGATATGATTAATCTAGGCGCTTATCAAAAAGGAAGTAATTCCAACATTGATGATGCCATAGATCACTATCCGCTAATTTATGATTTTTTAACACAGGATGTAGATGATCCTGCAAAATTAAAAGACACCTTGCAAAAACTTTCTGACATTACTGAAGTTGATATTCCTCCTGAAGAATTTGATGAAGCCGGACTTGGTTTAGGGGCTATAAAAAAATATGCTCAAAGTTCTGAAGCCTCTGCATTGTATGGAAACAATTCTGAGGTTTAGTTTATGAAAAGATTTGAGTTTAGACTTGAAAAACTTTTAAACTTACGTGAGTTTTATGAACATCAAGCAGAAATTGAATTGGCTCATGCTATTGCCCGTAAAGAACATATAGATCTTGAGTTGAAACAAATAGCTCAATTAAAAATTAAAACCGGAACCGAATTTAATCCATCTACAGCAGAAATAGATATAACCGAGCTTCATGCTGCTCAAAATTATGTTATTCTTTTAGACAAAAAAAGAGATGAGTTATTGGAAAAATTGATTTTTGCCGAGCAGCTTATTGAAGAAAAAAGAAAAACTTATATTGAAGCGGCATCGAAGCGTAAAGTAATTTCAAAGTTAAAAGAAAAAAAACGTGAATTATGGGAAAAAGAAAATATAAAATCTGAAGAAAAATATATTGATGATATTATTACCTATAAATTCGGTAAAAATCAAGTTTATTTTAATTAAGAGATATAATTAATCAAGGGTGAATATATGTTAAGTGTTTTTTTGGAGATAGTGTATGAAAGGCAGCTGCGCAAAATAGATTTAAAGACTCTCACTTCTTTTATCGATTTGATAAAAGAAGAAGCTTTGTCAAACGGTGCCGAATTTTTTCAGGTACAGAGCGGTTCATATTTTTTGTTTAAAAAAAAATCTGTTGCTTATGTGTTTTCTGCTGCGCGTTTTTTGTATAATTTAAATAAAATACTTGTATCATATAAAAGTAAAATTTCTGAAGTCAGATGTATAACTGATTGTTATGAAGAAGAAGTCTCAAATGAATTTCTATTGGAATCCGTATCATTATATAAGAAAAAATTAATACCTGAAGAAGGCCTTTTTGTTTCAACAAGTGCTTCGATTAAACTTTCAAAATATATCGACTTTAATACGGCTGCAGCTGTTGCCGATTCTTCAATTTTTATATGTGATAAATTCAAATTTTTTGAAAACATAACAAATACACAAGATAAAAATATAGATAAAAGTGCTTCCATTATTGTTCATCGTAATGATAGTTATTTTTGGGCTTTGTATAATTTTATTTTGGCTAATCCTCTGGACGAAACTTGCTTGGAAGCTATGTCTGCTGAAGATAAAAATTCTTTTTTAAGTACAAAAAATGTTTATACTTATTTAAAAAAGTATAGATTTTCAAAAGAAATGCCGCAATATTTTATAGATGCCTTTTTGACTAATTCTTCTATTTTTTTAAAGAATTATATAAAAAGTAAAAAGTTAAAATACATTAAGGTTTTTATAGATAATACAAACGATAAAAAAAATATAGAAGAAGTAGAAAAAATATATGCTGTTAATAAGTACATAAATATTCAGCCTTTAGATGCAGGGCTTCCGTCAATATATAACATACCGGATGATTTACTCCATTTAATATATATTATTTTATCTTCAAGTAAATATTTTTTTTATGATGAAATTACCGATTTTTTGCTTTCATTAAACAAAAGTAAAAATTTTTTTGATGATGTATATAATTGGATGTATTCGATGGGGCTTATCTTGCTTGAAAATAATATTTATGCTGTTCCCTATGGCTTACTCGAAATTATAGAAAGACGAATTACTCTTAATAAAAACATAATTGATGAACATATAGCCGAATTTTTATGGGCAAAATATAAAAAAGGAATTATAAGTGCTAATGCTGAAGCCGAAAAAATTTTTGAATCCTTAAATTTTAAATGTAAACCTGATTTTTTGCTTGCTTCGATATTTCATAATTATTCGGATTCATCTGTTGAAGGTCTCGATTTGAAAAAATATAAAAATGAAATTTTTTATGATGCATTAAAATATTATCAAAATTCGATTATTGCAAATATGGATGATAGTACTTCCAAATCTTATGCACTTATAAAAACGGCTATAAGTTTCTTTCAAGAAAATAAACTTGAGTCGGGAGAGTACAGAGCCTTTTCTTTACTTGCTCTTTTTCATTTGACTCAAAACAAAATATCGGATGCTATTACATATTTTTCTTATGCACTTGATAATGCAGAACAATCTCATGATACATCTTTTATTTGTGATGCTTTATTTAATATAAGCGTAATTTATTTTTTACAAAATAATTTAAAACAATCCATGACATTTTTAGATCGATTGGCTTGTGCTGTTGATGAATATTTTGAACAAGAGTGGAAAATTCCTTATCTTTTTATGAAAGGGCGTGTTTATTTACAGATAGGAGAATTTAATAATGCGGCTGAAAGTTTTAAATTGGCAGCGGATTTTGCCAATTTATATTTTGATAAACTTGAAGCTTTATGCCGAGCTTGGTATGGACGCTCTCTCGTTTATATGGGACAAATTAAAAGTGCGCAAGATATTTTAGTAAAATATGTCGACTACACGGATGATGCTTCATTGTTTTTGTTGGAATCTTTTTTATTCTATCCTGTTTTGCATAATGATTTGGAAAAAATGGATTTGGATGTATCCTCTCTTTATGATGAACCTTTTAATTCGGGTTTTGCCGAATTTAAGAATGTAAAATCGGGCTTTAGTTTTGTCGAAGATTTAGTTTGGTTTAAAATATATAATATGTCAACCGGAAAAAAAATATTTAATGCTTTTTACGACTATTATAGCTGTAAAATTAATTTTTCTGAAATGTATGATTTGGAAAAATGTAAAGTTTTTTTATCGAATTTGGAAGTTTCTGCTGTCGAGTCCTTATATCAAAATGATCCGTACTCTTCATTATACATGTATTTGTGTTATGATTTATCTGTCCGTCTTTACGGCGATAATTCTTCGCAAACTATTGCTTACCTAAGTAAAGCTTTTAAATCCATGCAAAAAAATGTATTGGCTATCGGGGAAAACGATATCCGTGATAAGTACATGCAAAATAATTTATGGAATTCAAAACTTTTTACGGTAGCCAAAAATCAAAAGCTTATTTAATTTCGAGATTTTTATGAAACATTTTTTTTCGGTTTTGTTATGTTGCTTTTTTGTTCATGTATTTATTTTTGCTGCAAATGATGATAAAAATATTAAAACTCATATCTCAAAAATGAGTATTGAAGAAAAAGCAGCGCAGGTTTTAATGATGAGCATTGAAGGTAAAAAAACTTTTCCGGTATATTTAAATTCTTATTTTTCGCCTTATTCACCCGGAGCTTTTATTTTATTCGGCTTTAATTTTTCTGATACACCTCAAGAGTCGGCTGCATATATAAAATCTGTTAAACAGTCAATACAAAAATTATCCAAAACAAAAGTATTTATTCCTCCTTTTTTTGCATCCGATTTTGAAGGAGGCTGGGTTTATCGAATCAAGAATATAGCTTCTCCTCTGCCTTCGCCGAAAGAAATAGCTGAAACATTTAATGAAGAAGATGCTTTATCTCTTTATGAACAGACTGCAAAACAAATATCTTTATTGGGAATTCATCTAAATCTTGCTCCTATTGTCGAAAAAATACAGGAAAAAAATGAAAGTTTTTTTGATAACCGCATATTTTCTTCAGATGAAGATGTTCTTGTAAAATATTCCCAAATATTTATATCCGGAATGGAAAAGGGCGGAGTAATTTCGACCGTTAAACATTTTCCCGGAACTGCTTCCGATCCTCATCTTTCAAAAAGTATTATTGATGATTCAGAAGATATTTTTTATAAAGAGTTTATTCGGCCGTTTAAACGGGTTATTTACGATACTGACGGAGTTGTTTTAATTTCTCATGCTGAAGTTTCCTTTATAGAAAAAGTTCCGTTTTGTTTTTCAAAAATCGGAATCGAAAAATTTTTACGAAACGAATTAAAATTTAAAGGAATGATTCTTACCGATGATATGGCAATGAAAGCCTTAAAAACTGACGGCCGCTCAACAGCCGATAACGTAATTTCGGCTCTGAGTGCAGGTTGTGATATGGTGATGTGTTCGGAGCCGAAATTTAAAGAATTGGTCAATGTAATTTCAAATAAAATAAAGCAGGATGCCGATTTTGCAAATCGTATTGATGATGCCGTATATAATATTTTAAAAATAAAAATAAAAATGGGTATCATAGATGAATTATGCATGCCTATTGAAAAAAATAAATTCGATAAAGAAAAATTTTATAAGGCAAAAAAGGCTGCGGAAGATATTTTAAAAAAACAAAAAAGTTCTAGGTAATATTTTTTTCGACAAAAATATGTTTTAAAATCATAGTAGAACACGATATCTTATTTCCGTCTATTATAATTTCGGCTAAACCGCTTTCTTCATTTTTATTTTCTATTTTAATTTTAGAATTTAATTTTAAATTTATCTTTTTATAGTATTCAAATTGAGCTTCGGAACCTTTAAGTCTTACAACTGAGTATTCTGTTCCGCATTTTAGTTTTGAAAGCTCCATATCGGTACGCCGATAGTTGCTTTGATTTTTTTTAGGTATTATTGCTCCATGAGGATCTCTTTTAGGTTTTCCTAAATATTCATCTATTTTATCGATTAAAATGTCGGAAGCTGCATGTTCCAAATTTTCTGCTTCATTGTGAACATCTTTTTTATCCATTTTCAAAGTTTTAAATAAAAAAGTTTCAATTAAACGATGTCTTCTTATAATATTGAGGCCGTATTTTTTACCTTTTTCAGTTAATCGGCATCCGATTCGATTTTGGTATTCTAGATATCCTTCTTTTTCAAGTTTTTTCGCCATAGATGTAGCAGTGCCGGGCGTAACATGTAATAATTTTGCAATTTCACCATTGGTAATTATATCTTTGTCGTTTGCCGATAAAAACTTAACAATGGATTTTAAATAATTTTCGGTTGTAATTTTTGATATTTCCACGCTTAATCCTTAAGTTTTATTTTAACTAAGTGTTTGTAATCGATTTTTCCGCTTCTTTTTTTCCTAAAGAAGATAAAAGCAATAAACCGTTTTCTTTTTTAATATATCTTAATCGCGTTGCTGCAAGTACTACTGTGTGAGCTTTTTTTTCGGACCAGTTAATATGTTCGCATAGATGCTCTTCCCGGCATTCCCTTGCCATGTTTTCTTCACCTTGGTGATGTAAAAGATGAACAATAAGCATTTTAACTGCAAAATCTATTTTCAATTTGTTTTGTTCCAATTTTCGTTTTATCAATCCGTCTTTTGGAGAAAATAAATAAACAAGTAAAAATAATAGTCCTGTCATTGATGCCATTGAACCCGATATACTGCCGTCAATTTTTATTGCAAGATAAAAACCGCTTATTGATGCCGCTGATGCAATAAAAATCGAAATGATTATCATATAAAAAAGACTGTTTGTCAATAAAAGAGCTGCGGCAGCCGGAGCAATCATCAGAGCCGTAACTAAAACGGCTCCTACAGAATCAAATGCACCTACGCAGGTAAGGCTTACTGCAAACATTAAACTATAGTGCATGATTGCAGGAGAAAACCCTAATGATTTTGCTAAGTTTAAATCAAAAGTTGTCAGTTTCAATTCTTTAAAAAATACTATGATAAAAATTAAATCAAATAAGAGAATCCCGCTCATCTGAACCAAACTTTTTGGAAGTGAAATCGTAAAAAAATTTATTCTGTCAAACGGTGCAAAGGCTAATTCTCCCAATAATACGGAATCCGTATCTAAATGAACGTTTCCGGCATATAGTGAAACCAAAATAACTCCGAGACTAAATAAAAAAGGAAAAACAAGACCTATAGCCGTATCGCTTTTTATAAGTTTTGTTTTTTGTAAAACTTCAGTAAATAAAACTGAAGCCATCCCTGCTATAACGGCTCCTATTAACGGAATACTTGAAGATAAACTTTTACTTATAAAAAATCCTAATACGATTCCTATTATTATTGAATGACTGATTGCATCGCTCATCAATGACATTTTTCGTAAAACTAAAAATACTCCGCAAAGAGCGCATGAAGCGGAGACAATAATTGCAATTAATATTATTTCCATATTCATAAGTTTAATCCTTTTCTTCTTTTATTTCTTTGAGTATTTTATTTTTGATGTGAATTTTTTTTAACTTTGCTTGAATAATTCCTCGATGCGGACTGAACAATATTGAAATAAGAGTAAAACCTGTTAAAACGCAAACTATCATAGGCCCTGTCGGCATTTTTAAAACTTGAGAAGAAATTACTGCTCCGCCCATTCCTGAGGCAGCTCCAAAAATAGCCGATAAAAAACACATTATGCTTAATCTATCTGTCCACTGCCTCGCTGCGGCGGCAGGTGCAAGTAAAAGTGCGCTCATCAAAATTACTCCGACAGACTGTATTCCTATAACTATTGTAATTATGATTAAAACGGTTAAAATTGATTCTATTATTTTGGGTGAAAAGCCGATTGATTGAGAAAATCCCGGATCAAATGTCGATATTTTAAGTTCTTTCCAAAAAAGCAAAACTGTTAGAAGAATTACTGTTTCAACCGTAAAAATCAATATTACGTCTTGCCCTGTTATAGTTGCAGCCTGTCCGAATATAAATTTATCGAGGCCGCTTTTTCCTGCTCCCGGTAATTTTTGAACATAGGTTAAAAGTAAAAAACCTAATCCTAAAAATACACCCAATACAATGCCTTGTGCTGCATCCGTATCTATTTTTGAGGTGTTCACAATACTGTTTATGAAAAATGTTCCTATAAGTCCCGTAAGACCTGCACCTATTAAAAGGGGAAACGTCATTTTTGAACCTGTGATTAAAAATGCTATTACTACGCCCGGAAGGGCTGCATGTGCAACCGCGTCTCCGAGTAAACTTTGTTTGCGTAAGACTGCAAAACTTCCAACCGCTCCTGATCCTATGCCTAAAAGCATTGTTCCCAAAAAAACATTTCTCAAAGTATAGTCGGCAAAAAAATTTATTATCTCGTTCATTTTTTTTCAGAATTGTAGGCTATTCTGCCTCCATAAGTTTTACGCAAGTTTTCTTCGGTAAAAATTTCTTTAACACTTCCTTCGGCTATTAATCTTACATTCAATAAGAGAACTCTATCAAAATAATCTTTTACGGTTTGAAGATCATGATGAACTACCAAAAGAGTTTTTCCGCCGGCTTTTAGTTCTTTTAAAAGTTTTACGATTGCCTGTTCGGTTGCTGCATCTACTCCCTGAAAGGGTTCATCCATAAAATAAAGATCCGCATTTTGAACAAGAGCTCTTGCCAAAAAAACTCTTTGTTGTTGACCGCCCGAAAGTTCGCTTATCTGGCGTTTTGCGAATTCTGCCATTCCGACTTTTTCCAAGGCTGATAGGGCTTCTTTTTTTTCTTTTTGCCCCGGTCTTTTTATCCATCCTAAATTCCCGTATGAGCCCATTAAAACTACATCAAAGACGGTTGTTGGAAAATCCCAATCCACCGAGCTTCTTTGCGGCACATAGGCTATCCTTTTCTGTTGGGATTTATACGATTTTCCGAATATCTTTATTTCTCCGGATGCTATGGGGAGGATGCCCATCATGGCTTTAAGAAGAGTTGATTTGCCTGCTCCGTTTGGACCGACTACAGCTTCCATTGCACCTTGAGGTACGCATACATCGATATCCCAGAGTACCGGCTTTTCGCGGTAAGCTAAGGTGAGGTCTTCAACGCAAAAAGCCGGAATTAAATTTTGTTTTGAATGTTCGTCACAGCACATGTTCATAAAACTATCCTTAAAATGTAACAGGTTTTTTATTTCTTTAAAGCATCTATTATTGTGTTTATATTATGAGTAAGCATTCCTATGTAGGTTCCTTCAAAACTGCCGTCATCGCCCATAGCATCGGAAAAAAGTTCTCCGCCGATTGAAACATCATAACCCCTGGCCTTTACAGCCTTTTGCAAGGCCTTTACGTTTTTTTCGGGAACTGAGCTTTCAACAAATATGGCCGGAAGTTTTTTCTCGGCAATAAAATCTGCAAGTTCCTGCACATCTTTTGCTCCGGCTTCGCTTACAGTGCTTATTCCTTGTAAACCTCGGACTTCAAAACCGTAGGCTCTGCTGAAATAGTTGAAGGCATCATGGGCAGTAACTAAAACTCTCTTTTCTTGCGGAATTTCTGAAGTTCTTTTTTTGATAAATTCGTCAAGCTCATCAAGTTTCGCAATGTAAACCTCATAGTTTTTTTGGAAAATATCTTTTTTTTGCGGAGCAAATTCCGTTAGTGCTTTATATACGGCCTCCGCCGCATATTTCCAGAGTTTTACGTCAAACCAAACATGAGGATCGAATTCCGATTCTTCAAAGGGCAAAAGATTTTCTTTCGGGATGTTTTCCGCTACCGCTACGGTTTTTCGGGTAGAAGATATCTTTTGCAAAACTTCTCCCATCTTTGCCTCAAGATGAAGACCGTTATAAAAAATAATGTCCGCTTTTTGAAGCTTTTCCATGTCTCCTGCGCTGGCTCTGTAAAGGTGCGGATCTACTCCGGCTCCCATTAAAGCTTGTACCTCTGCTTCATCTCCTCCTACAGCTTTTGTTATATCGGCAACCATACCTATTGTTGCCGTAATTTTTATTTTTCCCGAATCATTAGTTTGATTTTTTTGCTCCGCTTTGGAACAAGAAAAAAATCCCAGACTCAATAAAATAAATCCCATAAATCCTGCCGGTATCAATTTTCTTTTTGTCATGTAAAATCCTTTATTTTGATGTATCAAAATTATGATTATAATATATCGAAAACTAAAGAAAAGGTCAAGCCGAATCCCATTGACAAAGTTTTACAAAAAAAGCAAAATAAGATTTATGAAAGTTTCGATTTATTTTTTGTGTGTTATAAAAAAAAATTTGTGTATATTCTGTTTTTTTGTTTCCGCCTTATTTGGTTTTGCCGATTTTGTTTTTGATCTTAATCTTCAGCCTTATAAAAAGGCGGAGTTTTTTGCCGATGATCATAAGGTTGAACCTAAACTGCTTTCTTCCGACAAAACTATGGGTCGATTGACTTTTACTCTAAAAGATGAGGCCTCTACCTTTGTAATAAAAAAAGACGGCTTCCGTACTCACACTTTGAATTTAACTGAAAGCCAAAATAAAACTGCCTTTGTTGTTCTCTCTCCCATAAATTCAAAATACGATGTAGTTAAGGTTTTTTCCACTGGACGAAAACCTAAGAGTGTAACTTTTGTAAACGAAAAGACTGTTGCCGTTGCTCTTCTTGACGGAACGGGAATAGATATTATAAATATTGAAACGGGAGAAACAAAAAGAATTTCTCCTCCAAAAGAATATGCCGAAAAATTCGGTTTTGTGGAATCCTTGGTTTTAAAACATAAAAACGAATTATGGGTTAGTCAAATGCCGACAGCTTCGATTCATGTTTTTGATCTTACGTCTTTTGAATATAAAATAACTATAGAATCTTCAGGTACGTGGAGCAAGGTTATGGCTTATAATGCCGGCCTTGACAGAGTTTATTTGAGTAACTGGACTTCGCAGGATATAAGTGTCATAGATCCTTCTTCTTACAAGGAAGAAAAAAAAATAAAAACCAAGGCTGTTCCGCGGGGTATGGCTTTTTCTCAAGACGGAAAATTTATCTACTGTGCACAATTTGAAGATTCGGCAGGTAAATCCCAATGCAGGCTTATAAAAAAATCTTTAGCCGACTATAAAACAGTTTACGAGGGCGGGGGAATGGGTGCAAAGAGGCATATAGTTACCGACTATGAACGTAAGCTCATCTATGTTTCCGATATGAGAAACAATATTGTTGAAGTTTACTCCGCAGATAAAGATAAACTTCTTGCGAGCATAAAGGTGTTTTTTAATCCAAATACAATTCAACTTTCAGCCGATAAAAAACTGCTCTATGTTTCATGCAGGGGGCCGAATAATCCCGATAAGGGGTATTTGTACAAGGGTTATGTATTAGGCCGTCTCGATATAATCGACACGCAAACCTTTACACTCATTGAAAGCATAGAAGCCGGAAATCAGCCTACAGGTTTGGATGTTTCTCCTGACGGGAAAAAAATAGTCCTATCCGATTTTTTGGATAATCGGATACGGGTGTACGAGCTTAAATCTTAAAATTTAAGTTGAAATTCTATAAATAAAAACCGTCCGTTCTATTAAAAACGGACGGCTTGCGGTTGTTCTTAGTAACTTTTAATTATTTAAACTGATAACCTATACTCAAGCCGATATCAAGCATATAGCTGAATCCGGATTTTGGTTTTAGTGTGGGATGTAGTGCTTGTAATGCTTCTCCTATTGCGGGATTTTTTGCGGGAGAATTCATTTGAATACCGAAAAGACCTAAGGGGCGCAAGAAAAATTTTCCGGCAACAAATATATCTGCACCGAAACCTGCTACAAAATAATAAGCATTTAATGCTGCTTTTTGATCTGAGGTCATATACTCGCGAAAATTTATGCCGTCAGATTTTGCAGATGTGTTGAATTTAAAATTAAATCCTGCTACAGGGTATAATTTAGCAATTCCTACATTAAAAGGATATTTTCCAAAAAGTCCCAATTCAAAATAAGTTAATTTTAAATTCGGAATTGATTCACTTCCGGATCCGGAATCTGTTATTCCGCCGGCTTTAACCGAATAGGAATATGAAGCCTTAACTTTTCCAACATTAAAGGCCATTCCAAGTTTTGCCGTAAAATATTGGGCATCAAAAAATCCGTTTATGCCTAAAGAAGGTACTGAGGTCGAACTCTTTGCATCTATTGAAGTATTAAATCCGCCAATTTTTGCAGAGTCTTTGATTTTTATGGCTTGTCTCATGTAATTGAAGCTGATACCGACGCCTGCGCTTAGGTCAATAGCAGGCAACATTGTTGCAGAAATAAAGACCACAACACCAATACAAAATAATTTTTTTAATTTCATAAAAAAAACTCCTTTGAAAAATTATTTTTTATATTATTCAGAGGTAACAACCGCATTGCTGCCGGACATGCAAAATATCTAATGCAATTTATAATCGGCATCCTTCCCTCTCGAATAAGCCATGAAAATGAGTTTAATAAGATTAAAATATGTTTGTGTGTATTGAAATAGATTCCAAAATGAAATTTTAGTGTGCCATTTTGGCGCAGGGGGGGGTAACACTAAAAAGCACAGAATATAAGAAATACATAATTACTATAATCCTTATTGATGATATTTATATCATATAATTTTATTAAGGGCAATACCGTAACTTAAAATTATGCGTAAAATGTTTTTTTAAACCACTTGAAACATATTTTTTTTAAGTTTACAATATTATAAAAAGAAGCAGCAGATGTTTAATTTTGATAAAAAAACTGAATATGAAGATTTCCTCGAGCTTTTAAAAAAATCGGATTCTTTAAACGGCTTAAATTTATCCGGGCTGGAATTTGAAGGCTTGAATTTTTCAAAAAAATCTTTTACCGGATGCTTTTTTTCGAACAGTAAATTCAAAAACTGTAATTGCAGTAATTTACATCTTAGAATGTGTTTTTTTGATTTTTGCGAAATAGATTCCTGTAATTTTCAAAGTTCCGATATTCAGTTTTCATCTTTTGGCGGAGCAAAAATTATCCGCACGGATTTTAAGAATTCCGAGCTTTTACAAAATAATTTTAACGGAATTAAGGCTGAGGAAGTTTCCTTCAATGATTCCGATCTTTACAGTTCGCGGTTTATGTATTCGATTTTAAAAGATGTCTATTTTCAAAACTGTAATCTTAAAAAGACATTATTTTTATATATACAGGAAAACGGCGTTTCGTATAAATCTTCCAACACTCGGGAGGCAATTTTTGTTGAGGGAGACGAATTTATATGAAAGTTTATCTTCATTTTTCGCCTCAACTTTTTGCAAATACTTATCTTATAGGTAATGAAAAGACCAAAGAAGCTCTTATCATTGACCCTGCAAAGATTACGGAAAAAATTATACAACAGATTGAAAAAAATAAATTTGATCTTAAAGCTGTTTTATTGACTCATAATTTTGAAAGTCCCTATGAGACAGGGCTCAATACTATTTTAAAAATTTATAGTCCGAAAGTTTATGCCGGAAGCTGTTTTTCGGAAAACATAACGATAAACACATTGAGAGGAGACGGAACTATAGATCTGGCCGGTTATTCTGTAAGGTATTTTGCAATTCCGGCTCAATCATCCATGTTCAAAATTGAAAACCTTGTGTTTACCGGAACTTCCTTATCCGCAGGAATGATTGGTCAGACTACAAATGTGTATGCCGCAAAAACCTTGCAAGATATTTTAAAAATAAAACTCATGAACTTAGATGATAAGCTTATCATCATGCCGTTTTACGGTCCTCCTACTTCAGTGGGTATAGAACGTAAATTTAATGTTTCTCTTTTTAAAGATTTTGAAAGTAAATCCTTGTAAAATATGATGGAAACTTGGCTTTTTTTACCCGATAACCTCATGGCTATTCTCTACGAAGAGCAAAAATTAATTCAAAGTTTTTTGCCTTTTCCGTTTCGGAATGCGATTCCTTTTTTTAAGACAAAAGAAAAATTTGAATCTCTTGCAATCTATCCGCCTATTCTATCCGGATCATTGATAGTGCGGCCTTGTAATTCTCCTGATTCTTTTGAGGAAAACGGCGGTTTTGTTTTGGGAGATGCGGCGAATGAAGCCGAAAATATAATTTTAAAACTTGAAAGCCTAAAACCAAAAACAAAATTACCCGTCTTTTCGATTTTGAATTGCCGCAGCTGGTACTATGCAGATGTCGAATTTAATGAAGAAAAAAACGGCCTTTGCACATGGTGCATCAAAAATAAAGTTTGGCAAAAGGCCGTAAAATAATTGTCTTCTTTTAATAAGATATTTTTACACCGATATTAAAATAATGGTTAAACTCTTTTCCTTTTGCTTTTTCTCTCCAGTCTTTTAACTGTTTCTCGGCTTCCTCCATTATTTGTGCTTCTGTGCTTAAATTTGAGGGAGCAACTTTTCTATTATAAATATGCCTATTCACGCCCGGATTTATATTTGCTTCAAAGGTATAGCCTATTTTAAATTGCATTGACCCTCCCGATTTTAAAATCGGAAGATTAACTACACCCTCCAATCCAAGCTGATTGACATATTGAATTGTCTTCTGTGTTAAGAATGGAGTTGAGTATAGAAAAGCATGATGCCATTCATCTTTTATTACTGTAGGATGATTAAAAACCGACCCATCAGTCGAATAATTTTTTGTAAGATACTCTTTTAATATTATAGGATCTGTTACGCTTTCGGTAATATTTGCATGCCTTATAAAGGTGTTGTATAGATTTATGAAAACTCCTTCTATTGGGCGGAATTGGGTCTTCACATGTATACGGTCTGAGTTTGGATGTAAATTACTTCCCAGCGGAGAACCGTTATGTGTATAATTTTCATAATTCGGATTTTTATAATTTTCATGGTGTGCGTGGGTATAACAATATGGCGCAATGAATGTATAATTAGCATCCACAAATGTAAACCAATGATCCTTCGGCATCGCATAAGAAATTCCTAATTGTGAGGCTATTCTCCATCTTGCACTTTTAAATTTTATTATTTCATTAAAACCCAAATCATCGGCAAGTAATACAAAATCTATCTTTAGACCTTTTACCGGTTTTATTCCAAAAGTCAGTCCCAACAAGCTATTATCCGGAAACCTATAAATACTCTGTCCAAGAAAAAAGGCTGACAGCGGGATAAAATATATAGGCTCAAATCTTCCTCCATACATTATTAAATCTAAAAGTCCTATAGATATCCAAGGAAGAGGCCGAAAGCTGACTGAATGGCCTGCCAGAAACTTCTGAGGGAAATAGTTGCTTCCAAAATCATTTGATGCCGATATAGCTGAAAAAATCTGATTGTATGTAAATTTATCTTTGTTGATTACAAAGATAAATTGTCCTGCATGAAAAGCTTGTTCGCCGATTATAATATTGTTTTCGTCAAAAGGGCCGAAGGCGGCTCTGCTCATTCCTGCGGCTAAATAATATTCACTAGTTCCTATAGCAACTCCGGAGTTAAACATAGGTAATAGAGTGAATGAACCTACTTCACTGTTATCGGGCATAATATCTTTTTTTGAGAATTGAAATGCAGGTAAAGTTTCATTCTTTGGTACCTTATTTAACAAACTGAAGTTTACATGAGCCGAAGCCGTAAATATTTCATTCAGCGAAAAATTTAACTCAAGCAGTGGGGCAAAGGCAAAATCTTTTTGCCATCCCGGTGCTTTTATATTAAATTCCGTCATTCCTCCAAAATGAAAGATTCTGCCGAACAACCTTTTTTTATATTGTTCTGCTTTTTTTTTCTGGTTTTCAGTTCCTCTTTCGATAACGATATCTAAGATTCTTTTTATTTCTTGTAATGGATATGGCCGTATCGATGGTGCATCGTTTATAAGACCTGTTTTTTCCCAAAGACTTATATCTCCATATATAGGATCAAAAATATCTATAGGTGCTTGGCTGTATATCGCTATACTTAAAAACGATAATAAAAAAATAAAATATAATATTCTCTTTTTCATGTAATGACCTCAAAATTTAGCGTATACTATATTCTAAAGAAACAGAAAAGTCAATCGCATTTCCTCTTATTCTCCCTAAAGCGTTTGTCCAAGAAAAAGCTCCTTTTATTAACAAATTGTGTAGTATATTATAAGAGCCTGAGAGTTTAAGGGTACTGAAAAAAGCAGGAGTTCCGCTTGGGGTTCTCCAATTTAACCATTCGGGATGATTATTTCCCTCGGCTTCAGGATAGTATACACCTGAAGGTTTTTCTTTATTTTTGTCAAAAAAATTATCTTCATTTTCACCCTTGCATACAAGCCTGTAAGTAAAGGAAGTGGAATATGTTTTCGGATTTATAAGAGAGATTTGGGCAATGGCAGTAATTGTATCAGGGCCATAAGGATTTGAAATCCATGTGTATATTTGCGACTTATCATAGTCCAAAACTGATGAAGATATTTCTTGTCTTTCATGATAGTAACTTATTTTTTTATTTGAAAGAATATTGTACCAAGGATTTGCATAGATTCCTTCAATCGAAGATACAATGTATCCTATTTTTGTTGGGTAAATGTATTCTATACCGGCAAGACCTCCCAGAGAATTAGGGGTGTAATTTTTTCCGTTTAGGCCTCTAAGTTCTGATGGAGTTTGAAATTGGTTCATTCCAAATTGCCCGTATATCCTTAATCCTTTTGTAGGTACTGCATCTATCGTAATTCCAAATTGACTTCCTACTGCTCCATTTTTTGATTTTGGAGATGTACCAGGAAGGTAGTCTTCTTTCCATGCAGCGTGGCTGTGAAAGATCATCGCCGGATTTAAAAAACGCGGATCAAAAAAAGAATTGACTAGAACTCCTTCATGCAAAGTTATGGAAATTTGTTTTATAGGTCTAAAAGTAACTTCATGCATAAATAAAAATCTGGTAGGATTTAATTCTACAATGGTCACATCCAGTTTTAAATTTTTTGTGAATACGCTTCCCGTAAAATAATCAAAACGGTCTGCTGTATCGGCTATAAGCATACTTCCGCCCAATGTCCTTCCTAAATTTAAAGAACCTCGCCCGATATTTAGATTGAAGAAAGAACCGCCTATGGCTATCCCTGCTTTTTGAGGAAAATGAAAATCTATGTCTTTTCCTTTTAGCGGAATATTCAAAAAAGTATTCGAAAATTTACTTGCTGCAAAATTTTTGTTTAGGCTTAAATAGCAATAAGTATAAAAATAATTAGAAATTAAAAAATCTATAGGTACAGCCAAAGGGACGGGCATTTCATTGTAAGCTAAAAATTGATCGATTCGTGGACTATATTCGTTAACTTTATGAGCAAAACGGCCTTGAATGCCCAATTGTGCATTTATATTGAATTTTAGGATTTCTTGCTGAATGAGATATTTAGGAGTAATTAAGGCTTTTCTTGTATTTTCGAAAACTTTTAAACCTATGTTACTTAAATTTGAGTTATCAATAAGAGTGAATGTTTTATAAAGTTCGGCTCCCGATTGTGGTCTCTTATAGGAAAGTGGAGAAAATCCGTTTTCAACAGCCAAAAAATATACGGCATCATAAATATCGGTATCTTTTTCATAAAAAATTTTTGCATAAGGTATGTCGTACTCGGATTCATTTTCAGCCGCGAAGCCGGTTTGCCCTTTTTCGGTCATCAAAAAAACAACAAGAAAAAAAGCTAAGATGTATTGTTTAAAATTCATAATGCGCCTCTCATATTTTTAGTATTTTAACACAATAAGAAGTAAAATTCAATTATCCTTATTGACAACCCGCTCTTAAAAAGATAACCTATTGAAGTCAAGATGTGCCGGATGTCCGGTATTTGCAAATTTAGGAGGAAATGATGAAGAAGTTTTACATCGCGGCAAATTGGAAGATGAATATGAATAGATCCGAGGCCAAAGCTCTCGCAGAACAAATGAAAGCAGGTCTAAAAGACGGAAAAAACAAATATATGATAGCTCCGTCCTTTACTCTTTTGCAGGATGTTTCTGCCGTATTAAAGGGTTCCAATATTTTGCTGGGAGCGCAAAACATGGGCTTGGAAGAAAAAGGAGCTCACACGGGTGAAGTGTCCGTCCTTCAACTTTTGGATGTCGGAGTTCAAGCCGTTATTTTAGGCCATTCCGAAAGACGCCATATTTATAAAGAAACCGATGATCTTATCAATAAAAAGATAAAACTCGCATTAAAACACGGATTGGAAGTTATCCTATGTGTCGGAGAACTTTTGGAAGAACGCGAGGCAGGACATGCCGAAGCCGTATGCGAAAGGCAGATAAAAAAAGGCCTTGCAGATGTATCCGTAAAAGATTTGGATAAGATAACAATAGCTTATGAGCCTGTTTGGGCAATAGGTACAGGAAAAAATGCGAGCCCGGAGGATGCCGACGCAATCCATGCTTCAATAAGAAAGACTTTAGCCGGTATTTACGGCGAAGAAGCTGCAAAAAATATGATAATACAGTACGGTGGTTCCATGAAACCCGAAAATGCCGAAGGCCTCTTAAAAAAGCCCAATATTGACGGCGGCTTAATAGGCGGGGCAGGGCTTAAAACCGAAACATTCTTTCCGATGGCTTTGTTTTCTACTTGAAAAAATGAGTATAAAATGTTAGTATCTAAGAGCTGTAATTGTTGTTTAGCTTTACAGTATGATAAAATGACTTAAATTTGGAGGGTTATTAAAATGAAAAAAAGAATTTTTGCTTTAAGCATCATGGCTTTATTGGTTTTGGCTGTTTTTGCCGAAAATCCGGCTCTTGTAAAGCCCAAAACCGAAAAAATCGAGATTAAGGAAAGACCGACAGCCGTAATTTATTGGACTAAAATGGATGTTCCCGGTTTGGAAAATCAGCTCGAATTTTACCTTACTTATGAAGAAAGTAATGATACCTATAATGAAGCCGACTGCGAAAAATTCATTATGGAATTTATCGCCGAATACAAGCGAATCAATGTTTTTTCAAAATTTGAGGTTGAAGACTTAAAAGCCGCCGCAATAGGAAAAACAAAAACAACCGTTTTAAAACGTGTTATCTTTCGAAAAGTACGCTAGTTCAGTTTAAAAGCTGTTTAAACCTTAGGCACTTCTAAAACTTAAATGTATTGGAAGTGCCTTGCTTTTTAATAAGACGACCTATTGAAACTTTTTTTGTTTTGTTATAAACTATAGGGTATATTCTTATAATTTGGAGTTATATTATGGGTGGTTTAGGTATTGCATTGTTGGTGCTTTTTGTCATAATTTGTGCGATTATTATCTTTTTGGTTTTGTTGCAAAACGAAGAAGGAGATAGTTTGGGAGGGCTTTTTTCAGGCGGCAGTAATTCGGCTTTCGGTTCAAAATCGAGCAATGTTTTAACAAGAGCTACATATGTCGTTGTTGCCCTGTTTTTTATAACGACTTTTTTATTGGCACTTATTACAAAAACTCCATCGGATTCAGGCTTGTCTGAAGAGGCAATGAAAAAACAAACTGAAACATCAACCGAATGGTGGAAAACCGATAGCGGTGTCGATAAATCGGACACCGATTCAAAAAAAGACGGTGAGTAAGCTAAAAGAGATATCGATAAAGTCGATATCTCTTTTTTTTGAAAATATTTAAAATTTAAGTGTTTTAAAGGTCTAAATTACGAGAAAAAGCCTTAAATAATGTCTAAAGCCCTTGACGGAAGGGCTTTTTTCCATTTAGAATACATTAATAGAGGTTAATATTTGGAAGACGCATATACAATAGTGTTAAAAGATGAACAAGTGCTTTCCGCTCTATGCGGTGCCAATGATAGAAATTTGGATTTTCTTGAACGCTATCTCGGTGTGCCGGTTGTTTGCAGAGGTAATGAGGTGAGTGTTCTAAGCGCTGATGATGAGGTTTGTAAAAAATTTCAGCATGTAGTTGATAAGGCTGTAAATTCCTCTGAAATAAAATCCGAAAACTCATCGGAATATATAGAATCTCTTATTTCCACTATAAACGTTTCCGAAAAACAGGATTTCGCATCGGGATGTATTCATATCCCGAGGGGAATTCGTTCGGTATATCCAAAAAATGCCCATCAGCTTGAATTTATTCACTCAATCCGCAATAATGATGTAAGTTTCGGTCTTGGGGCTGCAGGTACGGGAAAGACTTATTTGGCCGCAGCATGTGCTCTTCAAATGTTGATGTCGCGGCAGGTGCGAAAGATTATTTTTACAAGACCGGTAGTCGAAGCAGGAGAAAGTTTGGGCTTTTTACCGGGTGACCTTGTGCAAAAGATAACGCCTTATTTAAGGCCTCTTTATGATTCTATAGAACTTTTAATGCCTTTTGAGCTTATACGCCAAATGGAGGAGTCCAATATGATTGAGGTTGCTCCTTTGGCCTATATGAGGGGACGAACCCTTCATAATGCCGCCGTAATTTTGGATGAGGCTCAAAATACAACCAGGGAGCAAATGAAGATGTTTTTAACGAGGATGGGCGAAGGTTCCAAGCTCATTGTAACAGGCGATCCCTCTCAATCCGATATTTCATCGGCCAAGGGTTCAGGACTTGTTCATGCAGCAAACCTTCTATCAAAGATCAGGGGAATAGGTATTGTACATTTTTCTTCTGAAGATGTAGTGCGCCATTCTCTCGTTCAAAAAATAATTACAGCTTATGATAAAGAATAAAAAGCAAAATAAGTTAAAAGAAAAATTATCCTCCATAAGTCTTATATTTAAAAGAAACAAGGCTTTTGTAATTTCGGTTTTGGTAAGTTTTTTAATTTTATCGGTATTGATTTATATCAATGCATACGAAAACTCCGGTTTTTCCAAATTGACGATTTCGGATTTTGAAGCCGGAATGGTATCGGATCGGGATGTAATATCGAACCGAAACATAGAAGCTATTGATGAAAAAGCGACGGAAATACGGAAAACTGCTGCAAAGCACTCCATAAAAGCCGTTTTTTATAAAGATAACTCTGTTTCTGAAAATATGATAAGGGAATATTCGGAATTTGCAAGTTTTATAATCGGATTAAAAGATTCATCTAAGAGTTTTACTGCTTTTAAATTTATGTTTATGGAAAAATATCCGGTACTTCTTTCGGAAGTTGATTTGGAACGCATATATAAGTCCAAAAGTTTTTATGAAATAACTTCGCTTGCACTGAGCATTCTAAAACAACTTTTAGATATAGGTATTATAGAAATGCCTCTTACGGGGCTTGAAGAATTAAATGATGCGGAAATAAGCCTGCGTAAAAACCAAAATCAAAAGCAGTCCTATACAAACGTATTTTTGACAAACTTGGTTTTATTCTACAATGTAAAAGCTCAGATTAAAACCTTTCTTTCCGATATGAAAAAATCGAATCTTGAATTGGATGTTTTAAGTGTTCTTTTGCCGTTTGCTCAACCCAATATTTTGTTTGATGCCGAAGAAACGGAAAAAAGAGTGGAGGAAGCTTTAAAAAAAGTTTTACCTGTAAAAATAACCATAGAAAAAAATCAGAAGATTATAAGGCGGGGCTTTATAATATCGGAGGATGCTTATACACGCCTTAAAGCCTACATAGGGGATGGAAAATATGTAGATTTTTGGCAGATTGCTGCCGGTATAGTTTTTTTGACCCTGTCAATGATAACGAGTTTATTTTTATTTTCACAGAAAATTATAGGGCAAAATTTGGATTTTAAATTCAAATTACTCCTTTTAATTTCGTTTGATATTGTTTATATTTTGCTTCTTTTTGTTTCGGGGATTTCATTTTTTTCTTATCCCCTTAATATTGTACCGGTACTGCCTATTACCTTTTTTACAATGCTGATTGCCGCTTTAATTTCGCGGAAAATTTCTGTTCTTACGGTTTTTGTGTTCACCCTTGCCGTTTTCGGTGCAACAGGATTTAAAATTCAGCCGGCACTCTTTGCTGTGCTTGCCGGGCTGGCCGGAGCAGGCATGGTAAATATTACAGGACGCAGAATGGACCTTATCAAAACCGCTTCCGGCTTGATTCTTGTGCAGCCGTTGATTTTGCTTTGTATGTTCTTGATTTTTCCTGATTCTTCAAACGATAAATCCGTTCTTTTATTGGGAACTGCAGCAAACGGTTTTATAAGCGGAATACTTGTTTTGGGATTTTTGCCTATTTTAGAAACTTTAATGAACGTGCCGACCAATTTCCGTCTTATGGAATTGTCGGATCTTAATTCTCCCATCATGAAAAAAATGCTTATAACTGTTGCAGGAACCTATAACCATTCTATGATGGTAGCCTCTCTGGCTGAAAGCGCCTGCCGCGAGATAGGAGCAAACTCTATTTTAGCCCGTGTCGGCGCCTATTACCATGACATCGGAAAAATGGAGCAGGGAGAATATTTTGTAGAAAACCAAACAAATTACAACAAACATATGGACATAAACCCGCGGCTTTCGGCTACGGTAATAAGAAGCCATGTAAAAATAGGAATTGAAAAAGCAAAACAGTTACACTTGCCTCAGGCCGTCATCGATATAATAGCCGAGCACCATGGAAACAGCTGCATATCCTATTTTTATGCAAAAGCAAAAGAACTTGACCCGAATGTCGATATCGAGGATTTTTCTTATCCCGGAATACCTCCCCGTTCAAAAGAGTCGGCTGTGGTTATGCTTGCAGACATAGTTGAGGCTGCATGCCGCACCTTAGAAAAGCCTTCTGTTCCCCGGCTTGAAAAATTTATAGATGAGCTCGTATCCGGGAAAATAAAGGCCGGACAGCTTGATAACTCAGATTTGACATTCCGTGAAGTCAACATAATAAAGGCTTCCTTCGTAAAAATTTTAGCCGGATACTATCATTCTCGAATAGAGTATCCCAATCAAAAAAATATTGATGATGATGAGAGCGTACAAGCTCAAAAGGAAAACAATAATGTCTAATTCAATCAGTGTGTCATTTAATGATGAACCTCCGGGGGCTATCGACCCTTTAAGAGTCGAAAACTTTATCTCCACGGTTTTAAACGATTTAAACCTCGATAATTGGGATATTTCTCTGCTTTTTTGCGATGACGGTTTTATCCGCAATTTGAATAAACAGTATAGAAATATCGATTCTCCCACTGATGTGCTTTCTTTTGAACAGGGAGATGAGTATTTTGATGATGAGGGAGAAAAAAGGTTTATGGCAGGAGATATAGTCATAAGTCTTGACAGTCTTAACTTTAATGCCGAAGAATTTAATGTAGGAATAGATGAGGAATTAAAACGGCTCATTGTTCACGGAATTTTGCATTTAAACGGAATGGATCATTCCGACAATTCTCCTGAACAGGAAATGCTCAAATTTCAAGAAAAATTGCTTGGTCAATATAAAAATATAATTATTTATCGGGTATAGTTATGGGAATAATGGATTTATTTAAAAAAAAGGGTAGTGTAAACAATATTCTAAAAGAGAGCTTAAACGATGAAAAGCGCGATATGATACGCGGCGTTGTAGATTTATCGGATACGGCGGTTAAAGAGGTAATGATTCCGCGTATTGACGTAGATTTTTTAGCCCTTGATACGCCCGGCGACGAAATTTTGGACAGAATATCTGAAAGCGGTCATTCCAGATTTCCTGTTTATGACGAGTCTATCGACAATGTTATAGGCATTCTTTATGTTAAGGATATTATTAAACTTTTAACTAAAAATCAAAAGATCGAGCTTGATAAGATAGTGCGCCGTGCTTTTTTTGTTCCGGAATCTAAACGTATAGATGCTCTTTTGGCCGAGTTCAAAAGGCGCCATGTTCATATCGCAGTTGCCGTTGACGAATATGGGGGTGTTTCAGGCATTGTCTGTATGGAAGACATTATTGAAGAGATTGTAGGCGATATTCAGGACGAATTTGATAATGAAGGAGATGATATTACCGAAATAGCCTCAGGAGTGTGGCTTTGCGATGCCCGTGTTGATTTGGATGATTTAGCCGAAACAATTAAAAGTGAAGATCTGCCTGTAGATGAGTTTGAAACTCTGGGCGGCTTTGTATTCGATCTATTCGGAAAGATACCTGCCAAATATGAAAAAACGGCATGGAATGATTTTGATTTTATCGTTCAGGATATGGACGGGCACAAGGTTAAAACCGTTAAAATTGTTTACAATAAAGATTTGCAAAATTAATGTGAGCCGGACTTATTTATTGCAATCATGCCGATAATATGATATGATAAGGGCGTTATTTTATGGGAGGAAATTTATGAAAAAGCCTTTTTTCGGATTTATATTTACCGTTTTATTTTCAGCCTCTTTATTCTGCAATCCTGCAGATCTATATCAAAAAGGTGCCGAATATCAGGCTATGGAAGATTGGTACGGTGCAATCGAGATGTACCAATCGGCTTTAAAGGAAAATCCTTCATATAATTTGGTCTATCAAGGCTTGGCCGAATGTTTTTATGCTTTGGATGAATATGACCAAGCCCTGTCCTTTGCCGAATCAGCCCGAAGATATAAAAAAGACGATCCCGATTTAAAAAATCTTCACGGCTTTATTTTGGTCGGTTTAGGAAAAATAGATGAAGCCAAAATTCTTTTTGATGAGGTATTAAAAAAGTATCCCAATAACCCCGAGGCCCGTTTCGGTTTGGCCGAAATAGAAATTTCTCAAGGAAAACTCTACCTTGCTTCAGAAATGTACAAACAAAATCTCACCCGTCAGGGTGAAAATAGAAAAGCTCTCCTTTCTTTAGCTCTCGTAAGTTATGAAGCCGGAAATATGAAACAAGCCGAGGAGTACATAAAAAGAGCTTTAAAATACCATGGAGATAAGCCTCAAGTTCATTATTTTGCGGCCTATTTAAATTCTCTCGAAGGAAAACTGGAAGAAGCTGAGGGGCGCATTTATGCCGCAATCAAATTAAAAGAAGATTATGATGATGCCTATGCCTTGCTTGCCTCTGTCCTTTACGCACAAAGGCGTTATGAAGAGGTTATAAAGATTTCCGATATGAGGATTTCCAAAAAAAGAGACAGAGCCGATGCATGGTATTTAAAAACTTTGAGTTTAAGGCGGCTTGGGAAGCACGGTGATGCCGTAAATGCCGCTAAGGTCGGGCTTTCTTTAGATGCTGATGACGAAATAATGCGCTGTCTTTTGGAAGAACTTGCAATCGAAAATCTTAATTTTGAAGATTCTTTCCGCATGGAACTTTCAAAATATCATGCAGAAAAAGCCTTGGGTTTTTCACGGCGCAACATGACTGAACAAGCTCTCTATGAGTTCAGAAGAACCTTAAAGATATATCCTTATGATGTTGAAAGCCGGGAGTCTTATGCACGCATTTTATTACGCCTCGGTTATCCTGAAAGATATTTGGAACAAATGCTTTTTATTCAGTCAATTGTAAAAAGTAATAATAGGGTAAATGACGCTGTTGAAGCTTATGAAAAGCATCTTTTAAGCTCCATTCAATCGAAGTGGCGCATAGACTCTCTTTATCTTGATAAGGGCCACATATCGATAGGTTTATTTTATGGCATGGAAAGCTCAAATGTTTTACACCCTGAGGCCGAGCGTATAACCCAGATTTTAACCTCAGATATTTTTTCATATAATCCTAGGTTAAAAATAAATTCTTATTCAGATAAACCTGTTTCGTACAGAGAAGCTGCAAAAAAATCCCGTACTGAAAATGAAGACTATTTCGGTATTATAAAACTGAAAGAAAACCGAAGAGACATTCAGCTTATATTGGAACTTTATGTTTCCAGAACTGGTTCTCCTGCAAGGACTTTTACCGTTTACCGCTCCGGAAATGATAGATTTTCGAACGGTATAAGGCGTCTTTCTTCGGTGCTTAACGAAGCAATGCCGATTGTAGGTAAAGTTTTAAATCGGTATCAAAATGAGGCTGTTATCGACATAGGAAAACATGATTCTGATTTTAAAGACATGAAAATAGCCGTCATAAGAAAGGATCGCTTGGTCATCGAAAAGGAAGGTTTGGGAATTGTTTTTGATCCTTCAGACCTCTTAGGTTATTTTGAACCTTCAAAGTCTGAAGAGAATTTGTCTGAAGGCCTTTTAAAAAGAAAAGGTTATTATGACAGAATGAATGCAGGAGATTCGGTAATTCTTTTCAGTGAAAACGGAAAAGAAAAACCCGCCGAAGATTATGCCTATTTTGGTCAAAAAAATTCTTCGCTGCTTTTACTTCTTAGGAGAATTCGCTAGTTCCAAGAGGCAATAATGAGCCCATTCTTTAGCCTGAGACGGATACATGTCTTGGGCAGTTAAAAATTCCAATAGGGCCTTGTCATACATGTTTTGGAAAAAAAGAGTTTGGCCTATATAAAAATGAGTTCTTGCAGAAATTCTTGAAGTCCTTCTTATTCTTAAAAAATTAGTAAGTTCATTTTCGCATTTTTGCCAGTTTTTTGTATAAAAATAATCGTTTAAAATTCTTTGCAATTCCATGCTTTCTCCCCCGTCGGGTGTTTTTTTGTCGTCAGGAAAGATGTATGGTTCAAGCCTTTGAGAAGAAATGATAAATTCTCTGTAATCCTTTTTTTCGGCTGTAAGAGTATTTATTAGGGTTTCTGTTTGGGAAGAAAAAAATTCCGCTCTCTTTTTGGGCTGTTTTGCAAGATTTAAAAAAGGAAGAGGTACCGGCCTGTTTTGAGGCTTTTTGTTTTGATCTCCAACGGAACCGAAAACTTCGACCGGACTGCTGATCGTATTTATTCCGTTTATAAACTGTATATTTCCCGAAGCTATTTCGTTTTCTTCAGCTATTGCATAGTAATAAGGTATGCCGGGAATAGGGGAGTCGAAAAAAGGAAGGCCCTTATCGGTTATGTTTGCAATCGGAATAGCTTCTGCAAGCGAGCTGATAGACGAAAAACTTGAGGTTGATCTGTAAATGATTAAATTTCGCCCTTCAGGTTTAGCTTTCCAGCTTATCATTACCGATTTTTCCCTTAAAAGAATCGAAAAAGATATAAATGCGAATTCTTCCGTTTTTTCTTCTTCTTGTGGTTGAGTTGAAAATTCTATTTTTTCGGAACCCGTTTTATCGGGTCTTACCTCAGGCATGATTTGCTGCAGCTCATTTTCACCTGCAACTGTTTTATCGCCAATAGGAGCTTCTTCTGCAAAGCCAAAAGCTGCAACAAAAAATAAAAATATAATAAACCCTTTTTTCATATCTTTATTTTCGTCCTTTTTTTAAAAAAAATCAAGAGGTTCACGGTTAACCATGGGTTAATTTGCCTGCAAGTTATTCGGATTCGTAAAAGTTCCGCGTACCTTTACCGCATTATGCGAACCTCCGTTATTTGTGATTTGGCCGCTATACCATGTGAAATCGTTTACATGTAAGGCTTGTCCTTCAAACAAAGAACCTGATGCTACATTGTTAGGCTTCGTATGACCTTTTATGATCGGGCTGTTTTCGTGAGACGCACCGTTTTCACCGATTGTAATAGTACCGAATTGATTATAAATTCCCATACCATAAGATTTTACCTTTTTCCCGGGTTTCGGAATAAAGGTATTATTTTCTATTTTTGTTTTTCCTTTAATGATTAAATTAACATTTCCTCCGTCTATACCGCATCCTTTTACATTCAAATACTGGTCTGTGTTACTTATTGGTCTAAGATCTATTTTATTGCCTAAAATCTCACATCCGTCTATAACGGCAGTATAGTCGATATAAGGCAGGCCAACCCCTCCGCCGCTAATGCTGTAACCGTTATATCCCACAGGATTATATGTATTATTCATAATTTTAGAGTTTTTCAATAAAAGGTATCCGCCTCCCGGATTTTTATAGTCAATACGAATACCTGGACCGCTACCTGCCGTTTCACAATCTTTTATTGTTACATCAATAAGCTCAATATTGGAGGCTGCATCAGCATAAACTCCGCCTCCGCCTGATCCATGGATACTTGCCTCTGTGTTATCTTTTGCATTTTTTAGAGTCAAATTTTTAAGGGTCAGGTTTTTCCCGGATGCAACTTTAAATATTCGGCTTTTTTGGGCGGCATCAATTTCCACACCGGAGTCTTTTCCTTGGATAGTGAGATTTTTGCTTATCTCAATCTGTCCGAAATCGGTGGAAGTTGCAGTAACATTATTTTCAACAATAAAATAATCCCCATTGGAAGCTCCTTGTATTTGACTTTTTAATGTGCTCCATGAATTAGAACTAATTACAGTACCTTGCTTAACTATAATTGTTTTCGGGTTATTCTGTTTGGATTGTAATTGATGATAACCTGACGCTTGAGGCGTAATGTTAAACATATCTTTTATTTCGGCAGGGTGTTGAGTAACCGCATTATCAATAACGATTACTTCAGGGGCTCCGGTATAATTCTCAGGCGTTATGTGGGCAACAATACCTCCTGCAGGTGAGAGGTCTCCCTTAACCGTTATTTTTGTGCCTGACTTAAGATAAACATCATTTTTTCCTTTTCCGGAAGATGGGCTGATAGTTACAGCACCGGAAATTTCAAGGGACCCGCTTACAAATACGGCTCCGCCTCCACTAGCTCCGGCAGGAGCTTCTCCGTTTTTAAGAGCTATATTCTTAAGGATTAAGGTCTTCCCGGCTGTAATATTAAAAATACGGTTTTTTTGATTTGCATCCAACTCGGCATCGGTACCCTTACCCTGAATAGTGAGATTTTTGTCTATTGTAATTTCATCCTTATTTGGATAAGAATTACCATCAATTGTTTGAGAACCATCATTAGCCTTGATCTTACCATTTATTTCGATAGTCATGCCGGCAGATGCCGTTGCAACTGCATGATGAAGTTCTGCCCAAGTAGCTACGGAAGGACTTGTAGACCTTTTTATTGCGGCACCGGATAAGCATTTTTCGTCCATCAATTTCAAAGTAAATTCTTTTGGAGTTCCGCCGCTTACTTGCAAATCAGTCTTAAAATAGATTATCCAAGGGTCTGTAGGCTTAGTTCCGCCCGATACAAGCGGCTCAACAGAAACTGCATTTAAAAGGCGGCCTCCCGAACCGGTAATATTAAAACCGGCAGTACCTACCGTAATGTTTATCTTGTTCGCGGAATCTAAACCGCTTACCCAAAGATAAGCTATATCTTTATGCAAAGGCTGATTTACTCCCTGCACTTTAGCCATGTCGGTCATATTCTTTGCTTTAAAGCATAAAACATAGTACCCGCCGGATTTATATAATCCCTTATATTCGAGAGCGGGCGGCTTAGTGTTTGCTTTAAGTTTAAGGTTGTAGCTTTGTTCAAATTTACGGCCGTCCTTACCGTAAAGGGTAATCTTAGGGCTTAAATCTTGACTGCCCCATTCGGAATATTCTAAAAAATCCCGTTTATAGATAAGCTCAACACGGTCAGGAGCCGTTTGCTTAAGTTCGTAATCTACACCGGGCTTGGGAGGTGATGTACCATCCCTGCCCTTTACGCCGCTTTCAAAAAGGACTATGTCCGAAGATGAGCCTAAAACGGCTTCTTTAAGCTCATATTTTTGAGGATTTATAAGTTTTAATATGATTTTTTGTTCGTTAGCAACTGTACTTGGAAGACAAAAATAACCGTTTTCATCTATTTCGGCAGGAGGGTTTTCAATATCTGTAATCTGTACTGTGGAGGCCCAATAAGCCAAATCGGTTTCAATATTCGCTAAAAACTGATTACAGGCTGATAAAATAAAAGCCAAACTTATAATCAAAAAAAATAATTTTTTACACATATCATAAATCCTCCATAGTCATATTATAAGCGATTAATTGCTTTTTTTCAATATACCGGCATACCCGTTTTTACCTATCTTGAATAAAAGTGATTTTAATACTAAAATGTGTACTTATGAAAACGGGTTTTATTGCGGAAAGAGCAAAGCAGCTAAAAATTTCATCTCTTTCGATTTCTGAAGGCTTACGGTCAGGCGGATTCAGTTCGGCTTTTCGCGGTCAGGGTATCGAATTCGATTCTGTGCGGGAATACGAAACAGGGGATGACGTACGCTCCATAGATTGGAACCTTACGGCCCGAAGCGGTAAAACCTTCGTTAAAATGTATCGTGAAGAAAGAGATTTAAGCATTTTTATCTGTGCGGACTTTTCACTTTCCATGGAACCGGGGCTCGATAAAATCAGTCCTAAGGAAAAGGCCGTCGAGACTGCTGCTCTTTTAGCCTTTGCGGGAAGCCATATTTTTTCTCCTGTAGGAGCCCTTTTCTTTGATGGAGAAAAAGGTCCATTATTTGTTCCCCGGACGGGAGAAGACCATATTTTGGCCATATTAAAATCTATGGAAGATTTTGCTTTTTCTAAAAATCGAAAACCTTTAAACGGAACCCGTATTGCAGCTTCAATGACGGCTGCTTCCAAGATTTTGCGTTCACGCTCTTTGGTAATTATTATTTCAGACTTTAAAGTCGAAGGTTA
The DNA here is from genome assembly GCF_024181285.1 of Treponema sp. OMZ 790. Taxonomy (NCBI): domain Bacteria; kingdom Pseudomonadati; phylum Spirochaetota; class Spirochaetia; order Treponematales; family Treponemataceae; genus Treponema; species Treponema sp. OMZ 790. The sequence goes on along the minus strand of NZ_CP051201.1, from coordinate 1,564,507 downwards.
CGAAAAACAGCTCGGCCTTTTGGCCGCAAAGCATGATGTTGTCTGCATTAAAATACACGGTTCAATAGATTCTTCTTTACCGGCGGCAGGCTCCATAAGGTTTAAAGACCCTGAAACTAATTTTAGGATGCTTTTGCCTACAGGTTCTAAAATTTTTCAGATGGAGTACAAAAAGAATTTTGCTGAAGACATATCGAGATGGGAAAATACCTGTAAACATTCTCTTGCAAATCCCGTCTTACTCGACATAAATGAAGATACCGTAAAAGTATTAGGCAACTTTTTTTTGTCTAAGCAAAGTAACCGGAATATTTTTAAAAATAATCCGGGTAAATTGAGGGCGGATGTATGGAAGGTATTTTGATTCCTCAACAGGTTTTTGTTGGAGACTCTGCAGAATTTTTATTTCCGATTGACGCTTTAAGTTCTTTCGATCCGTCCGTTTTAATGTCCGGAGCGTTTAGGATAGAAACAATAAAACAAAATTCTTTTATGGACATAACATCGATTCAAATTAAAAAACAGGAAAAGAAAGAATATATATCCATAAATTTTACTCCGTGGGAAACCGGTTCTATTTCGTTTCCTTCACTCCATGAAGCAGGCATTAACGATGCAATTCCTCAGGTTTTTATTTCTTCAATATTGGAAACGGCAAAGGTCGAAGTTTTACAGCCTCCTCGTCCTCCTCTTTTAATTCCGGGTACAAGCTATTTGCTTTATCTTATTGCATCGGTAAGCGGTGTTCTTATTTTTACTTCAATAATGATTATTTCCGCATTAAGAAAACATTTTTTTGTGTATTCTTTTTCCCGGGCTCAAAGAATTAGAATCAGAACTTTAAATAAATCTTTGCGAAAACTAAAACGGCAACTGTCTTCAGTTTCTTCTTCCGAAGGGCTCGAAATGATTACAAAGAAAAAGGATTGGTTAAAAAAATTTGAATTTGTATTTAGAAGATATTGTTTTAGTTTAACATCATCAGAAAAAGAGCTGCGGTCGGGTGATGGAGATTGTATGACATATTCCGAAATTTTGGAAAGTCTTAAAAATCGATTTGAAAATACATACGGCGTGTATTTTGAATTTGAAAAACTTTTTTTTAAATTACAGGATCTCCGTTTCGGTAATTCGGATTTGACAAAAATAAATTTTGAAATGGAAACTATGTATTTTTTAAATCAAACAATTAAACTTATAAAAATTGCAGAATCGGAAATTCAAAAAGTAATGAATGCCAAGCAAAAGATAAATACAAAAACAGAGGCTGCCGTAAATGATTAGCTTTAACCATCCTTTTTTGCTTTTGCTGATTTTGATTTTTCCTTTCTTCTTTGTATTAAAAAAAAGCGGCTTGATGTCGAATCCCGAATTAAATTTAAATTTGGTTAATTGGAAAGGCTTGTTTCCTAAAAGAAATAAGCTCATGGAATTCGGCAATTTTTTATGTTATTTGCTTTGGTATTCGGGAATTATTTTTTTAATAATAGCTTTATCTGAGCCGGTAATTTTTAAAAATAAACAGGTTTATACCGACTCCGGAAGTTCGATTATGTTCCTATTGGATATAAGTCCTTCTATGGCTGCAAAGGATATGAACGGCGAAACCAGAATTGCAAGTGCAAAAAAAATTATAAGAAAATTTGTTGCAAAATATCCGGGAGACTCTTTCGGCTTGACGGCACTTTCCAGTTCTGCCGCCCTTATTGTGCCTCCCACGATTGATCATCAGGTATTTTTATCCCGCCTAAATTCTTTGGATATAGGAGAGTTGGGCGACGGAACTGCAATCGGCATGGGGCTTGCGGTTTCTTCGGCTTATATGACAAGAACAAAGTTAAACTCTTCGTATATTGTTTTACTTACCGACGGAGAAAATAACACCGGTGAGATTAATCCTAAAACCGCAGCGGAATCTTTGGTAAATAAAAATATCGGGTTCTATGTTATCGGAATAGGAAGTTCAGGATACACCACTTTGGAGTATACCGATAAAAAAAGCGGAAAAACTTACTCAGGTTCTATTTTTTCTAAATTCGATGAATTCGAATTAAAAAAAATTGCCCAATACGGGAACGGTAAATATGCTTCTGCCTCTTCTCCTGAAGTCCTTGAGGATATATTTAGTACCATATCAAAACAAGTTCCTGCAGCTCAATCAAATTTTACACAAATTATCGAAGAGAATTTATATGTCTATTTTTTGGTGGCCTCGATATTTTCTTTTGTAATTGTATGGTTTTTACGCCGTATTTTTATGAGGGTATACCTATGATAAGTTTTGAAAATTCGTATTACCTGTTTTTTATTTTTCTTTTGGTCCCCGTTCAGTTTGTTTTTTATATGAACTTGAAAAAGATAAAAAAAGCTTATTTGGGTTTGGAAAATTCCAAAAAAATGATTAAAAAAGCAAAACTGCGTTCTTTCTTTTTTTCCGGTGCATGGATTTTTTTGATCTTAGGTTTGGCTTGCCCGCTTTGGGGTTCTAAACCTGTTTCTGTCAGGAGGCGGGGGGTATCCGTGATGTTCGTTTCGGATATTTCGAAAAGTATGAGCATTCAAGATATTCAGCCAAGCCGAATTGCAGTGCAGCGGCAATTTTTAAAAATATTACTCGAAAAAATGCATAAAACATCTCCTGAGCTTGCAGTAGGACTTGTGATCACAAAAGGAGACGGTGTTTTATCTGTTCCTTTAAGCTTTGAAAAAAATGCTCTTTCTTCTGCTATTGATGCCCTCTCTCCGCTGATTCTTTCTTCGTCAGGCACCAATCTTGAATCCGGAGTTTTACGCGCTTTGGACTCTTTTGGAGAAAACAGGGGAAACTCAAAAATAATAGTTTTATGCACTGACGGAGGAGAAACCGCCGGCTCACTTTTGCATGCTGCAGAAAAAATAAAAAAAACAGATGCCGTGCTGATCATTGTGGGTTTTGGAACGGTTGAAGGCGGTAAAATAAGGGTTCTTGATGAAAAAGGAGTTTCGCAATTAAGAGATACAAGATTGGAAGAAGCTTTTTTGAAGAAGGCCGCAAATATAGCGGGCGGAGAAAGTATGTACGTTTCAGCCTTGAGTTCAGGCTCAATGGAAAACATTTTGAAAATAATCGATGCGGGCACTGAAGGTGTCGAAAAAATGGTTTATATACAGGAACCTGTAAAAAGAAATTTTGAAATGCTTTTGATTTCTTTTATATTTTTATGTTTGGGCGGAGTATCGTTTTATGGTAAAAATAAGTAGAATAATCTGTATAGGTTTTATCGTTTTTGTTATTTCGTCGTGTACTAAAACCGACAGGGTAAAACTTAATTTTCTTTCGGGATATCTTGCATGGAAACAAAATGATTGGAACAAGGCTGCATCAAAATTCTTGAATTCTATAGATTTAGCAGAAGAAGCCGACGATAAAGAACTTAAAAACTATGTTGATTTTGCAGTCGGTTCCATTTACCTTATGCAAAATGAAGATTCTTCCGCTCTTTCCCGTTTTGATGCGATAAATGAAAATAAAGATGAAACATTAAATTCATATATTTATTACCAAAAAGGAATAATAGAATTTAAAAATCAAGATTACGGAAAAGCTGTAGCGTTTTTTAAAAAATCCCTTGAACTGAATCCGAACAGCATTGATGCTAAAATTAATTTTGAACTGAGTATGCGCTATCAAAAAAAACAAAAAGATAAACCTGCTAATTCTCAAGGAGTGAATATTTCACAAGATGAAGAAGATAAATTATCCGAGAAAACTATTTTAAATTTGATACGAAAAAAGGAGAAAGAGCGATGGCAAGACAGAACACAAGAAAACAAACAACCTTCGGCATTCGATTATTGATAATTCTTTTTATTTTATTTTTTTATTCGGCTTATGCCCATGCCGGAATTGAAGAAGATATAAATCTTTCATTTTCATCAAGCCCGCTTTTTATCGATTCTGTTTTTGAAGTAAAAATAAAATTGGATGAAACTTCTTTGTATTATTACAAGTCATCGGATATTCCTAAACTTATTATTTTGGATGAATCTGAAGCTCTCGAATTTTTAGATTCGGGAATAAGTTCACTCTATGGGGGAATTTTAATTACCAATAAATATAAACTTAAAAAAATTGGAAACTTCGAGCTCATACCTTATTTATCGCTGGGGAATTATCAGACAAAGCTCAATACCTTTTCAATAAAGGTAGAGCCGCCCGCTTTGTCAACGGATACAATGTTTAAATGGAAAATATTGGAGGCGGATACTTATTCTTCTGTAAAAGAAATTGTTCAGGGCAAAAAGTATTTGATTGTTCTTATAGGCTTTTTTTATGATCATTTTCGCGATGCAGGAAAATCTTCTGTTCTTGACGTAAACTGCCGAACTCCTGAAAATTCTATTTTGGAAGAAGCTGACGCTCTTAAAATGAATAATTCCGCTATAGAAGAAACAGGATGGAGGGCTGTGTCGTATTTTTTTTGGACGCCTTTAAAGGCCGGCAAGATAGGCCTTCCGGCGCCTCAAATAAGCATTGCATCGGAATCTAAAGTTTCACGTAAAATTTACGTTCGAGAACAAATTGTAACCGTAACTAAGGGGTTTGTTAAACCCTCCGAAGAAAGCGATGAAGAAAAAAAAGCTCTTGAAAGTTTAAAACCTGCTTTAACGGTTAAAAATAATTCGGCAGCTCAAAATGATTCAGACAATTATAAAAAAGATTTTGAAGAAAAAATATCAAAGGCTGAAATGATTGCAGAGATGCGGACAAAAGAAGCCGGTTTGTTTTTTACGGGACAAATAAAAAATAAACGGCTTGAATATGAAAAAGAATTGAATTTAAAGGATGGGTTCCCGGTTAGATCCTCAATTTTTAAAAAAGGACTTTGGGTTGTTTTTTTTATTTTGTCGGTAGCGGAAATCTATTTTTTTATTTTTTTTAAGAAAAAAAATATGATGACTAAAATTTTTTTGATGGGCGGGCTTATTCTTATTTCGGTTTTTATATTTTTTTATTCCGGGCAGTACGAAAGAGCCGTCTATAGACCTACAGACCGTGATGAAGAACCATTGGTTTATCACATTCCCGAAAAAAACGGAACTGTAGTCAGTTCATTAAAAATAGGAGAAACCGTTATCATAAAACAAAAAACTTCAGAATGGTTTTTTATCGAAAAAAAAGACGGAACAGGCGGCTGGCAAAAAAGATGCGAATTTATTATAAGCGATTAGGATAAATATGAGTAAAAATTTCGGCGATATTTTGGACGAATGGGAAAGAATTACGGGAAAACCCTACGGAAAAAAACAGATAAAAAAAGACGAGCATTCAATTAAAAAAACTCAAAAGATTAATGCTAAAAAAGAAAATACAAAAAAAATAAATCCCATGGAAATGTGGCTAAGACGATACGGGGTTGAAGATAAGGATGCTCAAGAAGAGTTGACTTCGGTCGATTATGCGCGCCAGCGTAAAATTTTGAGAGAAATGCGCTGCGAGGACGAGATCGACTTACATGGTATGACCTGCGATGAAGCTGAATCAGCCTTAAATATTTTTTTTGAAAATTCCATCCGCCGCGGATTAAAAAAAATTTTGATTATCCACGGCAAAGGAAATCATTCGGGAGGCGGAGCTGTTTTGGCCCCCTTTGTACGGCTCTACCTTGAAAAACATAAAAGAGCAGGGGAGAGCGGTCATCCTAAAAATGCAGACGGAGGAACCGGCTCTACCTGGGTTATACTAAAATAAAAATTAGTTTAAAGCTTTTAAGGCTTTAGAAAAAGCTTCTTTTTTTTCTTTAATTTGAGCTGCCGTAAAATGTTTTTCCATCTTTTTTAATATTTCATTCATTTTTGCTTCTTCTTCTTTGACATCTATGATGGGCATAGGTTTTTCATTAAGAGCTATGGCAAAATTTACGGCTTTCTTTTCTTTGGATTCATCGAATTTAAAAAATATACCGTCTTTTATCTCGGCAGGTTCGCCGTTTATTTCGTAAAGAGTCATTTCGGTGTTTTTGCATGTTTCACCGCTGCATACGGTTATATTCAATTTTTTTCCTATTTTGAAAAAATTCCAATGTCCCGTTATTTTGACGGCAGGTTCTATTTGATAATTCGCGGCAGCTGCCAATTTTCCGCCGTATTCTTTTAGGTCAAAACATCTTGTATAATATACCTTATTCTCTTTTGTGTGTTTTACCTTCAAGTAAATATTTGTCTTTTCGGCAAAAAAAGAATTTTCGGAACCTTTTACTTTTTCTTCCTTGATTCTTGTTTTACCGTCATGACAAAATCCCGAAGTTTTTGAATACCTTATTCGCGTAAGAACGGTTTCATAGTCTTCTAAAAGTTTTTTTCCTTCATTTCCCCAAAGGTTAAAAACTAAAACAAATAGAACAAACATGGAACATAAAATTTTATTTTTTTTCATTTATTCACCTCTATTTTCAGATTATAAACTAAATTTTATTTTTTATATAGTATTCCGGTCAATACTTTTTAATTCTTCTTTGGATAACTGCCTTTTTACGGTAACTTCCCTTGCCTTTGTTTGTACAATAACAGGGTCTCCCATGGGAGTTGTCTTTCCGTAGATCTGTACAATCGGAAATCTTGGATCATTGGGATTTACATCTATTACCTTTGCTATTTTTCCGTTAGAAAGATGCACATACATTCCGACAGGATAAAAAGACAGAGAATAAAGAAGGGCTTTTAAAATAGTTTCATCATATTGTCCGTTGGTGTTTTTTATCATTTCTACGATACTTGAAGAAGCATCTTGCGCTTCTTTGTAAGGACGTGGAGCTGTAGCCGCCTCATAGGAACAGGCAACGGCAATTATTTTGCCGTACATTGAGATTTTTTCTTTTGTAAGTCCTCGCGGGTATCCCTGTCCGTTTTCTCTTTCGTGGTGCTCCAAAACTCCTAAACATATGGGTAAAGAAAAAGAGGATGTTTTTAAAATATTATATGAAAGGACCGGATGCGTAAAAAGAGCTTTTTTTCCTTCTTCGCTCAATGGTGCGTCATACATGTAATATTGAGGCGGAAGTCTAAACATTCCGATTTCATGTAAAAGGCAGGCTGCTCCCAGCTCTATGAGCCTATGAGGAGGCATTTTAAGCTGAAGTCCTATAATTATGGCAAAAATTGAGGACCTTAGAGAGTGCATTACCAGATAATTTGTCGGAGAGCTGTATTTTTGCATCTCGATTAGAAGGATATTTTTTTTATCTGTTTTTACAAAATCGCAGAGTTCCTTTATTCTATCAAAAATAAATCTAGGATCCAGAATTTTTTTCATCGTATAATCGGTAAAAATTTTATCGGTAAATCTTAAAAATTCCCAGAATTTATTTTCGACTTCTTCCATGATTTCTTTTTGTTTTTTTATCTTGTCCGATAGAATTTCATTTTCTTTGCTTGAGTCTAAAACATCTTTACCCGATGATGACACTCTGTCCGGTCTTACAGTCATAAAACTTGAAGGTTCGCCGTCAGAATAGAGGAGAGAAAAATCCCATTCGTTTAAAATGGCTTTTAGCTCGGCTGTAAGCGGTGTTTCGGGGATTAAAAGCAAAAATTTCTTGTCTAAATAGACATTTTTGTTAAAAAAAGACAAATCTTTTGTCTGTTCTGCATTATAGGTATTCACTTATTTGCTCTCCTGTAGTATAATGTATATATCATTATAAAGGATTTTAAATGAAATTAAAAGTACTGTTTATCATATTTAATATTGTCTTAGGTTTATTGTTGTTTACCATGTTTTTTCTTCCTTTATTTTATGCAGATGGTTCTTTTATGAGGGACTTTTGGAAGGCAAACTGGTTTTTTGGCCCCGTGTTTTTTGTTCTTATAGTATTTGTAAATATACTGTTTGTCAGGAACAAGACATTGATAAGCTATATTGAAGCTGAAGATTGGGCATCCCTTGCCTCCCTCCTCGAAATAAAAATATATTCAAAACAAAGAGTTACCTATAAAAATTCAAGGCTTTTGACGGAAGCCCTTCTTCTTTTAGGAGATTTTTCTTCAATGAATAAACTTTGTTCCTTTTTAAAAGAAAATAAACCAAGATATCTATTAAAATTAGGCCCGAAATTTGCCGCTGCCAAGATGATTTCAGGAAATTATCAGGATGTTTTTGACTTTACCTCGTCTTTACCTGCGGATAATAAGAGTGCAGGTGAGTGGTGCATGTTTTATTCGGCTCTATCCCTTCAAATGCTTAAAAAATATGAAGAAAGTGCCGTTTTATTTGCCAAGGTATCGGATACGGTTAAAAATCCTCTGATCAAAACTTTAAGTACCTATTTTGTCGTCAATGTTTTACAATCCTATTCAAAATTAACCGAGGAAGAAATAAAGGAAAAATCCCTCCTTTTCCGCTCAAAGATAAATAAAGACTATTCCCATGACTCATGGAAGGCCTATACTGAGTCGGAAAAACAGGAAATACATGTAATGATTTTGACAAAAATAATAGATGATGTAAGTTCGTGGTTGTTCTTCTAAATTCATCGGAATATTTATTTTTATGGATGAATTTAGAAGAAATTATCGAACCAGCGAACCTGAAAATAAATTATAGTCCAGTTCTTGGAAATCTTCCAAGACATCGTCAGGGTAGGGCGGTGTTTTGCCTCTTTTTACGCGTTCCATTGCCGACTCCCAAAGAATAAGAGAGTTGGTATCCAGTTCTGTCCTTTGTTCTAAGGCCATACTTCTGTAAGGATGCTTGTGAAGAGGTATATTCCCTGCCATTGCGTGGTTTAAAAGTTTCCAGTTGGAATGGATGAGATTTCTGACTTCTTCAAAGACTGCATCTCTGGAATCTAAAAATCTGAGCGTATATCTGTTTTTAAAACCTGTCCGGTCTTCCTCATAAAAGGTCTTTACCCGGGGATTATTTGTGATAATGATTCTTTGATTATTTTGTGAATTTGTCTGCATATCGGTATTTTATAAGAAAAATAAAGGGCAGCTTACGCTGCCCTGTTTTAGTATTTATTTATACTGGCTTGCGTCGAAGGGAAGACCCTTGTTGTAGTCGTTTAAGACTTTAGCAACGGTTCCGCTTAACAAGAGCAAGGCTATAAGGTTGGGTATAACCATGATTCCGTTAAAGAAGTCGGTCAATTCCCAAACCAAGTCAATCTTAAGTAAGCTTCCTACGAAGATAAAGATAACTACCAAAAGCTGATAGGGGATAAGTCCCTTTGTTCCGAATAAGTATCTGATATTTGTTTCGCCGAAATAGTACCAGCCGATGATGGTTGAGAAAGCGAAGAACAAAAGACAGATTGCAATAAAGAGATAGCCGAATGTTGAGCCGAATAAGTGCTGAGAGAAGGCTTCTTGAACCAGCTTAATTCCCTTCATTGTGGGTTCGCTTCCTTCAAATTTTACAACGCCTGAGCTTAAAACGGTAAATACCGTAACGTTTAAAACGATGAAGGTATCGATAAATACTGCAACGATACCGAGTACGCCCTGTTCTACGGGGTGTTTTACGTCAGCAACAGCGTGGGCATGAGGTGTAGAACCCATACCTGCTTCATTCGAGAAAAGACCTCGGGCAACACCGTAACGTACGGCTCTTCCCATTCCAAAGCCGAGGGCGCCGCCCCAAACAGCCTTGGGATTGAAAGCTCCCTTAAAGATCATGGCAAACATTTCGGGGATCTGAGCTGCATTGATAATAACAACGATAAGACCTACTACAATGTATACAATGGCCATAATAGGAACTACTTTTTCGGTAACCGAAGCAATTCGTTTAACGCCGCCCATAAAGATAACGCCGGCGATAACTGCAAGAACAGCGCCCGTTACCCATGTGGGAACATGGAATGCGTTTTGGAAAGCATCGGAAATAGAGTTAGCCTGAACCATATTGCCCATAAAACCTAGGGCAAGGATGATGGCTACTGCGAAGAATCCTGCAAGGAATTTGGAGAATCCTGCTCCGCATTTTCCTTTTAGACCTTCAGAAATATAGTATGCAGGGCCTCCTACTGTCTGTCCGGAATCATCCTTTGTCTTGTAAATTTGGGCGATAGCTGCTTCTGCAAAGTTTGTTGCCATACCTGCAAGAGCTGCAAGCCACATCCAGAAAATAGCTCCGGGGCCGCCCATGATGAGGGCTGTCATGGCACCTACGAGGTTTCCTGTGCCTACTTGAGCAGCAATAGCTGTAGCAACAGCCTGAAAAGAGCTCATACCGTGCTTTCCGGCTTCTTTACCGCTTAATGAAAAGTTGCTGAAAAGACGCTTCCAGCCTCTTCCGAAATTTGTAAACTGAACACCTTTTAACCGGATTGTAAAGAACAAACCGGTACCGCATAGAAGCGGAATGAGGAAGTAAACTCCCCAAATAAATCCGTTAGCCGAAGAAACAAGGCTTGTAAGATTTTGTAAAAATTGTTCCATAGTGTGATTACACTCCTTTTACGCATATAGCGATATAAACTTGCCGAAAGTTATCTATAACGGCAAGTGAACTTAACTATACAATCAAAATTGCAACTTGTCAAGATATTTACGTATAAAATAATGTTCACTTTTTTATGCAAAACTTATTGACTTTGAACATTATTTTTGTATAATATAAGGCATGAAACGAAGATATTTTCAAATTATAAAGCTTATGCAAAAGGATAAGGATCTTCCTCAGAGGGATATTGCAAAAAAATTAAAGATATCCTTGGCATATGTGAATAAAATCTTGTTCGATATGGAGCATGACGGCTTTTTGAATACCGACGGGGTTCCGCCTTTCGGAAAAAAACGGCTTACCGAACAGGCTTTAAATGCCTTTGAAGAGTGCAGGGTAGATAATGCGATTATTATGGCTGCCGGTTTCGGTTCGCGTTTTGTTCCATTAACCTATGCAACGCCTAAGGGCTTGCTGGAAGTTTTTGGGGAAAGGATGATAGAAAGGCAGATTGAACAGTTAAAGGCTGCCGGTATTAACGATATAACTATAGTCGTAGGCTATCTAAAGGAAACCTTTGAATACCTGATAGACAAGTACGGCGTCAAACTTGTATATAATCCCGATTTTAAGAGTAAAAACAATCTTTCTACCCTGTATCATGTAAGGGATAAATTAAAAAACACCTACATTCTTTCAAGCGATAATTGGCTTAGGGAAAATATGTATCATTCCCATGAGTATGATTCATGGTATTCGGCAGTTAAGGTTATGGGAAAAACATCGGAGTGGATTTTACGGCTGGGATTGCACGATAAGATTATGAGTGTTAAAGTCGGGGGGAGAAACGGCTGGGTTATGTACGGGCCTGTTTATTTTTCAAAAGATTTTTCCGATAAAATTCGCCCGATGATTGAAACGGCTTATAAAAATGAGGATACAGATGACTGGTACTGGGAAGATGTTTACATGAGGAACATCAAAGAACTCGATATGTTTGCAAACAAACAGGGTGAACACCAGGTTTATGAATTTGAATCCCTTGACGATATCCGTCTTTTTGATTCTTCTTATCTGATCTCTTCCCATGACAAATGGCTTGAGCTTATTTCGAATGTGTTTAAGCGTCCTGAGCACAGTATCACCAATTTAAAACCTTTAAAATTCGGAATGACAAATAAATCTTTTTTGTTCGAATTTGAAGGTGAAGAATATATCTTTAGAATACCGGGAGAGGGAACCGAAGCCCTTATCAACAGAAAAGAAGAGTATGAAGTTTATAATGCTATTTCTTCTTTAAACTTAAGCGATTCGATTATTTACTTTGATCCGGAAAAAGGGGTGAAGATTACCAAATTTATTCCGAATTCTCATACTGCTGATGCACGTAACGCCGAAGATCTTAAAAAATGTGTAAAAGTTGCCCGCCGACTCCACGAATCCGGCTTACAGGTTGCTCATTCTTTTAATTTACATGAACGGATAGATTATTACGAAAAAATTACAAACGAAAAAAACGGAATTTTCTATCATGACTACCATGAAGTCAGACTCTTAATGAACGAGCTTTTGGAAATAGTCGAACAAATGGAAAAACCTCATGTTTTAAGTCATATAGATCTCGTTCCGGATAATTTTATAATAAACGGAAACGATGTTCATTTAATTGACTGGGAATATGCTGCCATGTGCGACCCCCTCATCGATTTGGCTATGTTTGCCATTTATGCCTACTACGATAACGAAGAGCTTGAGCATTTAATGGAGCTTTATTTTGAAAGACCTGTGAAAAAAGAGGAAAGAATCCGTATTTATTCCTATGTTGCTCTTTCAGGTTTTTTATGGGCCCTTTGGACTTGTTATAAAGAGTCTCTGGGAGTCAGTTTTGGCGATTACGGCTTGAAGATGTACCGCTATGCAAAAGATTATTATAAAAAAGTAAAGGAGATAATGAATAATGAACACTGAAGATGAATTGGGCGTAAAGGCTCTTGAGTTAAAAGGCAAAAACGAAATAGACTGGCTTATTACGGTATTGCCCCTTGTGGTAATAATATGTTTGACGGTTTTGGTTTTGTTTTTTCCTGTAGAATCGATGAAGGTTGTGGATGCCCTTTGGTATGTTTTTGTAAATAAACTGGGCTTTTTTTATATTTTACTCGGCTTGGGTTTGGTTTTTACCGCCATAGGTTTAGCCTTTTCCCGTTTCGGCACGGTAAAACTTGGAAACCTTGAAAAACCCCGTTACGGGAACTTTGCATGGGGCTCCATGATTTTTACTTCGACCATGGCTGCCGATATTCTTTATTGGTCTTTGATAGAATGGGCCTATTATTTCGGTGAAAGCCCTTTCGGTCTATCTTCCCTTTCGCTTGCAGAAAGGCAGGATTGGGCATCTGCTTATCCCCTGTTCCATTGGGGAATAACACCTTGGGCTTTTCATATAGTGCCGGCCGTCGCCTTTGCCTACATGCTTCATGTAAAGGGAAGAACAAAGCAAAAGCTCTCTGAAAGCTGCCGCCCGATTTTCGGGGATAAGATTGACGGCCCCATAGGCAAAATGATAGACGTTTTTTCGGTAATAGGTTTATTGGCAGGAACTGCTACAACCTTCTCGCTTGCGACGCCTCTTTTGTCTTTGGCTGTTTCTACCATTTTTGGAATTCCTCAAGGAAAACTTTTAACTCTTTCAATTCTTCTTATAATAGCGGCCGTATACACAGCTGCGGTTTTATTGGGGCTAAGAGGAATTTCTCAGCTTGCAAAAATTTCGGTCGTGTCTTTTTGTGTTCTTCTCGGCCTTGTCTTTATAGCTTCGCCTAAAATCTATATAATAGAAACAAGTATAACCGGCATTGGAAAGGTTATTCAAAACTTTTTTTCTATGTCCACATGGATGGATCCTTTGCGTATTTCGGGAGAGGGCGGGGCAGGCTTCCCGCAAAACTGGACAATCTTTTATTGGGCCTACTGGATAGCATGGTTTGTTGCAACTCCTTTCTTTATCGGAACAATTTCCGAAGGCCGCACAATAAAGAATACCATAATAGGCGGGCTTATATGCGGTATAGCAGGAACTTATTGTTCGTTTATAATTTTAGGTAATTACGGGCTTCATTTACAATCGCACGGAATTTTAGATGCGGCCTCTGCCATAAAAGAAATGGAGGCTTCTCAAGTTATCTTACAAATTCTTAATACTCTTCCATATGCAAAAATTGTTTTGGGCGTTTTGATAATTACTATGATAGCCTTTTATTCGAGTACCTTTGATGCAATTACTTTGGTAATAGCGTCTTATTCTCAAACTAATTTGGAAAAACATGCCGAACCTAAAAAGGGCCTGCGTGCTTTTTGGGCTATAGTTTTTATAATGCTGCCGGCTGCCTTGATTCTTGTGGGAACAAATTTAAACCAGCTTCAAAGTCTTTCGATTATAGCGGCTTTTCCTTTGGGGATTATAATAATACTGATAGTGATAAGTCTTTTTAAAGAGCTCAAACACAATGGAGGATATAGGTAGAGGTTCTTGATTAGCTTTTTTTTAATCGTTTTTTTTAATTTTATCTTCATTTGCGCTTGAAAATAGACTTTTTTTGATTTATACTATTTTTAAAGAGCCGGTGTTTTATGTTAAACTTTTTGTCCGGTTTTCCGCATTTTGGAGGTATTTATGCCGGATTTTTATTCACATTATGCTCATGGGCAAAAGGTTTTTGATCTTTTGCCTGCAGAGATTAAAGGTGTAATTTCGAATAGAAATTTGTATAATTTAGGTTTACAGGGACCCGATTTTTTATATTTTCATAAACCTTTTAAAAAGAACGATAATCCCGTTTTGGATCTTGCAAGTGATATACACAATAAAAATTGTACGGATTTTTTTAATTCCGTTTTAAACAAGATAACAATTCGGCCTAATACCGATGAATTTTCGTATATCATGGGTTTTGTCGGACATTTCGGGCTTGACAGCTGTTGCCATCCCTATGTAAATTCGATGGTTACCGAAATGAATCTGAATCATGCGGAAATAGAAATGGAGTTTGAAAAATTTTTATTAAAAGAGGACGGAAAACCTCCTTTTAAGTATAAGGCTCACCAATATATTAACATCACAAAAAAAGAGGCTGAAGCGGTAGCTGCTATTTACCGCTGCCTTCTTCCTTCTTTAACTGTTGACGATATTTTATTGTCGTTTTCTACATTTAAGAAAGGAAAACATTTCTTTTATGCGCCTACAGATTTTTCACAAAAGATACGTTTGACTTTGTTTAAACTTTTAGGTCTATATGATTTTTTAAACGGGCATATTATGAAAACTGCTGATCATCCTCAAAGTAAGATAACCAACAAAAAACTTTTTTCTCTTTACAATAATTCGATACAAATAACCGCAGAACTTATGGATAATTTTTATAAAAAACTTATAGAGGATAAGCCTCTTTTGGACCGCTTCAATTATAATTTTGCTTAAAAATTATAATTGAAGCTTACAGTTAGTTATCTGCTCTTATAAATATTTTTTTGTTTAGCTGTTCTTTTTTGTATACGGCTTCTTGTGCGTACTTGATCGAAGGAATCGATTCGGCTAATTTTGAATAAAGATAAGATGCTTGTTCTATATTTCCGTTTTTTGCAAGGCAGTCTGCAAGATTCATAAAGGAGCGCCAAAAGTTTTGTTTTTCGGCCCATACCAAAACCTCAGGTTTACGGTTGAGCTTATGAAGCAGACTTGCAAATTCGGTATACTCGTAATTATAATCGTCTTTGGATATTATATCGTCGAGGTTTGTTATGGTGATTATTGAAGCAAGGACTGCCGTTGCAAGAGCTCTTCTTGTTTTGCCTGCTTCAGAATATATCTCGGTAAGATCCATATAGGCTTTTAATGCTATCGGATTTCTGTTACGGTATAATAAAAAGAATTTTTCCGTCGTTTTTTCTGAAGTTATAGTTTTGATCATAGCTTGAAGAGGATCGCTTTCTAAATTTGTTGTTCCATACATCGGGTCTTCGGTTAAAACAAGCAAAAGGTATTTTTCCTGCTCATCGTATTTGTGCAGAAGTTTTGATGTATCTGCAAGTGAATAGATTATATTAAAACGTGCATCAGGAATTTCCAAAAACTTGTGAGCCTTCCATGCTTCTTTGTAATAATGCATGGCTTGTTCATAATCTCCTTCGGAAAAGTAAATTTGACCTGCAAGATAATCCGTTTCAGGGAAGGCTTTACGCTTTTCCAGCCATGTCATTAATTTTGAGATAGACTTATCGAAGAATATCGGAGGATGAGTTAAAAATATTTCGTCGAGGATTTTACATGCATCATAGTCTTCTCTCTTATGTAGAATTTCGTAGACATCAGAGATATTGTCTCCTTCATGTCTTACTCTTTTTGGTTTTAGAGCATTGAACATATAAGCATATTTTGCTTCCATTTGTTCTTTGTGAATATCTCTCGCCCTATTAGTTAAATGGAGTGCAAGACCGAATTCTTTTTTTTCCATTTGAATTTTTGCTTGTTCCAAAAGATGCCACGGCTTTTCGTTTTTATCCGCCGCTTCAATTGCAAAGCCCGATAGATAAATACCGAAAATACATAATGCAATAAAAATAGATTTTATTCTCTTTTTCATATACTTTGAAGCTCCTCTATAAAGGCCTTATCTACAGCCGCAATTTTTTCTTCTTCGGTTAATTTTTTTAAATCCAAGCGTTTAGTGATTTCTCCATGTTTAAATATTATAACGGAGTCTTCCGCTCCGGTAATTCCGAGGTCTGCATGTTTGCCTTCTCCGGGGCCGTTTACCGCACAGCCCATCACTGCAATGCTTATATCCTTTTTTTCTGAAAGGAGTCTTGTCTGCCAGCGCTTTACAAAGGCTTGAACATCAAAGCCCTTTCTTCCGCATCGCGGGCAGGATACGAGCCTTATTCCGCCATGCCGCTTGCCGCATTCGGTTAATATTTCTCTTCCGGCTATAATTTCATTTTCGCAAGAATCGGAAAGGCTTACTCTTATTGTGCTTCCTATGTTTTGCTCCAAAAGCCTGTAAAAGGCTATCGTGCTTTTTACAATGCCCTGAATCAGGGGGCCTGCCTCGGTAACTCCAAGGTGAAGGGGATTATCGAATTTTTTAGCAAAGATTTCGTTTGCAATAACCGTTTCCCGGACATTGGAAGCCTTCATCGATACTACGGCATTTTTAAAATCTGCTTTTGCAAAAATTTCGAGTTCCCTTGAGGCGGCTTCGGTTAAGGCATTTGCTCTCAGAAGTGAAATTTCATCTTCAAATGATTTTTTATCGCCGCTTAAATTTTTTTTTGACTTTGCTTCTTCTATTTGTTTTTTTAAATCCGAGGGCAGCGAGCCTGTATTCACTCCGATGCGTATTGCAGTTCCGGTATCCTTTGCTTTTTGTATAACGGCCTCAGTTTTTTCCTTTGAACCGATGTTGCCGGGGTTTATGCGTATTTTTGCAGTATCCCCGTCCATGCAGCGCAGGGCCAGCTTATAATCAAAATGAATATCTGCCACAAGGGGCATCGGAGTCAATCGGGTAAGTTTTACAAATTGCTCTGCCGAATCCATTTCGGGAACCGCGAAACGTACAATATCGCAGCCTAATTGCTCGAACTCGTTTAGTTTTTTTGTAATAGCATAGAGGTCCGCACCCAATAAGCTTTCTTTCCACATGGTCTGAAGCAAGATTGGGGAAGAACCTCCAAGAGTAAGTTTTTTAACCTGTCCTTTTCCGCCGATTTCAATCTTTCGCGGTATTTTTATCGAGTTCATATCGGTTCATTATCGGCAGAAAAGGCTCTTTGTTTTAGATTAATCCTTTTTTTAAAGTTTTTTACACTTTAAATTTCTTTACCTCATTGGATAGATTGTCTATGCTTAGTTTATTCTTTTGACTTATCTCGTTTACTCCCTGTACCGTGTTACTTATTTGAACCGCTCCGGCTGCCATTTCATTCATGCTGTCGGTAATGACTCTGGTTAATTTGTCCAATTTTTGGATTTCGTAAGCAACATTTTCGCCGCCTTTCAGCATCTCGGCGGAACCGTCGTTTACCTGATGAGTTACTGTGTTTATGTCCCGTATTGCGGTTAAGACTTCACGGCTTCCGTTTTCTTGCTCTCTCATTGCATCCATAAGATTTTGACTCATATTTTTTACCTGATCGGAAAGACTGAAGATGGTATTAAATTTTTCTTCTGCAGTTTTAGAAGATTCGGAGAGGAGATCAATTTCTCCTGAAAGTATTTTGAGGGTTTCGGTGATAGCTTTACCTTGAGTGCTTGATTCTTCTGCGAGTTTTCTGATTTCGTCTGCGACGACGGCAAATCCCTTTCCTGCCTCGCCTGCATGAGCCGCTTCGATGGCTGCATTCATGGCCAAAAGATTTGTCTGACTTGCTATGTGCTGAATAACATTTGAAGCTTCAAGAAGACTTCCCGATTCTTCGGCAATTCTACTTGTTACGCTGTTGGCTCCGGCAACAGTTTCTTTGCCGTCTTCAGTTGCAGCTGCAAGGGTTTTAATTACATCATTGGTTTTATCAAGAGTTTGAGTTATTGAAGCTATATTTGATACCATTTGTTCAACTGCGGAAGAAGATACCGCTACGCTTGCAGCCTGATTTTCGATGTTGCCGTTAAGTTGTTTTATTGTTCGGATTATCTGTTCAATAGTTGCGGCCGTTTCGGTAACGCTTGTCGCTTGTGCAAGAACCTGTTGTTTTACGCCGTCAATGTTGGCACTGATTTGGTGGACTGCACTTGCTGTTTCTGTCATATTACTTGCAAGATCCGAGCCTATATTGGTCATATCATCAGCGCTATTTTCTACCAATTTAATAGAAGAGCCTATCTTTATTATTGTTTGGTTAAAATATTCCGATAGATCGGTTACTTCATCATTACCCAATACGGGAAGCCGGACGGTTAAGTCTCCTCCTCCTTGAGCAATGTCTTTGAGTGCATCGACAACTTTTTGTATCGGATTAACCATTTTGAAAGCAACAAAGAATACCAAAGCCAGACTTACAAATAAAATGCTGAATCCGATAATCATCATTCTGGTTCTCAGTATCGAAACCGTTTCCATAAACTCCCATACCGGAGCGTTTACTATAACCGTCCAGTCTGTAGTTTTCATTTTGGCGGAAGCCGCTATCTTATTTGTGTTATCGTATTTATAATACCCGATAGAAGGTTTTGTATTTTCCGTTGCAATTTTTTCGAAGGAGGCTATAGAGGCAAAAGATTCATCGGTCTTTGCCTTCTCCCGGTTATTTGCCATATTTTGTACGAGATCAAAATTTTTATGTGCAATGATGTTACCGCTTCGGCCTAAAATATAGCAATATCCTGTTTGTGCAACCTTTATATCGTCTATATCTTTTGTCAGCTGATAAGCTGCGACATCCACTCCCAATACACCGATGATATTTTTGTTATCATCATGTACAGGTATGGCAAAACTTATGAACAACTTATTGCCGTTGGTTTTATCGATATAAGGTTCCGCAGAAAAGTTTTTCCCTGTTATTCCTTCTTTGAACCACCGGCTTTTTGAATAATTATATTTGTTGCCGTCAGAGTGATGCTGAATTCCGAATTTATCGACAATGTACAGTTCTTCAAAAATAGGATAAAGTTCTTTTTCCCGTATCAGGATATTCGTTTTTTCTTGATAAGAAAGAGAATTGCTTCGAATCTCGGTCAGCCTTGCAATACCTTCCAGAAATTGAAAAAATGAGTTAACTCTTCCGTCAATTATAGCAGCCGTATCTATTGCTTTGTCGGTAAGATGAATTTCTACTTTTTCGGTAACTGCTCTGCGTGCAACACGGATGCCTATAACTCCGAGTGTAAATCCTGCCACAAAAATTAGCAGTCCGAAAATAGTCAATAATTTTTTCTGCATAGAAAATCGCTTTTTCATATCAGTCTCCTAAAAAAAATGATGTACAATTTATAAATTATTTTAATCACAGGCTGCCAAATTATACACCATTGAATCGGCATTCCCATTGATTTTGAGTGAGTGAGTCGAGTAATATATATCATTTACGATTTTATGTCTAGTATTTTTATAAAAAAATATAGAAATTTTTATATCGAATTGATTTAAAATTATTCTAAAACGGTTTCGGCCTTGCTTTGAGGATTTTGAGCCTTTTCCAGTTTACCGATTATCCATGAGTCTTCTCCGACAAGGGAGCGGTATTTTTCTGCTGTGTCGGGGGAAACAACGGCTATCATTCCGATACCCATATTGAAAACCCTGTACATTTCGTCCTCGCTTGCTCCTGTCAGTTTTTGGATTAAGGGATAAAGGGGCGGAACGGGCCACGAGCCTTTTTTTACCTTTATGACAAGTCCTGAAGGAATAACCCGCGGAATGTTTTCGATAAAACCGCCGCCCGTGATATGGGCAAGGCCTTTTACGATTTCGGGATGTTCCTGCAAAATCGGATAGATTGCATTAAGATAGGAGCGGTGAGGCTTTAACAAAACCTCATGTAAGGGAGCCTTTAATTCGGGATAGACTTTATTAAGATCCACGCCTTTAAAGGCGGTTCTAATCAAGGAGTAGCCGTTTGTATGTGGACTGGCCGAGGCAAGACCGATGAGGATATCTCCTTCTTTTATGTTCTGTTTGGGAAGAATTTTTTCTTGGTCTACTGCTCCGACAATGGTTCCGGCTATATCGAATTCTCCCTCCATGTAAACGCCGGGCATTTCAGCAGTTTCGCCTCCTATGAGGGCACAGCCGGATTCTTTACAAGCCTTTGCCATGCCTCCCACTATGTCGGCAATCATTTGCGGATCCAACTTTGAGCTTGCGACATAGTCCAAAAAGAAGAGGGGCTTTGCTCCCTGCACGAGGATGTCGTCAATGCAGTGGTTTACTATGTCTTGGCCTATCGTTGTATAGATGCCGGCCTCTGCGGCAATTTTTACCTTTGTGCCGACCCCGTCAGTTGAGCCTACTAAGACGGGCTTTTTCATTTTAAAAAGCTCTTCGGTACCGAAAAGACCTCCGAAGGAGCCTACATCCGAAAGGACGGATTTATTGAAGGTTGACTTAACCGCTTGACTCATCAGGCGGACAGCTTCGTTTCCTGCATCAATGTTTACGCCTGAGGCACTGTAAACCGAGCTTTTATCTTTGGATAGCTCTTGGCTTTTATCTTTTGTTTCGTTCATTTTCTTTTTTCCTTTTTATTTTATATTTTAAGCTTATTTTAAATGTTCCAGTCCGCGTTTTGCAATATCCTTTCTGTACTGCACCCCGGGAAAGTTTATGGTTTTTATTTTTGCATAGATCTTATCCATGGCCCTTTGTAAGCTCTTAGCGTTTGAGCTTATGCAAAGCACCCTTCCTCCGGCTGTAAAAATTTTGCCGTCTTTGAGTGCTGTGCCTGCATGTATTACGCTTACATCAGCATTACTTTGCAGCTCTGTGCTTGATAACTCTACCGGCTTTGATGAAAAAAGAGGGTAGCCTTCGCTTGCAAGCACTACTGTTGCCGCATAGCCTTCCTTCCATTTAGGCATTGCCGTTTCGAGTCTTCCTTCCGCGCAAGACTTCATAGTTAAGGCGAGGTCTCCGTCAAAAAGCTGCATCAAACTTTGAGTTTCCGGATCACCGAAACGGCAGTTATATTCAAGCACCTTGGGGGCAAAGCCATTACCTTCCTTCGTGAGCATGAGGCCTGCATAGAGGACTCCGATGTAGGGGGTGCCCCTCTTTTTCATTTCTTTTATAATAGGAAGAATCGTAAGCTCTGCATATTTTTGAGCCGTCTCGTATGAACAAATTGGGGCAGGGGCGTATGCGCCCATTCCGCCTGTGTTGGGTCCCTCATCATTGTCCTTTAAGCGCTTGTGATCTTGAGAGGGCGGCATTACGGCTATTTTTTCTCCGTCCGAAAAGGCGAGGATGGAAACTTCTTCTCCTTCAAGGCGTTCTTCTATAACGACCTTGTCGCCCGATGAGCCGAATTGTTTTTTTATCATTATATTTTTAAGCTCGGTTATGCCTTCTTCTTTTGAGGCAGGGAGGATAACGCCCTTTCCTGCAGCAAGACCGTCGGCCTTGATAACAAAGGGATAGTTCAAGCCCTCAATATATTCTTTTGCTTTTTGAAAATCGGTAAAGGATGAATATCTTGCAGTAGGAATTGAGAGGAGGCTCATCATTTCTTTTGAAAAATCTTTGGACGCTTCCAATCGGGCACAAGCCTTTGAAGGCCCAAAAAAGGCAATTTTTTTGTTTTGCTCTTTTGCTCTTGTCTTTATGAGGTCTTCGAGGCCTAAACATAGGGGAACCTCAGGCCCTGCAATTACAAGGTCTATTGAAGCAGAAAGAGCAAAATCGGCAAGACCTTCGATGTTTTCGGCCTTTATCGGAACATTTTCTCCCAAAAGAGCCGTCCCCCCGTTTCCGGGCGCTATAAAAAGTTTACCGAGCGAGGGGGATTCTTTTAGCTTTAAAGCTATAGCGTGTTCCCTTCCTCCCGATCCGATAAGCAGTATGTTCATCTTTTCCTCCAAAATAAGGCACTGATGTTTTGAATTTTGAGTATATCAGAATAAGGGGCAATGAGCAAGGGGCGTGAAAAAGTAAAAAAACGCACCCTTACGGCATAGCCTAAAAGATGCGTTTTTGTAAATAATTTAAGGTTTTTATTTAAGAGAATTAATTTTTTTTCCCTGTGAAAGTTCCTTTCTCGTCAGAATTTATGTACCAGGAACCGGAAACTTTTTTGAATTTAATTTTTCCTTTAATTTCAAAGATGTTGGAACCTGAGTCCGATTTTGCTGAAATGTTTCCGCGTCTATCTACGTTCCCTTCGAGTTCAAAACTATGGGCTCCTGTAGTAAAAGTTCCTAAAAATCTTCCGGAAGCATCTATCGTTCCTGACCAATTTCCTGTATCTGTTTTATCAGTAAAAGTACCGCTATACTTTCCGGCATATCTTTCTATATACCATGACGTGGGGCATCCGGTCAAACTAAGCACAAGTGTAAATAAAACCAATGCACTGAGAATTAAACTTAATCTTTTTTTGTTCATAGTAAATTCCTTTTTACTTCTTCTTTCCTGTGAATGTACCTTGAGCTCCTTCCGGCATTTTCCATGTGCCTGTAACGATTATTCCTGTTATTTGAGCTTCAAATTCTATTTTAGTATAGAGAGTGCCTGTTCTGGTAGCAGAGCCTTTAAGTTTACCTGTCTTACTTACTTCCCCTGTCATAGAATATTCGGCAGTAATAGGGCCGGTTCCTTCATCTACTGTAACTTTACAGGTTCCTGAAAATGCACCTTTTTTACCGACTTTCCCGGACCATGTTCCTACAAGGTCGCCGGTTATTCCTCCTTCGTAGTCTCCCCGATATGCTTTGTAAACAATATCACATCCGGCTAAGCTGAGTGTAAATGTAACCAAAACCAACAAACCAATAATTAAACTTAATCTTTTTTTGTTCATATTAAACTCCTTTCTGCAAAATTTTACAGACTTTACATATCTATAATAACATAATAGAGATATTTGTGCAAGGGCTAGGTTAATTAATTTAAGCTATGGGCAAATCCGGTCCGTAATATGGTTCTTTATTTTGTATTTCGATTATATCTTGTATAGGTTTATCAGAATATTTGTAAATTCTATTTTTATAATCCTCTCTTGTTTGAGGATTGTCAATTTCTTCTCTGCGTTTTTTTGAAAGTTCTAGAAATTCCATTTCTTTATCTATTCCTAAAAACCTTCTATCCAATAGACTTGATGCAATCCCTGTTGTGCTTGATCCTGTAAAAGGATCTAAAATCCATGCATTAGGCTTTGTTGATGCAAGAATTATTCTTGCCAATAAAGGAAGAGGTTTTTGTGTAGGGTGTTTTCCGCATGATTTTTCCCATTTTGCTATGGCGGGCAAGCTCCACAAGTCCCTCATCTGTGTTCCTCCGTTTACTTGCTTCATCAGCTCATAATTATAAAAATGTGTAATTTTTTTATTTTTTCTAGCCCAAAGAATAAATTCGGTAGAATGGGTAAAGAATTTACAGGATAGGTTGGGCGGCGGATTTGTCTTTGCCCATGTAACACAATTTAATATTCTAAAATTTAATTCCGTCAGCATTTGTGCAGCAGAAAAAATATTATGATATGTACCGGAAATCCAAATTGTACCGTCTTCTTTTAGCTTTTCACGGCATGTACTTATCCAGCGGTAGTTGAATTCGTTATCTCTAACAAAGCCTTGCGATTTATCCCAAAGTCCTTTATTTACGCTGACCTGTTTTCCGCTATGGACAGAAATGCCGTCATTTGATAGAAAATAAGGCGGATCGGCGAAAATCATGTCAAATTGAAAATCCAAATTTTTCAGAATCTCGATGCTGTCACCTTGTAAAAGATTAAAATCATGATTTATTGATTTATAAAAAGCTTTTAACATTAATTTTACAACTCATTTTTTATTTTTTGTATGAATTCCGTAAGATTTGAAAGATTGTAAATACTTGGGATAATTGAATATGCTTCTTCCAATTTATTTTTTGCAGAAAGCCATCCTTTTCCGTCAGTGATCCAAACAAATTCATAATTAGGGTATTGGTTTATTTTCGGTGCTATTTCAGAATATGCTCTTGCTACCTCGTTTAATTTGGAACCTCCGACATTATAAAAATTTGTTTCAATAAGATAAGTTTTTTTCTTTGTAGAAACTGCAAAATCAAATCTTTTTAAATCTTGACCAAGGCTTTGAATGTCGCTAAATTCTGAGCTGTTTACTTCTGTGTTAAATTTTATTTCGGCTTTTTTAAAAGTTTGAGCAATCAAATTTGCCATATTATCGCCGCCCCTGTTTTTTCTTGCATTTGTATCAAGGCCTACTTCAATTCCGAATACATAGTCAACAAGGTTTGTGATTGATTTATTTTTTAGAATGTCAGCCAATCCTGTTTTTTCGATATATTCAATTTTTGCCGTATTTTTTCTTACCTTTGAAAAGTCGGTAAAATAATCCAGTCTTGCATTGGTCTCGCTTAAAGTATCTATAAATGGGCACCTCTAAAAACCCCCTTTAAAAAAGATTAAAAAGATGATAAAATGAGGTATGAAACAAAAAGGATTATTTGATGAAGAAGATCGTTTAAGAGTATTAAGCAAGTTAGGAGATAGTCTTGAAAAATTAAACGAAAAAATAAATTGGGAAATATTCAAACCACTATTAAAAAAAGCATTAACCAAAGAGCCAAAAAGTTTAGGCGGAAGACCTGCATACGATTATGTACTGATGTTTAAAATAATAATCTTACAAAAATTATACAACATAAGTGATGATCAAACGGAATATCAAATAAACGATCGGCTATCCTTTATGAGATTTTTAGGATTGGAATTAAAAGATAAAGTACCCGATGCAAAAACAATATGGCTTTTTAAAGAAAAACTCATTGAAGCGAGAGTATCAAAAAAGTTATTTGAAAAGTTTGGAAAAGAATTAGCTAGAAATAACTTAATAGGAAAAGAGGGAACGATAATAGATGCGACAATAGTAGAAGCTCCGATACAGCATAACAGCAAAGATGAAAATGAACAAATCAAAAACGGAAAAATTCCTGAACAATGGCAAGAAAAACAAAATAAGGCAAAATTATCGCAAAAAGACTGTGATGCGAGGTGGACAAAGAAGCACAAACGTAGCTATTACGGTTATAAAGATCATATAAAAATAGATAAAAAAAGTAAGCTTATATTGAAAGCGACGGTAACAGCAGCCAATGTTCATGATAGTAGAGAGTTAAAAAATTTAGTTGAAAGGGAAGATGAAAGATTATACGCAGATAGTGCCTATATAGGAGAAGAAATAGAGAGAGTTTTAAAAGCGAAAGGAATAGAAGGACAAATTTGTGAAAGAGGAGCAAGAGGGAAACCTCTTAGTAAAAAACAAAAAATCAGTAACAGAAAAAAATCAAAAATACGGGCGAGAGTAGAACATGTATTTGGCTTTATGACAAACTCAATGAAAGGTATCTATGTAAGAACGATAGGATTAGCTCGTGCAACATTTTCGATAATAATGATGAACTTAACATACAACTTATGCCGATATTGCTATCTAAAGAAATAAAATGAGGGAGCATATAGGTAATAAAATGAAAAGTAAGGGAACTAAGATAAAGAATCCAAGTTTTACACTAGACAATTTATAAAAAAGCTACTAAAATAATAAATAGGTACACTAAAAAATAGGCCTTGTCCAAAAAACTGTGTAAATGCTTTTTTTTAATTTATCAAAAAAATATTACAAAATTGATTTCCGTGTTTCTCCCCCTTGACTATATAGATATTTTTTTATATACATTTATCGTGCCTTTTTAAATCTTAGGGGAGAGTATGCTTAACATAAATAATAACACATCAAATATCAAAAGAGAAATCCTTGTCCGCATTGCAAAACTTCAGCTTGAAGGAAAACTTGAAGAGGGGGTACACTATATTCCGAGGGAAATGGTTCCGCGAAACAGTACGCCTATAAGATGCTGTATTTTTCATGACAGGGAAATAATGCGTCATCGTGTAATTGCAAGACTCGGTTGTTCATTGGAAAACTATGATGAAGAGAAGACCTTGGCGGAATTTGCAAAAGAAGCCTTGGAAAGAAAAAAACCGACATGGCCCATGCTCACCGTTTTGGATGAGGCTTGTAATGCCTGCGTAAAAAGCAAATTTATGATTACAAACGCTTGTCAGGCTTGCGTTGCCCGTCCCTGCATGATGAACTGTCCCAAAAATGCAATAGCGATTTCGGGCGGAAGGGCCCGCATCGATGAAGAAAAGTGCATTAACTGCGGTCTTTGCCTAAAAAACTGCCCCTACCATGCCGTTATAAAAATTCCCGTTCCTTGTGAAGAATCCTGTCCTGTCGGTGCCATCTCAAAGGACGAAAACGGCAAAGAAAGAATCGACTATCATAAATGTATCTTTTGCGGAAACTGCATGAGAGAATGTCCCTTCGGTGCTATGATGGATAAGGGACAGATTGTGGATGTCATAAAGCATCTAATGAGCGGGAAGAAGGTTTCTGCCCTCTATGCTCCTGCTGTTGCTGCCCAGTTTAAGGCCGTTCCCGGGCAGCTTGAATCCGCCTTAAAAAAGGCCGGCTTCAACAAGGTTTGGGAGGTAGCTATAGGAGCCGACATAACGGCCGACCGAGAGGCTTTAGAATTTGAAGAGAGAATGGAGCACGGCCATATCTTAATGACCACCTCCTGCTGCCCCGCCTATGTCAGGGCCGTAAGAAAACACGTTCCTGCCCTTGTTCCATGTATTTCGGATACAAGAAGCCCGATGCACTATACTGCAGAATTGGCAAAAAAAGAAGATCCGGACTGTGTTACAGTCTTTATAGGCCCCTGCCTTGCAAAGAGGAGGGAGGGCTTGGAAGATGAGTTTGTAGACTATGTTTTGTCGATAGAAGAATTGGGAGCCTTGCTGACCGCCAAGGAGATAGACATTACCAAGGAAGAGGCCCTGCCCGGAACAATAACTCCGACCTCGTCGGGAAGGGGCTTTGCAGCCTCAGGCGGCGTTGCCGAAGCTGTAAGAGTCCGCCTTAAAAGACCTGAAAACCTTCGCCCCGTACTTATAAACGGTCTTAACAAGGAAGGAATGAAACAGCTTTCCTCTTATGGAAAGATTCAAAGCGGAGAGCTTTCTCACGATTCGTCTACGCCCAACCTTGTAGAGGTTATGGCCTGCGAAGGAGGCTGTATAGGCGGCCCTTCTGTTATCACAAACCAAAAACTAGCCGCAAGTCTGCTAAAAAAATACGCAGAAGAAGGTCTTTCGTATTCGGGAGAAAAAGAGTAGCCTGTTTATTTTCCGGCAGCTTTTAATTGTCAGTTTCGTATTTTTTTGATATAATACAAGGTATGAGTACAATAAGAAAAATGCCCATAGGCGTTCAAAGTTTTGAAGATTTGCGTTTAAAAGACTTTATGTATGTCGATAAGACTGAATTTATTTGGAAGTTGATTGACGGTAGTAAGGTTCATTTTTTAAGCCGGCCGCGCCGTTTCGGGAAGAGTCTCTTGCTTTCAACTTTTAAGGCTTACTTTTTAGGTCAAAAAGAGCTCTTTAAGGGCTTAACCATTGAAAAACTTGAAGAAAGTGAAAAGGGTAAAAGAGAAATTTGGCAGGTATATCCCGTACTCTATTTGGATTTTAACATAGGCATCTACGATATAAGGGAAGGGCTTTTAAACAGACTTGATTCTTTTTTAAAAGAGTATGAAAATATATACGGAAGTACCGGCCTTGATCTCCCTGACCGCTTTCAAAATTTGATAAGGACAGCCTACGAAAAAACCGGCATGCAGGCTGTCATCCTCATTGACGAATACGATAAGCCCCTTCTTCAAACTATGTGGAAGGATGAAGCCTTAAACGAAATATACCGCACAATATTGAAGGGCTTTTACGGCGTTATCAAAAGTGCCGATCAATATATCCGTTTTGCCTTTTTAACGGGAGTAACGAAGTTCAGTAAGGTAAGCATATTCAGCGATTTAAATAATTTACGGGATTTAAGTTTATTGTCTGATTATTCGGCTGTCTGCGGAATTTCGCAAGAAGAACTTGAAGCGAATTTTCAGCCTGAAATTTCTGCCCTTGCCGAAAAAAATAATTTGACTTATGAGGAAGCTCTTGCAAAATTAAAGCAAAGATATGACGGTTATAAATTTTCCGAGAACGGAAAAAATATGTACAACCCTTTCAGCCTTTTGAATGTTTTTGCGGACAGTACGATGAGGAGCTATTGGTTTGCAACAGGAACGCCGACCTTCTTGGTCGACTATTTAAAAAAAGCTTATTACAATATTCCGGATTTGGACGGAAATGTTCATCTGGACGAACATGGGCTTAACGATTATCGAGCAGATCCGATTCTTCCGATACCGATACTTTTTCAATCGGGGTATTTGACAATTAAAAGCTACAATGAGTTTTCGCGTCTTTATTGCTTAGGCTTCCCTAACGACGAGGTGCGTTACGGCTTTTTGCATAACCTGATGCCGGCTTACACCTCGATACGACCCGACAAAACAGGGCTTTCAATCTGGGAATTCTACGAACAAATAGAAGCAGGAAATGTAGACGGTTTTATGCAAAAGATGAAGGGGATAATTTCAGGCATACCTTACGATAATTTAACCGAAAAAGATTTAGCCCTCCGTGAACAAAATTATCAGACTGCCGTTTACCTCGTTTTTGCTCTTATGAATCAATTTGTACACACTGAAGTTCATTGTGCAACAGGAAGGGCAGACTGTGTTGTAGAATTCAAAGATAAGGTTTATATCTTCGAGTTTAAGCTTACCTCAAACGGTACAGCTGAAGACGCTGCGGCAAAAAATGCCGTAAAACAAATCAAAGAGAAAAACTATGCAGGTAAATATTCGGGCAGCGGTAAAAAACTCATAGCCGTTGGTTCCGGTTTTGATGAAGAAAAAAGGACTATTGCAGAGTGGCAAACTGAGACTTGGTAAATTACACTCTTTCATACACAGCCCTCTCTCCGCCTATTAGTTTGGGGCGGCTTTTGAGGGCTGTGAGTCTTGCCGAGCCTATGTACTTGGTTTTAAGTCTTACGGGTACTTGCACAAACCTTACGTGCATTCCTATTTCGGTGTCTCCTATGTCAATGCCTGCATGGGCTGTTACGTGCTCTATCATGACGGGGGATTTAAAAAGAGTATAGGCTGCGAGGGAGGCGGCTCCTCCTGCGTGAAGGGCAGGAACTACCGACACCTCCTCAAAGCCGTATTTTTCTTGAGCCTCTTTTTCGATGACAAGGGCGCGGTTTATGTGCTCGCAGCCTTGAACGGCCAAAAAGATTCGCTTAGGCTCAAGGATTGAAAGCAGAGCGGAAACTATTGTCCTTCCGGCTTCTTCATTTGAGGCCTTCCCGATAATTCCTCCCGAAACCTCGCTTGTGCTGCAGCCGAGGACCAGGATATCCCCGGCTTTTAAGGATGAGGCCTCAAGGAGTTCGGTTAAGGCAGCTAGAGTTTCTTCTTTTATTTTTTCTAAATCGATTCCGCTCATATTTCCTCACTTAAAACTACTTAATAACTTCCCTTAAAGTTTTAAGCCGGCATTTCCTCCGGTTTTTCCTATCTCGTAGATTGCAGAGCCCGCCATTTCCTTTTCAAAGGCTGAACGGTTTTCTTCTTTTACTTCTACAAGGAGACAGCCGGTGGTTTCGCCAAAGAGACTTGCAATTTTTGAAGCTCCCAGTTTTGTGTGAAAGTCACTGCTCAGCTCGGCTCCTATTCCGCTTAAACACATTTCATATAGGGCGGCAGCAAGGCCTCCTTCGCTCAAGTCGTGGCATGAGAGCACCAAGCCCTTCATTATGTTGGAGTGAAGTTTTTTATAAAGCTCTGCCGCTTCTTTTTTAAAGGGCGGAACTTCTCCGCTTTCCCCTTGAGGAATGCCGAAAAGTTCTGCAAAGACCGAGCCTCCGAAAGAGAATTGGGGCTTACCCATAAGGTAGATGGCAGAGCCTTCTTTTTTAAAGTCGGAACCGGGAACTTTTCCGATATCGGGAACTATTCCCATCGCCGAGATTAAAAGCGAGGGCGGAATCGAAACCCTCTCTCCTTCCGAGGTCAGGTACTCGTTATTGAAGGAATCTTTTCCCGAAATAAATGGGGTCTTAAAAACAAGAGCCGTGTCGTAACAAGAGCGTGCCATTTCGATCAGTGCCCACATGGTTTCGGGTCGGTTGGGGTCGCCTAAGCAAAAGTTATCGAGGATGGCTGTTTTTTCGGGGTCTGCTCCGGCTGCAACGGCATTTCGGACAGCTTCATCTATCGCACTTGCTGCAGCTGCATAAGGATCCAAAAGGCCCTGCCTCGGATTTAAGGCATTCGAGATTGCAACGGCTTTTTTTCCTTCCGTTTCCGCAGGTTTTATAACGGCTGCATCCTGAGGGACATTTCCTTCGGGGCCGTCATAGGGGCGGAGGATTGTTCCGCCTTGAACCTCATGGTCGTAAAGCCTTACTATATCTTCCTTTGAATTTACGGCGTGATGGTTTACCACAGCCTTTAAAGCCTCGTTTAGATCAGGTTCCTTATATTCGGGATATTTTATAAGAGTTTTTCCCTCTTTGGGAGGAGCCGCTTTGAGCTTTCGTTGCGGCGGGCCTGAATGTAAAAAGCCGCATGAAAGATTTATTATTTCCTTTTCACCGAAGCGCACCTTTAAAACCGCATCTCCGGTAAAACGGCCTAGGTCGGTTAATTCCACATCGTTTGCATCGCAAAGCTTTTGCAAGGTTTCAAGCTTTTCATGAGGAACGGCGATGACCATTCTTTCCTGAGCCTCCGAAAGCCAGAGCTCCCAGGGAGCAAGCCCTTGATATTTTACGGGGATTCTTGCAAGGTCTACATCGCAGCCGAGGGTAGATGCCATCTCGCCTACGGCAGAAGAATAACCTCCGGCTCCGCAGTCGGTAATTGCAGAATAAAGACCTTGATCGCGAGCATCGATGAGTACTTCCCCAACCTTTTTTTGAATTATGGGCTCGCCTATTTGAACGGAGGAGCCTGCAACATCTCCTGTGCTTGCATCCATTACCATCGAAGAAAAGGTGGCTCCCCTAAGACCGTCTCGTCCGGTTTTTCCGCCTAAAGAAACAATGTGATCCCCTGCCGAGGGGGTTGTTCGGTGTTTACCCCTGGGGGCGATACCTGCACATCCGCAGTAGACTAAGGGGTTTGAAGCGTAGGCTTCGTGGTAGTGAACGCTTCCGTTTACGGTCGGAATGCCCATCTTGTTTCCGTAGTCCTTAACTCCTTCGATAACGCCTGAAATTATGCGCTTAGGATGAAGGATCCCCTTGGGAACATTTTCTGCCGGAGTGTCGGGATGGCCGAAACAGAGGACATCGGTTACGGCAAAGGGGCGGGCCGAAACGCCCATAACGTCCCTTATAACGCCGCCGACTCCCGTGTTAGCCCCTCCGAAGGGCTCAATGGCAGAAGGATGGTTATGAGTTTCTGCCTTAAAGGAAACCTCGTATTTGTCGTCAAATTCGATTATACCGGCATTGTCCACAAATGAAGAAAGAACCCAAGGGGCATTGATGTCATCGGTGGCTTTTTTGATATAGGTTTTGATTATGCTGTTTACGCAAAGATCCGGGTAGGCTTTTTTTTGCTCATCGTTGAGAGATGCCCCGTCAATGTCTATTTTTGCCTTAAAGGTTTTATGAACGCAGTGCTCGCTCCAAGTTTGGGCTATCATTTCAAATTCCGCATCGGTGCAAGGCCTTTTTTCTTCCTTGTAGTACTCGCGGATAGCCCTCATCTCGTGGATATCCAAGGCTGCCCGTCTTTCGTTTGAAAGGGCTAAAAGTTCCTCATCGCTCATGGAGGCTATGTCTATGGTTTCAACGCTTGTGTTAGGCCCGTTTTTTCCGTCATGTTCATGGGCCCAGGAAGGCTCTACAAAGCCTATTTTGTACTGTTCTATAACATCGTTACATAGAAGATTTTTTGCAAGTTTTTCTATTTCGGCCTCGGTAAGTTCTCCATAAATATCGTAGGCTTTTCCGCTGGTAATTTCTTCAACGCCTCGGATGCCGAGTTCTTTTACGGCCCTCAGGGCCTCGCGTGAGGAGGAGTCCGTAACACCGGGTTTTAAGGCTGTTTCAATGTGGAAAAGATTATTTTTTTCTTCTATTTTAAAGTCTGCGGTTTGGCTGTACTCGTAAAGCTCATCGCAAAACAAGAAGTCGGCTAATGTTTTCTTTTCTTCATTTGAAAGATTTCCGCGTACAAAATAAAGGTTTTCCGTACTTATTTCTTTAACGGTCTTAAAGCCCAGAACATGGGCCTGCTTTAAGAGCTCCTCATTTTTGGGCATTTGAAAGTGCAAGTCCTTTTTACTTTTAACACAAAATCGGTAAATATTCATAGACAACCTCTTAAGTTCCGATGGATTTTAAATTAAGTATACTTGAAGCGTGGGAAAAATTCAAGACAGGGGGGAGAGCTCGCAGATTGTGATTTAGCCGAACAAAAATTTTATTTAACCGCAAAGCTCGCCAAGAATGCAAAGAATTTGAGTGTGTTTTTTATAGACTAAACTGCGAAAAAACTTGACAATACGTGTTAGCACGTGCTATAATCTTGACCAAGGCTAAGCATGACATCAAATGAAATCATAAAGCTGTTAAAAAAGGCCGGATATGAAATAATAGCCGGAGCAAAGCATGATAAGGCAATTCACAAAGAAAGCGGAAAAATGATAGCAATACCGCGTCATAAAGGTGATATTCCAAAAGGAACTGCACATAATATTTTAAAGGAAGCCGGTATTAAATAGGACGTGGAGGTAAGGATGAAATATACATATCCTGTTATTTTTGAAAACGATGAGGGGAAAATAGGAGTGAGAGTTCCGGATATTTCCGGCTGTTTTACATTCGGGGATACAATAACTGAAGCTATAGAAATGGCAGAGGATGCCATAGCTATGATGCTCGTTCATTATGAAGATAATAATCAAGCAATACCAAATCCCAGTAATATATCTGATGTAAAAGTAAAAGACGGATTTGTAAACTATGTTATAGCTGACACGGATAAATGGCGCAGACAATTCTCCGAAAAGTCGGTAAAAAAAACGGTTACACTTCCTGCATGGTTAAATTACAAGGCCGAAAATGCCAATCTTAATTTCTCTCAAGAATTGCAAAATGCTCTTAAAGCAAAATTGCAGATTGTGATTTAGCCGTAGAAAAATTTTATTTAACCGCAAAGGCCAATAATAACTCAAAGAATTTTTAATGGTTGAGTGTCGAGTGATTTGTTTACTAGGCGTATTTTTATGGAACTTTAAAATATGCCTACGATTTATTTATTTTTTATTCGGAATGCGGTATCGAAGCCCAAGACCGATATGAGGTATCCAGTGAATAGAGACTTTATCGTTTATCTGCATATTTTGCAAGCTTATAACCATACCTGTTCCATGTGTATAGGGTAATGCATATGAGAAACCTATAGCCGGTGCAGCTTCTATAAATAAGTTAAATGAAGGAGCACTTCGGAAATTTACTTCCCAGCGTATAGGGCTTAATAGTGTAACTCCGAGAGAAGCAGGCAGTATCAACAACATGAAACTATTAATATCAATAGCGGGCCCGATTGTAAGAGGGCATTTTTCTACGTTAATTACAGGTTCCCATACTGTAAAAAGAAGTCCTGTTCTAAAGTTTATTTGTCTGCTTATAAATGGTAGACCTGTTATCCCTACAAGTACATCCAACTCAATCAAATCATTAAATTCATGTGAATAAGATAAACCAATAAAAGGAAATCCCAGCCATGCCCCAATTTTGTTTTTTCCTCCATTACCGTTTCCGTTTGATAAATCGTTAGATTCTGCAAAAATATTTACAGAAACCAACATAATACAGAAAAAAATTATCAATATTTTTTTCATATTTAACTTCTTTTTTTTGTGTCCTTTTACAAGATTAATTTTAATATAAATATAATACTAGTGTATAAATTCTAAGTTGTCAAGCCTTGAATTTGAGAATTTTGGAGAGAAAATAATCTTGACGGAATGTGTAATAATTGTGTATAATTATAATATGAATGAACGAATGCAAGCAATAAAAGCATTAGAGAAAGCAGGGTATTTTTTAAAACGGCATGGGGCAAATCACGATATATATTGCAATATCGAATTAAGATGTTCTATTCCGCTTAAAAGGCATAGTTTTAATAAAAATGACTTGCGGTACATTCAAAAAGAGATTGAACAGGGAGCTAAAAAATGAAATATGTTTATACTGCTATTTTCACGGAAGAAAAGGATACGGTATATGCACGAGTACCTGACCTCAAAGGCTGCATAACAACCGGTAAAGACTTACAGGATGCGATGAAGCAAATGGAAGATGCAATGTCGGCCTGGCTTTGTGTTGCAGAAGATGAAGGCTTTGATATTCCTAATGCGACACCTCAGAAAAAAATTCTACATACCCAAAATGATATACTTTCTATTATAAAGGCTGATACGAAAAAATATCGAGCTATGACATATTCGAGGGCTGTACGAAAAAATGTATCTCTCCCCGCCTGGCTTGCAGAAGCGGCCGAAAATGCCAATCTGAATTTCTCTCAAGAATTGCAAAATGCTCTTAAAGCAAAATTGCAGATTGTGATTTAGACGAACAAAAATTTTATTTGGCCGCAAGGGCATCAAAAGAATTTTTATTGTGTTTTCACCTTCATCCCCCGCAAAAGCTCCTTTATCTCTTTAGGAATTTGATAGCTTTCGATTGCTTTTTGAATAGCCTTGTTGTGGGTGAAGGTATCAAGTTTTTTTTCTTTGATGTGGGGAAGGGCTGCTTTGTATTGCTTGACGAGGGCAATGCTGAAGTACCAAGCTATCATCATATTGATATAGTACTCATCGGATCTGACCTGTGAAACAAGCTCAAGCATTTCGGGTTTAAAATGCTCATCAAGATAATTCGATAATAAAAGCCCTATAGCGTACCTTACGGTATAGGTATGCTTCGATTTTATCCATACCAAAATTTTTTTGTAAATTTCGTCGTGGTATTTTTTAAACAGTTTGGGAGAAAAACTGTCACATGTTGCCCAGTTGTCGATGTATGGTAAAAACTTTTCGGTCTCTTTTACCGCTTCAGCAAAATCTTTTATATTTTCGATAAAAAAGCAGTGCAGGTTGTTTTCTTCAAAATACTTGTGCGGCACATCCTTCATAAAGGCCGAGACTGTTTCCGGTTCTGCCTTAAAAAAATCCTTTGCAAATTTACGCAAGACAGGCGTTCTTATGCCTATCATAGTATTTTCATCAATATTAGGAATCAGCTTTTTATTAAAGTCCTTGTATTTTTTATCTTCAAAGGCGAAAAGTTTAGTTTGAATTAAGGTTTGTTTGGGGTTCATTGGGGCCTCCTTCTATATTTTTTAATTATATAAGTTGTTTATACATAGGTCAATTAAAATTTATCGATTTATTGAAAATTTTCCTTTTTTGTGATAGAATGTATCATGCATGTATAGTATGTTTTTGGGAGAATTTTATGTTAAAAAATGAGGACTTAAACGAGAAGGTCAAATTCTCGATCGGTGCCAAGCTGATAACCATTATTTCGATTTTGGTTATATTTTCTCTGGGAACTATAACGGGACTTGTGTCTTGGTTTGTAGGCGAGGATATTCAGACCATGTCTGAAGAGAGTAATAGAACCGTTAATTTTCAAGCCGGGGCTGCCGCAGAAAAAGAGTTGTATTCAATAAAGGCAAATGCTTTTTTGTTCTTGGATGTTCTTAATTCGACTGAAACCGGTTCAGGCATAGCAAAACAGACGGCTAACTTTTATTTTGAAAGAAATCCTCAGGTAGCGGCAATTGCAGTTACCGATTCAAGAATGGATAAACGTCTTTATCGAAAACTCGTTAGTACCAATTTTTTCCTTTCCCGTGAGCTTGAACCTCCGGTTATAGACGAGTTTATCGAAAAAGAAATGGAAACGGCTATTCAAGCCGAAAAAGGAATAAGTCAGGTCGTGAACGCTTCTCCTTTTTTTGGAGAACCCATACTTGTTCTTTTTTATCCGTACAAAGAGAAAGGCCTGGACCAGAGCTTGATAGTCTTCTTTTCTGCCGAAACCTTATCCGAGCACATAGGTACGGGAAAACTCCAAACGACCTATCTTGTAAACAACCTAGGCGATATTTTAATTCACCCCGATTTTGAGCTTACCAAAAACGGAATTAATGTGCGGGACTCAAAACTCTTTTTGGAGATGCGTGAAAAAGGAGATATGAACAGGCAGATCCTTTTTACCGACAAGGAAGGAAAAAAACAGTTCGGGGCTTATAAAAAACTTTCGATAGCAGATCTTGCCGTTCTTACCACGGCCGAGGCCGATAAGGTTTTGGAGCCCGTATTAAGATCAACCTTTAAAAACGTTACCTTGGGTGTTGCGGTTTTGGCGCTTGCAATCCTTCTTATCTGGTTTTTCTCAAAATCGATAAGCTCGCCTGTTAAGGTGCTCGCTGCCGCAGCCGGCGAAATCGAGCAGGGTAATTATGAGCTTGATCTAAAGGCTAAGACAAAGGATGAAATAGGTCTTTTAACAAAGAGCTTTGTCAGGATGGGCAAGGGTTTGGCTGAAAGAGAAAGGCTTAAGGACTCTTTCGGCCGCTTTATAAACAAGGAAATTGCAGAGCTTGCCATGAAAGGAGAGCTTGCTCTTGGAGGAGAAACAAAGGAAACGACTATATTCTTCTCTGACATCCGATCCTTTACGGCTATTTCCGAAAAACTCGAACCGAATGAGGTTGTAGAGTTCTTAAATGAGTATATGACCCAGATGGTAGAATGTGTAAACGATACCCACGGAGTTGTAGACAAATTTATAGGAGATGCGGTTATGGCAGTTTGGGGTGCTCCCACAAGTGCAGGAAGTCCGAAAGAAGATGCCTTGAACTGTATAAGGGCTGCTTTAAGGATGAGGGCTGCCCTGATTATCTTTAATAGGGGAAGAGGCGGAGACAAAAAGCCTATTATCCGTATAGGATGCGGTATTAACTCAGGACCCGTTGTTGCCGGTCAGATAGGTTCAAAAAAGAGAATGGAGTACACGGTAATAGGAGATGCCGTGAACCTTGCATCCAGAACCGAAGCCTTAAACAAACCCTTGGGTACGGATATTCTTATTACCGAAAACACTTATAACCTTGTAAAAGATAAGGTCTTGGTTGAAGAAATGCCGTCCGTTACGGTTAAAGGAAAATCGGCTCCTTTAAGAATGTTTGCGGTTATAAATATGCCTGAAGAAACAGGTATTCCCGGTGCAGGAGAGAAAGGACCTAAGAGCTTGGCTCAAATTAGAGAAAAACTGGGAATTCCTACTCCGGATTTGAATAAGGTGGATTTAAATGAAGACGAAAAGAAATACAACATTCAAGCCCAAAACAAACAGTAAGCTCTTAGACCTCGCTGTGGTTGCAGTATCCCTGCTGGTTATATTTTTTGATTTGTTTTTGTTTGTAAGGGAGCTGAACAGAACCTTTGAACGCTCGGATACACCTATAGCTGCCGTTAAGTATAAATATAGAACGGTTCAGCGCAAATTCAATGATAGGGCTGTCTGGGATCGTCCGGTTCAAAATTCCTACCTTTATGACGGGGATACGATAAGGACCGCTAATGAAGCTTCTGCAACTATTCATTTTTTTGGAGAGGAAGAAGAGGCCAATGTGGTTGAGATAGACTCAAATACCATGGTTCAAATTTTCGGCAAAAATAAGGAGCTCCAAGTTAATCTGAATTCGGGCTCGGTGTCGGCAAAAACGGCAAACAATAATTTACGCTTAAAATCGGATAATGCAGATATAAGCATCGAAAAAGGCTCGGTATTACATGTTCAAAAAACCGATGAAGAAAGCCTTCAGCTTGCTGTAGAAGAAGGCTCCGTTTCTTTTACGGGAGATAAAACCGGAGAAAAAGAAATTTTAGAAGCCGGCTCTGTCTTACAGCAGGGAA
Organism: Treponema sp. OMZ 790; assembly: GCF_024181285.1. Lineage (NCBI taxonomy): Bacteria > Pseudomonadati > Spirochaetota > Spirochaetia > Treponematales > Treponemataceae > Treponema > Treponema sp. OMZ 790. The sequence continues at coordinate 1,526,436 of NZ_CP051201.1, read as the reverse complement.
AAAAGGCAAAACTGGTTATGATAAGTCCGGGTAAAAGTACGAGACTTTTAAATCAGTCGCGGGATAATTTTGGACTTGAAATTAAATTTAAGTGGCAATCTTCCTTTTCCAATGATGAAGAAATTTTTCTTGAAACCTCGCCTTTAAGCAATTTCAGCATAGATACAAAAAAATATGATGTAAGCGGCTTAAAGGAATTTACGCTTAAGCATGATTCCGGCGCTCTTTATTGGCGCTTATACTCGGCCAAGGAGGGCGTTGAAAGTGAAGAGACCTTATCGGGAAAACTTACGGTCATCAAGGCTCCGGCTCCTGCAGCCCTTTTGCCCGAATCGGAAAAGACCTTTGCTTATAATGCTAATCCTCCCCATATCAGATTTTTGTGGGAAGGAAATGAACTTTCTTCATTCTACACTGTCGAAATTGCAGACAATAAGGAAATGAAAAATCCGGTAATAAGTAAAAATTCCGGCTCCGAATCTTTTACCTTGTCAGAGCTGACGGAGGGAACATGGTATTGGCGCGTAGTTCCGAAATACGGGTTCGATTCTTCATTTACGGCCCAAGCTTCTGCAGTTTCGGTTTTTTATATCAAAAAAACCGAAGAGGGCGAAAAGCCAGAGCTTCTTCACATGAAAAGTATTATGGATACCTCGAAAGGAAAGGGTCTTACCTTTTCTTGGAAACCTAATTTGGATGCTGCAAAATACAGGGTAAAGATAGCCCGTGATAAGGCTATGACCGATATTCTTATAGACAACATCGTTATAACAAGCTATATAGAGTTAAAAGAAGCTTCAAAATTCTTGCCTAACGGCGATTACTATATGACGGTTGCCTCCCTTGATGCAAAGGACAATGAGATAGGTATAAGCGATGTTGCGTCTTTTAAAACCATGGATTCGGAGATTATTTTACGCTCCGTTTTTCCTCCTAATGATTATAATTTACTTGATGCCTTAACAGGAGATACCTTCTTTACATGGAAGACTAATTTTGATTCGGAGCAGATTTTTCAGGTTTCAAATACCAAGGATTTTAAAAAACTTACGGTCAATAAAACGGTTAAGGGTTTAGGAACCGATGGAGTCAGCTTGCCTGAAGGCGAATGGTATTGGCGCGTTTATAGCGAATTGGACGGAAAGCAATATATATCCGAGGTAAAAAAACTAAACGTAATACCTCTTCTCGATAAGCCTGATTTAAGCGATGCAAAGAAAAATATTGTAATCGTTCCAAAACATAAAAGTAAATTCGGCTGGAAGCCGGTTGAAGGTGCCGATTATTATCAGGTAAAACTTACAGACAGGACTTCGGATTCCGTTCCCTTATATGAAGACCTTTTTGCTTTAAATACCGAGATTGAAATCGATATGAACAAATTTGAAGACGGGGACTATATATTGAATATACAGGCTTTTGCAAATGCCGGCTTAAATTCGAGCCGAATGTTCGGTCTTTCGCAAGCCCATACCTTTACGGCAAAGCATCTGCAGCCTGTGGTACTTATAAAACCTGCACCGGGTGATAAGATTGACGGTATAGAGGCGGCTCTTAATCCTTCTCAGGCCGAATGGTCATCGGCTCATCCGCCTGTAGGAGTCGAATTTATTTTGGAAAAAATCGGTGTGCGGACTCCGGTGTTTACATTAAAAGATGCTGGTTATAAGGTTCAGCTTCCTCCTTTAACGGCAGGAAGATACCGATGGAAGGTAAGGGCCGAAACGGAAGACGGTTTCGATATTTCATCCAAAGACTATGCAGCCTTTACGGTTTTACCGATTCCGCCCCTGGCTAAGGCTCAATTTATATTCCCAAAAGACAAAGAAGTTTTAGGCGTTTCGTTCTTTTCGGCAAACAGAAGTATAGTTTTTAAATGGAAGGCTGTTGATAAGGCAACTCATTATATTTTAAAAATATATAACGATAAAAAAAGAATGATTTTAAACACGGAAATTAAGGCAAAAGCGGGAAGCGATCTTGTATATGAATTTAAAGATATTCAGCGTTTATCCCGCGGAATCTTTTTTGTCGAAGTTATTGCAGAAAGAAAATTGGACAGCGGGTTGGTTTTCCAAACCGGTCATGTTTCAAAAAGGCGGTTTGACATCGATTTACCAAAAAAAGATAATGTAGAAACCGATGAAACGGGAGTTCTTTATGGAAGATAAAAAAACGTTAACGAATAAAAAATATCCTGCAATATTTTTTATGCTTTTGTTTTCTTTGTGTCTGTTTGCTCAAGACGGTACGGTTAAAACTGAAGCCGATACATCGGGAAGCTCCGATGTAAAGAAAAATTATATTATTGAAACAGAAGGGAAAAAAGCCGTTTTTTATCAGACCCTTTCTTGGGAAAACGTAGAAGGCATCTTGCATTTTGAGTTTGAACTTGAAAAAAAAGAAAAAAACGGCAAGTGGATTATCACAGATAAAAGGAAACTAAAGAAAAATTCTATCGAGCTTTCTTTGTCTCACGGAAATTATCGATACAGGGTAAAGGTTATAAACCTTTTAGGTCAGGCCGATACCGTAAGTGCCGACCGGTATTTTGATATTCTTTTAGCCTATCAGCCCGAAACATCTTCCGTTTCCCCCAATGCAGTATATTTTGATGAAGACAACTTTGATGTTGTAAGCCTTTCCGGTAAGAATTTTAGGAAGGAAACTGTTTTTGCTCTTCAAAAAGAATGGGGGAGTCCTATCTTGGGTAAAATTGAAGAGATAAACCCTAGCGGAACTAAGGCTAAGATAAGGTTTAATGTTTTAAAGATAAATCCGGGGAAGTATAATGTTGTTGTTACCGATCCCAGCGGATTAAAAGATTCAAAGCAAACAATTGTTTTTGCATTTCAAAAAATGATGGATATTTACCTTTCAGGCGGTTATGCCTTTAACGGATTTGCAGGTAATCAATTATTAAAAAAATATTTTAAAAAGAATTTTGCTGCTTTGGGCGGTATTTTAAGGTTCAGCCTTGTGCCGATAAAACGTTTTTACGGAAATTTCGGATTTAACCTTAGCCTTTCGGGAATGTATTTAAGAAATAAAGAAGAAGCATATACCCTTTCTTCAGGATTTATTTTGCCGGCGGTACAGGCTGTTTATATGAAGCCGATAATAAGGAATCTTCTCAATTTTGATTTTCATTTAGGAATGGGCTGTGCATTTATGGTAAACACAAAATTTGTGTTTGCCGAACTTAAAAGCCCCGAATATTGGTACTGGGGGCCGGCCGTAAATTTCGGAACAGCCTTACAGGTTTATGCTTATAAAAAATTATATGTCGAATTAAATGTCGATCATATAGTTCCTATTAGAACAGGTTTTCCCAAATACATAGTACAGCCGTCTCTGTCTGTAGGTTGGGAATTTTAACGAAGTACGAAGTGCGAATGGCGAAGAGCGAAGTGGGGAGGAAAAATATGCGTATAAAATTATTTTTAATTATAGGAATTTCACTTGTTATTTTGGCAGGGTGTAAACAGTTTTTAGCCGATATCGAAAATGATCTTAAATATTGGGCTTCCTCAGTTGATACCTGGGAAAAACTGCAAAATGCCGTAAAAAATGCCGGAGACGGAGATACCGTCATGATACGAGGCGAGCTTAAAGCAATAAATAAAGCAGGCTGCTTCGGCGAAATCGTAATAGATAAAAACCTTACAATAGTAGGAGTGACCGGCAGGAATACCGATATACTAAATGCAAATCGAGATGAACTTGGAACAAATGCACACCGTATATTTAATGTCGAAAGAGGTAAAACTCTGTTTCTTAAAGGCCTGACTCTTAAAAACGGCAAAACAGAAGATACTAGAGGCGGTGGAGCGGTTTACTCAGAAGGTAATTTATTTATGGAAGATTGTATTATCGAAAATTGCGCTGTAGTACATGGCGGCGGCGGTATCTATATTGATGACGATGGAAGTCTTACTATTGAAAGCTGTATCATTCAGAATAACACCGCCGGCGGGAATGGAGGAGGTATTTTCTCATTTAAAGGAGAATTAACTATAAAAGGTGCTTCTGCTATCAAGAGAAATACTGCAGCGCATGGCGGCGGAATATATCTTCATGATGCTGAGTGTACTCTTGAATCCGGTATTATCGGCGGTTTAGGTGCAGAGGATAAAAATACTGCAAGTGATGATGGCGGCGGTGTCTATATTAGAGGAGATGGTAAATTAAATATGAAAGGCGGAAGCATAACCGGTAATGAGGCAAGAGTTAATGGCGGCGGGGTATATAGTGTCGGCGGCTGGATCAGTATGACCGGTAATGCCGTTATTACACCTTCATCAGGGAGCGATTTAAATAAACCGGGTAAAAATGATGTGTATTTACTGTCTAATCAAAAGATAAAAATTGAAGGAATCCTTACACAAAATGTTGCCGCCCGCATTACTCCGAATAATTATTTGCTGGGGGAAGCTGTGCTGACGGGAGCCTTATCTTCAGGCAGTCCTGAAAATTATAAGCGGTTTAGAGTAACGCCTCAAGGCTCCAAACAGTGGTCAGTGGACAGTAATGGTAAGCTGGCGAGCCCGTAATAACGGTTCCTTTTTGATAATTTAAATTTTTATATAAAATTATAAACTTTAACTTTTAACATAAAAAGTGCATGTTATCGTCAAAGTCCTTTCTTGTCTTTTCCCTTAAAGGGTATCCTTCTTTGGGATAGCCCAGGGCGATGACAAGGCGGATTCTTTTTCTTCGCTCTATGAGCTTTTGGATGCGTTTTTCGTCAAAGACGCCGAGGATGCAGGTTTCCAAATTTAAGACTGAGGCGGCATTTACAAGGTTGGCCGTTAAGATGCCTATATCTATGGCCTTAAAGTCAACCTTCTTTATCATTGAACCTATCTTTGCAGGAAGGCTGTAATTATCCTCTGCTATTATCAAAAAAGTATTGCACTCGTCAATAAACTTGTTAAATGAAACCATCTTAGCCTCTGCTATTATTTTGGCGTTTTCGCCTTGGGCAACGAAGACCTCGTAGGGCTGGGAATTACAGGCCGAGGGCGAAAGCCTTCCTGCTTCCAAAATAGAAACCAGGTCTTCCTTTGAGACAGGTTTGGAATAATCAAAGCTCCTGCAGCTTTGCCTCTTTTTCATAAGCTCAAAAAAATCGTCAAACTTCATCTTTTCCTCCATAAAAAAACTTTTTGCCAAGAAAATATCGAATTATTTTTCGGGCAGGCTGTCTAAGGGCCTTTCTTCTTCCGGGGCCTTTGAAATAAACCGGCCTTTCCCGTTATCTCTGTGCTGAACAATTATTCCCGCTTCGCTTTTTTCTCTGTCTTTAATCCCTCTCATTAAAAGCGGAAATATTTTTGCTTCCTTTTTGGGGCTGCGGTTAAAGATTAAGATTAAGGCTTCATCTTTAAAGGCGTCCATCATAAAAAAGTCTCCGTCCCCGTCTCCTGCTATTAAAACGGGAGCCTTGTTTTGGTGTTTGGGGGCAATCAGTTTTTTGATTGCTTCTGCCTTTCCCTCCCGCCTTGTTGCAGGGATAGAAGTGTCGTCCATAACCGTAAGCTTTTTATTCTCATCAAAAAGCCTTCTCTTTCCGAAAACGTTTTCAGCGTCAAGATTATACCCGTACTTTGGGTATGAAGCAAATACGCGGACATTGTCTTCTTGGGATGCCGAGCAAATATAGACTTCGATTCCGTTTTCCCTTAAGGCCGAAAAGAGGTTTTGCATTTCTTCCTGAATGCGCAATCCCTTTCTATAGCCGCCTTCTACTTCTCCTGACCTTCCTTTTAAAACCGATGAGGATCTTACGGTATAGGTTTTTATTTCGTCCTTTAAGCCTTGGTCTATTGCCGTCTCGGTGAGGCCTGAAAGTTCTTCTATCGTCATGCCTGTGCTTACCGATTGGCCGATGTCTACTCCGCAAAGCGAGGCCGCTCCGCGCATCAAAACCAGCATCTTCGCTTTAAAATCTATAAACTCTTCGGTTAAGGTAATTTCTGCAAGGCTCATTTTTCCGCCAAAGCCGGAATAATTTTTATATAAAAAATCGTATCTCTCGTTTAAATCGTCGGAAAGCTCCCCCGCAGTTAAGGTCCTGCCTTCAAGGTTTGCCGTATGCGGCAAAAGCTCATCTTGAGGAATTCCTGCCCTTATGGTTCGATTAAATTCGTGAGGGGTTAAATTAAACTTAAAATTTTCAATCTGGTACACAAAAAGGTTATCCTGCGTATCGTAAAAAATTGAGGTAAAATCCCAGTCGAAAACTGCATAGTTTCCGTTAAAGGCCTTTTCTCTTATCAATTTTTCAAGCCTCTTTTTATTTTGAGGCTCCCAATTTCCAGTCTTTAAAATTAAAGCATCATCTTTAAGCATGATCTTATTATGAATAAATCGTAAAATAAAGTCAATCGGAAGAGAAAAATTATTAAGGTAAAATTAAAAAAGTAAATTAGGGTAGACACACATTCCGTTTCACCCTTGTTTTTTGGTCTAATCCGTGCTATAATAATCCCCGAGGTTTTTATGAGCGATATTGAAAGTCAGATGTTAAAGAAGGGGCTTATAAAAGTTCCCATTGCTGAAAGTACGGAAAAAGAAAGTTCTTATAAAAAGGTTGCCAAATTTCTTTTTATAATCGGAGCGGAGCAGGCTGCCGATGTTTTACGGCAGCTTACCAAAGAACAAATAGACAAGGTTGTAGCCGAGCTTGTTACCGTTCAATCTATAGATAAAAAAGAAGCCTATGATATTTTAAACGAATTTAACTATATCTACAATAAAAACAAAAACCTTTTGGGCGGTGTCGATACGGCCAAAACTATTTTAACCGAAGCCTTCGGCGAGGCCAGGGCTGAAGAAATTCTTGAGACTGCCGTTCCTCACAAGATGCCTGTGCCTTTTGAATATCTTGAAGGTATGGATAAGGACCGCCTGAGCCGAATACTGCAAGGCGAGCTTCCGGCTACAAAGGCCATAGTTCTTTCGCAATTGGAGCCTAAGCAGGCCGCTGCCTATATAAGTTCCATCGAAGATGAAGACGAAAAAAAAGACATCATTTTGCGTCTTGCAAAGCTTAAAAAAATAGATGTAGAAGTTCTCAATCAGGTAAGCGAGGCCTTAAAGAAAAAACTTGCCGATGTAAATTTAAACCGCACAAGCTCAGTTGACGGGGTTTCCGTCTTGGCCGATATTTTGCGTAAACTGGATTATGAGACGGGTTCGAGTATCTTGGATTCCCTTGATCTTGAAGATGAAAGTTTGACCGAAACTATAAAGCGTAAACTCGTTACCCTCGATGATGTTATAAACATGTATCCTAAACACATTCAGTATCTTATTTCTCCCATGGCCGACAAAGAACTGGCTCTTTTAATTCATAATCAAAGTGAGGAATTCAGAAAAGTAATTTTAGCAAATATGTCTAAGAGCCGAGCTTCTTTGGTGCTCGATGAAGAGCAGTACATGGGGCCTGTTCTTAAACGCGACTTGAACAGTGCCGTCGACCTCTTCTTAGCCCGAGTTAAAAATGAAGCAGAGCGGGGCAGGGTTGCCATATTAAAAGACGAAGAAGATAAGTTTGTGTATTAAGCTGAAATACTGTTCTCAACAAAATTATATGCTTGTTGATTATATAATTTTATGCTATAATTTATGTATGAAAAAAAGAACTACTGCTTATTTAAGTAATGAAGATTCCTATACAATATTTTCTTTTGGTGATGAAAGGCTGAAATTTATAGCGCCATACTCATTGGAAAGATATGGAGAAGTTCTTACTTGGGATAAGGGATATCTTGTTGTTTCAGCTAAATATGCTCATAATTCTGAATTTGAAGAAGAATATATAGATTTAATTCCGATATTGAAAAATTTGTATATTGATACCGAAAAATTTTTATCATCAATCCAAAAAGTGGAGGTAAAGTATGCCTGATCTACATAAGATTGCTGACGAAGCTGATGTAATTGCTAATGGCTTTGCTTTTAAAAAGATCCCTGAAGGAATAAGAGTTTTTAATTTGAATAAAGGTTATGGTGCCGCATTATTTAAACAAGACGGGACATTAATTGAAACTAATATGGATGATATTGAAATAGTTGTTTCAAAAAAATATTTAGAAAGTTGTTTAAAATATATGGAAGATTGATATGCCTAAATATTTTTCTTTTAAAGTCGCAGGATATTATTTATACTTTACTTCTAAGTGTATTATTGAAGCTTTTCATGTTCACGCAAGTGATTCAAAATTGACAGAGGAAAGTTCAGCTAAATTTTTTGTAAAAAGTGATGGTGATACAGTAATTCAGAATAGAGGAGTTATCAGCGATAAAGAATTAAGAAAAATACAAGTCTTTATCAAAGAGCGGTATATTGAAATGTATGAAAAATGGTGTGAATATAGTCATGAGAGTTTTTATAAGGGAAAGTAAGTGTTTATAATATTCAAATCTCATGCCCCGATTGAATAAAATAAAAATTTATGTAAAATACTATACGGAGAAAATTATGATAACCGGAAAACGTTTTAAATTTATTCTATTAACTTTTATTTTTACTTCAGGCCTTTTTTTTACGGAGGCCGGCTTTCTTTTTGCACAAGATAAACCTGACGCTCTAAAGCTTTATAGGCAGGGCCGCAGTCTTGATTCTATAGGGAGACGGGATGATGCCAGGACTGCTTATTTATCTGCTATCGAAATTTGCCGTAACGAATTAAAGGTAAATTCTAAAAACATGGATTCTTATGCCGTATATACGTGGTGTCTTTTTCGATTGGGAAGATACAAGGACACTGAATTAATATGTAATGATGCTCTAAAAGTAGGAAAGGATGCCAGAATTATTGAAACTTTGGCAGAGGCTCAGTTTTTCCTTGGAAACTATAAGGACTCTTTGCGGAACATGGAAATGTATATCGAAATGGCTCCCAACGGAGAGCGTATAAGCGTTGCCCATTTTTTTGTCGGCGAAATTTACCGAAATACCAAAAAGTATCACAAGGCCGATATAGCTTATTCTATTTCGGTTCACTTGGAGCCTTCTAATGCACTTTGGTGGTACAGGCTTGGAATCGTCCGTGAAGCTGCAGGAGAAAAAGCCGGAGCCCTTGCTGCCTATCAAACTGCTGTAAAGCTCCGTCCTAATTTTAAGGAAGCAGCCGAAGCCCTCAAACGGGTAAAAATTTAAATGCCTCAGCCTCTAATAGATTCTTTACAAAGCTTTATCCGCTCATGGAAGGATATGAAAAATGCCTTTGATGAGATAGATGAAAATTCTTACCCTTATAATATTACGGGAATTTCTGGAGGACTTTTCGGTTTTTTTTTAACGGAGTATTTGTACAAAACCCGTAAGCCCGTCCTCGTGGTAGTGCCTACCGAAAAGGAAGCTGAGGCCGTAAGGGCCGACTTGGATTTTTCCGGAATAGAAAATTTTGTTTTGTCTTGGTGGGGCTCTCTTGCCTATAGGCCGATTTCGCCGACGGCTCCCGTTTTTTCGGAAAGAGCCGAAGTGCTGATCCGTTTGTTGGAATCCGGGAATGAATCTTATACAAAAAATAAGCCTCCCGTTTTTATTAGCTGTCAGCGCTCTTTTTTAACTCCGGTTCCTCCGGCCGATTATTTAAAACAAAACAAGGTAGAAATCTCTGCCGGTTCAAGTTTGGATATTTTAAGCGTTGCGGAACTTTTAACCCTTTGGGGGTATACAAGGGTTCCTCGTGTAAGCGTGAGGGGGGAGTTTGCCCTGCGCGGTGAAGTCTTGGATATCTGCCTTGCTTCCAATTCGGGCTCCGAAAAAACAGCCTACCGAATTCAATTTGATTTTGACAAGGTAGAAAAAATAAAGAGCTTTGATATAGCAAGTCAAGGTTCTTTAGAAGAACATAAAAAGATTAACCTTTATCCCGTAAAAGAAGTTATCTGGAATGACGAGCGCATCGATTGCTTGGAAAAAAATTTAAAAACCTATTCGGAGTTCTCCGAAAACATTTTAAAGATTGTCGATGCCTTAAAAGAATATAAAACCTTTGAGGGAGAAGAAATTTTTTATCCGCTTGCATTTGAAAAAAGCTTTTCAGTTTTGGAATACGCGGAACTAAATGAGATTCCTGTTTTTTATGCCGATTATGACAGACAAAAAAATTCTTCCGAAGTTTTACTTAGAGAATACATGGGGCTTTATAAAAAAACAAAAACTCAATTTGACGAAAACGAAAAACGAAAGGCCCTGATTTCCGAATATCCCGAACCTCAACGCATCTTACTTCAATTTGAAAGCAATGTACAAAAATATAATAAGTCGATTTATTTTAGAACTCTAGCCGAACAAGAAGATAAAACAAAAACTCTTAAATTTAAAACCGATCCGCCCCGCAGTTTTTTTGGGAACATAGTTTATTTGCGGGAAGAATTAAATAATCTTTTAAACGATAATTGGTCTATCTTTGTATTTGCCGAAAGCGATAACCAAGCTCTCCGTATCGAAGAAATTTTGCACGAAGATCGGATAGAGATTTTGCCCTATAACCTTTCAGGCGGCTTCGGGATTCCCGACTTAAAAATTTTGGTAATTCACGAAAACGAAATTTTCGGCCGCCGCCGAAGAATTCCAAAATCGGTAAAGACTGCAAAGAGTTCCGTTATCGATACCTTCATCGAATTAAATCCGGGAGATTATGTTGTTCATGCAAATTACGGCATAGGAAAATTCCGCGGTATCGAGCGTGTTAAAATTTTAGACACTGAAAGAGATTATATAAATCTTTTATATGCAAACGATGAAACCGTTTTTATTCCGATTGAGCAGGCCGACCTTGTTCAGCGTTATATAGGAAACGAAGGGGAAGCTCCTCACCTCGATATCCTCGGTTCTAAGTCTTGGGAGAACAGAAAAAACAAGGTAAAAAAATCGGTTGAAGATATAGCGGCAAAACTCATCGACCTTTATTCCAAAAGAAAGGCTAGCACAGGTTTTGCTTTTCAAAAAGACGATGAATGGCAGACGGCCTTTGAGGCTGCCTTTCCTTATGAAGAAACCGATGACCAGCTTACCTGCATAGCCGAAGTAAAAGAGGATATGGAAAAGCCTGTTCCTATGGATAGGCTTATCTGCGGCGATGTAGGTTACGGTAAAACCGAGGTTGCAATGCGTGCGGCTTTTAAAGCCGTTATGAGCGGAAAGCAGGTTGCCTTTTTGTCTCCTACAACTATTTTGACGGAACAGCATTTTGAAACTTTAGATAAGAGGTTTAAAAACTTTCCCGTAAAGCTGGCCCGTCTTTCCCGTTTTGTTCCAAAGGGAGAACAAAAAAAAGTTTTGGAAAAATTAAAAAAGGGCGAAGTTGATATTTTGATCGGAACTCACCGCATAATTCAAAAAGATGTTGTATTTAAGGATTTAGGTTTGATGATTGTCGATGAGGAACAGCGCTTCGGTGTTAAGGATAAGGAAAGATTAAAACAGATGAAGCATAATGTGGATTGTCTTTCTCTTTCTGCAACTCCCATTCCGCGCACCCTTCACATGTCGCTTTTAAAAATACGAGACATGAGCGTAATTGCAACTCCTCCTCAAAACAGAAAGCCTGTCGAAACAGTTATCGCCGAGTTCAATGCAGAAAAAGTTGCCGAGGTTATAAGACGTGAGTCTTCCCGGGGCGGGCAGGTTTTTTATCTTCATAATAGGGTTGAAAGTTTGGATGAAACTCTTTTTATGCTTCAATCCCTTTTGCCCGAAATTATGATTGAAACAGCCCACGGTCAAATGTCTCCAAACCAACTGGAAGAAATTTTTGAACGGTTTAGTATGGGCGGCTTTCAGGTTTTAATTGCAACCACCATAATCGAAAACGGTATCGACATTCCGAATGCCAACACCATCATCATAGATAGAGCCGACATGTACGGCGTTTCCCAGCTTTATCAGTTGAGGGGGAGGGTAGGCCGCTCCGATAAAAAAGCCTACGCCTATCTTTTATATCCTGACGATAAGGCCCTTTCCGAAATTGCGATGAAGCGGCTTCAAGTTATTTCAGACTTTACCGAGCTCGGTTCCGGTTTTAAAATTGCGATGAAGGATATGGAAATAAGAGGAGCCGGAAATCTTTTGGGCAGGGAACAATCTGGCGATATTTATTCCGTCGGCTTCGATTTATATTTGCGCCTTTTGGATGAGGCTGTTCAAAAACTTCAAAACCAAGATTATGAGCCCGTTCAAGAATCCGTTATCGAGCTTGAGTACTCGGGCTTTATCCCCGATTCCTATATTTCAAGTCCCGAAACCAAAATGGAAGTTTATAAAAAAATTGCAGCCGTTAAGGTTCAAGGAGACCTCGACAGAGTCTACTCCGAAATTCTTGACCGTTTCGGTCCCGCACCTTCCGAAGTGGAAAGTCTTTTGGCTCTTTCCGAAATAAAAATTATCTGTAATCATCTTTCAATTGCAAGCCTAAAAGAAAGAAGGGCCGCCGTCCGCATAGAGTTTGCACGCGTATCAAAAATCTCGGTAGATAAACTTTTGCGCATGATAAAAGAATCTGCAGGGCGTGTAAGCCTCGACCCCAAATCTCCGAATGTCCTCATCCTCCAAACCGGCAAGATAGGCCTAAAAGAAAAAAGCGAATTCATCCGCGAAAAACTCGGCAGCTTGATGTAGGAATTTATTCTTGTAAAATTAACATAAATATGATACTATAAGTTATGGTGGAGAAAATTTGGACATCTTTTAAAAAAATTATTTATTCCCAAAATTTGATAAAAAAATCAAGATATTTGGCTTTTACTTTTTGCTTTATTATGTTAAACATCATTTTATTGATGTACTTTAAAATTCTTCCAAGCGATAGGATGATATTTATATCAAATATACTTATTTTTTTTGTATTTTTGATTTTAATATTTAAACCAAAATACAGCCTTTTATGGTCATTGATTGGCTGTATCGCTTTTTTTGTTAATATATTTGCAGGCGGAAATATACTTGGATTACTGTTTTATTGTGTAAGTATATTGATTTTATTGCAATGCAATTTCTTTAAAAATTATGTCATTTTAAAATTTATTTTTATTTTTACTTTTTTTATTTTTGCCTTTATTTGTCAATATATAAATTTTGGAATAGAGTTACTAAAAGTAAGCCTTTTTAATATTGCCATAGTCTTAATACTCATAGCCGCAGGTTTAGTTTTTTTTGCTCATGATTTAAAAAAATATTACACTAAAAAAGAGATTTTTAATATTTCACAACTGGATTTAACAGTCCGGCAGAATAAGTGTTTTATTTTAGCCTCCATGCAATTATCCTTTAAGGAAATTGGCGAACAACTTTGTGTTTCAGAATCCGTTATAAAAAAGGAAATGACTAGAATATATCAGGTGCTTAATATAAACAACTATGCCGAATTCCTTATTTTTGTCGAAAAGTATGAAATAATTGGTTAAAATATAGGATATTTATCGGAACTTAAGTTCTTTTTTATGGAACTTAGGTTCTTTGTTGTTTTTTGAATTGACGGATAAAAAAAATCTTACATACTGTTTTTAGTATGGAGGTTTTTATATGAAAAAGAGATTTTTTTACTTTTTTCTTTTGATTGTTGGTCTAATCGTGGCATGTAGAAATGAGGTGAATAATCCCGGCAAACACACTTTGTTTGATGAGAATCCTGTAACTATCAGATGGAATTCTAAAAAAGGTTCATCGATTGATAGTTTTCAGGCAAATGTGCAGGTTCATAGTATGAATAACCGTACAGATACACATCCAAAACTTCAGGAAACTTACCTCTTATCAATTAAAACGATTGGGGAAAGAATTCTTACACGGATTGATTTTCCGGCAGAGGAAAAATATGATATCGCTGCTAGATCAATAATTACCGATGGAAAAGAAGCGATAGTTTTTGATCCGAATACGGAGGTTATTGAAAAAAGGTTAATGCTAGCTGATGAAATTGATTCAAGTCTGCAGTTTTTACAGCCCGAAACTGCTTTAAGCAGGATAAATTTAAAATTTATCCGTTCTGAAGCTTCCCGTTTAGCATTGGATATGCAAGAAGATACTGAAACAGGTTTATTTGTTTTAAATTTACCTCCTGCTCTTTTATCGAAAAATAATTATGAAAAGCTGATATCATCCCGTATTTGTTTCGATATGAATAGCGAAATTCTTCAAGAAGTGGAAAATGTATATATTCAGGAGGATGGAACTAAAATAACAAGCAAGACAAATATTGTATACGAAGAAAAAGACGGTGTTCCGGTAAAAGTAGGAAGTTTTACCGAAATAGATGTTCAAAATCCTAATAAAATAGAAGTAGTCTCAGACTGTACCGTTATTTATGATAGTGCGGATGATGTACCTGAAATTAGTGCCGAAAAACTTGCTGAATTGCAGCAAAACGGAGAGGTAATTGAGAAAAAAGACATGATTTTTGGTGATCCGGGAGATTTAAGCTATAAAGAAACGGTTATAGAATTATATGAAGATATAAAAATAAATGAGGCAGATGACTCATTATTTAAACTCTTATTGTAAAATTAATGTGGGGAGAAATAAAATGAAAAAAATAATAATAGCTTTGTTTTTTAGCTTTTGTATTTTAGCTGCTTTTTCGCAAGAGAGTGAGTCAAAATCAAAGGCAAGCGAATTTAACAATCTTGACAGCAGTATAAAAACATACAAATTTGAGGGTTTTCAATTTTTGAACTATAAGCCTTCTTCGGATGGGCTCCAAGATATTATCAATGATGAATACGGCTTTATCAAAGAAAATAGCAATAATGAAAAATTTGCAATTGCAGGTCACAGTCAAGGTGGTTTGCGGGTTCTGGGATTTGCAGGCTATCTTAAAGATAATGATACCGAGATGTTTAATCGATTGAATGCGGTTATTACCATATCAGGGGTAGACCGAGGTTTAAAAGCCCTTGAAGGCAGTCTGCCTACCGTAAACGCTAAAATACGGCGAGATATTGAGATCATTCATGGGGGCTGCATAGGTGTTGTAGCGGCAATACCGATTGCTGATCTTATTCTTAATTTAGGAGAAGTTTTTGGATTCTTAACTGAAGGAAAAATACTTGATAAAATTTGGAATTTTGTTAATGATAAATTCTTACCGAATGACGGTATTATGGCTTGGCTTAAACCCTGCTTAAAGGCTGTTTCACCGGCAGCATCAGATGAAATATTAAGCGGTATGGGTGAAATTCGCGACATGATTCCGCAAAGTAACTTTATAAGGAAATATGTTTTAGAAAGTAATCCTTATACATATAAGGTTCAAACAGGAACTGAAAGGCACCTTAGATGGACTAGAGTAACAAACCGTTGGGGCTGGCAATATTGGGCACTGCGTTGGCATTATACTCCTGTTTACAGCTGGTATACAGCATATAATCATATTTCAAAAATTCCTAATGAGATTCCTGTAGGCTATATTGTAGGACTAAAAAACAACACTCTTGATATGCTGCCCGCCTCTGCAAATATTCGGGAAAAAATTGATGCTTTCGGTCATGGTATGGATGTTGTCAGAAAAATCCATATTGCAAAATGCTGCTTTATTTGGGGATTATTTAGCGGAAGCCCCAGATATGCCCACCAGTGTGCGGCTGCCCGAGACTACTGCCGCAATATCGACAGTAATATAAATAAACTCCTAGGGTCTGATGAACATGACTGTCTGGTGGCAAAAGAAAGTCAATTTATACCTAAAACTATCCATCCAAAATCTATCGATATTGAAGGAAAACCCTATGTTACCTTTGATTATAACCATGCTGAAATTTTTTATAAAGATTCAGGAAATCCTCCTGATAAGGTTAAAAGAATGATAGAAGAAATGATTAGAGAAGGTTCTAGACAAAGATAGTAAGAAATTTATAGCGGGTTTATTTTAAACCCGCAAATCCTTTAAGGAGGAACACTTATGAAAAAACTGTCTATAGTGTGTGTATTGATGTTTATTACGGTAATTTTTACCTCCTGCGATTTATTATTCGGCGGTAAAAGAAAGCCCATAGAAGAAAACAATGAACCTGTATATAAGCCCGATTATGCATGGCAATTACAGCTGGACGGTAAACAGCTTAGTTCTCAGGCTTATACCGAGGGTAAATATTTTTATTTATTGGAATTTATTGCCGAAGTAAATAATGTAGGGAAAAGAATACAAGAAAAGATAAGACTTGTTAAGATAGATATGGAAAGCGGTACTTATGTGTGGAAGTCTTCAAAGGTATTTCAGGACTCATCTTTAAATTTTTCTTTTTCTAATATTGTAAAGATAGGTGACAGATTATATTATATGTCGCCCTACGGTGTAGTTTATTGCCATTCGGATTTAACCGGCGATCTTGAAGCTGCTGTACGCATAGGAATGACCGAAAAAGAAGCTATTTTTAATAGATTTAGCAATGATATCGTTACTGACGGTATAGATATTTATTGGGGAAGTCGAGGTAATAGCGATCCTATACCTACTCCATTTTTTAAATTGGATACTTCAAAAATAGATTATAATATTGATGAGATTCAAACTATTCTTCCGGAATCAATATATGTAAGAGAAATTTATAAGGAATGTACTTATTTCACTGCTCCAATAATCGATAGAGGTTTTTTATATTTTATTACGTCAAATTTTGATTATACTAATGGAAAATGTATTCTTGTCGCAATAGATTTAAGTACAAAGAATATTTTGTGGGAAACTATGATTGAAAGAACTTATGGGTTAGTTCGCCATTCTCTTTATATTAATGAAGACAGTTTGTATGTTTTAGATTACTCCCTTTTAAAAGTAAACAAAAATACGGGAGAGATAATTTTTAGGTATGATGAAGAAGAAGGACCTATTTTTACAAAACCCTTAATAAGTCCTTCAAAATATACATGCGGTATTCAGTATCATGAAGGGAAATTTTATTATACTACTGTTGCATCAAGGGATGCACATTTGCAGATAAACATAGCAAAAGAGCATGTGTATTCTCTTGTCTGTGTAAATGCGGAAGATTTTAGACTTGAGTGGGGTTTTCATCCTGTTGGAGGAACAAGCAGTACTTTTCCTATTATTGCAAATGACAGGGCATATATTGTAACCCATTTAGACGGATTGCGTGTTTTTGACATAAAAACCGGACAACTTATAGGTGTAGATAAAACAGTCTTGGGCTGGGGCGATGAAGTAACTTTTTTATATAAAAATTACTATATCTTTTTTAATACCGACTTTGATACAAATAGGGCTAAACTTTGTGCAATAAGAGTTTAAAAAATAGGAGGAACAATTATGAAAAAACTGATATTAATTTTTGTGTTAATTATATTCGGATGTAAGCAAATTCAAGAAAAATCCAATGAAATGGGTATAAGAGTTTTAATTGAATCAGATAAATCCGATGAAAGTACGGTAAAAGTTTTTTTGGAAGATAAAACCGGCAATGCCGTAACTGCTGCCCGTGTTATTTGTATCGATAAATATAATCGCGCAGAGCTTTTGGAATTTGATTCTTCAAAATATTACTATTGGAAAAAAACTTATCTTCCTGCTTCCGGAAATGTGATAATATATGTTAAGACAAATGCTGCAGCTCAAGAAAAAAAATTAACCATTCCGCATGAAAAAATATTAGAATCGGCTCAATTAATTGTTTTTCAAGATAGTTCAGGTAAGTCTATTTTAAAAGGTGAATCTGTTTCAAATACCGATGATATACAAATTGCTTGGAAGTCATGCGGCAAAAATTGTATTTATACGGTAGAAGTAAAAAATACCTTTGATACTGTTTATAGCTATGCGACTAATGCTTGTAATATTATAATTCCTGCTAATACACTTAAAAAAAATAATAATTATCGATTGGTTGTAACTGCTCAAAAATATTTTGGAGATCCTTTACTTGAAAAATATAACTATTATTCTGTTTCATCAATACAGACAGGAGGTATTAATTTTGCTGCGGAATAAACTTTTATTTTTTCTTTTTTGTATTTTATTTATTTCATGTAAAAATAAATACAGTACAGATGATTTTATCTTTCATATTATCTCTCCGATAGAAAACAATGTATATTATGATGATTTACCTATTGTATTGTCTATTAATAAGGAGATTGACTTCGTTTATTGGACATCGTCGATTAATGGCGACTTAGGTACCGGCAGCCAAATTTCGGTAAATCTCTTATCCGGAAAGCATACAATAAAAGCAGCAGCTATGGGATATGAAAAAATAATTTCCATAACCGTATTAGAACGCTTTAATAAAGACTTGATGAAGTCAAAATTCCGCATTCTTCAAACACCATTTGATTGTATATTTAAAAATCAAAAATATAAAGCCTATATTGCTTCATTAAACGGTAGTGCTGATAATTTTTTTATCAAAAAAAGAAACTTACATCATTCGAATCATCAAAATCAAAATTTAGAAGATAATGATGACCTAAAATTATTTCGATGTCCGGATAATGTTAATTTAACATCTTTTGTGCCGAATATTTCGATTTTTCAATATTTACAAAATATAATTGAAGATAAAAGTGAAAAAAAATTTTATATTGTTAATACTAAAAATCAGATTGAGGAACCTCATTATATTTCCTTTAAAAAATATTATAGTTCCGGCAATATTGATGTTTGGATTCCAAAAGATACTTTAAATAATACAAGTTTTTTTGATTTGTGCATTAATGAAGTTGAAGATGTTATTTTGAATCGAATTTTTACAATTTTTGGAAAAGCTGCCGATATCGATAAAAACGGCAAGATAACCATTATTTTTAGCAAAACCATAAATGATGAAAAAAAAGCTTTAGGTTTTTTCAATTCTGCTGATTTCTTTAAGAATAATAAAGATAAAGATTCTGTTTTATATAATCCGTCAAGCAACGAGGCGGATATTATATATGCAGCAATACCTTCAGGAAATTCTTCCGATAATTATTATTATAAAGCAATAGCCGCAACAATAGGACATGAACTTACTCATGCTGTCAGTTTTACGGCAAAAACATATTCACGTATAATCGAAGGAAATTTAGAAGCAGCTAGGATGGATATTTTTCTTGATGAAGGATTAAGCCATTTATCTGAAAATTTAATCGGATACGGGTTTAGCGGAGGAAATATAAAATTTTTTAATAAATTCTTAAAAGATACGGTTGCTTATTCTTTTTGTAAAAATAGTGCTGCCGGTTTAAGCGATTCTGCCGGGCAACGAGGAGCAATGACTCTTTTTTTATCATGGTGTTTTTGGAAAAAAGGCGGCATGGATTGGGATGTTGATAATAAGGTTAACCTAATTGATAAGGGCGGTATAAGTTTTTTAAAAGAATTAATTAACTCTGAATATACAGGGTGGGAAGCAATCGGATATGCTTTTGGTACACCGACAGACATACTTTTTTTAGAAATGTTGGATTCTATTATGCAAAACTGTAGTAACAAAGGTTCTGTTTCTTATAAAAAAGATCCTTTGACTAATGAAGCTGTAGAATTTTTACCCTGTATGGGTGAAATTGATTATAACGGCTTCAAAATTATTATATCCGAACCTGAACCGAAAATAAAAGAGGGGGATGTAATAAAGCATTTTTTACCCTATAGTTTTGCTTTTTTAGATAACAGTTTACTTGAAACCGAAAACATATATAATGTCCTTACATTTTATAGTGAAAATTTAGAAGATTCTATTTTGTTTTCTTTGGTAAGATAAAAATCAAATGTTCCTTCACTCTTGACCGATTAAATTTTATATGTCATAATACATATAATTCGTATCGGGTTTGCAGTAAATATACTGTAAATTATTGGCGGTAAACTTATGCTGAAACTTAAAAATATTAGTAAAACATATAAAACTCAAGAAAGAAGATTCGGACTTTTAGGTATCGTAAAAGATATGTTTAAGGCCGATTATTCTGAGGTTAAGGCTTTAACGGATATTTCTTTTAAGATTGAAAATAATGAAAATGTTGCGATAGTCGGCAAAAACGGTTCAGGGAAATCTACCTTGATAAAAATTATTTCGGGTATTTTGCGGCCTACGAGCGGAGAAGTTTTATTTAATCAAAAAAATATCTATGAAAATCAAAAAGAATACAAACGGAATATAGGTGTTATCTTCGGTCAAAGAAGTCAGCTCTACCAAAATATGATTTTTAGAGAATCTTTAGAGCTTTTTAGGCTTATTTATAAAATCGAAAAAGATGAAGCAAATAAAAGGCTCGACAGTCTTATCGATTTGTTTAAGCTTGAAAACCTTTTAAAAAAGCCCATTAGAGAAATGTCTTTAGGACAAAAAATGAAGTGTGAAATTGCTTTGGTTTTATTTCATAATCCTAAAATCCTTCTTTTAGATGAACCGACAATAGGTTTGGATCTTGAAGTAAAAGAGCAATTTTATAATCTGATAAAAACTTATAAACAATATAATGATATTATTTTAATTTTAATTTCTCATAATTCCGATGATATAATCAATCTGTCTGAAAGATTATTGGTTTTAAACAACGGAAAATTACAAGAAGATATAAGAACTCATGAATTTATAGAAAATTATGATAAGTCTAAAATTGTTACACTTTTATATAAAAAGAATATTGATTTAACCGAAAAACTACAAAACAATTTTAATATAAGAGAAAAAGATTTTCAAAAAAACAGTATTTCATTTGAAGTTGATAAACAGGTTACAATGGAAGAAATTTTTAATTCTTTAGATGATAAAGAAAATATTTATGATATAAAAATTGAAAATGAAGATTTTTCTAAAATTTTATTAAACTATTACAGGGCTTACAAGGATAAAAAACCGGAATGAAATATTTACTTGGAATTATTTCTTTAAATATTAAACAGCACTTGTATTTTAAAATATCGGCCATTTTTTCTATATTTTCCTTGTTGTTTTTATTTTTAATAAAATCTTCAATTTGGTCGCAAATAGGAAATACGGATTATATTTCTTATTTTGCAATTATAACTATAGTCGGTTCTTTTATCGGTGTAAATACCGATAGATATTTTCAAACTATCTATCAAACCGGTTCTATTTCTTTTCTTTTATTAAGACCTATTAATTTCGGTCTTAATATCTTTTTAAAAGATTTTGCGGCAGCTACTGCAAGGTTTATATTAAAATCTCTGCCTTTGCTTATAGTTTTAATTTTATTTTTTGACGTGAACATCTATTACGGTGCCCTAAATTTAAGTTTATTTATTTTTTCAGCTTTTTGTGCATATTTATTTAATTGGTTTACGGCTTATATTGTCGGTTTGTGCGTTTTCTTTTACGGTAATAATGAGGGGTTTATTCAAATTAAAAATATTTTATTTTTATTTTTTTCAGGTTCCTTGATTCCTTTTGATTTTTTTCCTAAAACTTTACAAAAAATCTTAAATTATCTACCGTTTCGAGTGCTGTATCAAATTCCTATTGAGGTTTTAAACAGCACTAATTTAAAATCATTTAGTTTAATATCAAGGCAATTATATTGGATATTTTTACTTTTGGTGTTTACCTGTATTTTTCATAGAAGGGCAATAAAAAAAATAGAGATAATGGGCGGCTAGATGAATTATTGTTATAAACTTTTGGTCTTAAAAATAAAAGAACAGCTTTCTTTTAAAAACGATTCTGTTTTATGGTTAGTTGTTAGGGTCTTAAATTCTATAATGGGAATATTGGTTCTTGTTTTTATTTTCAATAAAACTCTTGAAATAAAAGGGTTTAACAGAGAAGAATGTTTGCTGATTTATTCTTTATATACAATTTCAGTTGATGTGTTTTATTGTTTTTTTGCTTGGACTCTTTGGTATTCAAATACTTATATACTGCAAGGTAAATTAAGTTTGGTATTAACTCTTCCGGTTAATCCTTTTTTGTACATCACTTTTGATAACTTTGCCTTATCTGAAGTTTTTGGAATTGTTACAGGTTTATCAATTTTTATATATTCGGCTTATACTTTAAATTTAGGCATAATAACCATCTTATCCTTATTCTTATTTTTAATTGCAGGAACTTTCGGTATTATCGGCATATTTTTGATAGTCTCATCTTTTTCTATAAAATATCCTAAAATAGAAGAAGCTTTTTCGCCCCTAATGGATATGCTCGATTTTGCTCAATACCCCATATCTATTTATAATGCGTTTATCAAGTTTATTTTAACATACATATTTCCTGTCTCAATGATAGCATTTTATCCTGCGGCTTTTAGCTTGCATAAATATTCATTTAATATTAAATTTATTCTTTTACCGATGTATTCCATAATTATATTTATAATCGGTTATCTATTCTTTATGAAAAGCATAAAAAAATATGAAGGCACAGGGAGTTAAGAAGAAATTAAAATTTATATTCCGGGCCGATTCCGAGATTATCTATATCCAAGCCGGATTTTTGTTCAAAGTATTTTTTTAGTTCGATATGTTTGTTCCATTTATCTTGGGGATAATAGCCGTGGCGTTTTTTGACGTCGCTCATCCTTTCTTCTATTTTTGCGGAGCCTTGAGGCAGGGCGATGCTGTCGCATAGCTGGATGAGTCTGTCGTAATCATCATATTCGTATTCGTCGATAAGCTTTTTTATTTTTTTATAAGCTTCCGGGCCGACATCATTTTTGCCTATGTAGGTTTCTATATCTTTTATGGAAAAGGAATGAGTTATACATACTCGGGCGGCTTCATCATAGCCTAATTTCATAAGATATTCATAGCCGTCTATCACATGGGCTAGGGCGGTTACGCCCTCTTGCCGTCCTATATCGTGGAGAAGTCCCAAGATATAAGCCTTGACGGGATCCAAGTCCTTACAGGCTGAAGCGATTTTTTGTGCGCACTTGCCTGCAACGATGGAGTGTTCCCGCCAAGGTCCGGGATTTTTTAAACAAGCCTCTTCAAGTAATCTTTCTGCTTCTTCTTTAGAAGGTAACATTTTTTATCGTTTTACTTTCCTGAAATAGTAATTCCCGTAGAATGCATCCACGGAACTATTGCATTTCCATAGTCTACTTTTTCTTTTGAAACCGAAATTATATCGCTGAACATTTTTACGATGTTTCCGGCTATCATCGTTTCGGAAAGAGGTTTTGTAATTTCGCCGTTTTCGATAAGGTAGGAGTTTTTTGCAACACCGGAAAAGTCTCCGTTTGCGGCAGGGCTTCCGCCTGAAAAACGGCCGAGTAAAATTCCCTTTTTGACTTTCTTAATCATATCGGCCTTTGCCGTATTTCCGCCTTCTATTATTAAACCCTCTCCTCCCGAGACGCAGCGGGGAAGTCCGGTTTTTTTGGAGCCGTAAAGCCCTAAAACAAAGTCTTTTAAAACTCCTTTTTCGATGAGGGTTTCGTTTTCGGCCTTAAAGCCGTCTTGCGTGTAAAGGCTTTCAAGTTCGGTACCCGGCTTTCGCGGAAATGAATGGAGGGTAAATAAATCCGATAATACTTTTTGGTTTAATTTATCCTTCCAAATAGACGTGCCGGTAATGAGAGGCATGTCGCTCATAAAAAGCCCTAACATCATTTCAACGAAGCCCATAAAGCTGGGCGGTGTTATTACTATGTCTCCTTCAAAAGAACCTGAAAGAGGATTGGTCACTGTTTGTCCGCAGTTTTCCCTCATAATCTCATCGAGGTTTCCCCAGTCCTTTAAAGGCTTATTCAAGTTAAGGTGAGCGGCTCCGCTATAGTTAAAGCTGCTTGTTCCCTTTGCATTTTTTGCAAAGAACATTGCAGAAAAATTATATATGCCTGAGCTTTGAGTAAAACGCACACCGTTTGAGTTTGCAAAGTTTTGTTCTCTTCTTGTAAAATCCAAAACGCATTGGTTTAATTGTAAATTAGGATAGGCCGATTTTGTATAATCCAAAAACTCTTTCAGCCTCTCATACATTTTTTCGTTATTGGGCTGCGTATCTCCGTAAGAAAGAGTTTCTCCCTTTTGCATAGGAGAAATATCGTTTCCATCATCCTTTTCGGAAGAGCGTGAAAGGGAAACTGCCTTTGCAGCGTTTTCTTTTAAAGCCTTTTCGCTTAAGTCGTTCCCTGCGATATAGCCCTTTTTGCTTTCTACAAGAGAGGTCATCGAAACGGAAATATCCGTAGTACTCCTGTAAAGGCTTAAACGGCCTGCATCAATATTCATTTCGCTTTTTACGCTTTTTGAAACCCTTGTTGCTGCCTTATCGGCACCTTCTTTTTTAAGGGCGTCCAAGATAAATTCCGCATGTTTTATTCCGTCAAATCCGTTCATTATTCACGTCCTCCTACTCCGATTTTACACTTGATTGCAGGCCCGCCCATTCCTACATTGATGAGCTGCTTTTTTCCGCACATGCCGGCATTGCTCCAACTCATATCGTCACTTACCATAGTTACGGTTTTCAGCATATCGAAGGCAACTCCCGCTATTGTGCAGTCCTTTACTGCTTTGCCGATTTTTCCGTTTTTGATTTCATAACCGAGTACTACGCCGAACATAAATTCGCTTGTAGAATCGGCTTGTCCGTTTGAAGAGCGTACAAAATAGTAGCCGTCTTCAATGCTCGCTATCATGTCCTCCAGTTTGTCCTTTCCGGGGAGAATGGCTGTATTTCTCATGCGGACTAAAGGCTCATCGGAGAACTCGTTTGCTCTGGCATTGCCTGTCGGATCTACTTTGAAGATTGCTGCCGACTGTTTGTTATGCATGTAGGAGCGCAAAATTCCGTCTTTGATGATTACCGCATCTTTTGCGGCAACTCCCTCATCATCTATCCAAATCGGAACAGGGCAGAGATTGCCGTTGTACTCATAGGCAAAGTCTACAAGGGTAACAAGAGGCGTTGCTACTTCTTTATTCATAAAATCAGCTGCAACAGAGCCCGACATTACAAAGTCGGATTCCGTTGTGTGGCCGATGGCTTCATGAGCGAGAATGCCTGCAAGGTCAGGCCCCAGCACTACATCGTGAAAACCGGGGAGGGCATAGACTCCTTCCGCTTTTTGTTTTAGGTTTTCGACAATTTTATCTATCTTTGAATAATAAAGAGAAGGTTTATCGAAAAGGTCTTTAAACTGGCCGTAACCTCCGAAAACTTCATAAAGCCCCACAGGCTGCCCTTCCGAGATTAACTTCAATTGAATAAATAAGTTTGCTCTTGAAATATAGGTGTGAGCATCGGCCTTATCGGAAGTAATAAGGTATCTTTCGGTGCCGTTTGCGCCGAGGCTGAAAGTTCTTGATTGCAGCTCAGGATATTTTTTTACCGTATAATTTTCAAGATCTTTTATAAATTCGATAACTTCTTTTTGGTCTGCATCTTTGGCAGAATCATATTTGCCGTACTTTCCTTGTCCGGTAAAAGCCGGAAGTTTTTTTTGATTTGTTCCTGCTTTTTTGGCTAAAAAGGTGACGTTTTCGTTTGCCGATTTTATGGATGAGGCAATTGCTTCATCCGTTTGTTCAGGTGATGAGGCAAAGCCCCATACTCCGTCTTTAAAAGAGCGGGCACAAACTCCGGCTTTTTTGCTTTGAACATTGTTTACAAGATCGCCGTTTACTGCCGTTACCGCCATAGCCGTGTTTTCTTGAATTCTAAGTTCCGTGTATTCCGAAAAAAGCCGTTCATGCCGTTTTAAATCATCATATTGCATGTTTTTCCTCCATAAAAAGTAAAAAATTTTATTCTTCTTCAAATTTATTGTTAAAAATAGTTTCAATGGCTTCGCAGGCTTCGTTTTCATCGGGGCCGTCACAGGTTAAAGTGAGTTCCGTGCCGTAAGCTGCTGCCATTGTAATAATTCCTATTACCGACTTAGCATTGATTTTTGCATCTTCCCTGCATAAAAAAATCTCCGAAGAAAAGTTGTTCGATTTTTGTGCAATGAGTGCTGCCGGGCGGGCGTGTATTCCTGCCCGATTTTGAACCTTAATGGTTTTTGAAATCATAATCATTCCTTTTACCGGAAGTCTCTAAAAACATCAGTTTTTAGAGACTTTCCTTAGATTTATTTGCGATGTTTTTCATAAGTCTTCTGAATTTATAAGGACTTATGAAAAACTCGTCGGGTAATTTTAAAAACCAACAAGGTTTTTAAAATTACCCTAGTATGTATCATCATCGGTGTAGTAGGGGGCTCTTGCAGAATCGGTTTCAATCCATTTGAGCACATTTCTGCTGAATTCTCTTGCAGAAAAATATCCCATACTTTTTAATCTTTCATTTTTAGCTGCCGTTTCCAAAATAATCGGCACATTTCTTCCCGGCTTTACGGGGATTTCCAACATAGGAATCTTTACATCAAGAATTTCGGTTGTAAGTTCTTCTGTTCCTAATCTGTCATACACTTTTTCGGCATCCCATTCTTCAAGTTTTGCAACCAGCTGAATTTGTTTTACCTCTCTTATGGCTCCTATTCCGTAAAGCTGGCGTATGTTTATAATCCCTAAACCCCTTATTTCCATGTGGTGGCCTATAATCTTGTTTGCTCCCCGTCCTACGAGAGTGTTTCCGTTGATGCAGGAAATCTCGACTACATCATCGGCAACCAACCGGTGTCCTCTTTCGATGAGCTCAAGGGCTGTTTCGCTTTTTCCGACGCCTGAACTTCCCATAATTAGGATGCCGAGGCCGAAAACTTCAACCAAGACTCCGTGGATTGAAATTTTGGGTGCAAAGGTATTTGATAAGATTCTTAAAAGACGTAAGGCTAATTCGTTTGAAGAAAGGGTTGATGTTAAAATGGGGCAATTATGCTTATCGCTTATTTCTAAAAATTCTTTAGGCGGTTTTAAATCGTTCGAAAAAACGCAGCATGGAATTTTAAAAGAAAACATTTTTTCGATCGTGGATAGGTCTTTTTTTTCCGTAAGGGTGGCAAGATAGGCATATTCTCCGCGTCCGAAAAGCTGTACTCTTTCATTTGCAAATGAATCGAAAAAGCCTGAAAGAGCCAGACCGGGACGGTTTATGTTGGGTTCTATAATCTTATTGGAAAGTCCCATTCGTCCCGATACACAGGTTAATTCAAGGGAGTCATGTTTTTTAAGGTCCAATTCCAAAAGGTTGAGCACCGAAAAGCTTATATTAGCCATATCTTGTACTATACACGTTTAAGGCTTTTTTGTAAACCCGAGTTTGCAGAATTTTTGCTTCTTTTCAATTTAAAATTTAACAATAAAAAAGGAGGGTTAATCTGTTCAATGTAATAACATGACGGATTAAACCTCCTCAGAAATTAAAAATTTAAATCCAAGTTTATTTTTTTTCTTGAACCTTATCCTTCTCTTTTTTGACTTTTTGGTCGGCAATATCCATCATTTTGTTGACGCCGGCCTCAAACTCATAGTTTTCGGTTGAAACATGGGCAGAGCTTCCCCACCTGAAGTTAATTGTTGTGTCGTAGATAAACTTTTTATCCAGTTTGATAAAGCATTGGATATCGGTAATAAGATTATCCGCATATTCAATTCTTTTAAACTTTTGATCAAGGTATTTTTTTTGATCCTCGTCCATCGTAAATTTTACTGCTTGAATATTAATGTTCATAATTTCCTCCGCACAATTTTATTGTACTTATAGGATACTACACTTTTGCCGAAAAGTCGAGCATTAAATTCAAATAAATGATAAAATTATAAAAAAGATTTGTATTAAAATTTTTAAAGGCCGCGGGGGGCTTTTGCAGGGTCAATGGGTTTATTCTTATCGTAGACCATAAAATAAAGTTTTGCCTTTCCGGTAAATAACTCAACCCCTAGTTCCCCAAGTTTTTGGCCTACGGCTATTGTGTCGCCTTTTTTTACGATAAGTTTTTCCATTCCGCCGTAAACATAGATGTGTTTTGTTTTGGATTGAATAAATACGACTTGTCCAAAGCCTCGGTGCGGGCCTGTGGATACCACTTTTCCTGAACTGACGGCTTTTACGGCTTGTCCTTTTACGGAATCTATAACGACTCCGGTAATTTTTCCTGACAAGTACGCAACTTTTGAGGCCGGGACAGGCCAAAGAAGTTTTGCATCCGCTTGTTTTGTAGAAGTGCTGGGTTTTGCGGTTTGTTTTTTCCCTTGCTCTTTGCCTTGTTCAAAAGCCTTAGGTATCTTTAAAATTTTGCCTACTTTTAAGGGTGATTTTTGGGTGATGCCGTTTAATTTTAATATATCCGAAAAACTAACTCCGAATTTTTTTGCCAAGGCATAAAGGGTATCGCCTTTTTGAATAACATGGCTGATATAATCTTCCGAATTATTTTTGCCCGGTTTTTCTACAGGAATAATGATTTTTTGTCCTATTTTTATCTTTGAAGGATCGCTTAAGTTATTTTTTTTGAGAATGGAAGCTACCGGAATGTTATATTTTTTACTTAAAGCGTATAAGGTATCGCCTTTTTCGATTACGTGTATAAGATCTTCTGCAAAGCAGAAAAATGAGAAAAAGATAAAAAATAAAAGCCGTAAGATGTGTTTTTTATACATTAAGCCGCTTTGCTACCCTTAATGTTTTAAGATTCCGTATTTTGAGGATTGAACATATCTACCATAAAGGCTAAATCTTCCGGAGAGAATTCGATGTTTTTTTCTTGTACTCTTTCTTCATTTGTAGTATTTAGTTTTTGCAATAAACTAAATACTATGTAGGTTAAGATAACGTTTCCTGCTTTTGGATGGGCATTTATATAGGCCGTAAATTGTTCCTTGGATATGAGTAAGATTGTCGATGGATCTAAGGCATTTACGGTAGCTGTGGCAGGCTGATCTTTAAAAAGGGAAGTTTCACCGAAACTTGCATTGTTTTGTAAAATGCCTATTCTGACATCTCCCCATTTTCCGTTTTTTACTATTTCGAGTTTTCCGCTCAATAATACAAAAAATCCTTTATTCTCGGTGCCTTCCGTGATGATGTTTTCGCCTCGTTCATAAGAGAGAATTTCGGAAAAATCTATTATTTTCATTAAATCTGCATCTTCAATACACGAAAAAATAGCAGCCCTTTTTATTTCCTGAAAAAAAATCTCCTTATCCATTTCTACCTTGTTCATTTCTACTCCCTATCTACTCCTAACGGTATGCGTTAAAAAATACATCCGTGCTTAAATTGTTTATTCTTGTACCTACGGGGTAGGCACCCAATATATTTTTGCGGCCTTCTTCCAAATGCTTGGAAGTAATCCCATATTTGATTGAGCTTTCAGCTTCAACAAAGGCTGATATTTGGTCGGCAACTCTTACCAATCGTCCGTCAACTGCCTTAAATTTCTTATCGGCATATTTTTGAGATAATTCTTCAAAACTTACGAATTTTGTTTTTTTGTCTACAATTACCCTGTTTTCGAATTCGTCGGATATATAATACATAACCTCGTCGATAAAATATTCATCCATCAAGGGTAATAGTTCATCCTTGACTATGCGCTCTTCAATTTCTTTTACTACTGCAGGCAGGTGGTCGGTTGCCTGCTTTACAGGCGAGATAATGTCTCTTGTAACAGCTTCAGGCAAATCATGAAAAAGAGCCGAAAAAAAATTGTTGTATCTTCTTTCATTGTTTATGTTTAAGTCGTAACACATTAAGAGGGTTAGGGCGGCTACATAAAAAGAATGACCCAATACCGTCGTTGCGGGAACTCTCGGTGTTTGATTCCATCTGATTTGAAATCTTAATTTTTCTATTTCGGTTATAAGTTTATGAGGATTTTGGTTTGCAAGTAAAAGCTGAATCCCGGTTAAATCCATAAACTCGCATATTTCTTCTTTTAAAAAGCCTTCAATTTCGGTTAAACGGAACTCTTCGTTTACCGGCTTTAACATTTCAAATTCTCTTATTGTAGAATATTTATGAGCTGCTCTTGAAATCTTCCACGTTATGTCGTCATCATCAGGTTCATCAAAAAGGTAAGAATGAAATTTGGCTTTAAATTCTCCGTCCGGAAAAAGGTCGTTATATTTTTCGAATATCCATTCGTTAATTTTTTTATATTCTTCAGGGTATTCTTTTCTGATTCTTCTTTGAACAGGAGCCTTGATGTCGCAAAGGGCTATTTTTCTTAAAATATCGAATACTGAGCCGTCGATAATTTTTTGCCAATCGATTTTTTTTCCTTTTTTTTCTTCGTATTTTCCGATTATGTAGGCCAAAAACGTTTTTTCGGCCGTTTTATCCATTTCGACTATTTCGAAAGGACGGATAAGATCGTTCCAGCGTTGGATGGAGAAAGCTTCAAATAATTTTAAAACGGTTTTTGTTGTAAAAATCATTTTTTTTGTTTATCCTTTTGTTTTAAGTCTTTTTCCATTTTGTCTTTCCATATATCGAGTTTTCGCTTTACTTCTTCAACTTCTCTGTGTTCGTTTAAAACCATGTGTACTCTTCTTAAACCTTCCAAAAAGAGGATTGCAGTGCGGAAGTCGCTTATGTTGTTTGTAACGATTTCATATTTTTCGCGGTATTTATCGGCCGCCTTTGTAAACAGTTTTTTTACCAATCGTAAATGATAGATAACCGTGTCGTAATCGTCGGCATGAGGGTTTAAGCCGGTTTTGCTTATTTCTTTTAAGTCCATTATGTTTTTTGCAACAACTGCAAAACGGGCTTCTATGTCGATAAAGGACCAGCGCCATTTGGTATTTTCGCCGTAAGCGTCTATTACAAGATTTATTACAAGGCCGAGTTTTCGTATAAGGTAATATCTTTGCTTTTCGGTAATTTTTGAAATTTGAGCAACGCCTTCTTCATACTCCGAAAACGGAGCATCTATCAGATCGGTGACAATTTCTTCAAGGTAGATTATGGGCTTATATAGCGTTTTGCGTGCTTCATTTAAAATATTCTCGTTTTTCCCGCCGAGGAGGGCAACAGACAGTCTGAATTTTGCCAAATAGAGGGTTGCAAGATAAATCATATCATCTGCGAGTACAAGTCTTTTATAGGCTGCACCGAAGGTGTCTTTTTTTATAAGCGAGAGAATGTTTTCTTCATGTTTTAAAACTTGGTTTATCGCTTGGTCGTATTCATAAACCCGTTTTGTATAAAGTTCTCTGTTTCCGGTTTTTTCCCCTTCCACAATAAGCTCCTCTATCGGACATATTTTAAAAGAAGCTCTTCAGCATGTCTGAGAGATGCTTCACTTAATTCATCTCCCGCCAGCATTCTTGCTATTTCTTCGAGTCTTGTTTTGCCTGAAACAGCTGCCGCCGAGGTTTTGGTAGTCTGCCCTATCGTATTTTTTTCTATCTTTATGTGATTATCGGCATGGGAGGCGATTACCGCAAGGTGTGTAATGCAAAGAATTTGCTTTTTTTTCGACAGTTTTTTCATGTGCGAAGCAACATTTACGGCTACTTCACCTCCTATACCTGTGTCGATTTCGTCGAATATCAGGGTATCAGCTTCGTCACCTGCCGCCAGTACGGTTTTTAAGGCCAGCATAACACGGGAAAGCTCTCCGCCCGATGCAATTTTTGCAAGGGGGCGCAAGGGTTCGCCTGCATTGGGGCTTATCATAAATTCGATATCGTCAAAACCGTATGGGTTTACCGACAGTCTGTTTCCTTCCGGAAGCCTCGTATCAACCCTCACTTGAAATTTAGTTTTCTGCATACCCAAATTTGAAAGAACTTCTTCAACTTCTTTTTGAAGTTTAACGGAAGCTTGCTTTCTTTTTTCGGAGAGGCTTCTTCCCAGTTTTAATATTTTGGATTCCAAAATGCCTATGGCGTTTTCAAGTTCGGCTTTTCCGGCATCTCTTTTGGAAAGGTTTTCAAGCTGTTCTTCGGCATTTTGTGCATAGTCCAGCACTTCTTTTATGCTTGCACCGTATTTTTTTGTCAATTTATATATTAAAGAAAGTCTTTCTTGGACTTGTTCCACTCTTTCAGGATTAAAGGTCAGTTTTGAAAGATATGAGTCTATTGAAGAGCTTATATCGTCCAATTCGTAATAGCCTGTTTCCAGCCTTTTTGAAAGGTCTTCAAGTCCGTCATCGCAGTTTTTGGCAGACTCAAGATGGTGCATTGCCTTTTTTGTAAGGCTTATTATGCCCGAATCATCGGAAAAAAGCTGAGAAGCCGTATTTAGGGATTCGAATAATTTTTCAAATTGGCTTAATCTTTTTTCTTCCGCTTCCAGTTCTTCCTTTTCGTCTTCTTTCAGCTTTGCCTTATTTATTTCGTCTATAGCAAACTGTAAAAGTTCTTGTTTTTCAGCCAGTTCTTTTTCTGAAAGGTTAAGGCCTTCCAATTCCGTTCTTTTTTCGGCAAGTTCGGCATAAAGAGAGGTAAAGAGTTTAACTTCATTGTTTATGCCTGCAAAACTGTCCAAAAAACGGCGGTGTTCTGCAATTCTAAAAAGAGATTGATGGTCATGCTGACCGTGTATATCTACCAAAAGAGAGGTGAAGTCTTCAAGTTCGTTTCTTGTTACCGGTGTGCTTTGGATCCATGCGTTTGATCTTCCGTTTTGCTTTAGATTTCGGCGTATGAGAATTCGGTTATCTTCAGGTTCAATTCCGTGTTCCGAAAGCCATTTTAGGGCTTCGCTATGCCCGTTTCCGATAAAAAAACTTCCTGAGACTGCGGCTTCATCGGTACCTGAACGGATTAAATCTGCCGTTGTTTTTCCTCCAAGCAAAAGGGTTAAGGCTCCGATCAATATTGACTTTCCTGCACCCGTTTCCCCGCTTAAAACGTTTAAGCCGTTTTCAAATTCTACAAAGAGACTGTCTATTAAAGCTATGTTTTTTACCGATATATTTTCAAGCATTTACTTTCCTTAAATTTCAACGCTTTTAAGTATAAACTAAAATGCAGCAAATTTCAAGTGATTAAAATTGGGCTTGGGGGTGATTTGTATGAATGTATTCGGCCCAGGCATGATCGGCACCGGCTATGTGTTCAACAAGCCATTGACCCAGAAAATCATAAAATTGAAGTCCCGTTTCGATATTACCTGATGCTAAAGGCACAATCGCCTCTCTTATTTTTTTTATAAAAGAATTATGGATTTGCGCATGTTCTTTTAAATCGGGGTAATCATATTCCTTCATTACCTTTTCTTCTTCTTCAAAGTGATAATAGGTATAGTCGGATAAATTTTTTATTATCTTGCCGATTTTCAGTTTGTATTCTTCTTGCGGTAATTCAAACAAATTTTTAAATTGCCCCATGATGGACAAGAGTTTTTTATGATGTAAATCGATGGTGTTATAACCTACGCTCAACGAGTCTTCCCACTCAAAACTTTTAATATCTCTCATAATAGTATTTTAACTGATTATCGAAAAAAGTCAAGGGAAGGGAATTGCCTCAAAAATAGGGTGCTGCTGCCGATTTGCGCTTTCTCCCCGATCTTGAAAAAAAAACATTAATATGTTAAAATATCTTCCATGTTTGACCGATTGGAAACCTTGTTGCCGGAAATTAGCCGATTTTTGAAAGATGCTGGGGAGTATTTTACTCTGCAAGAGCTTAAAAATTCTATCGGTCTAAAAGAAGTAGATGACGAACTTTTAGGAACCTTTTTGATTTCGGCTTCCCTTGCTTATTTTTTGCCCGACCTTGATATGAAAAAAGGAGTATGGGTTAGTAAGCACGGTTTTTTTTCGGGAAAGGAATTTGCCGTTCAAATTTCGGATACTGAAAATGAAAAAGGAATTTTTATTCCGGGTTCCCGATTTTTGCCGTTTTTGCCTGCCGATAAATATGCTCATGAGGTAAAACTATTTTACGAAGGAAAAGAAATTCCCAAGAAAAAGGTTTATTTAAGTTTTGAAAGAATTTCTTCCTTTTATTTTTTGTATACGGAAAGCGATATTTCGAATGTTTTATGTGAAGATTATGAAGAAAATTTGGAAACCTTTTCGCGCTTGCATGAAGGTTTTACTCCCGAATCCCGCTTTGCCGTAAGTGCATGGGATTTTTCGGCTGTTTTTGATGAATGCAGTTTTGATTATCCCATTCGTTGTCTTGTGAATATTAAAGACTGGTCCAATGCGGAATTTGAAATTTTAAAAGAAAAACATAAAATTTCGGAAGAGGATATTTCTTTTTGGTTTAACCTGTTTGAAACGGCCGTCCGCTCTGCATTGCAGGTTCTTCCAATGAATTCCGTCACGCAAGAAATTCTCTCCTTTGCTTACTTTTTGGGAGAAAATGCTCTTTTTGATGAGAACGCTGCTCCTATGGAGTTGTTTTTTGAAAGGAAGGATGTATTCGGCATTGTGCCTTACGGTATAGACGAGAAATTCTGGCTTTTGGATGAGCCGATCATGAATCCGCAAAACTGGTTCGAATGCCTGTATTCCGGAGGAAAAGAAGATGCTTTTTTTGACTCCATCAACAGACCTGTCACTCAGGCTCTTATAGACTGTTTTGTACTGGACTTTTTATCGTCTCATTATATGGCCCGTTTCGATGAAGAGATACGGGAAAATTTTATCGATAAAACTGTAGCTTTATTTATTCCCGAATTTACAGCCGGCCGCAAAAAGAAATCTTCAGAGTGCAGAAGTTATCTTGAAAAACACTATGACTACATGGTCAATTTATATAATCCTTTTAAAGAAGATACCGCAAAAGATTTGCGTTCTGCCTTGGTTAATTTTTATAAAGACCTTATTGTATTTTTTAACGAGATTGATGAACGTAAATTAAGAACATCGGATTTTGACGGTCAGTCGCCTTTAATGATTTATCAGATTTTTGATAAAATTTTTCAATGGTGCGAATTTGTTTCTTCTATTGAATTTGAAGATTCCGATTTTATTGAAGTTATGTCCATGTCTCTTGAAAATTTGTCTTATGTATATGCTGACGTGAAGGTCGAAATAAGAAATAAAATATCGGCTCTCACTTAAAAATAATTTGGAGGTTTTATGAACAATGCACTTGATGCTATAGCTCTTTCAATCAGAAGTCTTTCGATGGACGCAATCGAAAAGGCAAATTCCGGCCATCCCGGGCTTCCTCTGGGAGCTGCCGAGTTGGGAGCCGCTCTTTATGCCAAGATATTAAAACACAATCCTAAAAATCCGGATTGGAAGGATAGGGACCGCTTTGTTCTTTCTGCGGGCCACGGCTCGATGCTCTTGTATTCAGCCTTGCATATTTCAGGCTATGATGTTTCTATTGACGATATAAAGAGTTTTAGACAACTCGGTTCCAAATGTCCCGGGCATCCGGAATACGGCGACACTCCGGGAGTTGAAACTACTACGGGCCCCTTGGGGCAAGGTATTTCTACGGCAGTAGGTATGGCCATCGCCGAAAAAATGCTTGCAGCCCGCTTTAACACAAACGAACACAAGATAGTGGATCACTATACCTACGCCCTTGTCGGTGAAGGCTGTTTGATGGAAGGCGTGTCTTCAGAAAGCTCCAGCTTGGCAGGTCATCTAAAATTAGGAAAGCTCATCGTTTACTACGACGAAAATAAAATTACTATTGACGGCTCGACCGATATAACTTTTACCGAAAACATTGAAGAAAGATACAAGGCCTACGGTTGGCAGGTATTGCGGGGCTCAATGTACTCCTTTGAAGATATTGAGCGGCTTACTCTTGAGGCCAAGAAGGATGAAAGGCCGGCCCTCATCATCTTAAAGTCGGTTATAGGGCAGGGTGCTCCGACTGTTGCAGGCAAAAACAAGGCCCACGGCGCTCCTCTCGGAAAGAACGGTCTTGCCGAAGCCAAGAAAAATCTCGGCCTCGAAGGCAAGGGAGATTTTTATGTTGCAGAAGAAGCCTATGCCTTCTTTAAAAAGAGAAACGAGGAATTAGCTCAAACCGAGGCCGAATGGAACAAGACCTTTGAGGCTTGGTCAAAGGCCAATCCTGAAAAACGAAAAGAATGGAATCTTTCCTTTGCCCAAGGCGGAGCCGACGAAGCCCTTGTAAACTCCGTTAAGCTCCCCGAATTTAAAAAGGATGAGACGATTGCAACCCGTGCCGCTTCAAAAAAGGCCTTAAACGAGTTTGCAAAGGCTCTTCCCAACCTTGTAGGCGGTTCTGCCGACTTGGAAGGCCCCAATGCGGTAGGCTTGGAAGGCATTTCTGCCTTTTCGCCCGAAAATCCTTCGGGACGCTACCTTTATTTCGGTATCAGGGAATTCGCAATGGGTACAATTACAAACGGAATCCAGCTTCACGGCGGGTTTAGAGCCTTTTGTGCAACCTTCTTGGTCTTTGCAGATTATTTAAGACCTGCTCTCCGTCTTGCAGCTTTGATGAAGCTTCCTTCAATCTATGTTTTTACCCATGACTCAATCTTTGTAGGCGAAGACGGCCCTACCCATCAGCCGATAGAGCTTTTAGCCTCCTTGAGGACTATCCCGAATGTGCTTG
The DNA here is from genome assembly GCF_024181285.1 of Treponema sp. OMZ 790. NCBI lineage: Bacteria > Pseudomonadati > Spirochaetota > Spirochaetia > Treponematales > Treponemataceae > Treponema > Treponema sp. OMZ 790. The sequence continues at coordinate 1,490,119 of NZ_CP051201.1, read as the reverse complement.
TTTTACGCCCCGCCGATGCGGAAGAAGCCGGAGAAGCATGGAAAGAGGCTCTCTTACACAAGGACGGCCCCGTATGTCTCATCTTAAGCCGCCAAAATTTACCTGTCTTGGAAAAGTCCGATCTTTTTTGGAGGGAGTCGATTAAAAACGGTGCCTACATTTTAAAGGATGTTGAAGCTTCGGCTTGCGGCTGTACCCTCGGAAAACCTGACAGGACTCCCGACGTAACGGTTTTGGCTACGGGTTCCGAGGTAAGTATGGCTGTAAAGGCTGCAAGCCTTGTGAAAGATAAAAAGGTGAGAGTTGTCTCGGTTATGTCGAAAGAAAGATTTGAAAACTCGCCTAAGGACTTTAAACATTCCGTTTTGGGCGGATGTAAAAAGCATATCCGCGTTGTTACCGCCGAAGCAGGGGTTGCCCAAGGCTGGGAAGGCTGGACAGGCTGCAAGTGCGACAATTTTTCGATTGACCGCTTCGGCACCTCAGCCCCCGGCGGAAAGGTTGCAGAACACCTAGGCTTCACGGCTGAAAACTTGGCAAAGTTGATAGAGAAGTAAGTAAAAGGCCGATACAATAACGCTTTGATTCTTAATACAGCCGTGACTGATAGGTCTTTTAAAGAATGGAATACTTTGACGATGATTATTTTGATGAGATAAAGCCCCTCGACCCTAAAAAGGTTTCTTCTCTTTTGGATGAGGACGGGCCTCTTGCTTCTTTTTTTGAGAAGTATGAGGCTCGCCGGCCGCAGCTTGCTTTGACCCAATCTATTTGCCGCTGCTTTAATGAAGAGGCTATAGGCGTTTTTGAAGCAGGAACGGGAGTTGGGAAGAGTCTTGCCTATCTTTTGCCTGCAATGATGTGGGCAAAACAAAATAAAAAACGCGTTGTAATTTCTACAGGAACTATCAATTTGCAGCAGCAGCTCATCGAAAAAGATGTCCTTACTGCAAAAAAAATTTTGGGAAAGGGCTTTCAGGATATGAAGGCAACCCTTGTAAAGGGGAGGCATAATTTTTTGTGCCTGAGGCGGATGAGTCAGGCATTGAGGGAAAACGATTTTTTTACTGAAGGACAGGAAGAACTTGAAAAGATAAAAGAATGGGCAACGGAAACAAAGGACGGAAGCCGCTCGGATCTTGATTTTATGCCGTCGGAAAAGGTTTGGTCTACGGTTTGTTCCGAACCCGATAATTGCCCGATGAATAAGTGCCCTTATTTTTCGGGCTGCTTTGTGATGAAGTTAAAACGCGAAGCCGAAAACTCATCTATTCTGGTTGCAAATCACCATATTTTATTCGCCGACCTTTCAGTGAGGGCTGAAGGCTTCGGCTATCAGGGAACTGCTGTTCTTCCTTCTTACGACAACATAATAATAGACGAAGCCCATGGAATCGAAGATGCCGCTCAAAGTTTTTTTTCAAGCGAGATTTCCCGCTTTGCCTTGCACAAGCAAATCAATTTACTTTACCGCTTTAGGCGCGGCAAGCAGTCGGGTATTTTAAGCGGCATAGTTTCAATATCCAAAAAGGCGGAACTCTTTACCGAAATCATAAACCTCCTTGAAGTTTGCTCTGCTTCCTTTAATGTTCTCGAAGAACAAGCCTTGCAGATTCTTCAAACCTATCAGTCAAAGAGCCTCGCTCAAACTTCAGGCGATGAAACGGAAAAACTCTTATCTTGTGTAGATAATTTTTTTAAAAACATAAACAGCCTTAACATAAAACTTGAAAACCTTATAAACGCAGCCGATGGGGAGGAAGACGAAGAAGGCTTTATAAGGGACGGCCTTGTAATCCTGCGCCGCTTAAAAAAAATGGCTTCCGTAATGGAAAACTTTTTAGCGAGGAGCGAATTCCCGAATGATGTTTTTTGGTTTGAAAAAATAAAAACTTCGCAAGGGGAGGCTGTCCGCTTTATTCAAACTCCGCTAAATCTTGCCCCGATAATGCGCCGTTCCGTTTTTATGCCCATGGCAACCGTAATCTGTGTTTCCGCCACCTTAAAAATAGGAGAAGATTTTAACTTTTGGCTTAACAGAAACGGCCTTTATAATTTTACCGAAAAAAGAATCATCAAAGACTTTTTCCCTTCTCCATTTCCGTACGAAAAAAATGTTGTCTTTAATATTCCGACGGACATCCCGATGCCGGATGAAAATAATTTTCAAGATGCGGTAAACGAGACCGTCCTCGCTTTGTTGGAAATAACCCAAGGCAAGACCCTTATTTTGTTTACCTCTTACGATTCTCTTCAAAAAACTTGCGAGTATGTAAGGGAGCATATTGCTGAAGAGATAAAAATTTTAAAACAGGGCGAGGCTGACAGAATGCAGCTCTTATACGAATTTAAAGACGACGTTTCAAGCTGCCTCTTTGCAACTTCTTCCTTTTGGGCAGGAGTCGATGTTCCGGGAGAGTCCCTATCCCATGTAATCTTGGTAAAACTCCCCTTTGCGGTTCCGACGGAGCCCATATTTAAGGCCCGTGCAGACTTAATCGAAAAATCGGGCGGAAATTCTTTTATGCAGTTGAGCGTTCCCGAAGCCGTTGTACAATTCAGACAGGGCTTCGGCCGTCTTATGAGATCGAATACCGACAGAGGCATAGTTACCGTCTTGGATAAAAGAATTTTAGTTAAACGTTACGGCCCGATATTTATTCAAAGTATTCCGCCGACGATTCAATGTTTTTCGGAAACAAAGACCGTATTGAACAAAATAGAAGATTTTTTGTATAATTAATCAAAAGTTTTTATGGGAGAAGGAAATGGGCGCTGTTATTACGGTTTTGTGTTGTCTTGTGCTGTTATCTTGGAGGGCTATGCTCATCGGTGTATTTCATTCCGTTTACAGAAAGGGATGCGATTGGGTTAATAGCGAAGTAATTGTAAGAACTGCTCCGCGGTTATTGTTTGCCGTTTTTAAACAATATATCGGTTTTAAATTTGAAGGAGATTACAGTCTTACGGATCAGCTTCCTGAACAATATTTGGTTATATCCAATCATCAAAGTCTTTTAGATATAGTGGTACACATGAACTATTATAACGGAACACGTCTCCGATTTGTTGCAAAGGAAGAGTTGGGGCACAATGTTCCTTTGGTGTCTCCCATGCTCAAAAGCGGAAAACATTGTTTGGTAAAAAGGACGGGAAGTCCGACTCAGGCAATGAAGGCTGTAGATAAATTTGCAGATCATGTTGTGAAAAATAATCTAATTCCGGTTATTTTCCCCGAAGGTTCCCGTTCAAAAGACGGTGAATTAAAAATTTTTCATGCAGCAGGTTTTCGCCGTCTTTTAAATACGGCTCCGATGCCTGTAGCTGTCTGTGCCGTTGACGGGGGGTGGAAAATTTCGTCTTTAACAAAGTTCATAAAAAACTTAAAAGGCGGCTCATACAGGATTAAGCTTTTAAAAATTTATGACGCCCCTCAGACAAAGGAAGAACAAATCAAGATTCTTGAAGAAGGTAAAGCTCTAATACAGGCTCAGCTTGAAAAATGGCGCGCATAAGGCTTGTGCCGATCAAGTTAAGTAAGAGAACTTAAAATTTTATCTCGACAATAGCCTTAAATTTTCCGATTTTTACTTTTTCGAGAGGATGAGCATATTCTATGCCGATATTTGCAACCGAGTTCATGGTAAGGTAAAATTTGCCGTATATCGATTGATAAATATCGGCTTTGTTTTTTCCTCCGTTTAAAAAATTGAAGATTACTCTGTATCCTGCGGTCATATTGACTCTGTTAAAGAATATGGGAAGCCATGAACTTCCTGTTTGAATATCATAACTTAAAATATTTATTTCGGTTTCAAAGCCGAATCCGTAATTTATCTTTCCCGGGCGGATAATTTTTTTTACGTTTTCATACTCACTCATATCGGGAAGATAAGATGCCATACCCATAAGTGCACGGCTGTTAAAAAATCCGTAGTCGCCTGTATGAGGAAGAGCAAAGGCATTGTATCCCAAGTATGAACTTAAATTAAATTTAATCGGAACAACAGGCGGTCTAAAAGCAGCGAAAGTCTGTAGTGCAACAGCATTTGTTTTTGAAGGAAAATGGAAGCCGTGTTTTAATCCGGCGGCTGCCCTGAACATTGTGAAATCTTTTGTAAAAAAATTTGTATTTAATTTTTGAGATGATTTTTGATAAGTATAAACGGCCGATATTTCTTCGGATAAAACCGGATTTCCCAATTTTTGCCCGTAGAGTGTTTTAGCTTTTTTATAGGAAGAACCAAAAAAACTAAAACCTTCAATCGATAAACCTGCTCTTCCCGATACATTGTGATAAAAGGAATTTAAGGGCAAAAAGAAATCGCTTTCTATAGTGCTTCCGATTTTTCTGAATTTAAAAAATTTATTTTCATCGTAAAATTTTATCTTAATATTTGCAGGCCTTGTTTCTGCCTTTAATAAAATAGATGTTTCATAAAAAAACGGCTTAAAATAAAAAAGAGAAAGGGTTTCAAAATATAAAAGATTTGTAGGATCATTCCAATATAATTTTATACCTATCGGTACATCTTTCCTTTCTCCCAAAAGTCCCGAAAAATCGATGAAGGGCAGGGGAAAGGGTTTATGCATCCATGAAAAATAATTATACTTATCCTTTGTTAAGATATCTGTATTCGGAATTTTTGTTTTTATTTCTTGATTTGAAATATCAATCGATTTTAAAGATGCCTTTCTTTCCGTAAAAAAAGAAGAATCTATTTTATAAATCGAATTGTATTTTGTAAAAACTCCGGTGTAGATAACTTCATATTCTTTAGTTTCTTTTTTTTGTTTTACAATCGGAAAAAATGTGCCGCCCGAAATATCTTTTTCTAAAACTTTTAATTCGTTTGTTTTTAAATTTAAAAAAGCCGATCGGTAAAGCGTGTTTTTGTCAGCCCACGAAAAACTTAAAACAGGTTCTTCTTCCGAATTATTGCTTTGTAAGTACCTTATTGCGGAAAGAGGCTGCTCAAATTCTATTTTTTTTATTTCTTTTGAAGTTATGTCAATTATCAGTATATCCCGTTTTATGCCGTTCGCGGCAATGAAGGCGATTTTGTTTTTGCCTGCAAATACGGGATTGTAAATAGCCGAATAGGCTTGACCGGGGCCTGCCTTTAACAGAGTTCCTTTTTTTTCAAAAGATTCTTGGTCGATTAAAACAAGCTCCGAAAACTGACTTTTTATTTCTACTCCGCAAAGAGTTTCTCCGCAAAAGGATGCATATCTTAAAGAGCTGTATTCTTTATTTAAAAACTTTTTTTTCTGCATATCAAAGATGATTGCTCTATTGTGTTCGCCGAGAGGGCTGTTCACTAAATCGCTTACCAAAAGAAATTTTCCGTCTTGCGAAAAACTTAAAAAAGAAAGGCTCGGTTCTGCCGTGAATAGTTTTTCTTCTTTTCCCGAATCGGGAAAAAATATTACATTCTTTGTCGTAAAATCAAAATAGGCAAAGCCTTCCTTTGAGTTTGCAGTAAAAGAGAATCCGCCTTTTTGCTTAATAGGATTTTGCGGTGTAACGGCTTTTTCGGGAAAGTAAATAGATTCCAAAAAACTGTTCCAAAGTTTATCGAGCTCCTTATTAAAAATCTTTTTTGTTTTTCCTTTCGGAAAAAATGAAAGAGGATTGGCCCAGTACTTTGCATAAGTTTCCATACCGTAAATTTTTTGAAGGTATTCGGCAAAGGCTCCGCCGTAGATATAAGGCCAAAGTCCTCCGGGGTAAACATCCCGCGCTCCCGCAGCCTCTTTCCATGAAGGACTTGCATTTTCAAGCCTCGCCTGCATTAAGCTGTGCATGATTAAGGGATCGTTGAGTCTGCCTTGTTCTCCGTCAAGGCTTTCATAAGAAACGGCAACTCCCTCGGTAAATGACATGGGAAGAAGGGGAAAAAAATACGTGAGAGAAATTGCATGGGTTAACTCATGGTAAAAGACCTTTAAAATAACATCGTTTAAATTGCTTAATTGCCCTTCTTCCGGTATTGTATCAAAAAGAACTATTCGGCGATAAGGGAAAAAGGTATAATAGCCGTTTAAGGCCTCCTTTCCGCCCTCAATGTAAATGGGCATTCTTTTCGGAATTTTGCGGTTTAGTTTTTGAGAAATCTCTTCGGCATAATTGTCTGCATGTTCCGAAATTAAGGCTGCCGTCTTTTCGGAGGCTGAGGAGTAAATTATATCGAAATACTTTGTTTTTTGAACAAAAAGATCTTGAGCATTTAGGTGTATGAGTGCACCGCTTAAAAATAAGAGAATAAAAAAGATGTTCTTTGGTTTGTTCTGCATACTATGCAATTATGCGTAAAAAAACTTAGGCTGTCAAGTCTACTACGGCAGCAGGAAGGGGGTTACCGCCGTAGCCGATGTTTTCCGTTTGTATCATGGTGTTTTTTATTTGATTGTGGTAGTAATCCAAAAGACCGTCTATTTGGTTTTCGGTTATTTCCGATTCCAGCTGAGCGGCTGCCGATTCCGTAAGCCTTGCTTTTTGAATCTCGTTGGTTTTCATGGATACAAGCTGATCGATTATTGAGTTTAAGATTCTGAGCTTATCGATACTCATGCCCGATTGGCCTTGGGATTGGGCAAAGCCTGAAACGTATTTAAAATGAGAGTAGAGGACTTGGCTTGGCTTTACAGGCACAAAGGCTCTTCCGCCTGCCGAGATCTTAGGCATCGCAATTTGAGAAAGAGCTTGAAGCGGCGAACTGTTTGAAACCATATATTTCCTCCTAAATAAATTATCGGAATTTTTAAAACAGGCTTTAGAGCAATAATTTTCACTTATTTGACGGTAAGTTAAATTATTTTTAAAATTTTACTTGACAGATTTAAAAAGCTATGTTAGCATAAATTAAAGAACATAAAAACACATAAAAGAACATAAAAACACAAGTGTCTTTTTTTGTGAAATTTTGGAGGTTAATATGAAAATTTTATCGTCAATTCAAAAAATTCCCGGCGGTTTAATGGTTGTTCCTTTACTTATAGGGGCTGTTATGAATACTTTTGTTCCCGGAGCCCTTGAAATAGGAGGGTTCACGACTGCATTGTTTAAAAAAGGAGCTATAGCATTAATAGCTCTCTTTGTTCTGTGTAATGGTGCTCAAATCAATGTAAAGCAAGTAGGAAGACCCCTGATAAAAGGGGTTGTGTTGACATCTGTTAAATTTTTCTTGGGAGCCCTTCTAGGTTGGGCTATTAATAAAGTTTTTGGTATGGCCGGAATTTTGGGGATTACTCCGCTTGCTATCGTTGCAGCTCTTACAAATTCAAATGGAGGTCTGTATGCTGCTCTCGCCGGTGAATATGGAGATTCGTCCGATGTAGGTGCTGTAAGTGTTTTGTCTCTGAACGATGGTCCTTTTTTTACTATGTTGGCTTTTGGGATAACCGGAATAGCCAATATTCCGTTTATTGCCTTTGTATCTGTTCTGGTTCCTATTGTTTTGGGGTTTATTTTAGGAAATTTAGATGAAGATATGCGAAAATTTTTGGCTAAAGGAACAGTTGTATTGATACCGTTTTTTGCATTTCCTTTAGGAGCCGGTTTGGACCTTAGATCTATTTTAGACGCCGGGCTTCCCGGAATTTTTCTTGGCCTCGTTTGTACATTGTTGACTGGTTTAGGAGGTTATTTTATTTCTGCAGTTTACAACAAAGGAAAACGAACAGCTGTTTCAGCTTCAATAGGAACTACTGCTGGAAACGCCGTTGGAACTCCTGCTGTTTTAGCCTTAGCCGATTCTAATTTATTGCCGTATGTTGAAGTTTCCACGGCACAGATTGCTGCTGCTATTATTGTAACGGCTATTTTATGTCCATTGTTAGTTTCTATCCTGGCAAAACGAGAAAAAAATAATTATGAAAAACAAGAATAGCAAATATTTAATCATTGCTGATGATTTTACTGGTGCAAATGATACGGGTGTTCAGTTGAGAAAAAAAGGCTTTGCAACCAAAGTTGTTTTTTCTTCATCTTCCATTGATGACAACGATAAGTGTCTGGTGTTTGATACTGAAACTAGAGCTATACCTAAAAAAGATGCTTATGAAAAACTCAAATCCGATATTTCAGAATTAGTTACTAAATATGAATTCGATATAGTTTATAAGAAAGTAGATTCGGCATTACGCGGTAATATTATAGATGAAGTTTTAGCTATATCGGAAGTATATAATCCTGAGGTAGTTTTATTTGCGCCGGCTCTCCCAAGATTGGGTAGAACTACTCAAAATGGAATTCAAAAAATATATGGGACACGGCTTATGGAAACTGAGTTTGTTCGAGATCCTATAAATCCCATAAAATCAGATAACATAGTTGATATATTGAAAACAATTTCGAGAAGTGGTGTGTATCATATAAATTTATCTGAATTGTATTCAAAAGATCCTGTTATAAATAATGATTGCTCGTATTATACATTTGATGCACAAACTGTTAAAGATATGGAGCTAATAGCAAAAATCGGATTATCAAATATAAAAAAAATATTATGGATCGGTTCAGCAGGTTTAGCTGAAGGGATTTTTAATGTTTTACATCCGCAAAAGCCTTCATTGGCAATTGTCGGCAGTACCAGCCAAAAAAGCATCGAGCAGCTAAATTATGCAAAGAAACAGGGACGGTATATATTGGAAATTGATATTCCAAAAATTTTGGAATCAAATATGTATGATTCAATATGTGAAAAAGCTGTTTCCATATTACGGAAAAACCGGGATTTAATTATTACATCTTGTTTTTCTGAACAATCTTTTAACGAGGATATTAATTATGGAATAGAAAGAGGTATTAATAAGCAAGAGATAGCAAGTATTGTTAAAAACATATTGGGTGAGATTACAAAAAAAATACTTGCTAATGTCGAAGTTGGCGGGCTTTTTTTAACCGGGGGCGATACTGCAATATCCATTATGAATAATTTAAATGCACAAGGTGTTGAAATTTTATATGAAGTTTCACCGGGTGTTATTGTTTCAAGATTATTGAATGGATTATACAAAGGGCTTGTAATAATGACAAAAGCAGGTTCTTTTGGTGAGGAAGATATTATTGATAGGTGTATTTTTAAAATGAGAGAGGTGATTATTTGAATTATTTAGGAATTACAATAGGTGATCCGGCAGGAATAGGACCTGAGATTTCTTTGAAGGTATTAGATAAGTATGAAGAATATAAAAATTCAGTTATTCTTTATGGGAGTGTATCAATACTTGATTATTATAAAAACATGTTAAATATTACCTCTGATTTATCTTTGATAACAACACCGCATGAATTTCAAAAAGGAAAAATCAATATCATAGATGTTGTTGATTTGGATATGAGCAGTATGTCCATAGGAAATGTTTCGGGAATATGCGGAAAAGCTTCTTATTTGTATGTAGAAAAAGCTATTCACGATGCATTGGAAGGTAAAATAAAAGCTGTGGTAACTGCTCCGCTGAATAAAGAAGCGTTAAACAAAGGAGGGTATGCTTATGAAGGTCATACTGAAATATTTGCAAAACTAACAAATACTAAAAAATATGCAATGATGCTTTGGAGTGAAAAGTTGTCCGTAATTCATGTATCAACACATTGCTCATTAAAAAATGCTTGTGAGAGAGCTGCAAAAGAAAGAGTTTTTGATACAATCGAGTTGGCACAAAAAGGTTTACGGAAGATGGGTGTCCAAACTCCAAGAATTGCCGTTGCAGGTCTCAATCCTCACAGTGGTGAGTCGGGGCTTTTTGGGAGAGAAGAGATCGATCAAATTATACCTGCAATAAACGAAGCGAAAAAGAAAGGCTGGAATGTAGAAGGCCCCATCTCTCCTGATGTTGTATTTTTAAAAGCATATAAAGGTTATTATGATATTGTTGTTGCAATGTACCATGATCAAGGACACATTCCGTTAAAACTATTGGCTTTTGGTAATGGAGTAAATATTACCTTAGGTTTGCCGATTGTTAGAACTTCCGTAGACCATGGAACTGCATTTGATATTGCAGGAAAAGGAATTGCAAAAGAAGATGACCTGTTTTATGCTTTGAGAATATCAAAAAAATTTATATAATAAAATAGGAGTATGTAAGTATGAAAGAGAGTAAAACCATAAATGCGATTATTATTACTGAAACTGATGATGTTGTTACGGCTATAACCGATCTAAAAAAAGGTGAAACCGTAAGATATTTATTTGATGGAAAAACTTTGAAAGAATTTGTTTTAAAGAATGATATTCCGTTTGGACATAAGGCTGCTATAAGGGATATTGCATGTAAAAATGATGTAATTAAATATGGAGAAAGTATAGGCAGAGCCACTAAAGATATTTTAACAGGGGAGCATGTTCATATTCAAAATTTAGAAAGTAAAAGAGGAAGAGGAGATTTAAAATGAAATTCATGGGATATAGAAGAAAAGACGGTAAAGTGGGTATTAGAAATCATGTGTTGGTTTTGGCAACAAGTGTCTGTGCTAATAAAGTTGCTGAAGATATTTCAAGAGCTGTTGAAGGCTCCACCTTTATCAACAATACTTATGGGTGTTGCCAGCTTGGTGTTGATTTTTCTTTGACAAGAAAAACAATTATTAATACATGTTTACATCCCAATGTCGGGGCCGTTTTGGTTGTAGGTTTAGGTTGTGAAGGGCTTGAACCTTTAGATATATATGAGAGTATCAAGGATTCCGGAAAACCTGTTGAAATGTTGACCATTCAAGGAGAAAGGGGAACTTTGAATGCTTATGCAAAGGGCGTATCAATTGCCAGAAAATTTGTTCAGGAAATTTCATCTATACAAAAAGAGATTTGTGATATTTCCGAAATAATTCTGGGTATGGAATGCGGAGGCTCCGATACTACATCAGGTTTGGCGTCTAATCCTACTTGCGGTATTTGTTCCGATAAAATGGTTGAACTAGGCGGAACAAGTATATTATCGGAAACAACGGAATTTATTGGAGCAGAACATGTTGTTGCTAAGAGAGGAAAAACAGAAGAAGTATCTAGAAAAATTTTGGAATTGGTACGGAATTGTGAAAAAAAAGCAATGAGTCTTGGAGTTGATATTCGTGGTAGTCAGCCTACACCCGGAAATATTGTAGGAGGAATTACTACAATTGAAGAAAAATCTTTAGGTTGTATTCATAAATCAGGAACAAAAGAATTTCAAGGAGTATTGGATTATGCTGACATTCCCTCCTCGCATGGATTATTTATAATGGATACGCCGGGTCAAGATATTGAATCGATTACGGGTATGGTAGCAGGGGGAGCTCAAGTTATTATTTTTACCACCGGCCGAGGTAGTCCAACCGGAAATCCTATTGCTCCAGTCATTAAACTTACCGGTAATAAGCATACTTTTGAAGCTATGCAGGATAATATAGATTTTGATGTTTCCGATATTATTCTCGGTAACGAATCTATAAATGATGCCGGTAAGAGGTTGTTTGAAGAAATCTTACAAGTATGCAACGGAAAAATAACAAAAGCAGAGGCTTTGAAACATAAAGAATTTGGAGTACTCAGATTAGCATCAACTTTTTGAACTAAAAGACTTGTAAGATAATTGAAGTGTTTTTTGTCCATGATTCCCTGTTTGATATTCTCTAATTAAAGAAAATATGATATAATTTAATGGGAAATATTGAACAGGAATTGTTTATGTATGTGGAAGAAAGGTTAGATTTAATTTTAAGAGATTTAAACAGATATGGAAAATTAAATGTAAAAGAACTGGCAGAAAAGTTTAAGGTAACACCGATGACTATTAGAAGAGATTTGAGTATTCTTGAAGAGAAAGGTGTTCTCTTAAAAAGTTACGGCGGAGCACTCTCAAAAGAATCTCTGTCGCATGATAAATTATATTCAACAAGAAAAAAAGAAAATTTGTCGATAAAGAAAAAAATTGCTGCGGAGGCTCTGTTATTCGTCAAAAACGGTATGACAATCCTTCTCGATGCAGGCACTACAAATTATGAGCTTGCTAGATTTTTGGTTGAAAGTTCAATTAAGGATTTAATTATTATAACAAATGATTTAAAGATAGCATGTATTTTAGCCGAAAAAAAATTTTTTCAGGTTATAATGCTTGGCGGAATTATTGAAAATGAAAACATCCTGACTTGTGGTTCTATGGCTGTTTCTATGCTTAAAGATTTTGAAATAGATGCATGCTTTGTAGGAACTCAATCTATTAGTGATAAATTTGAAATTCGGACTCCGAATATCGCGAAAGTTGAATTAAAAAGAACGTATATCGAAAAATCACAACAAAGATTTTTATTGGCAGATAGCAGTAAATTCGAAAAATCAAAATTATATAAAATTTGTGATTTGAAAGATTTTAATTATATCATTACGGATAGAAAACTAGCATTGCCTGAGAAGAATTATATAGAAAAATATAAACTAGTTTGGATTTCAGTCGATTCCATAAAGTAATCTTTCAAATTTATGCTGGAGACACAAATTATTTTTAATGAGCTCTTTTCAAAATTGTGTCATTGTGATACACTTACGGCTATGAAATGTGTTGTTTTTACCGGAGGCGGAACAGGGGGGCATATCTTCCCGGGGCTGGCCGTTGCCGAGGCTTTAAGTTCTTCTTTGGAATGTAAAATAGTTTGGGTAGGTTCTTCTAAGGGCGTTGACCGCAAAATAGTCGAATCTTCGGAGCTTCATTCGGCATCTCCTTCAGTTCTCGAATTTAAAGGGATCCCTGCCGGAAAACTAAGGCGGTATTTTAGCTTTCAAAATTTTATAGATGTTTTTAAGGTCGCCGCAGGTTTTATAAAATCTTTTTTTATACTTTTAAGATTAAAACCTATTTTTGTTTTTTCTAAGGGCGGCTTTGTTTCGGTTCCTCCCTGTGCTGCAGCGAAGGTCTTGAAAATTCCGGTTATCACCCACGAGTGCGATTTTTCCCCGGGTCTTGCAACAAGGATTAATTCAAAATTTGCAAATCACATCTTGGTTTCATATCAAGAAACGGCTGATCTTTTTCCGCTTTCTATCCGCTCAAAAGTTATCTGTACGGGGAACCCTGTCCGCTTAAGTTTTTATTCGGGTAGCCCTGAAAAGGGGCGGGCCTTTTTAAATATACAGCAGGACTTACCCGTTCTCTTTGTATTGGGCGGAAGCCTCGGTGCAAGGCAGCTAAACGATTTGATTTCAGATTCAATCGAGTACCTTGTAAAACATTTTGTTGTAGTTCATCAGATTGGGGAAGCCAACATGGAGCAGGGGCAAAAAATTAAAGAAGCTCTTTTAAACGCCTCTCCCAAATTTGCTGAAAACTATAAGCCCTATCCCTTTATAAAAAAAGAGATGGCCGATGTTTTAAGCCTTTCTTCGATTGTGGTGTCGCGGGCCGGTGCCAATACTGTTTGGGAGTCGGCCGCTGCAGGCAAGCCTATGATCCTGGTTCCTCTCGAAAAGGGAAGTTCAAGAGGAGACCAAATAGAGAATGCAGACTTCTTTAAGAAAAAGGGAGCCGCAGAAGTTCTTTTGGGAGAGGACGTAAGACCCGATGTTTTTATAAGCCTTTTACGGGAGTTTGGTTTTGAAGAAAACGGAAGCGGAAACGATAGGCTTAAAAGCATGGCTAAGGCCTCGGCAGCTCTTGCAGGCGAAAAACCTGTTCTTGTAATTGCCGATTTTTTAAAAAGCTTTATAGATTTTCTGAGAGCTAAATTATAGCATTGACAGAAAAGGTCTAATTAGTATATATTATAAGGTAAGGAAAGTAAGGAGGTGTTTTATGGAACTTGCAAAAGTAACATCGAAAGGTCAGATTACAATTCCTCTTACAATAAGAAATCTGCTCAAATTAAAAACCGGCGATAAGGTTTTCTTTGAGGAAAGCAGAGGAAAAGTGTATATTACAAACTCTTCTCAAATGACTTTATCAAAAGTTCAAGCCGAAATGCAAAGAGAATCTGAAAAAGCAGGCTTTCAAACAGAAGATGATGTTATTGCTTATATCAAAGAATTAAGGAAAGAGCGTTGAGGGTTTTCGTAGATACAAATATCATTATTTCTGCAATACTTTTTCCTAAGGGTAAAACCGCTAAAGTTTTTTCCCATTTACTTGAAAAGCATACGGTAATAATTTCTTCATATACAAAGGAAGAATGCAAAGAAGTTTTTGCAAATAAATTTCCGCTAAAAAAGAAGTTGTTGGATATTTTTTTTGACGGAATCAGCTTTGAAGAATTTAAGACTCCTGACAGAATCGATAAAAATAAATATCCTAAGGTTCGAGATATAAAAGATTTACCTGTTCTTGTGTCCTCAATTTTATCTGATTCGGATATTTTGATTACGGGAGATAAAGATTTTGAAGACGTAAAAATTGATAAACCGATAATTTTTACACCGACAAGATATTTTGAATTAATTGAAGCAAAATTATATAAGTGTAAGAATGGAGAATAATTAAATGCAGATAGGTAGTGCCGATATAGTTTTTTTGATTATATTAACTTTTTTTGCCGTCAAGGTTACGGTAACGGGTTTTATAGACGAGTTTTTTTCAAAGGCCGCCGTAATAGTCGGAGGGCTTATAGCATTTTTGTTTTATAAATTGCTTACTCCCGTAATTACCGAGCTTCTTGGAGAAAAATCCTTATCGGCCGTGATAGCCTTTTTAATTTTATTTTTGTCTGTCTATTTGATTATAAAACTTGTGCAAGTTTTTTTAGGCTCCCTTTTTTCAAACGAGTCATTAAAAAATTTGGACAGGTCATTGGGCTTTTTTTTAGGCCTTGTCGAGGGATTGATTGTGATAGGCGTTATCCTAATGCTCATCAATATTCAAACCTTTATTTCGTTTGATAAGATATTAAGCGAAAGTATTTTTGCTAAAATACTTTCTCCGTTTATTTTAGATATAACTAAGCAGTTATAGATCAGGAGTTACGATAAACAGCTCGGCACATCTGCCTCACTGTTTATCTTCGAGTTTTGTGCTTTGCACAAAACATCGTGTTATTATATGTAGTTTTGCAAAAGCAAAACTACTTGAAAAAACTTTTTTCGGAAGCTTAGGCTTCCTGCAAAAAGTTTTTATAGGAGTTATTGATGTTTGAAAATCTGATAGATCAGGAAGCAGGGCTTAGGCTTATTCGGGATATAGAACAAAAAAAACTTCCGCCTTCGATTTTGTTTTCGGGGCCCGAATGTTCGGGGAAGCTGACTGCTGCCCTTGAGCTTGCCCGCTCCGTTTCATGTACCGAATCGGGACAGTGGACATGTAGCTGCTCTTCATGCTTGAGGCAAAAAGAGATGATTTCTCCGGATGTTCTTATTTTGGGTGCACGAGATCACAGCCCCGAAATCAAGGCTGCCTGCGAAACCTTGTTAAAGACAAAAACTATTTCTTCCAGATACTTGTTTTTGCGTAGTGTCAGAAAACTTACCTCCCGATTCGATCCCCGTCTTTGGGATACGGATGAAACCCGTTTTGTTAAAGCTGCTCCCGTCATTGCGGAGATTGAAGAACTCTTAGCCGATCTATGTTCGGTTCCTATAGAAACCATGGATGAAAAAACTTTGAGTAAAATTGCGGAAAGCCTTGTTTTAAAAAGCACAAAGCTTCAAGACGAGTGTATGTACGATACGATTCCCATCAATCAGGTTAGAAAGGCCTCATCATGGGTGCGCCTGATGCCTTCGGGAATAAAAAAAGTTTTGATAGTCGAAAATGCCGATAAGATGCAGGAAGGAGCGAGAAATGCTTTTTTAAAAATTTTGGAAGAGCCGCCTTCCTATGCAATATTTATTTTGACTACCGCCCATCGAGGAGCGATTATGCCTACCATCTTATCGAGGGTAAGGCCCTATAATTTTAAAGAGCGTGATGAAAAATCTCAAGAAGAAGTTATAAGAAGGGTTTTTAAAGGAGAAGTTTCCCATGAACCTTTCGGAAAATTTAATCTTTTAAGCTCTTACCTTTACGGTTTTTTACCCGTAAGTTTTAGGACAATTCAAAATGCTGCTTCATTATTTTACGAGTATATTTTTTTACTCATAGACAGGCAAAATAAAATTCTTCCCTCTGCTCTTTATAATTCGGTCACTGATTACAAAAACGAAAATCATTACGACAATTCAAATTGCACGGTGTCGAATATTGTAAACCTTTTAAATAAATGTAAGCCGCATACGATTTATGTTTTGTTTTTAAACAGCCTTTTGTTTTTTTTGCAGAAAGGCCTAAAAAATGAAGAATGTTCCGCCTTGGAACTTGAGTCCTATTTTAAGATAACGGCCTTGATAAAAAATGCCGAAGCCGCTGTAGATATTTTTAATATCTCTCCTCAGGCCGCCCTAGAAAACTTGGCGGAAGGCATTAAGGAAAAGCTTATATGAGAGAGTTTATGAGAAGGGGAATACAAAAGTCCCCGAGCATGAATGAGGCCCAGCTCCGCACCTTTGTAAAGCTGCTTGCAAACGAGTATTCTCTTTTGGACTCCGTAATGGATTCTTTAAACGACGGCGTTATAGTTGCAAATTCAGAAAATAAAATTATAAAATCGAATAGAGCTGCCGAAAGAATTTTAGGCACTCCGCTTGGCGAGAGCCATGAAAAAAACGTATGGGAGCATATAAAGATTCAGGATATTGCGGACTTTGTTTCTTACGTAATTGAAAATGAAAGCGGACAAACTTCAAAAGAGTTTAACCTTAAAGCCGGCTTGCCCGAAGGTAAAAATAAGTACATTGAAGTTTCGGTTCTTCCCTTGGTAAAAGAAAAAAAAATCCAAGGCACGATAATTATGATTGCGGACATTACCGAAAAAAGAAGTGAAGAAATTAAAAACCGCCGCCTTGAAAATCTTGCAAGCCTTACAAATGTTGCAGCCGCCGTTGCCCACGAAATTAAAAACCCGCTTGCAGCGATCAGCATCCACTTACAGCTTTTAAAGAAAAATTTTACTGCCTGTAATTTATCCATAAACCAAAAGGCTCAAAAACATATTAACGTTATCGAAGAAGAAATTGAAAGGCTAAATAAAATTGTAGTGGATTTTTTGTTTGCCGTGCGTCCTTTAAAGTTCGAATTTGTTCCGGTAGATATAAATGTTCTATTAAAGAATTTATACGATACCTTTTTTGACGAGTTTAACGATAAGGGTATAACCATTTCGCTTAACTTTTCAAAGGAGCTTCCTAAAATTCAAGGCGATGAAAGGTTTTTACGGCAGGCCTTTATGAACGTATTGACGAATGCAAAGTCCGCAATGCCGGACGGAGGCTTTTTGGATATTTCGACAAAGAGCGAAAACGATTTTATTTTTGTATCTATCTCGGATTCGGGACAGGGTATCTTGCCTGAAGACCTTCACAAAATCTTTGAGCCCTATTTTACTACAAAGCATGACGGAACGGGATTAGGCCTT
The DNA here is from genome assembly GCF_024181285.1 of Treponema sp. OMZ 790. Classification (NCBI taxonomy): domain Bacteria; kingdom Pseudomonadati; phylum Spirochaetota; class Spirochaetia; order Treponematales; family Treponemataceae; genus Treponema; species Treponema sp. OMZ 790. The sequence goes on along the minus strand of NZ_CP051201.1, from coordinate 1,472,706 downwards.
ACCATGACCTATAAGGTTATCAAGGAACATGGGGGCGACATAAACGTTTATTCCGATTACGGCATGGGAACAAGTTTTAAATTTTCGCTTCCGATAGAACGCAAGGGGGCAACGCTTTTACTCTCCGATAAAACTTCCGACTTTGATTCGGTAAAGGATATAAAATGAAATTTACTGTTTTGGTTATAGATGACGAAAAAAATATCCGCGAAGGCCTTGCGATGGCCTTGGAAGATGAAGGTTACGGAGTAATCACGGCCGACAACGGAAAAACGGGCTTGGATATTGCCTTAAAAGAAGAAGTCGATCTTGTAATTACCGATTTAAGAATGCCCGAACTTAGCGGCGAAGATGTTCTCCGTGAAGTTATTTCAAAAACTCCCGGAGTTCCCGTAATTGTGTTAACCGGTCACGGCACGGTAGAGACGGCTGTTGAAGCCATGAGGATGGGAGCCTACGATTTTTTAACCAAGCCTTTGGATTTGGAGCGTCTCTTCCTCTTGGTAAAAAGAGCCTTACAAAACCGCGCCCTTGTTCTTCAAAACCGTGCTCTTTTACACGACATCGAAACAAAACAAAGCTTTGAAAATATCATAGGGAAGAGTCCCCTTATGGAAAAGGTTTTTGAGGATATAAAAAAAGTTGCTCCCACAAAGGCCAGCGTTTTAATTACCGGAGAAACCGGAGTCGGAAAAGAATTGATAGCTCGTGCCATTCATAATCTTTCTAACCGGAAGGATAAGCCCTTTGTACAGGTTCACTGTGCTTCCTTTGCCGAAAGCCTCTTGGAGTCGGAACTTTTCGGTCACGAAAAAGGAGCCTTTACGGGAGCAGTTCAGCGTACCAGAGGCCGTTTTGAAATTGCAAACGGCGGAACTCTTTTTTTGGATGAGATAGGCGAGGTCAACCAAATGATACAGGTAAAACTCTTGCGCGTTCTCCAAGAAAAAAAGTTTGAAAGGGTAGGCGGAACCGAAACTCTTAGTGTCGATACAAGGATAATTGCCGCCACCAACAGGGACCTGATCGAAGAAATAAAAAAAGGAAATTTCAGGGAAGACCTTTATTTTAGATTGAATGTTGTGCATATTCATGTTCCGCCCTTGCGTGAGCGCAAAGAAGACATTCCTCTTTTGGCTGCCGCCTTTATCAAGGAATTCGCCGAAGAGAACGATAAAAAAATAGATTCTATGGAGCCTCGTGCAAGAACTGCAATTTACAATTATGAGTGGCCGGGAAATATAAGGCAGCTTCAAAACTGTATTCAAAGTGCCGTCGTAATGAGCTCGGATAATGTAATTCATTTTGATGACCTCCCTGCCGCCTTACGCGAAAAGGCCGAGGCTTCTTCAATCCGCATTCCCATGGGTGTAAATATGGCCGAAGCCGAAAAGCAAATTATTTTGCAGACACTTGCAAACCAAAACAACAATAAGTCCAAGACTGCCGATATCTTGGGGATAGGACGCAGAACCCTCCATCGAAAGCTCGATGAATATGCAGCCGAAATTGCAGAAGATACGGCCCAGATGTTGGAAGAAAAAGAAGCTCAATCCAAAAAGGAAAAATCGAATGGCAAAAAATAAATACAGCGAACCGGACTATTGGTCAAAAAAGGCTTTTTCAGAAAACTATCCTGCACGCTCCGTGTACAAGCTTGAAGAGATGAATAAAAAATTCAATCTTTTTTCGCCCGGCGATAAGGTCTTGGATTTGGGTGCTGCTCCCGGAAGCTGGACTGTCTATGTTTTGCGCTTTTTAAATAGAGAGGGAAGGGTAACTGCCGTCGATTTAAAGCCCTTGGATTCTTCGGTCTATGATGAGCGTCTTAGTTTTTTTCAAGGCGATATGTTCGATAAGGGGATTATAAAATCGGTAAAAGAGCTTGGGCCCTATAATGCTGTCATCTGCGATGCAGCCCCCGCAACTACAGGCAACAAGACCGTCGATACTGCCCGATCTTCGGGCCTGGTAGAGCTCGCAATTTATTATGCCCAAGAACAGCTTAAACAAGGTGGAGCCTTTGTGGTAAAGATATTACAAGGAGGGGATCAGCAAATCCACTTAAACAACTTGCGGAAATGTTTTAAGACAGCTAGGGCCTTTAAGCCCGAGGCCTGCCGCAGTTCAAGTTTTGAAACTTACTTGATAGGTTTGGATTTTAAGGGCTAGGCTCCCTTATCTTGTCGATAATAATATTTATCTGCAAGATTAATATACCTGTGTACCGCTCTATATGTTCGATTATATATTTTTGCAGCTGGTGGATCTTTCCCGTCAGCTGGGTGCCGAAGGGGATATCTACGGTTAAGTCCAAACGGTATCCGTCTTCTTCTTTTTTTATGCTTAGTTTTTTTATGACGATTTCCTTGTCATACTCTTCAAGGCAATGAAATACCATCTGGCTTAAAGCAGATTCGGATATTTCAACCGTACCAACCTTTGAGAATTCCGGACGGACTACGGACTTTTCAAAGAGCTTTGATTGTTCCGTTCCTACAAAGGGTGTTTTTTTGTTTTTAAAAAAGAGGCGAATCTTGTCGTAAAAGATTTGGGGGTAGGTGCGCTGTACTTCGATTGAGGGAACAGGTATAACATGTTTACCTTCAACCCGCCTCGATCTCATTGCCGTTTCGATTTCTTCTCTGCTTGCAATATCTTCTATCTTAATTATTTTTTGAGGTTGAGGAATTTGAAGGCGGGCTGCAATCTTATTTACCATTTTTTCCGAAGTGCCCAATATTAAAATCTTTTTAAAGCTATGGGATTGTAAAGCCTTGGCAGCCCCATCCCTATGTTTTTTGTCGTCAAACAAAGCTACCTTGACGGCAGCCAAAAAAGTTTTTTCTCTTTTTGCAGACTGGCCTGCAATTATCTTATCGTTACAGATTAAAAGCCCGTCATCGATGATGAGCTTTATGCCGTATTTTTCGGCAAGCAGCTTTGCCCTAAAGCTCTTTCCCGTTCCGCTTTCACCGACGAGGGCATAAACCGAGATACCTTTAATCTTCCATGAAATTTTTTTAAAAATTTTTTTTAAATCGATCATCGGCTCTTAATTTCGTTCCGATAAAGTTACGCGTAAATCAATAAGTTTTTTTCCTCTAATAACTTTTACCGTTACCGTTTCTCCCGGCTTTTTATCCTCCAGCACCGAATAATAATCGGTTATATTGTTTATCTTTTGCCCTGCTATTTCGACGATTATATCTCCGCCTATGTAAAATACCGAGCTGTATCTTCCTATGCCTGAGCGGACAGCTTCATTTCCTCCTCGAAGATCGGCCTTTGCAGCATTGCTTCCTCTTTTGACTTCGGAAACAAGAAGCCCGTAAGAAACAGGCAGCTTTGCGTAAGAGGCAAGGCGTCCTGAAACTTGAACCAATTCGGCATCTATAGAACCGCGGATGACCTTCCCGTATTTTAAAATGTCTGCAACAACTCTTTTAGCCGTATTTACGGGAACTGCAAAGCCGACACCTGCCGAGCTTCCGGATGTGGAATAAATCATGGTATTGATGCCTATCATTTTTCCCATTGTATCCAAAAGAGGGCCGCCCGAATTTCCGGGGTTTATGGCCGTATCGGTTTGAATCATATTTTTGATTATGATGTTTTTATCGTTTTGAATAGGGCGTTTCAGGGCCGAGACTATTCCGTCGGTAAGAGTTCTTTCCAAGCCGAAGGGATTGCCTATGGCTAAAACTCTTTGGCCGACTTTTAAGCCGGCAGAATCTCCGAATTTTATAACCGTAAGTTTTACGTTTTTTGGCGGATCGAATTTTAAAACGGCCAAATCGTTTTCGGGATCCATTCCTACAACTCTGGCTTCATATTGACTTCCGTCATGGAGCGAAATAAAAATCTTTGAAGCTTCTGCAATTACGTGTGTGTTGGTCAGCACTAAGCCGCTTTCATCGATTATGGAGCCTGAACCTGAACCGCCTTCGACTGGAACGGGTTCAAAAAACCAGTTGACGCCCATGGTTTCGGTTGTGATGTTTACAACACCTTCATTGGTTGTTTCATATACGTGAATGTTTTGTGTTTCGGCAGGACTATAGCCCATGTATCCTTTTTCATTTGCTGTATTTAAAGCTGCCGTATTTCCATGTTGCTGCATATTTAAATTGTGCGAATTTTCCGTCTGAACAAATCCGTTTTCTGCACTTTCTTCAAAATCGGCAGGGTTGCTTGAGGTTCCGCTTTGAATTTCACTTAAGCCGGCGTTTCCTGTACTATATTTTATACCGGCAAAAAAACCTGCACTTGCAAAAATAACCGCTGCAATGAGCGAAAATACGAGGGTCTGTCTTCTACTATAAAGTTTCATAATGCCTAAAATTCTCCTATAATTATAGTCTATTAAAAATACCCCCTATTTGTCAAGCGTGGACGTAAAATCTCACAGTGTCTATTTTATATTAGATTTAAGGTGAGGCAAATCCGGCACTATACGAATAAATGATACTGTGATATAATGGACTAAAAATGGGAGCTGTTTATGTCTGCTGGTAAAATACCTATTGGCGAAATTGCTTTGCAAATTGTCCTTTCCGTTGGAATTATCGTTATTGTTGCAAAGTACCTCGGCCTTCTTGCAAAAAAACTGAATATTCCGCAAGTTGCCGGTGAAATTGTTGCAGGGCTTTTATTACGCTACCTGCCTTTTTTTCGTAATTTCGGCGGAGTCGAACCGAACATTATCTATGCCGAAACCAATCAGTTTATCGGATATATGTCGGAAATCGGCGTTATCCTGATTATGTTCTCTGCCGGATTGGGTACTAATTTAAAATCACTTGTTGCATCCGGTATCAAATCCACAGTGATCGCTGCTTGCGGCGTTATCGTTCCATTGGTTTTAGGTACGGCTATGGCCTTAGGCTTTTGGGGTTTCGACGGTTTTGGAACGCCCGTATTTTATCAAGCCCTATTTATCGGGACTATTTTAACGGCGACTTCGGTGAGCATTACCGTTGCCGCATTGAAAGAGCTGGGAAAGATAAATTCGGAAGTCGGGCAAACAATTATCAGTGCTGCAATCATCGATGATGTCTTAGGCATTATTGCATTAACGGTTGTACTCGGTGCAAGTTCCGGTAAGGGCGACTACCTCGCACTTATTATAAAAACGGCAGCGTTCTTTGCCGCTTCGTTGGTAGTAGGCTATGTGATTTACCGAATCTTCAAATGGTATGATAAAAGGCATCCTCATACTCACCGTATTTCGATTTACGGGCTAGGGGTTGCGTTGATTTTTGCCTATTGTACCGAACGATTTTTCGGTATTGCCGATATTACCGGTGCCTATGTTGCAGGGGTTGTATTATGCAACTTGCATGATGCTTCCTATATGGAAAAGAAAATAGACATTAATTCGTATATGTTTTTTAGTCCTATCTTTTTTACCTCTATCGGACTTAAAACGGACTTTAGCGGACTGAATATGAGCTTACTATGGTTTTCGATAGCCTTTGTGCTTGTCGGTTGTATCAGCAAAATAATCGGCTGCGGCGGTTCAGCATTGACGTTGGGCTTTAAGCGGAAGGAATCGCTCCAGATAGGGCTGGGAATGATGGTGCGCGGTGAAGTAGCCCTCATCGTAGCTCAAAAGGGACTTGCGGTAGGGATGGTTAAAGCCGAATACTTTGCACCGGTCATTTTGCTGATTATCGTTTCCTCCATGATTGTGCCTATTTTGTTGGGAAAAGCATTTTCGGATAGGACTTTTGAACCTCCAATGAAAGAACAGGTGTAGCATCTTGACTTCAATCCGCCTTGATCTAATTGCAGTTTTGATTTCTTATTTTTAAATTCCCCTATTTGTCAAGCATGGATTGAAAATTCTTGGCTTTTTTGATATAATCATTCTATGTCTGTAGTTTCTCTCGTATTCCAGATGCTTGGAAGTTTAGGTTTAATCTTATACGGAATGAAAATGATGAGCGACGGTATCCAAAAAAGTGCCGGCGAAAGCTTACACCGTACGCTCAATTTTATGACGGGCAACAGATTTTTGGCCGTTTTAACCGGTATTGTAGTTACCGGAATTGTTCAATCCTCCGGTGCGACCACCGTTATGACCGTTTCTTTTGTCAATGCAGGAATGTTGAGTCTTCAACAGGCTATCGGCGTAATCTTCGGTGCAAACATAGGTACTACCGTTACGGCATGGATAGTTTCGCTCATCGGTTTTAAATTTTCGATAGCGAGTATTGCTATTCCCGCCTTCGGAATAGGCTATTTTTTAACATTTTTTAAAAAGCTTAAAAAAGACAATCTGGGCGAAGCTATAATGGGCTTCGGCCTTCTTTTTACGGGTTTGGATTTTTTGGCTTCCGCGGTTCCGAGTATTTCGGGAGAGCAGATTGCCCTTCTTTCGATTTTTAAGCAGACCGGTATTCAAAGTATAATAGTAGGTATCCTCCTTGGTTTGGTGCTTACGGTATTTCTCCATTCATCGAGTGCTACGACTGCCGTTCTTTTAACTATGGCTCATACAGGGGTTGTCGGCTGGGAATTTTCTGCGGCTGTAGTTTTGGGAAGTAATGTAGGTTCTACAGTAGATGCAGTATTGGCCTCAATCGGAACAAAGCTCAATGCAAGGCGGGCTGCTGCGGTTCACGTTCTTTTCAATGTTGCGGGTAGTATTTTTACCTTGATTCTTTTTACGCCATTTTTATCTTTAGTAGATTTGATATGTCCTTCAAGCTCTCTTATGACTAAAATTGCCGTATTCCACACTCTTTTTAACGTAATCAACACCCTTATTGCCTTGCCCTTTGTAAACCAAATCGCAAGGTTTGTGTGCCGGCTTATTAAACCGAGAGAAGATGAAGAGCCTTCACGATATGTGCTTAATTTTCAAGCACCCGGTATGAAAGAAAACACCGAAGCTTATGTTTTGCGTGCCGAGGTTGAGATTCTAAAGATGTCCAATATAGTTCGGGAAATGTTCAGCCTCCTGCGTTCTATTTTGAGTAAGGAAGAAGATGTTTCAAGAGAGTTTGTCATAAGACAGTTGACCGAAAAAGAAGATTATACCGATCAGATGCAGGAAGAACTTTCTCTATATCTTATAAAAACCTCTCAGCTTTCTCTTTCCGAAAAGAACAAGAAAAATGTCCGCCTCATGCTCGGCATTGTAGACGATATAGAAAACATGACCGATCAGATTTTTGAGTTAGGTCTTTTTATCAACCGAAGTATAGAATTAAAGATGCCTATAAATCAAGACGATATGGATAAGCTTTTGCCCTATATGGGAATTGTAAATCAGTTTATTCACTTCGTTCACGAGCATTTAAATAAACCCCTTGCTGCAGAACAGCTGGCCATGGCTCACGAGATGGAAGAATCGATAGATGCCATGAGGCAAAACCTAAAGCATCTTGCCCGTACCCGATTGGAAAAGGGAGCAAACGTAAAGGCCGAGCTTTTGTATATCGATATGGTCCGTAATCTTGAAAAAATCGGAGACTTTGCCTTTAGTATTTCGCGCGCCCTTGCCGAGACCGAATAGGCTTTTAAACCGGGCCGAGCTTTTTTTGAAGCGCCTTACAATACGATTCTGTCGTTTTCCTGTCTTTTTAACTTGCCTTCTTTTTCGAGAAGGTTAAGAATCGGAAGAATGTATTTGCGTGAAAGCCCGGTTACTTCCCGTGCATCGGCTATCGAAAATTTATCGCCCGGCTTGTATTTTGCGAGTAGAGAGTTTACTGCCTTTTTGTAAAAATCGGTATGGTAGTGTAAAAAGTTTTCGAGGCAGATGAGTTTACCCAGCTTTATAAGATCGCGGGCTTCTTTTCGGGCTTGAGGAATTTTTATCTTGTCTATTTCGATGCCCTCAAAGCCGGCTTTAAAGGCTGCATCCAAAAGGGCCTTTGCATTTTTAGAAATATCATCGCCCGTTCTTCCGCTTAATTTATAAATATGGGCTTCTTTTTCGATTTTCTTTTCATCGCAGAGTTTTTTAAAGACTATTGTTTTTACCTTTTGAGGAATGGGTAAATCTACTTCTTCGAGTGTAAAGCCAGCCTGACTTTCTTGGGCAGTTTTTAAAATTTTCTTTTCCCAAAACTCAAGCCGTTTTTTTAAAAAGCGCCAAGAGCCGTATTCTGCGACCTCGCTTTTATCCGAGGTGAGTTCCTCGGTTTTGATTTTAGAATCTTCGACAAAGCCCTCGATATTAAACTGATAGCTGTGTATCGAAGGAAGCTCTTTATCTCTGTAAACTTCAAAGGCTTCCTTAAACTGCATTCTTTTATATGACGGAAAACTTGCGAGCACCCTGGCCGAAGCAATAATTTCGCTTCCGCCGTGCCTGATTAAAACCGCTCTTTGATTCCAAGCAGAGGCAATAGGTTCATCCAGCGAAAGGCGTCCCAAGCTTCTGTCGAATTGGTTTAAGTGAATGCTGCCTATTGCATGGGCACTTCCGAGGGCTATCTCGATTTCGGCGTGATTTTTTAAGCCTCCCTCCTTATTTGTAAAGACCTCATCGATGCGCACCAAAAGTTCCTTTCCGCTTAAAATAAAGTTTGAATCTTTTTCGGCTAAGAGCATTCCTCTTTCAAGGTTTGTTTTTTCGCCCAGCTTTAAGTTGAGGGCCGTCCTTGTGCCGGGCTCTATTTTTTCGACATCCTTATGATGGTTTTGAATCGATTTAATTCTGCACTCTTCGTTTGAAGGATAGATTTGTAAACTGTCTCCGGTATGCAATCCCTTTCCCCTCAATGTTCCAGTGACTGTGGTTCCTATGCCTTTGAGGACGAAGACCCTGTCAACATATAAAAAGGGAGTAGGGGGACTTTGTTTTTTTGATGAAGAAAGAAGTTTTGTAATTTCGGTCTTGAGTTCCTCGATTCCGCTTCCTGTAAGGGAAGATACTACAACGGCAGGCAGTTTCTTTCCGATTATTTTTTCGCATTGGGTATTGGCATCTTCGATAAGAAGCTCAAGCATGTCCTTTTCGGCAAGGTCAGATTTTGTGATTACAAGAAGGATGGAGTCTATCTTCATGGCTTTTAGTACACGCAAATGATCGGAGGACATCTGCATCCAGCCGTCATCTGCGGCCATTATTAAAAGAGCCGCATCCAGACCCCAAGTACCTGCAACCATGTTGCGGATAAAGCGTTCATGGCCGGGAACATCGACTATGCCTACAGTGCCGTGAACGGGATCTTCAAGCGAAGCAAAGCCGAGTTCTATCGTCATCCCCCGCTTTTTTTCTTCAGGTAAGTGACTCGTTTCGATTCCTGTAAGCCTTTTTACCAAGGCTGTCTTTCCATGATCCACATGTCCCGCTGTTCCCAAAATATACGGCATTCTTCCCTCCAATAAATAAATATTTATCGTCTGCTTATTTTATCATAACTAAACGATTAGGGGAAGAGGTCCGGTTATTACGATAATTAAACTAGATGGCTTAAACTGCCGAATATTAAAAAAATGAAACTTGAACGCATTCTCGAAATAATTATATACTTACTAAACCACGAAAAGGTTTCTGCAAAATATTTAGCTGAATATTTTAATGTGTCGGTGCGTACTATTCAGAGGGATATGGCAAGCATAGCAGAAGCCGGAATCCCTGTGTATACGCTGGGCGGAAGATACGGCGGCTATGCCGTCTTGGAAAATTATAAAATAAAAAACATCAACATCAAAAACAGCGAACAGCAGATTATTATAAACGCTTTGGAAAGTCTTGCGACCTCATACACAAACGATAAGCTAAATTCTTTAATTCAAAAATACAATGCAATTATCGAAAAAGAAGGTGGGCAAAAAGTATTTTGGGATTTTAGCGTTACAAAAGAAAATAAAAAAGTGCAGGGTTCCAATATGCTTTTAGAAGAGGCTATCAGCGGAAAAAACTATATAGTTTTCGATTACCGTAATTCCGAGGGGAAAAGCTCCCATGTTTGCGCTGAGCCTCTTGCCATTCATTATAAATGGTATGCATGGTATTTATTTTCATACATCAAAGAAAAAAAAGAATATAGAACCTTTAAGGTTGCGCGGATGCAAAACATTATCCTCTCAAAAGAAAGGTCTTTTATAAAACACGGCGACATACAACAAAAAATGAAAGAAGCCGAGCTTGCCTATTATAAAACCTGCATCGATATAGAAATCGCCTTTGACAAAAAAGAAATTCCTCTTATCGAAGAATACTTCCCCGATTCCGTAATCGAGAAAAAATCTTTTCAAAAATACAAAACCCATATTCGTGTTCCTGCAAGGGAACGCTTATGGAAGGCTCTTCTTCTCAGCTTCGGGGATAAGGTAAAGGTTATCTCTCCAAAAAATTACCAAGAAGAACTTATAAAAACAGCAAAAACTTTTTTATCTAATTACGACAAAAACCTTCTTGGAAGCATTTGATTTAATGAAAATAAAAAAAAAGTATTTTTTTACAAATTTATCTTGACATGCGTCGGAAACCATGAGATAATTATAATAAGTGAAAATACTTAATTCTTTTATTTTATGGTAGAGACTTACCGTAAAAACTACATTTTTTATTTTTTATGGGAGGAAAATATGAAAAAAAATATAACACTAATATTTGTAATAATTTTATTCTTTACATCTTTTTGTGTAAATTTGAATGCTGAAGAACAATCTCTTGTACTGTATCATGATTCTAGTGATGTCAATTTATTTAATTTATATGAGAATTTGTATAAAGATATTACTGAAAACTGGTTAGAACCGTATATGAAAGCAAAAACGGAATTTGAGAAAGCGGAGGCAGAAAAGAAACGTGCAGAGCGTGAATTGAGTAAAGCAAAGTCGGAGAAACAACGCGCCGAGCAAGAATTTAAAAAAGCAGAGGCAGAAAAAAAACGTGCAGAACAAGAATTTGCAAAAGCCGTTAGCGAGGCAGAAGCTCAAAAAAATATGAAATTATCTTTGGGTAGTATTAATAATATTCTAAAAAATTACCATGAATTAACTTCAAAATTGAATAAAACCGACTGGTCTTTATTTTTTAAAAATAAGAAAATTGAAGATATTTTGTGGACATTGGAAAATGATTCGCTTCCGGCTGAGGTTACATCTGTTTTTTCGGAATTAAACCTTGATGTAAAAAAGACAGCTTTACAATTGGCTGTATTACAATATTGTTTTTTTGTACTAAAATGTGAGAAAATGTTTGGAGATAAAATAAAAGAAACCGATCAACCTTCAATAATCTCCGAAATAAGAAAAGCAATAAGTATACAGGATTTTAGATTAGTAGAAAAAAATTATTATAAGATTGAACAAATCTTAGATGCAGCTAAAGAATAAAATATAGAGCTCCTTATAAAACTCTAATTGGCTTTTTCTTATGACCTTTAGTTTCATAGTGAAAAACTTCAGACGTGTCTCTCCAAAAGCTTACCGAGAAGAACTTATAAAAACAGCAAAAAGTTTTTTATCTAATTACGATAGATTTAAAGTAGACAACGAAAGAAAATATAAACTTATGGAATAATTATATGAATAAAAAAGTAATAAAAGATCTGTGCATTCTTTTTATATTGTATATTCTTGCTTTTTTGATAATTTCTTACACCGGTAAATTTCTTTTCAAAAATTTTTATAATTACTATTATATCTTATTCGTTAAATATAATGGAATTTTCGGTAGTTTATTATTTTTACTATTTATAATTATTTTCTATTTATTTTATTCAAAAGATTTAAAGATAATATTTACTTATAAAAAATTAAATTTATCTGTTATTGTAAAAGGTTTGATTTATCTGTCATCAATCACGATGATATATTATATAATATCCTTTATCTTTGATAATTCTTTTCTTTTTAATTTTTTTAAATATTTTAATGATATTTTAACGGGTAAAAAAAATATTACTGTATATGATATTTTGATTTTAGAAAAATTACAAAGACCTCGTTTTGAACCTTTTATGCTTATAAGTACCGTAATCATTGGCCCTGTTTTTGAAGAAATATTTTATAGAGGACTTATGTATAATAAATTAAAAGAAATAAGCAATGACTTCATTGCTGTATTTATTTCTTCAATGTTTTTTGCTTTTTTACATATACCGGGTTATGGATTTAATATAAAAATGTTTTCTCTTGTGCTTGACGGCATTTTATTGGCTTATTGTTATGAAAAAACCAATAATATCTATGTTCCTATTCTTATTCATTCAATTAATAATTTTTTTATATTTTTATTTCGGTATGTATATTTTTATTTTTTAATAGTTATTTATTTTATAGTTTTTATTATAGCCCTCATAATCCTGACAATTGATATTAGTAAATGCGTAAAGATGAGAAAAAGTTTAAAAATTTGAAAAAAATGCTTTTTTTCATAAATTTACCCTTGACAAAGGTAAAAATGTGGTCTACTATGTAAGTGGAGGAAGCTATGAATTTGGATAAACTAAGAAAAGATATCAAATCGGGCTCGCTTGATTTATCCGATATTAAAAATATTGATATTTTATATGGAAAACTTGGATTCTACAATGCTAGGTATTGTTTTTTATCGATATTTGAAACTTTAAGACTTGGGGACAAGTGTATACCCAGCTGTATGGAAGGCTGTTCTCATGGTTGTATGGATTGCTGTGCGAGTAGTAAACAAACGGTTTTATAAATATAATTTTTGTGTGCTAAGTAATGGAGGTGTAAATGCAGTTATCTAAACTAAAACAGAAAATCTTGCAGCAACGGCTGTTCATCAAATACAATAAACGGAACGATTAGGTTGTCTGACTTTAAAAATTGCGGTGTTTCCTGTGCCCCGTCTTGTGCGGTTGTTTCTTGTGCGACATGTACTTTATCCTGCCCCATAAGTATGGCTTTAGGTTAAATAAAATTTATTTAAAATAAATACTTTGGAGGAAAATAAATTGAAAAAAATTATTGATTGCAGCTTCTTCTTTTTTATTCTGCATATCCTTATTTTGTCGTGTACGGTAACTAATTATGATAAAGCCGTTTTAAGCGAAGACAATGTAAAAAGTTTTATTGAAAATCATGAAAGGCTTTTTGCCGAAATAACGGCAGCCGATATAAAGGCTTGGATAGCATTGACAACGAAATAAGTATGTCTGATCTTTTTAAGTCTATATGTAAAAAAACGCCTCCCAAAAAAATACAAAAGATTTTTAAGCAAAACGGTCTCAATCCTAAACTGGGGCATTTACAGCTTGCCGCTTTACAATATGGAATAGTTGCCGATACAATCGAAAAAACTCTTGCAGAAATTTCAAATGAAGAACGTACCCAAGAGCAAAAAGAAAACGATAAGCAAACCGTAGGCTGGCTTAACGAAATAAAATCTCAAATAAATTCCGATGATTATGAATTAATAAAAAAATATTCTGCTGAATTATATGAAATTTTTAATCAGCTAGAAAATAATCTATAAAACACCGGAGGTGATTATGAATTTATCGGATCTGAAACAAAAAATAAAAAACGGTGAACTTGATTATAAACCTGAAGATACGGCTATGGATTCAATTTTGAAATTCTTTGTTTTTAGTTATTGTTCCCTAAAATGTCAGCCGGGATGTTCTGTCAGCAGTACAGTAAAAGACAACAAACCCTGCGGTATAGCATCCTCATGTGCGGAAGGCTGTGCTGCTTCATCTTGTGCATTGAAATGTTTTTACGGCTGCTCTAACGGAAAAACCATAGGTTTATTTTAAGGAGGTTCTATTAGACGAAAATAAATAAAAAAAGCTCGTTTTTTGCAATTTTTATGTTGACAAAATTAAAAATGTATGAGACAATTATAGTAGGTTAAGCATTTAATAGGAGGAAAATATGAATTTAGATAAATTAAAAGATAAAATAAAGATTAATGGACTACCTTTCGGTTATGAATGGGATTCAAAGAATCAGGTCATTGCTCCAACGTGTTTTTTCTGGATATGTAATGACACTTGTAATGAAGGATGTTCTAAAGCGTGTGCCGAATCTTGTCCTAAAGGCTGCTCGATTCAAGGATCAAATACCTGAATTTTATTTAAATTTATTTGGAGGAATTTATGGATATTGAAAAACTTAAAAATAGCATAAATGAAAATAAGTTAGTATTTTCACCGGAAAATGATGAGTCTGTTATGTCATGCGGTTCTGATTCGTCCTGTGTGTTGCGGTGTCAAACGGGTTGCATGATGGAAGGAACGATAAGTAATTGCGGAACTTCTTGCTCAAAGGAATGTTTAGCGGGTTGTACATTCGGAACGTGTTCAGTATCTTGCGTAAATGCCTGTACACTGTCAGGAACCGGTGCTACTCCATTGAAGTTATAACGTTTTACTTTGAGGTTTTTAGAGGATGAAAATATGAACCTTGATGCATTAAAAAATGATATAGAAAGGGCAAGTCTAAATATCGAAGAAACAAATAAATGTCTTATGGAGCAATTTAAATTATGTTTTTGTTTTGCCTTATCCAAACAATTTTCATTTTTTGATTGGTTTATACCAAACAATGATTACGGAAAAACTTGCGACTTTATTTGCTCGGTATCCTGTGTAAATAATTGTGTTGACAAGACTAAAGAATAGGAATAAAAAAGTTACCGATAAAATAAACTTTAAACATAATTTTAGAAATAATGTAATGGAGGTAAAATATGCAAAATTTAGAGGATCTGAAAAAAATGATTGAAAAAGGTGAATTAAATGTTTCCGAATATAAAACAAATCTTTTTAATTGTTTTTCGGATCTGTTTTTTGAAAATTATACCTTATCTCTATCTTCAATTTTGTATGATGGTTTTTCGAGATTTTCATGCCGATATAGCTGCTATGCCGGTTGTTCAAATGGGGGCGCACCGAAATAAAAATAATTTAGATATATTTTTTCAGTGTGAAAAATTTTATATCTAATATTAGATATGACTGATGAGTTTGTCATCAGTTTTTTGGGACTTCACCTATGTGAAGCCATGGTTTAGTTCGCATATATCTTAAGGAGGGTATTTATGGAACTAAAAGAATTAAAAAAACAGATTGGGGATGCTGGACTAAAGGCTAATGATCCTAATCATGATGTGGTCGTTCCTTTATGCGGATGGTTCAGCTGCGGTAGCGGTTGCTATGCAAGTTGTTACAACGGATGCTCGAAAAGCTGTGTTAACAATGACACTAATAAGTAGTCTATTACTTATTTAAAACTTGATTAGGGTGTTATATGTAAATATTTCACTCTAATCAAGTTACTTAATATCTATGTAAGTAGTGATTATTTAATATTATGACTACTTAAATTAAGGAGACTTTTTATGCAACAATTCACTCCAAATCAAAAACTAATCTACAATCCCGAACTTCGGTTTAGAAAAGAAGAACACCGCTGTGTTGCATATACAATAGATGACTTTTTTTATTCTCCCGATAAGGTAAGTATTTTACTTCCGCAAGAAGTTATTATGCTCTTACTCTTTGACGGTGAACATACCTTCGGCGAAGTTGCAAATAACATGGCTTATGTTTTTGGAATGGAATCAAATGATGATGTTGATTATAAAAAAGTGCTTTTTAATTCGCTTGAAGCTCTCGAAAAACGCACCAATATTCAGCCCTTGGTTATGGATATTTCCGAAGTAAAACCTGCTATTTTAAAACAAACTCAAAACCGTTATCCCGATCCGTCCGCCTTTATAATTCCTAAAGAAAAAATTATTTTTGATTCGCGTGATTTACGGCTTTCAGCTCCTCTTTCGGTAAATTATAATGTAATGACTTCTTGCGGTTTTAAGTGCAAGTACTGCTACCATCCTCTTGTACCCGTAAAAGAATTAATTCCCCTTGAACGTTTAAATATTATTTTTAAAGAACTAAAAGAAACCGGATGCGAAAGTTTTATGCTTACAGGCGGAGACCCCATGCTCCGCCCCGACATTGATGAGCTTATGCAAAGTTTATACGAGCACGGGCTTTTATATTCTCTTTCAACTAAATCGATTATAAGTGAAGACAGAATAAAAAAATTACATGAAAGGGCGGGCTTAAGGGGAATGCAGATAAGCCTTGATGCCGCCGACGGTAAAATAGTTAAAAATGTTTTAGGTATCACCGATGATGAGTATTTTTCAAAAGCAATTCAAATGATAAAAAACTTACAAAAACACGGTATTGAAGTGCGTGTAAAGGCTGTTTTAACTTCGTATAATGCAGACGGCTTAGCCGATTACTTAAACCTTCTTAACGATTTGGGAATTAAACGGATGCAGGTTGTTCAATACGGAAGAAGCGGTACGCGTCATACCGATGATCTTTATCCGAGTGATGAGCAAATGAAAAGAGCAAGCGGTGTTGTTAAAGAATTTAAAGAAGCACATACGGATGTGGAGCTTACGGCAGGCGGATTTGAAAAAGCTTATGATGAGCCTGTAATAGTCGAGGAGGTTACAAAAGAAAATATCTTTGAAAAAAGAGCTATTTGCAATGCAGGGCGTTTTTCTTTAACCCTAATGCCGAACGGTGAAGTTTTTATTTGCGAACAGCTTCCTTACGATAAGCGGTATGTACTGGGAGATTTAAAAACGCAAAGCCTTGCAGAATGTTGGAACGGGGAACTTATGCAAAAATGGCTTAATCCGCCCGAGCGGAATATTTTTGCCGAAAACTCACCGTGCAAAACCTGCCCGGAAGAATACTATAATGAATGTCATAAGGTGTACAGCCGTTGTTTGCGTTTTATTTATGAGCACACAGGCGATACTCTTACGGCGGATATAAAATGTCCCCGTTATTATTTTGAAAAAAGAAGAATAACTTAAAATATTTTATGAGAGGAGTAATGATATGAAAAAGATTATTTGTATTGTTTTATCGGTTTTATTTTGCAGTGCTTTTGTTTTTTCACAAAATAATTTTGAAAGAGAAAGCGTATTAAGCGAACAGTCGGTACAAGAGTTTATTAAAGGTTATAAATATCTTTTTGCCGATTTAAAATCAGAAAATGCAGGCAAACTTATTTATAACGAAAAAGAAGAAAGTGTACGGGAAACTTTTGACAGAGTTTTAAAAGTAAAGCCTTCAAAAAAAATAAAACGCATTTTTGAAAAATACGGCTTTGACGGCAATAAGGGTATGTATCAAATTCTTGTATTGCAATACGGAATTGTTGCTTGTACAATAGAAGAAACTCTTAATGAAATTGCAAACGAAGAGCGTACAAAACAGCAAAAAGAAAACGACAAGCAAACGGCTGCGTGGCTTTCCGAAATAAAATCGCAAATAAATTCTTCGGATTATAAACTTATACAAAAATATTTTGAAGAGCTTTACGAAATCTTTAACCGCATTGAGGAAAAGATATAGGATTGCCGGCGTGCGATGAATGCAAAGCTAAACCGCTGGGCTGCCTCATTTATAAAGCCGTTTTTTTCGGCCTTGTTTTTTCTCCTTTGTTTTTCTCTTATCGGTAATTATGCATCCACCTTTGAACCTCTATTTACGGGGAAGATAATCGATGCTTTAACCTTAAAGGATAGGACTGCTTTTTTTTCCTTTTTAAAAATCATTATTCTTTTCCAAATTGCAGGGCTTGCTTTTTCGCTTTTAAGTTCTTGGTTCCGGTTTTTGCTTCAGCGTAAAATGACCGTTTATACCGAAAGCCGCCTTTATTTAAACCTCTTACATTTACCGCCTAAGGGAAGTTCCGAGCAGGATTCGGGTAAACTTTTAAATCTTTTTTTATCAGATTTAGGCATAATGACGGGTATCTATACTTCTCAAATTCCTTCGATAATTACCTCCATTATTATGATGGGTATAATAGGTTTTAGGCTCTTTAAAATAGATATTTTTATTTTTTGTCTTACGCTCATAGTTTCGGTTATTCCCGTTTTTTTGGCAAAATATTTTGGAACAAAGCAGGCTGCGGTAAATGAAGCTCAGCGTAAAAGGCAGGATGAGTATACTGCCTATATTAGCGAAACGATACGGGGTTTACAGGAGATAAAAAATCATTCTTCGCAAAAGTTTTTTATTTATAAGTTTACGCATATTTTAAAATATATTTTTATTCACGTAAAAGAATCTACAATTATCGGAATGCAGTCTTCCTCTGCTTCTTTTTTTACTAATTTTACCATAAATATTTCTTTATTTGCCATTATCGGTTTAACCGTTCTTGAAGGAAAAAACACCGTCGGCACTATTACCGCAGCCCTCATGTATTCTCAAAAATTTAGAAGCCTTGTTTCTTCATGTGCCGAAACTTATAAGGGAATTATAGTTTCCTTTGTTTCGGTAGAGCGCTTAAAAAGTATTTTTGATGAAAGACAAAATTTTTTTTCGCTCATAAAAGAAGAAAAAGATACTTCAAATATAAAAAAAATCAAAATAGAAAATTTAAAGTTTGCTTATAAAAAAAATAATTTTCTTTTTAAAAATCTAAATACCGAGTTTAAATTCCCCGGTCTTTATCTTATTAAGGGAGAGAACGGTTCAGGTAAAACAAGCCTTTTTAATATTATTTCGGGAAATATTAGTCTTAAAAATGAATCGGTATTAGAAGGTAAGATTATTTTTTGTAATCTTGCTTCAAGGCTTTCGTATATAAGTCAAAATCCTTTTATTTTTTCCGGTACTATAAAAGAAAATCTATTATTCGGTAAAAAAGCCGATACGCTTACAATAAACGATGTGTTGGCAAAAACAAAATTAAATAAGGTTATCGATTCTTTGGATAAGGGGCTTGATACACAATTGGGCGGAAAAGAACATATACTTTCGCAAGGGCAAATTCAGCGTCTTGCCTTAAGCCGCTGTCTTTTGCAAAACGGCGAGGTTATCTTATTCGATGAGGTTGAAAATGCCCTCGATTCTGAAACAAACCTCGCATTACACTCTCTTTTATCCCGCCTTAAAACGCAAAAACTTATTTTAATGATAACACACCGCTCTTCCTATGACAACATAGCCGATGGAGTGTTTAAAATAGATAGAGGAGATAAATATGATTTTACAAACACGGAATCTGGTTAAAACCTACGGAAAGGGTGAAAATGCCGTAAATGTTGTCGACGGTTTTTCTTTTGATCTTGCAGAAGGAGAATTTCTTTCGGTAATGGGGCCTTCGGGAAGCGGTAAATCCACGTTGCTCAATTGTATTTCTACTATCGATTCTCCTACAAGCGGAAGTATTTTAATCAACGGCAAGGAATTACAGTCTCTTAAGCCTAAAGAAACCGCCCGGTTCCGAAGAGAAAATTTGGGCTTTATTTTTCAGGAATATAATTTAATAGATGCGCTTCGGGTAAAAGAAAATATTGCGTTGAGCTTAATGCTTAACCGTGAACGTAAAGAAAAAATTGCAGAAGAAGTTAATAATATCGCTTCTCTTTTAGGGATAGACTCCTTACTCGATAAATATCCGTACGAAATATCGGGCGGTGAAAAGCAAAGGACAGCGTGCGCACGGGCGGTAATCCATAAACCTAAGATTCTTATGGCGGATGAACCGAGCGGGGCATTGGATTCGCATTCGACAAAAGTTTTAATGGAAACCTTTAGCGAAATAAATAAAAAACTGGGTACAACCATTATAATGGTAACGCACGACGCTTTTTGCGCTTCGTATTCCGGCAGGGTGCTTTTTTTAAAAGACGGAAAATTGTTTTCGGAATTAAAAAACGTACATAATTCGCACCGTGCATTTTATGAAGAGATTTTTAAAGCGGCAATCGCCTTGGGGGAGTGATATGTTTAAGTTAAGTGTAATAAACGCAAAAAAATCTTTTAAAGACTATTCAATATACATAATAACGGTTGCGTTATGTATTGCTTTTTTGTGCACGATTTTTACGGTCAGTCAAGATGAGCAAATAAATAACCCCCGTCTGCGTAATATGGAAACATTTAAAGCCTTGTTTTCCTGTGCCAAGGTTGCGATAATTTTTGTTTTGTTTTGGTTTATACGCTATATGGGAAAATATATTTTTAACTTGCGCCTGAAAGAATTCGCTTCGTATATGCTTTTGGGAGTTGAAAATAAAAACATCAATTTACTATACGGGATTGAACAAGCTATCTTGGGGCTTTTTTCCTGCGTATTGGGACTTGTGTTCGGTTCACTTTTGTATACGGTACTTCCCAAAATTGTTATGTCTTTTTTGGATTTGGAGTATAAGACAACACTTTTTTTGCCCGCGTCCGAGGTTGTAAAAACGGTTTTGGTTGTATTTTGTATATATGCGTTTTATATTTTTAAGGGGTCGCTAAAATTTAAACATATAAAGATAATAGATTTACTTAAGCAAGCGGCCGAAAACGAAAAAATAAAAGTAAAAAGATTTACTATGCCCCTGTTTGTTTTTTTATTTTTGTTGCTTGCTTCGTACGCTTATATTCTCCATGGGGTAACAAAAGAAAACCCGGGTAATTTATATACCCTTTCGTTTTTCGGTATGCTTATCGGTTTGTTCGGTATTGCATATTTTTTTCCCGCCTTTATATTTAAATTAAAAACACGGGGAAGCAATTCGTATGAGCAAAAGAATTTGGCGGCAATTTTTTCAAATACCAAACTGACTTCTTTTGCGGCAAAACTCGGCTTAATTACGCTTCTTGCCCTTGTCGGTTTGGTTGCGTTTAATATGGGCTTTATGTCGGTAGGTTTTTATAATCTCGACAGAGAAGGCAAGGTACTATACGATTTGACGCTTTTACATGCTCAGGATTCCCCCGATTCAAAAGATGTAGTCGATTTTGATAAAGGAGTAAGCGCTCTTTTGGATGCAAAAATAGGCATTGTAAGTGAAGCCGTTATTTCCGAATATTACGATACACACACCGAAATATGGTATGCCTTTACGGGTGAAGAATCTCCTATACCGCAGAGAGTTACCTCCTTATCCGTATATAATCAAGTACGCCGTATGCACGGTATGGATGCGGTGAGTCTTGAGCCGGAGCAATTTATTTTAAATGTCGATATGCTTACATACGATGAAAAGCCTCATCTTGAAGATAAGTCCTATCCCATTTTTGATAAATTGTACAGACCTAAGGAAGTGATCGTGCTTCCCATACGGGCAATGGATTCACGCCTTTGTATTGTCGTTGCCGACAGCGAAATACCGAATGTAATCCCTAAGCAAAGAAAACACTTCTGGAATTTAAAACCTTCCGACAGCGAAGATGCGCTGCAAAATACCTTGGTCGAAATATGCCGCGAACTGGGACGGCCGGTACACAGAATCGAAAAAAACGGACGGATTATCGAAGTTCCCGACAAAGAATTTACAACAAGGTATCAAAGTATACGGCAGTATAAAGTAACGGCGGCCGCTTTTATAATGGTTTCGTTTTATATAGGCATTATTCTTTTAACTGCGACCGGTTCCGTTTTGGCAAGTTCGGCGATGGCGGAAGCCGGGATTAATACATACCGCTGCGGGGTGCTAAGCAAACTGGGAATGGAGCAAAAAGATATAGGCACTTTAATAAAAAAGCAAATATATTTTTTCTTTGTGTTTCCCGTAAGCCTTGCATTACCGGCAGGGATAGGAATAAATATGCTTATAATAAACAATACTTACTATTACGGCAATTATTATGTATTTATCGCTCAAACGCTTGTTCCGCAAGTAGTTTTATACCTTGCAGTTTTTTTTCTGTATTACCTTATGACGTATAAGTTGTATAAAAATATGGTAAAACCTTTCATAAGATAATAAAATTTTATAAAAAGCCGGCTTTTTTCTTTATTTTTTATCCAATTACGACATATAGCTGTCGCTCTCTTGTGATAGTATTCGTTATAAATTTTAGACGAGTAGAGTGCGATGAAAAAATATTTTTTAATATCGAAAGCATATTTTAAAGGTTCCCTTATGAATTTAATGGAATATAAATTCAATTTTATAAGCGGCGGAACCTTTGAACTTGTATGGATGCTGATGTATCTTATTTTTATAAACACTATTTTTATTCACACAAAAACGGTGAACGGTTGGGATAAGTACCGAATGCTGATGCTTACCTTTCAAGGCGGACTTATGGATTCCGTTTTTACTTTTTTGATTGTGCCGGGATTAAAAAGATTACCCGAAATGATAAATACCGGCACCTTGGATTTTATCTTACTAAAGCCATTGCCGCCGCGTTTTACTATTTCGTTTAACGAATTCGATATTCCTCAAATAAAAAATATCTTCATAAATATTGCAGGTTTAATTTATTGTTTTATCAAACTCGACATAGAAATGACGCCATTAAAATTATCGCTTTATATTTTGCTTTCGCTTAACGGCTTTTTTTTAATTTATTCGATTATGTTTATATTGATGAGCTTAGCTTTTTGGTTTATGAGAATGGATATTGTTATGGGAATAGGCTCGGAACTCATTACAATCGGAAATAAACCCATGCAGATATATCCCGGCTTGATTCAAAAAATACTCATATTTGTTGTTCCGCTTTTTATTTGTTTTAATTTTCCGATTTTATTTGTCGTAGAAAAATTACCGAGGTACTACATCGGGGTTTCTTTTGTTTCGAGTTTTTTCTTTTTTATATTATCAAATTTCATTTTTAAAAAGGGAGTAAAGCACTATGTCGGATCAGGCAGTTAATAACACAAACAGTATTGTTGCAGAAAATATTTGCAAGACTTATGCTTATTATAAAAAGGAAGCAGGTCTTAAAGGAAGCATTAAAAATATATTTAAGCGGGAAAAACTTTATAAGTCTGCCGTTAAAAATCTTTCTTTTCAAATTCATCAAGGTTCGATAACGGGTTTAATCGGTTTAAACGGTGCAGGAAAAACTACGACGCTTAAAATGCTGTCGGGTTTAATATTTCCGACGGAAGGAAAGATTTCCGCATTGAATTTCAATCCTTTTGAAAAGAAAAAAGAATATTTGCGTCAAATTTCAATGGTGATGGGAAATAAGAGTCAGCTTTGGTGGGACTTGCCGGCTGTGGATTCTTTTGAATTGAATAAAACTATTTACGAACTTGAAGATGGCGATTATAAAAAAACGCTTAACACGATGATCGAAATACTCGGTGTCGAAAAACAGCTGAATGTTCAAGTGAGGCGGCTTTCTTTGGGAGAACGGATGAAGATGGAATTGATAGCAGCCCTCATTCATAAACCGAAACTTATTTTTCTTGATGAGCCGACAATAGGACTCGACATTATTACACAATATGCTATACGGGATTTTTTAAAACAGTATTGCAGTACATATCATTCCACGCTTATATTGACAAGTCATAATTTTAACGACATTGTTTCTCTTTGCAACGAATTGATTTTAATAAACAACGGTGAAAAAATATATTCCGATTCCTTTGTTCATTTTAAAAACGAGTTTTTAAATAAAAAATACTTTATACTAAAACTAAAATTCCCAAACGCTGAAAAAATTATAAAAATCTTGCACGAAAGGGAAGGGCTTTTTGCAGAAAAAAGAGGAGAAGATACCGTTAAAATTTCTGCCGATGCTTCAGATAGCTTGGGTATATTAAAAAGTATTTCCAATGATTTTATCGAAGAGTTAAGCGATATTACCATTGAAAATATATCGATGGAAGATGTTATCAGAAAATTATATACGGCGGCCGGCTGATTTTTTATTTAATTATTTTAAGGGAAAGATTATGAATATCTATTATAAAATTTTTAAGACAAGTTTAGCTAATCAATTGGAGTACAGGGTTAATTTTATTTCGGGATTTTTATTTTCGCTTTTTCCTTTTACCGTTAATGTGCTTTTATGGCTTGCCGTCAGTTATCAAAGTACGGATATGCCTCTTGAAGCAGGCGGAATTGTTTCTTATTATTTTTTAACCTTAATAACATACAATATCACCTCAACCGTTTCTATATTTAAAGTTTCGGATGACATAAGGCTCGGTACCTTAAATACCTATCTTATAAAACCATACAATTATGCAATTTACCAACTTGCTTCCGATTTACCGCATCGTTTTGTTTTTATTACGATGAATGCTCTTCCTATTTTGATTTTATATTTTTTACTGTCGCCTTATTTTGTGTTTAATTTTTTTACATGGAAGATTGTGTTTTTTACGCTCTTTTTATTTGCAGGTTATCTTATCAATTTTTTAATCGATTTTTTGATAGCTCTATACAGCTTTTACTTTTCGCGTGTTTCTTCACTTTACACTTCGATAAGGGTACTTAAAAATATTTCTGCCGGTATTATTTTTCCTCTTGTCTTTTTGCCCGAATCGGTATTTAAGGTTTTAAAAAACTTACCCTTTGCCTTTATTTCCCATATCCCCGTAAGTTTTTTGCTTGACAACGAATCGCTTTATGGAGCTTTCCTTCATTTACTTAAAGCCGTTTCTTGGATAGCGGTATTAAGTGTTTTTTGTGCAATAGTATGGAAAAAAGGCTTAAAAAAATATTCCGCTTATGGGGGCTAAATATATAAAGTCCCTTCTAAAAAATTAGGTATAGATTTTTAAAAGGTGTCTTACAAATCTTTCCGCATCCGGGCCGGGCTGATTCCGTAGGTTTCTTTAAACGCTTTTTGAAAATAGCCGTCCCCGTAGTAGCCGACCGCCTGTGCTATTTCTACAATGGATAATTCATCATTATAAAGCAATTCAAGCGCCCTTGCCATTCTAACCTTTTGAGTGTATTCATTTATTGTCGTGTTAAAACAATCTTTAAAACCCGTTACCAATTTTTGCTGATTGATAGAAAATTTTTTAGTGAGTTCCGCAATGGTAAAATGATCTGCAAAGTGTTCTTCTATAAAAGTTTTTACATTTTTAAGAACAGCCTTGTCTTTTTGGGAAAGGTGCACATTTGTTTTCGGTTGTGCCTTATAAACATAATCGTAAAGAAGTGAAAAAACCTCCAAGCATTTACCTTGAATATAAAGCTTTAATGCAGCTCCTTCCAATGTACATTCTTTAAGGCTGTCGCAAATTGCGGTTATTTTCGGAATGACAATCGGCTCGGGATTAAGTACACTTGCCGCTCTTTCAAAAAAATCATCCTCCAATGTTATAGGCAAAGAAGAAAAAAAAGTTTTACGAAAAGCAAAGCCTATATTTACCAGCCGTACATTCGGCTCAATTCTTTTATATCCGTAAAAGTAATCATAATTGACATAGGCATTCAATCCATATTCAAATTCGGTACTGTCATCCTGCTGTTGATAATAAGATGCGGCTCCTGTGTAGTATTGCCCCGCTTCAATAATCCACTCATCTATATACTCTTTAATAATAAAAGGCTGATACAGTGTGCAATCGGAAATAACCGCCATAGCCGTTCCGGTATCTCCCAAAACGGAAAAACCGCCTGAGCCCTTTGTTTTTCCCAATATATAATCTATTCTTCCGTCTTTTAAATGTTTGACAAAACCGAAATCTTCAAAATCCTTCCAATAGTCTTCAAGCGTTCTCATATATCTGTCCTTTTTAAAGTTTTTTCTGTTCTATTTGAAGATTAGAATAACATATTAGACTTAAAATTGCAAGTATTTATATATTTTCTTTCTGATTTGAAGAATTGATGTGTTGACAAAAATATCCGGTACGGATACAATAAGACAAGTTAGCTAAGACTAATCCAAATACTTATAGGAGCATTTTGTGAATAAAAAATCAAAGGGGATAATGGACTATATTTTCCATTATTCAAATAAGGGAAAAGTTTTTCTTACCGCAAGTATTTTTTTGTCCACACTGGGAATGGTGTGCAATGTTATTCCGTATGTATCGGTATATTTTATAGCGAGGATATTTTTAACGGCGGGAGAAAAAACCGGTGTTTTCTTTTGGATAATTACCGCAGGATGCGCTGTGTTATGCAATTTGATTTTTTCGTTTTTAGGTAGCGTCGGCTGTCATACTGCGGCATTTAAGATTTTGTATACCTATAGAATAAAACTGATGGAGCATTTGGGCTCATTACCGCTCGGCTTTTTTTCAAAAAACACAAGCGGCTCCATTCAAAAAATCATGGACGAAAATATCGAAAACATGGAAGGTGTCATCGCCCACATGCTGCCCGATTTAATCGGCTCATTGATTGTGCTGATCTTATTCTTTTCGGGAATTGTCTATCTTAATTGGATTATGGCATGTACCGTTTTCCTTGCGGTCGTTATTGCCTTTAGCTTTCAGGCTTTGATTTTCGGCGGAGAAAAAGCGAAAGAAAGGTATTCGGATTATATGAAGCGCTCAGCCGATATTACCGGCAATTTTTCCGAGTATGTAAAAGGAATGGCGGAGGTAAAACTGTTCGGACGGGCAGGCGGCATATCAAAAAACCTGGAACACAGTCTTGATAAATGCCTTGATTGGGAGATAACCAATTACAGAAATTCCGCTTTTTTTATGAGTATGTATAAAACGATAAGCCTCTCCCTCCTTGCCTTTGTTATTCCGGCCGGCGGTTTTTTGATTTTACAAAATCCTTCAGGCGATACGGTCTTGGCGGTTGTCACGGCATTGATTATCGTTCCCGCATTGTACGACCCGCTTTTAACCTGTATCGATTATGCAACGCAGCTTAATTTCACAAAGGCAGGATTGACTCAGATTGATACCATTTTAAATGAGAGCGTTTTTAAGACAAAAAACACTGCGGAAAAAGAAAGCGGTAATACGGTTGTCTTTGATTCGGTTTCATTTTCGTATCAAAGCGAGGCGGATCCACTTAAGAGGGAGGCACTGAGCGGCGTTTCGTTTACCTGTAACGAAAATGAAATGACCGCCCTGGTCGGAGAATCGGGAAGCGGAAAATCCACCATCGGGCAGCTCCTTGTACGGTTTTGGGATGTACAGACCGGCAGCATAAAAATAGGCGGTAAGGATATAAAGAACATTGATACAAAGGACTTAATGGAAAAAATCGCCTTTGTATTTCAAGACACCCATATTTTTTCGGATACGGTGCGGGCCAATATCGCGATGAATAAAAATCGCTCCGATGCGGAAATTATCGAAGCGGCAAAAAAGGCGCGCTGCCACGATTTTATTATGAATCTTCCGAAAGGGTACGATACCCACATCGGTTCGGGAAATATAAAATTATCGGGCGGAGAAGCACAAAGACTTTCCATTGCACGGGCTTTTTTAAAAGATTCTCACATTGTTATTTTGGACGAGGCTTTGGCTTATACCGATGCGGAAAATGAAAACTTAATACAGGAAGCGATTAGAAACCTCATTAAAGATAAGACGGTCATTGTTATTGCGCACCGGCTTAAAAGCATTATGGATGCGGATAAGATTATTGTATTGAAAGAGGGGAAAATTATCGAAGAAGGCACACACGGAAGTTTAATTGAAAAAGACGGAGCATATAAAACGCTGTGGGACTTACAGTTTGAAGCGGAAACATGGGAAATAGCAGGCAAGGAGAGGTGAAGAAAAATGAAAGAACTGATAAGAAAATTTACAATGGGGCATCCCGAACAAATGACGGAACCGGTGATATGGTATTTTTTGGAAGGCTTTGCGATAACCTTTCCTGCGGTGGCGGTGTATTTTGCAATCAATTTATTTATCGAATATTTTAATACTCCCGCCGTTATCTTTGATAAAGGATATTGGACTATTGCACTGTGTCTGGCAAGCTTTTTTCTTTTACAGCTGACGGTCAGTACGGCTGCTTTTTTAAGGACCTTTCTTCCCGGTGCGTGCAATTCGGCACGGAATAAAAAAGACTTTATTCAAAAAATAAAAAAATTGCCGCTCGGCTTTTTTTCCAAAACCCGTTCGGGGGAACTTATAAATACGTTTACCGGAGACTTTTTGGCGATTGAGCGGAGTATGGTCGGCGCTCTTACCGGTCTTTTCGGTGTTGTTTTTTCCTGTGTTGCAACGTCGTTTTTTATGTTTTGGTTTAATTGGAAAATGGCGCTGGCCTTTTATATTACACTCCCGATTTCGGCAAGTATCATTTTTGTTTCGTTGAAAATAACGGGAAAGATTGTTGTAAGCTCAAGAGCGGCTAAAGACGACACTGCGGAGGCGTTAAACGAATACCTTTCCGGTATGAAAATATTGAGAAGTTATAACCAGATCGGAGAAGGTTTTTCCAAACTTGAAAACGCATACAAGCATCTTAAAGCAATCAGTATAAAAAGTGAAACTGTCGGCGGTGCACTTTTAGGCTTTGCCTTAACCTTTGCGCGTGCAGGACTTCCGCTTATGTGCTTTACGGGAACCTATCTTATTTTCGGCGGAGAAATAGGCTTAACCGAATTTTTAAGTATCCTTATCATCGGCACTAAAATAATAAGTCCGCTTCTTACATGGATTCGATACATCGCCGCTCTTAGAATGTACTATGTCAGTGCAACAAGAATCGATACCGTTATGAGCGAAAAAGAATTAGGCGGAGAAAAAACAATAGAGGTAAAAGATGTAGGCGGCATTGCGTTTGAACATGCAGGCTTTTCGTATGTAAAGGGGAAAAAGGTTATTGATGATATATCCTGCACCTTTAAGAAAAATACGCTTACTGCCATTGTGGGGCCGAGCGGAGGAGGAAAGTCCACCATATTAAAACTTATCGCGCGCTTTTGGGACGTAGATGCGGGAAGTATAAAAATCGGCGGTGTTTCGCTCAATGAAATAAATCCCGACAACTGGCTTAAACATATTTCGATGGTGTTGCAGGATGTGTACCTCTTCCATGACACCGTAAGAGAAAACATTATGTTCGGAAACAAAAATGCAAGGGAAGAAGATATGATCCGCGCTTCAAAGCTGGCGGGCTGTCACGAATTTATCGAAAAACTCCCCGAAGGATACAACACCCTTGTCGGAGAAGGAGGCTCCACTTTGTCGGGCGGTGAAAAACAGCGCATTTCGATTGCCAGAGCTATTTTAAAAGACGCACCGATTTTATTACTTGACGAGCCGACATCGAGCTTGGACGCAAAAAATGAAGTGGCGGTTCAAAAAGCCATATCCCATTTGGTTAAAGACAAAACCGTTATTATGATTGCTCATCGGTTAAAGACAATAAAGAACGCCGACAACATCATTGTTTTGGATAAGGGGCGGATTGTTGAAGAAGGCTCTCACTCCGAATTGCTGGAAAAACAAGGCTTGTATGCACGGCTCTGGCAGCTGCAAAATAAATCGAAAGAATGGAAAATTTCGATGGAGTAGGAGAAAATATTTTACTCAAAAAAAAGTAATTAATCGGAAATCTTGACGGATATGTGTTTTTTGGTATATACTACATATGTGGAGGTTTTTAATGCTTACAAAATTGACACTGACGATAGATAAGGATATAGTGGAAAGTGCAAAACGATACGCAAAAAAAGAAAACCGCAGTATTTCCAAACTTGTAAGTGAGTATCTAGAACATATTTCCGGTGCAAAAAAAACTTTTCTTACAGGTAATAGCTTAAATGCTCCCTTGACTGAGTCATTATCCGGTATGTTCACCGATAATGGAAAGCCCTATAATGAGCTTTTAACTGAAGCCTTATCGGATAAGTATGTATGAAAAAAAAATTTTTATAGATACGAGCATACATTATAACGAGAAATACTACCGAATATAAAGCGGCTCAATTACGCGTATGTTCGCCTAAAAATTTTATACAGCTATTCAGGTAAAGGAATAAAGAATGTTGCTGTGTTGTTTTATACTATATCTTAGGGCATTAGATGATTGAGTTAAGATCAATTGATATATAAAAGATTTACTACAGCCCAAAGATTTTGGGTGGTATGTCAAGGCCAAGCATTTTACAAAATTGAAGTCCAAACTTTGCAAAATTAAATGCAATAGATGTAACTATCTTATCTGTTACAATATATCCATCTTCTATAGGATTTTTTATACAATCGTCCCATCCTTTCATTTTATCAAGATCTTCGTTTGTAAATCCTTCTTCAAATAAATCTTCTTTATTTACTCCTGCCATAAACGGTTTTCCATTAAGCATTTCGGTTTTTACTAGTAAGATAGGAGCAATTGATATTGCGCCAATTATTTTATCTTTAAAT
This sequence comes from Treponema sp. OMZ 790, assembly GCF_024181285.1. NCBI lineage: Bacteria > Pseudomonadati > Spirochaetota > Spirochaetia > Treponematales > Treponemataceae > Treponema > Treponema sp. OMZ 790. The sequence goes on along the minus strand of NZ_CP051201.1, from coordinate 1,442,721 downwards.
TTTTTTATAAAATTTAAAATATCTTTATCTTCTATTGCAGATCTAATATCGGCTGCACCAGGCAATAGAAGGCTATCATATTCATCAATAATTATTTCATCAATTGATCTATCTGGTAATACAGTTAAACCTTCTTCACTTTTAATTAAATCTTTATATTTGGCAAATACTACTACCTCTTTATTTTTTAAAGCTAAACCTTCAAGAGCAACACTAATCTCAAAGTTACAATAGGTTTCATAAATTAATAAAGCCGTTTTTTTCATTTATTTTCTCCTTCATAAATTATCATCATTTATATAATCTTAGTTCCTATTTTCATATCAATTCTCCATTGCGGAGGTGCACCATCATCTCCCCAATATTCATCTATTAAAACAATTTTATCATCTTCAATTTTTATAAAAGATACAGCATGAAAAGATGCATCTTTATTGAATACTTTTACTGCCGTAATGAATAGATTATCCGTTTTTTCTATCCTTTCAATTTCCGCTTCCCATTTACCCGGATATTCACAGTTCGCTCTGATAAATTCTTCTAAGGTAAATTGCTCATTTGTATTATGCCATCTTATGATTGCCTTTTTATTAAAAAAAGTGCGTATCATTTCGGCATCTTGTTTTGCAATAGCATTCCAAAATTTTCTTATATCCAAATGTTTCTCCTATAAAAACTTTTTGCAGGAAGTTTCAGCTTCCGAAAAAAGTTTTTTCAAGTAGTTTTGCATTTTGCAAAACTACATAAAATATCGATAAATAGTGAGGCTGAATTTCTGCCGAAGTATTTATCATATCTCCTCAATATTTACTTCATCTTTTCATTTGTCTTTTTTTGAAATTTTTTATTGTTGACGATAAAGCGTTCGTGTGTTCCTTCTCCGATCAAACCTGTTTCGTCATAGGCCTTTACCGAAAAGATAAGCTTTTTTCCGTCTATGCCGGTAAGTTCGCTTTCGCAATAAACTTTCATGCCGAGCGGCGTTGCGGAAACATGTTTTATTTCCAATGAGGTGCCGACAGATCCTTGTCCTTCTTCCAAATAATCCTGCACGCTTTTCCATGCAGTTTTTTCCATTAATGCAATCATCGCAGGACTGCCGAATACTTTCAGTGTTCCGCTTTCCAAACTTTCAGCTGAATGATTTTCATTTACGATAATTTCTTCTTTTCCCTTAATACCTGTTTTTAACATAATATCCTCTTTTAGAAAATTATAACCAAGCTTAAATATTGCCTATATTTTTAATGCCGGATTTAATAATAACTCATCAAACATCGGATGATAAAGAACCGTATCATCAATCTTCAAAATACTTGTAATTTTATTACCTGCATCTTTTGAAGAACCTCCGCAATGATATATTGCTTCATTTTTTGTGTTATAATCTATTGCAATATATCTATCATGGTATTTACCTTTTGTCTTTTGAAAGGAAAGAGAAATATTGGAATACTCAATCTTAAAATCTTTTAAAATTGAAGCGGTCAACATAGTACGATGTTTAATATTATCAGTAAAAATTTTGATAGTGATATTTTCCTTTGCTTCTCTTAATAATTCTAACGTTTTTAATCCTATGTAGTTATCTACTACATAAATAGTATGCTTAGCAGATTTATATATCTTTTGATAGGCTATGTCAGCTTCTATTTTCTTTCCGTCCATAATCAAAAAGTGTTTATATGTATCGGGATCAATAAAATTATCCATGACCTTTTTTAATTCTTCTTTTGTAGCCATTTGTAATTTTATTTCCGATATATTTTTAGTGTTTTGGTTTGTTTGTATTGCTATCTGTGCCAGCTCTTTAGAGCTTATAAAATCTTGGTTTTCGATTAGATAGTCTTTCATTTGCTTAAACATTCTTATTAAAGCCTTACTTTGTTTTATTGCAAGGTCTCCCTTCAATACTGTCATAAGCATATAGATGCCTTGTTCCGTAAAGGCATAAGGTTTGTATTTGATATTGCTTCCTCTTCCCGTTATTTTGTTCAAGGTCGCAAAATGCGACCTTGAAAGTATTTGCACTTCTTCATCGGTTAATTGGAACATAAAGTCATCTTCGAATTTCTCTATATTTCTTTTTACTTGTTCATTAAACCTCTTTGTTTCATAGCCATATATTTCAGCAAGGTGGAGATCAAGCATCACCTTTTGTCCTCGTATAGTGTAAATTTTTTCTTTAATTATTTTTTGATTTACCGGGACCGGTTCTTTTTGTAATTTTTCCATATTAATATCCTATAAATATAGATAAATAGTGAGGGTGAATTTCTGCCGAACTGTTTATCATATCCTCTCTTTTTCGATATTTTATATTATAAGTTTTAATTTTTCAAGCAGTTGAGAGTTTATAAAAATTTATCCGGATAATCTGCATTGATAGTGCCGTCTCTATCTAAAAATGCTATTTTCATATTAATTCCGTGTTCTTTATAAAAAGCCTATAAGTTATACCGAAATAAATTCCATATATGATAAAAAACGGAATGAGGCTGAATATAAAATGAATAAAGCCTGAAGCAAGAAGACCTGTATGAAACCAAAAGAAGTTACCGACAAAAACAGTAATCATTCCGCTTAATAGAATACCCAAAAGCGCCGGAATACAAAAATAAAAAGCGAGCTGTTTTAAAATCAATTTTTTTAAGTCTGAAGGCGAAAGTCCTAATTGAAACAGAATTGTATAGCGGAATCGGTATTTTACTGCATCCGAAAGCTGTTGTATGGAAAGCACTGTTAAAACGGTACACATAAAACTTGCTGCAATGTAAAAAAGTACAAAGGAAAGCATGGTGATAATAGGCAGTATATCCGTTAGAATAAATTGACGGACTACCAAATAATTATTGCCCACGGTCATTACCATGTCTGTACCCCCTGCATGATCTTCTCCTTCTGTTTTATCCAGTTTATACAGATTTTTTAATAATGGACGTGATAGTTCGCCGTTACAATGCAAAGCCGTAACGGAATAAAATGGGCTCAAATCTTTTTTATATGAATCGGCAACTACAAGAATATAGTCGCTTCCGTAGTGCCCGTTTTGCGAGATGCCCTCATCATAAATGGCTTTGCATTGTAAAAACTTTCCATTCAGTGATATGCTGTTATCTTTATCAAAGCTATCTAAAAATTTTAAAAGCTTTTTTTTGGTGTGAAGAATATATTCACCTTGTGCTATATTTGCAGGTTTTAAACCTAGGGATGTACGGAGTTCATTATAATCGCTTAAGAGCAAAAAGGCATGGGATTGATAAACGCATTGTTTAAATTCTTTGTCTGATATTTCCATTTCTTTTTTAAGAAAAATAGGAATGGCTGATTGATTATCGGTATAAATAGTGTGCGTAATTTTTTCGGTTATAGTTAATTCTTTTTCAATTAATTTAATATACTCATCAAAATTATAATCAGCCGCTTTATTATAAATGATAAGATCAAAGGGATATGAATAATCTATATTTTTTAGTCCGATTAAATTGAATAAAATTGAAAGGCTCAAGGACAGGATGCCGAGGGTAATAAATGCCGTAACTCCTGCAAGTGTTTTTTGCATACTGATTATTTTTGAAGTAAGCTGCCTTATAATAAATAAATTACAATTTTTAAAAAGAGCCTTGCCTTTTTTTTCTGCATAAAAAGATAAAAAGCCTGTTATACCGATGTAAAAAAGAAAGATCGAAATAACAAATAGAATGAGATATATCAGTGTAATGGCACTATTTTTCATACTGTATGTAAAGAGCATAATAAAATAATGGATAAAAAAAGCAATTGAAATTACAAAACATATTATCGATAAAAGCGTATGCTTTTTTACCTTAGGTTTTTCATGTTCAGCTTCGGCAAGAAGTAATTTTTGTATGCTCAATTTTTTTAGTTTTCTCCCGCTCCGTAAAAGGGCAAGAAGATAAAAAAATGAATACATGCCGAATGCAATTGTCAGCCCCCACAATTGGAACGAAAAAAGGGCTCCTATTTTTTGACTTGTAAAGAAAAAGAAGATGTATTTTAAAAGGGCTTGCATTAAAATACCTACAGGCATACCGATACAAAAGGAGCCGAATCCTAAAAGTGCATTTTCCCGTACAAAGATGCGGGCAATTTTTTTTGGCGGAATACCTATGAGTTGGTAAATTGCAAATTCGCGGCTTCGTGTGTTCATCATAAAAAAGATCATGTAGCGCACAAGCCATGCTGCAATAAACAAAATAAAAAAGTCGGCAAGCCCTATTAATGCTGCGGAGGTGCCTTCCTGCAATATAAAAGATTTTATTGAAGAATCAAATATAAAAGAATTAAATGCATAAAGAAGTGCACTTATTTGTATCATCGAGAATATAAAAAGGGCGTAATCTTTTGCCGATTTTTTTGCATTATTAAAAGCTAATTTTCTAAACATTTCGCATATTCCTCATCTTTATCATGCAAAGGGAACCTCTAAAAATCCGACAAGGTTTTTAGAGATGCCCTAAAAACTAAATAGAAAGTTCGTCATAAATTCCTAACATAAAGGCTTTACGGTCTTGATCATTTCGGCAAAGTTCTTTTACCAATTTTCCGTCCTTTAAAAAAAGGAGCCTTTTAGCATAAGAAGCTGAAAATACATCATGTGTTACCATCAAAATGCTGGTGTGCATTTCGCTGTTCATTTTTTGAAAGGTTTCCAAAAGAATTTGTGCCGAATGAGAATCTAAGGCTCCTGTCGGCTCATCTGCCAAAACGAGGGCAGGCTTGTTTGCAATAGCCCGTGCACAGGCACAACGCTGTTTTTCTCCGCCTGAAACCTCATGCGGATATTTGTTGCGAAGTCCGTAAATCCCGAAATTCTCTTGCAATTCCTTTGCCCTCTCCAGCATTTCTTTTTTGCTTTGCTTGTTAAGGCTCAACGCAAGTAAGATGTTTTCTTCTAAGGTTAAGGTGTCAAGGAGATTGTAATTTTGAAAGACGAAGCCTAAGTTGTCTTTTCTAAATTCGGCAAGGTTTGCGGCTGAAGCTTTTGTAAGCTCAAAATCTCCGAAAAGAACGCTTCCCTCCGAAGCCGTATCTATTGCAGCAATGATGTTTAAAAGGCTCGTTTTTCCGGAACCCGACGGCCCCATAATCGCAATAAACTCACCGCTTTTTACTGTAAAGCTCACCGAATCAAGAGCCTTTGTAATATGCGATGTGCCGTATTTTTTCCCTACATTTAAAATTTTTATATCCATAAATTCCTCCCGGCTTCCTAGCTTCCTATTCTTCTTACTTCTTCTATCTTATCTCTTATAACGGCAGCCTCTTCAAACATGAGCATGTCGGCGTATTCTGCCATTTGGGCTTCGAGTTTTTTGATAAGTTTTTTTCTGTCGGCAGGGTTTAAAATATTTAGACTGCTGATAAGGGGGCCGGCTTCTGCAAGGGCTGCTTCTTTTTTGATTTCGTTTTCTCTGGTTAAAATATCTTCGATGGCTTTCTTTATTGTCTTTGGTGTTATACCGTGTTCCTTGTTATAGGCTTCCTGAATTGAGCGGCGGCGGTTTGTTTCTTCAATTGTTTCTTTCATCGCATCGCTTATTCTGTCGGCATACATAACAACCTTGCCGTTTTCGTTTCGGGCGGCCCGTCCTACAATCTGAATAAGACTCGTAGTGGAGCGCAAAAAACCTATCTTATCCGCATCGAGAATTCCTATAAAAGAAACTTCGGGTAGGTCGATACCCTCTCTTAAAAGGTTTATTCCTATAAGCACATCGAATTCCCCTGCACGCAAGCCCTTTAAGATTTCGACTCTCTCTATTGTTTCAACCTCGCTGTGAATATATTTTACCTTTAAGGCAAGGCCGGTTAAATAATCGGTGAGGTCTTCAGCCATTTTTTTTGTGAGGGTCAAAATCAAGCTCCTTTCTTTTTTTGCAATGCGCTTCATAACCTCATCATAGATATGTTCCATCTGTCCTTCGCTTTTATGAATTTCGATGATAGGATCCAAAAGGCCTGTGGGGCGTATTACTTGTTCGACAATGCGTGTAGAATATTTTATTTCTTTTGGGCCAGGCGTTGCGGAAACAAAGACTGCCTGATTGAGCATCTTTTCAAACTCGCCGATTTTTAAAGGGCGGTTGTCTAAGGCGCAGGGAAGACGGAAGCCGAAGTCTACAAGGTTTTGTTTTCTGCTCCGGTCTCCTTCATACATAGCTCCTACCTGCGGAAAGGTAACATGGCTTTCATCCATGAACAATAAAAAGTCCTCGGGGAAATAATGAAAGAGGGTTGCTGGAGGCTCTCCGGGTTTTCTGTTTGCTATGGGAGCCGAGTAGTTTTCGATGCCGGGGCAATAGCCCATCTCCGAAAGCATTTCTATATCGTACTCGGTTCTGGTTTTTAACCTTTCGGCTTCAAGGAGTTTTCCTTCTTTGTGCAAAACTTTCAGCCTTTCTTCCAATTCTTTTTTTATTCTTTCAAGGGCATTGGGAATGGCATCTTCGGGCATTACAAAGTGCTTTGCAGGATAAATGGAAAGCTCCTCATATTCTTGAAGCACCTCTCCGGAAATCGGATTAAATTTTCTTATGCGTACGATTTCTTCCCAATCGAATTCGACCCTGTAGGCATCTTCCATGTAGGCAGGAAAAATTTCCATAACGTCGCCTTTTACGCGGAAGCGGCCTCGCTCGAGGACTGCATCGTTTCTTTCGTACTGCAAACTTATAAGCTGTTTTTTTAATTTTTCGATTTCGGTGTTCACGCCCTTTTCTATGGTTATGCGTAAATCCCTCCACGATTCGGGAAGGCCTAAACCGTAAATACATGAAACTGTAGAAACGACTATAACGTCCTTTCTTTCCATAAGGCTGAAAGTTGCCGAAAGACGGAGGCGGTCAATCTCGTCGTTTATTGAAGCGTCCTTTTCTATATAAAGGTCGCGGGCAGGAACATAGGCTTCCGGCTGATAGTAGTCGTAATAAGAGACAAAGTATTCGACGGCATTTTCCGGGAAAAAGGTTTTAAATTCTCTGTACAGCTGGGCTGCTAAGGTTTTGTTGTGGCTTATGATGAGGGTCGGTTTTTGCACGGCTTGAATTATATTTGCCATTGTAAAAGTTTTCCCCGAGCCCGTAACTCCTTTAAGGGTTTGAAATTTATCGCCTGCGATGATCCCTTCTGAAAGAGCCTTGATGGCTTCTCCCTGATCTCCTGAGGGTTTATAATCCGAAATAAGTTTAAACTGCTTCATTTTATTTTACCTGATCCGATTATTTTGTTTTCTTCTAATTGCTCACCTTCCAATTTTTCCAAATTTTTGATGAGCTTGCTTGCCGTTAAGCTATAGCTTGCTTTTGTATTTTGAGAAGCAAGGCTGTGGGCGAGGCTTCCTGTAATTGCGGCATCGAGGGGTCTGTACCCTTGGGCCAAGAGGGAGCATATAAGACCTGTGAGCACATCGCCCGAGCCCGCCTTTGAAAGAGCCGGAGAACCCAGCGTGTTGATAAATATTTTTCCGTTATGGGCGATTAAGGTATTCGCTCCCTTTAATACGAGGACAAGTTTAGGGAATTTTTTTGAAAAAGTTAAGGCTAAGGGAATGCGTTTTTTTTGTATTTCTTCAATACTTAAATTTCCTAATCCTGCAATATTTAAAAGTGAAGAAAATTCTTTTGGGTGAGGAGTTAAAACCGCCGAGTTTAATTTGGGTAAAATTTCTTTTAATTCGTTATAATAAAAAATGTCTGCATCGAGCACCATAGGCATTGATCTGTTTCCCTTTATTTTTAGAATAGAAAAAAGCTCGTCGTTTTTTCTTCCAAGGCCTTGACCTATGGCAAGGCTTGTAAATTTATTTATGCCTGATTTGCAGGCTTTAAATTCGCCGTCATACATAAAATCTGCTTTTAGGTTTTTAGGACTTTCCGGATTTTCCCCTATCAATGTTACAAGGCCTGAGCCGAACTCCAAGGCGGCAGAGGCAGCCAAAAGAGAGGCTCCGCTTTTTTCTCCCATAATTATTCCTGCATGTCCAAAAGTTCCCTTATGGGTGTTTTGTTTTTTTCTTGAAGGGAGCTTTAAGTCTTCTTTTTCGAGTAAAAAAACATCGGGCCTTTCGTTTTTCTCGTAGGAGGAGCGAGGGAGGCCAAGGTCTATCACCTCTATTTTTCCCGTAATATCCTTTGCCTCATCGGAGTAAAAGGCTTCCTTTAAGGCTCCCATCGAAAATGTACTGTTACATACAACAGCATCGGGACTTACTTCTCCGTCAAGGTTTAAGCCGCTCGGTATATCGCAGGCAATCTTAAAAGCCTTGACCTTATTTATCTTTTCTATTGTTTTTTTATCTTCGTCTTTTAAAAATCCTTTTAAGCCCGTTCCTAAAAATGCATCAAAAAGAAGATCAGATTCGGGCAGGATATTTTTTGCTGTTTTGATATTCAAGGCTTTTAATCTTTCGTATTGCAGCTTACACAGTTCCGACTTAGGTTCTTTTAAAAGTACGACATGAAGATTAAAATCATCGGCCAAGATTCTTGCAAGGGCTAAACCGTCCCCGCCGTTGTCGCCTGAACCGCAAAGAATCTGTAAAGTTTTTTTTGCTTCTCCTTTTTTTAGGGGAAAAAGATTTTTAATTTTTTCTGCGGAACCGCGGGCGGCATTTTCCATTAAGATTCCGTTTTTTAAATTAAAATCTTCTTCGGCTCTTTTATCCAATTCTCTTAAAGAATAAAAAACATTTTGCATAGGTCTTGTCCTTTTACACTTGCACAAATCTTACAGTCAGATTCGGAATATCTATATCCTCCGCTTTTACATTTATGCGCTCGTTAATCGATAATTCTTTTTTTAATCTCATCTCGGTTTCATAGCCTATAGACGGAATTGAAATGCGGGCCGTGTTTTTTATTGTTTCGAGGATTACGGCTTCTCCCTGCCAGTCAGGATTTTGTAAAAGATAGATCAAGGTCCAGTGTTGGCGGGATGCTCTTTCGGCATAGGAACAATTTTTGCCTGCAATGTCTCCTGCCGCTATACGCATAAGAAGGTCATCGGTTTTCATCACCTCTTTTCCGTCGATAAATTTTAAAAGCTGTTGGTGGGCAACCAAGTCGCCGTAGCGGCGGAGAGGGCTTGTAATTTGGCTGTACATTGCAATTCCGAGAGCCGAGTGCATTGCAGGAATTGTGCCGACATTTCTCGGCCGCATCGCCTTTCTTTTTCGGTATTCGCCTGCAAGCCCATCGGGAAGTTTTTTAGGAAGCTCCGGAGCTTCCTGACTTACAAATTGAAAGGGAATATTGTTTTTAAAGGCAAAGCGGGCAGCTGCCTCTCCTGCAAGGAGCATCATTTCCTTTATCATCAAAAAAGATTCGGTAAAATTATAGGGAAGAATAAAAACCTTTTGAGTTTCATTTTCGGTTTCTACCTTTATTTGAACTTCGGGCATGTCTATCGAAACTGCTCCGGCCGCTTCCCGTTTTTTTCTGTTTTTTTCCGCTATTTCAAAAAGAGGCTTTAGGCTTGCACTCGTCTTTTCTTCATCAGCCTTTTCAAAACTTATACAGCTCACCCTTATCTTGGTACGCAAAATATCTACGTCGAGAATTTCCGCCGCCTCGTTTAATTTTAGTTTAAACGACAGGGCATAGGAATCGGGGTGGAGACCGAGGGCAAAGGCATCTACTGCCGATTCTCCCAACATTCGGGACACTCCTTCAGGAATGTAGAGGGTGGCTCCCCGTTTTCTTGCATCCATATCGCTTTTGGAATCGGGGGTAATTATGTCGGCCGGGTTCGCAATATGAATCCACAAATATTCTCCGTCAAAACAGACGGCATCGTCGGGATCGGTGCTGCCTTCGTTGTCTATTGCATAAGAAGTAATGTGTGTTAAATCTTGGTATTTTTGATTATGCTCGATAGGAGGTAACTCCAGCTTTGGCGAATTTAAGGGATGTTTAAAGCGGGTGGGGTAGGGATTTTTTTCTATCTTCCAATAGCCTGTCCGGATTAAAATCTTATGAGCCGATTCCGGAGTTTCTTTTAAGTGAGCTTCATTTAAGAGCTTTGACTTGTCGGTTTTTTCCAAGGCGAGGGCTTCTATTTCCTGCAAAAAGTGAGAATATTTTTTTAAGTCGAAAGTTTCTCCCTTTTTTTCCTTTATAAATTTGGATAGATCGTTTATAAAGTCTTTTCTGTCTTGCTCTTCCGCCTGTTTTTCGGTTTCTTTTTTTATTGCGGCAGCGGCGATTGCCTCGGCTTCTTCCTTTGTTCTTATCTTAATCGGAAGGTCAGGGCTTTCTGCAATAAAAAGAGGAGAGGCCGATACCAAAAGCCACGCCGCCCACATCTGTTCGGGTTTTAAATCTTCCCAAACCAGTTCGGCTATCTCCGAAAAGAGGGCAGAGCCTTCTTCAAAAAACTCGGCTGCTTCCGTAAAATCCGGAGCCTGGCAGGCTGCTGTTAAAACGGTTTTTAAGGATGCGGAATTATTCGTGGTTAAAAGAGAAAAATCTTTTTCGCGTACCTTTTTGATTCCTGCTTCCGTTTCTATTTCAAATTTACCGTCGGTCTGTCCTTTTATTAGTGCCGGACGGTTTTTATATAGGACGATTGCATTTGTATTCATTTTTATTCCTTACATTAAACTATAGCAAATATTATGATTCAAGTTTTGTGATAAAAATCTGTCTTATAAAACCGTTTAAATAGAAAACCTGAATTTTATTTGCTTTATAAAAATAGTTTTCCAAATCGCCGGATATGTAAAGAGAGGGGCCGAAAAAACTTTCAAAAGATTTTCTGCTTTCACCTATTCTTAAGTCATTCGGTAACGACAAATTAGAGCCTGCAAAAATTGAAATTTTTTCTATATTGTTGTTTGTTGCAGTCGAAATCGAAACTTCGGCATTTAAAAAATCATAATACCATTTTTCGGAAAAATAATTGTATTTTATTCCTGAAGGTTTTCCCCAATATTCGATTAAATCGTCTGTGGTGTCTTCAAGTTTAATCTTTTTTAAAATAATGGGTGCATATTTTTCCATGGAGAAAATTAAATTGCGTAATTGTTCTCTTGCCTTGAAGGCCTTGTTCACTTCGCCTAAACCAAAAAGAACTCTTGCATAATTAAAAATTATAAGTCTTTGATCTATTATGCTTCCTGTAATTAAAAATAGCGAATCCATGTTTGCAGTTGAACTATTTTTTATCATTGACTCTAAAATTATTTTTGACTTTGTATAGTCTTTTTGAGAAAGGTATAAAAGAGAAGCATAATTTGCCGATGCAACAAGGCTTCCGGTTCCGTTTTCGCTTAAAGCTGCTTTTTCGGCAAGAGACAGTGCATAAGTTTTATCGTTTGCATGGGTGGAATAAAAAAGAAGAACGGCATAGGCCGATTCCATTCCTGACTCCTGAATTGAATTAAGATAACTGTTATAAGCTCTGACTGCTTCATCATAATCGTTTATATTTCCGGGAATATCCGATTCATCTTCTTTTCTTTGATCTATCAAAAGGCTTTTAGGATCGAAATTTAGAATTTCATAGTTTTTATCTACAACTTTAGAATTTTGTGCAGCTGCAGGGTAAGCCGTCAAAAGTGTTTTTTGTATAATACTCGATTCCCATTTTTTATGCGTTATTATGGCTGCCAATCTTTTAAAATATATATTGTTGGGAAAGGCTGTTCTTAAGGCTGAAACTCTTTGTTTTGCATCTTCAATTGCGTTTTCATTATCATTTCGAATGGCATCGAGTATGTAGTAAATTTCGTCTGCAATGGCTTCGGCCTCATCCTTGTGTTTAAGTAAATTACTTATCCGCTGTTGCGGTAAAAAGTTATCGGTAAAAAAAGTTTCAAATCTTTTTGCGTAATTGGGATCTGTTTGAATTCTTTTTAGTTCTTCAAGATGGTTATAAAAAATGTTTGAATCGTAACCTGCAAGTTTTAAAAGAATTAAGGCGAAATTGTCGGCCGCTAAATTATAGCTTTTTAAAAGTTCCTTGTTTTTATCTTCACTCCTTTTCGGATCCGAAAAATAAACTAATTTATTGTCAAGAGCAAAAGATGCAGCCGCATCGGCCAAAAAGGCTGAAAGCATCTTTTCTCTTTCCATATTTAAATTTTTTATTCTTCGAGGAGAAGCTGCCAAATTTTCGGCTATCCGGGCTTCTATGTAGTCAAAAAGCCCTGTGCTTACCAAAACTGTTCCGTCGGGATAAATTTCACATTTTATTATTTGATTTTCTTCTACAATTAGCCGCATTCTTCCCCGGTAAAGCTCGTTATTTCTTATCAGCATAAAAAGAGAAGCGTTGAGTACTTCCTGCCAGACACCCAAATTGTCAGCCGATATCTCTTTCATCGATGCCGAAGATATTTCGCTTCGATAAAAATCCATGACATCTATTCTTATTTCCTTGATTGATTTTCCATTTTCTTGTGCAAAGCCGTGAGCGTAGCCTTGAAAAAGCGCTAAAATGAGAATAAAACAACAAAGTTTACGCATAATTTTTCCCTTTATCATTCTCATATAATAGCACAATATGGGATTTTTAGCAAGATTTTGGAATAAATTAAAAATTTCAAAGCCTGTTGATTAAAGCCCCCATAATATGTTAGAGTAGGCCAATGGTAAAAGCTGTTTTTGCAGGATCCTTTGATCCGCCCACTTTCGGGCATTTAAACGTAATTGAAAGAGCTCAAAAGATATTCACCGAGGTGCATGTAGTAATCGCCGTAAATAACAACAAAAACTATTTGTTTTCAGGTGAAGAGCGTAAACACATGATGAAGGAACTTACCCAAAAATGGGATAATGTTTTTGTAAATACTTGGAATTCGCTGATAGTAAACTATGCCGAAAAAATCGGGGCAAATGTTTTAATCCGCGGAGTGCGGAATGTTTCCGATTTTTCTTACGAATTCGATCTTGCCATTATGAATAAGGGCTTAAATCAAAAGATAGAAACCGTTTTTATGGTTCCCGACACAAAGTACTTTGTACTGCGTTCAAGTTCCATAAAGGAATTGGCTGCCTTCAAGGGCAACCTTTCCGGCATGGTTCCTCCCATAGTCGAAAAGGCCTTAAAGGAAAAAATAGAGGATTTGAGATAGTCTAAGATTTTCAAGTGCAGTGCCCTATAAGATATTCAGATGCCGGGCATCCTAATTGAAAATTGACACAATCGCTTTTTTTCATTATAATACACCCTATGTTAAATCCTGAAAATATACGCAATTTTTGTATTGTAGCTCACATAGACCACGGTAAATCAACCCTCTCCGATAGGCTCATTGAAAAGACTAAGATAATCGATGAGCGCTATCACCGCAATCAGATGACAGACGATATGGACATAGAAAGAGAGCGGGGTATTACCATAAAAAGCCACGCAGTCCGCATTCCTTACACGGCTAAGGACGGTAAAAACTATGTTTTAAACTTTGTAGATACTCCCGGTCACGTAGACTTTTCCTACGAGGTTTCGCGTGCCATTGCCTCATGCGAAGGGGCTATCTTAATAGTGGATGCCACTCAAGGTGTTGAGTCCCAAACCCTTTCAAATATGTATCTTGCTCTTGAACATGACTTGGAAATTCTCCCCGTAATAAACAAGATAGATCTGCCTGCCGCCGATGTGGACGCTGCAAAGCATCAGATAGACCACGACCTGGGGCTTGATTCCGATGCGGCCGTTGCAGTTTCTGCAAAGACAGGCGAAAATATCGATGCCCTCTTTGAGTCTATAGTAACGGCTTTTCCGCCGCCCAAGGGTTCAAAGGAAAATCCCTTACAGGCCCTTATCTTCGACTGTCACTATGACCCCTACAGAGGAGTTGTAGTCCACGTGCGTGTTTTTGAAGGAATGATAAAACCGGGAATGACAATCCGCTTTATGAATACGGGAGGCGAGTACAAGGTAGAAGAAACCGGAACCTTTGTCCTCGACCTTGTCAAACAGGATTCCTTGCAGGCAGGAGAGGTAGGCTATATAATTGCAGGTATTAAAACCGTTTCGGATGTAGGAGTAGGAGACACCATCACCGATGCAGCAGCTCCCTGCAAGGCTCCATTATCCGGCTTTAAAGAGGTAAAGCCCGTAGTTTTTTCTTCCGTTTATCCCACAGACACAAACGACTACGAGGAGCTCCGCGAGTCCTTTGAAAAATTAAAACTGAACGATGCAAGCCTAACATGGGAAAAGGATTCATCCCTTGCCCTCGGTCACGGCTTTAGGTGCGGTTTTTTGGGCCTCCTCCATCTTGAAATCGTACAAGAAAGGTTGGAAAGAGAATTCGATCAGTCGGTTATCTTTACGGCCCCCTCGGTACGCTATAAACTTACAATGCGCACGGGAGAAGAAATTATTTGCGATAACCCGGCCGATTATCCCGATGAGGGTCTTATAGCCTCCGCCGAGGAGCCCTATATAAAAGCGACGGTTATAACGCCTGCAGCCTATCTTGGAAACGTTATGTCTCTCTGTATGGAAAAGCGGGGAGTGCAGACCAACATGACCTATTTGGATGAAAAAAGGGTCGAGATGACTTATGAGATGCCCTTGGCCGAGGTTTTGTTTGAGTTCTATGACAGGCTTAAAAGCATAAGCCGGGGCTATGCCTCCTTTGATTACGAAGTTATAGGAACCCGGCCCACCGACTTGGCAAAGATAGATATTTTGATTAACGGAAAGCCGGTTGATGCCCTTGCTCAGCTTGCTTATAAGCCGAGTGCCTACGACAAGGCCCGTCTTGTCTGCGAAAAGCTTAAAGACGAAATACCGCGCCAACAGTTTAAGATTCCGATTCAGGGAGCTATAGGAAGCCAGATAATAGCGAGGGAAACAATTTCTGCCCTGCGTAAAGACGTTCTGGCCAAGTGCTACGGAGGAGATATTACCCGAAAGCGCAAACTCCTCGAAAAGCAAAAGGAAGGAAAAAAACGCATGAAGATGATAGGAGATGTCGAGCTCCCGCAGTCAGCATTCTTAGCCGTATTGAAAACCAAGGAAGATTAAACTTTTAGAGGGAGGCGGCCTCGTTCGGAGAACTGAGGTTGCTTCCGTGGCTCTTAATCAGTCCTACTTGAAATTTTCCCTCTTTAATATTATAATCCTTCCTCGTATTTTAAAAATAACCGGAGAAAACAATGAGCGAAAAATTGCAGGCGATTGAATTGGAAAAATCTTATAATCCTAAAGAATTTGAAGAGCGTATTTATTCTTTTTGGGAAGCAAATAAGTGCTTTAGCCCGGTAAAAAAGAAAAACACCAAAAACACCTTTACGGTCGTCATTCCGCCTCCCAATGTTACGGGCGTTCTCCATGTAGGCCATGCCCTCGATGAAACCTTGCAGGACGTAATTGTACGCTATCACCGCATGAAGGGGAATGAAACTCTTTGGATTCCCGGAACCGATCATGCAGGTATCGCAACCCAATCCGTTGTAGAAAAAAAACTAAAGGCTGAAGGCAAGACGAGGCACGATCTCGGAAGGGAAGCCTTCATAGAAAAAGTTTGGGAAGTTAAAAATGAGCACCACTCGATTATAACGGAACAGCTCAGAAAAATGGGCGTTTCGGTTGACTGGGACAGGGAACGCTTTACCCTAGATGAGGGGCTTTCCAAGGCTGTAAGGGAGGTCTTTGTTTCTCTTTATGAGCAAGGGCTTATCTATCAGGGAAACTACCTTGTAAACTGGTGCCCCTCATGCGGTACGGCAATTTCCGATGATGAGGTTGAACATGAAGAGAGAAAGGGCGGCATGTACCATATTTATTACGAACTGGCTGACGGGGCAGTTTTACAAAATGAGCAAGGAGAAAAAATAACAAGAATCGAAATTGCGACCACCCGTCCCGAAACCCTTTTAGGAGATACAGCCATCGCAGTTCATCCTGAAGATCCGCGTTATGCATCCATCATAGGAAAGGAAGTAATTCTTCCTCTCGCAAATAGAAGGATTCCTGTTATTGCCGATTCTTACGTTGACAGGGAATTCGGGACAGGTGTCGTAAAGATAACTCCTGCCCATGACCCCAATGACTGGGAAGTAGGCAGGAGACATAATCTTCCGGTTCTCAATATCTTAAACCCCGACGGAACCTTGAACGAGGCTGTTCCCGAAAAATACCGCGGCCTTTCACCTGAAAAAGCGCGCAAGGCCGTGATCGAAGACTTGGAAGCCTTGGGGCTTTTTAAAAATGAAGAAAAAATAAAGCACGCTGTAGGCTGCTGCTACCGCTGTCACACAACTATAGAGCCCTATGTTTCAAAACAATGGTTTGTAAAAATGCAGCCCTTGGCAGAAAAAGCCTTAGACGCATGGAAAAAAGGCGAGGTTGTTTTTTATCCTCAAAAATGGGAGAACACTTATGCTCACTGGATGAACAATATCCGCGACTGGTGTATTTCCCGTCAGCTTTGGTGGGGGCACCGTATTCCTGTCTGGTACTGTTCCGACTGCGGCAAAACAATAGTAAGCCGCACGGATATTACCGAATGTCCTCACTGTAAGTCAAAAAATATAAGGCAGGATGAGGATGTTCTAGACACCTGGTTTTCAAGCTGGCTTTGGCCCTTTTCGACCCTCGGCTGGCCAGAAAAAACCGAAGACCTCGAACGCTTTTTCCCAACCTCGGCCCTTGTTACGGGGCACGATATAATCTTCTTTTGGGTAGCCAGGATGATTATGGCTTCCTTACAGTTTACGGGCAAGGCTCCGTTTAAGGATATTTTTATACACGGCTTGGTTAGGGATAAACAGGGCCGCAAGATGAGTAAGAGCTTAGGGAACGGAATTGATCCCCTCGTAGCCATCGAAGAGTATGGGGCTGATGCCATGAAGTTTACTCTTACCTTTATGTGCGGCTCCCAAAGTCAGGATTTTTTAATCGACATGGAAAGCTTTAAGCTCGGCTCGAAATTTGCAAACAAGGTTTGGAATGCTTCGCGTTATATTTTAGGAAACCTTGCAGGAAGAACTATTGTGCCTGTAAGCCGGGAAAGCTTAAAAGAACTTGACCGCTGGATCTATCACGAGCTTAACGAGGCAGCTCAAGTCGTAAGGGCAAGCCTTGATTTTTACCGCTACAATGAGGCGGCTCAAAAGGTTTACGAATTCTTTTGGAATAATTTTTGCGATTGGTATGTTGAAGGAACCAAGCTTTCATTTAAATACGGGGACGAAAAAGAGAAGAATAGGGCAGCCTCGGTGCTTCTTGCCGTCTTGGAAGAATCCTTACGCCTCCTTCATCCGTTCTTGGCCTTTGTTACAGAAGAGATTTATTCCAAACTGCCTAAAAATTGTGCCGAAGGCGCCTTGGCCCGTGCCGAGATTTTGATGACCTCCGATTACCCGGAAGAAAAAAAAGAGCGCATAGACGAGGCCGCTTCCATCCGCTTTAGAACCATGCAGGAAATAGTCCGCAACATCAGGGCCTTACGCGCCGAATGCGGCATAGACCCTCAAGTTAAGCTGAAAGTTTCTCTTTATATCGAAAAAAATTCTCCTGCCCAAGCCGCCCGTGAAAATGCCGAAATAATTAAAATGCTTTCAGGTCTTTCCGACTTAAGCTTTATTTCTTCGCTTAATGAAAAACCGGCCTCTTCAATCGGTGTAGTGGGAGCAGGCTTTGAAGCCTTTTTGATAACGGGAGACTCAATCGATATCGAACAGCTAAAAAAGAGGTTTGAAAAAGAGCTTGAAAAAAATGAGCAAAATGCTTCAAAGATAGATTTAAAACTCAAAAACGAAAATTTTGTCAAAAATGCTCCGAGCGAAGTCATCGAAGGCGAAAAAGAAAAGCTTACAGAGTTTTTACGCCGTATCGAAAAACTAAAGGGGTATTTACAGGGAATGGTTTAAGAAAAATGTTTTATTTTTTACGGCACGGCGAGAGCGATGATATCAATAGAAATAAAAAAATATACCAAGGCTTCGGGGTAAATCTTTTACCATTGAGCAAAGCCGGTGTAGAGCAGGTAAAGGCGGCTTGTAAAGATAAGAGACTCCAAGGAGCTGATATTATCCTGAGTTCCCCTTATACGCGAGCCGTGCAGACAGCTGCAATTTTATCTAAGGAATTGGGAGCAGATATTGTAATTGAAACTGATTTACATGAATGGCTGGCCAATAAGAATTTTATTTATGAAGATGAAAAAACGGCTTTTGCCTATCATAAAGCCTACTATGAAAATAATGGAAAATATCCCGACTGTAAAGATGAGCCTTGGGAAACTGCCGAAATGATTAAAAATCGCGTTCTTAAAGTTCTAAAAAAATATTCCCATTATAAAAAGGTAATAGTAGCAGCCCACGGGATGATGATTGAAACCGTTACAGGTCACTGTCATCCTCATCATGGTGAAATTGTTGAGTTTGAGAGATTTTGATTGTGTTTTGTATATCTATAAAATCAATCAAATTAAATTTTCTTTATACGAATACTTGACAATGCGTATAATAGCTTATGACAGCAAAAGAAATACTTAGACTGCTTCAACAAAACGGTTGGTATATATGTGAAACAAAAGGTTCTCATTATCAGTTAAAACATGATGAAAAAAGCGGCAAAATAACTATTCCCTTTCATAAGGGAGATTTAAAAGCCGGAACATTAAACAGTATATTAAAATAAGCAGGGTTAAAATAGGAGATATTAAATTGAGAAAACTTACATATCTGGCAGTTTTTGAACCGGCAGAAAACGGAGCTTATAGTGTATATTTTCCTAGCCTTTTAGGCTGTGTAAGCTGCGGTCAAGATTTTTATGATGCACAAGCTATGGCAAAAGAAGCTTTAGAGCTTCATGTCTACGGAATAGAAAAAGATGGGAGTACATTGCCCCGTGAAGATTTTACACTCCTACAAACAAATCAAGGCGATATAGTTTGTCCTATTACTATCTATCCTGACTTTATAAAAGCTGAGATGGACAACAGGAGAGTTCGTACAAATTGTACTATACCATATAGCCTAAAATGTAAAGCTGAACTTAAAGGTATAAATTTTTCTCAAGCATTGGAAACTGCGTTGACCGAATTGTGTAATTAGTCGAACAAAAATTTTATTTAACCGCAGAATTCTTGCAATGCCTTGCTTTTTTGTAAAAAATCGCTTATAATCGGCTTCCAATGAATCTTGAAGCTTTTATTTTAGGCTGCGGCGGGATGATGCCGCTTCCATATAGACATTTAACATCGGTTTTGCTTCGCCGTGAGGGCGATTTATTTTTATTCGATTGCGGGGAGGGAACACAGGTTGCCTTACGCCGCCTTAACTTGCGCTGGAAAAGAATCAATGCGATTTTTATAAGCCATACCCATGCCGACCATATAACCGGTCTTCCGGGGCTTCTCATGCTTTCGTCTCAGGTTGACAGGGAAGAACCTCTTTACATAATAGGCCCTCCCAAGGTTGCCGAATATGTGGAAACCAGCCGGAAAGTTTTGGATATGTATATCAATTACGATATTATCGTAAAGGAAATAAGGGAGCCGGGGATTGTTTATTCTGCCGATGAATTTCAAGTCCGTTCCTTTTGGCTGGATCATACAAAGCCCTGCATGGGATACACATTTGAAGAGTTTGAGCGGCCCGGTGAATTTAATCCCGAAGCTGCAAAGGCCTTAAACGTTCCTTGCGGGCCTCTTTGGTCCAAGCTTCAAGGCGGAAATGAGGTAGTCTCTGCCGACGGAAAAACTGTTAGGCCCGAAGATGTTATGGGCCCGAAAAGAAAGGGCAGAAAATTCAGCTTTGTAACCGATACAAAGTATTTACCCTCCATTGCTCAAGAAGTAAGGCATTCCGACTTTTTTGTCTGTGAAGGCATGTTCGAAAAAGGCATGGAAAAAGATGCCGCCGAAAAAAAACATATGACCTGTACTCAGGCAGCCCAAATCGCTAAGGATGCCGAGGTTAAAAAAATGGCTCTAATCCATTATAGCCCGCGGTACACCGATAACGAGCTTAAGGTTCTTTTGGATCATGCAAGAGAAGTTTTCCCCGAAACAATCCTTTCAAAAGACAGAATGAGTATTCAACTGGAATATGAAGATTAATAAGTTTTCTTATAGACTCCCGTACAATTTGACATAAATGCAAAAAGAGTGTATAATTTGATAACTTTGCCGGTTTTCATCCAGTAAAATGCAAGTAAGCTTGTTTTGGGCTGTTGACGGCAAAAAGGAGTTTTTATGAAGAGTATTTTCAAAATCTTGATCGGATGCCTTCTGATTCTAGGTGTGCTGACTTCTTGCACCAAAGATGAAGGCAAAAAGGCTTTGATGGTCGGTATGGTTACGGATGCCGGAACTATCGACGATAAATCCTTCAACCAAGGAACTTGGGAAGGTATTAAAAAAGCCGAAGAAGAACTTGGTGTAAAGGTTAAATATTTAAAACCTGTCGGAACAACCGAAGCAGATTACATCAAAGAAATCTCTAACCTATATGATTCGGGTTATAAATTTATTATTTGTCCCGGATTTAAATTTGAGACAGCAGTTTTCAAAGCTCAATCCAAATACAAGGACGCAAAATTCGTAATTGTAGACGGAAATGCTCATCCTGCAGATTCTTGGGATGCACAAAACGGTCCTAACACTGTAGGTATTTTCTTTTTAGAAAATGAAGCCGGTTTCTTGGCCGGTGTTGCTGCAGCCTTACAGCAAAAAACCGGAAACTTCGGATTTATCGGCGGTATGGAAATCCCCGCAGTACAAAAGTTTAACTGGGGATGGCAGCAGGGTATTAAGTATGCAAACGAAAACCTCGGCACCAAAATCGAAATCTATCCCGAAAACTTTGTATATCAGGGCGGATTTTCAGATATCGCTGCAGGTCAGCAGCTTGCCGCTTCCATGTATGATAGAGGCGTTACGGTTATTCATGCTGCAGCCGGAGGTGTAGGCGTAGGAGTTATAAACGAAGCAAAAACCAGAACTCAGGCAGGAAAAAAAGTTTGGGTTGTAGGTGTTGATGTTGACCAATATGCAGAAGGAATCATCGGCGACGGATCTTCAGTAGTTCTTACCTCAGCAATGAAGTATCTTGACAAAGCTTCCTATGATATGATTAAGGAAGAATTGAACGGTACTTTCAAAGGCGAAAAAACTCTCGTTTTCTCTGCTAAAGAAAACGGTGTAGGAATTCCGCTTAAAAACCCGAACCTTTCTGACGATGTACAGCAAAAGGTAAACGAAATTTACCAAAAAATAAAGAAAGGCGAGATTGTTGTAAGTACAACTCGAGGCGATCTGTTTAAATAAACAAATATTAAAGCCCATTTTTCCTAATCATATTAAAAGGAAAGATGGGCTGTTTCTTATTTATTGAGGAGTTCAAATTGTCCCATTCTGATTATGTGATTGAAATGAGAAATATCCGCAAGGAATTCCCCGGAATTGTGGCAAACGATGATATTACTCTCCGGGTTAAACAGGGAGAGATTCACGCAATTTTGGGAGAAAACGGAGCCGGAAAATCGACCCTGATGAGTATTCTTTTCGGCCTATATCATGCCGATACGGGAGAAATCTTTGTAAAGGGTGAAAAGGTAAAGATCAACAGCCCTAACGATGCCAATGATTTAGGTATAGGAATGGTACATCAGCATTTTAAACTCATCCACAATTTTACCGTAACAGAAAACATCATTTTAGGGAAAGAATATGGTTTTATTTTAAACAAAAAAGATGCCGAAAAACGCATAAAACAATTAAGCGATAAATACGGTCTTTTTATTGAACCCGATGCTGTTATAAGTAATATAACTGTAGGTATGCAGCAAAGGGTTGAAATCCTAAAAATGCTTTATCGGAATGCCGACATTCTCATCTTTGATGAACCTACGGCAGTTTTGACTCCTCAAGAAATAAGCGAACTTATGCAGATTATGCGTAATCTTGCTGCAGAGGGTAAGGCCGTCATCCTTATCACCCACAAATTACAGGAAATTTTGGATGTGGCCGACAAGTGTACGATTATAAGACGGGGAAAACTCATAGATGTTGTTGATGTGGCTTCTACAACAAAAAATGAGCTTGCTTCTAAAATGGTAGGCCGGCCTGTAGACTTTAAAGTTCCGAAAGGGCCTTCAAACCCCGGTGCCCCGATTCTTGAAATCAAGAACTTAAACGTATTAAAAGAAAAAAAACTTCCTGCAGTAAGCGATTTTTCTCTTGATGTAAGAGCCGGAGAAATTGTAGGTATAGCCGGTGTAGACGGAAACGGTCAAAGCGAACTGGTCTATGCTCTTTCCGGGCTCATTCCGTCGGAATCGGGCAGTATAGTTTTATCGGGAAAAGACATAACAAACCTTTCTATCAGAAAAAGAGCCGAGTCAGGCTTGGGTCATGTTCCTGAAGACAGGCAAAAGCACGGCCTTGTTTTGCAATACTCTATTGCCGAAAACATGGTCATAAAATCCTATTACACAAAAAATTTCCAAAAACACGGCTTTTTAAACAAAGAAAAAATAAAAAACTTTGCTCAAAAAATCAGTGAAGTTTTTGATGTACGCTCAGGTTCAGGTATAGGATCCCGAGCAGGAGATTTGAGCGGAGGAAATCAGCAAAAGGCTATTCTTGGAAGAGAAATAAGCCTCGATCCTCCTCTTTTAATAGCCGTCAACCCCACACGGGGTCTCGATGTTGGAGCTATAGAATCCATCCACAAGGAACTGGTAAAACACAGGGATAACGGAAGGGCTGTTCTTTTAATTTCCTTTGAGCTTGACGAAATTTTTAACCTTTCCGACAAGATAGCCGTAATGCACCGAGGTTCTTTAAGCGGTATTGTCCGCCCTGAGGAAACCACTGCCGAAGAAATAGGCCTTATGATGGCCGGTATGGGAGGAAAGAATGCATAAACTTAAAATAAAAAGCCTAAATTTTAAAGATTTTAACATAGCCGAAAATAATTTTATTATAAGTTTTTCCGCAGTCTTACTCGGTCTTATTGCAGGGGCCGTTTTTATAGCCGTTCTAGGTACAAACCCGTTTTCGGCCTTTTCATATCTTTTCCGGGGCGGTCTTATGAATATAGAACGAATCGGAAACACCCTTGCAACAGCTACAATTCTTCTTTTTGTAGGTTTATCCGTCAGCTTTGCCTTTAAAACGGGACTCTTCAATATAGGAGCTTCGGGCCAGATGTTGATGGGAGGTATGTTTGCCACAGTTATAGCATTAAACAGTTCTATGCCGCGGCCCGTTTTATTGCTTGTTTTAATAATAGCCGCTATGATAGGCGGTGCCGTTTGGGCGGCTCTTCCCGGGCTTTTAAAAGCTGTCTTCAATGTGCATGAAGTCGTTTCCACTATAATGATGAACTGGATAGCTTATTGGATAGTTTATTATTCGGTTCAAGGCTATCTAAAGGCCGAATTTATCGAAACCGAAAGCCGCTCTCTTGATGTAGAAAATACTTTGAGGGCCGAGTGGCTTAGTAAGCTGTTTGAAAGCGAGTATATAAATTACGGGATATTCCTAGGCATTTTAGGGATGATCTTGGTAAAAATAATATTGGACAAGACTACCTTGGGCTTTGAGTTAAAGGCTGCGGGATACAATAAGAGCGGAGCCGAAT
This sequence comes from Treponema sp. OMZ 790, assembly GCF_024181285.1. Classification (NCBI taxonomy): domain Bacteria; kingdom Pseudomonadati; phylum Spirochaetota; class Spirochaetia; order Treponematales; family Treponemataceae; genus Treponema; species Treponema sp. OMZ 790. The sequence continues at coordinate 1,419,148 of NZ_CP051201.1, read as the reverse complement.
ATGCGGGTATAAAGGTAAACAGAAACATTATCTTTTCGATGATGATAGCAGGAGCTCTTTCCGGGCTTGCAGGTTTAACCTACTATGCCGGCTATTCTCTTAACATGCAGATAGGAGTTTTGCCTTCGCAAGGTTTTGACGGAATAGCCGTTGCACTTTTAGGTGCGGGAAATTCGATAGGCGTTGCCTTAAGCGCCCTCTTTTTCGGTGTTCTTCATGTCGGAAAGGGATTTATGAGTGCCAACACGACCGTTCCGCCTGAAATAGCCGATACCATTATAGCCGTCATTATCTATTTTACGGCTACAAGTTTATTGTTAAAGAGGTTTTGGTCTAAAATCCAAAAAAATAAGAAAAAAGCCGTCAAGGAGGCAGACTAATTATGTGGCATACTTTAACTTCTATATTTCCATATGTTATAGCATATACGATTCCGCTTTTAGTTACTTCTTTAGGCGGCCTTTACAGCGAAAGAAGCGGAGTAGTAAACTTAGGGCTTGAAGGCCTCATGCTTGTAGGCAGCTTTGCCGCAGCTATTACCATTAACCTATTAGAAGGATTAGTTCCATCGGGTTTTCTTATTCCTATCGGTCTTTTGGCCGCCGTAATTATAGGCATTTTATATTCTCTTTTGCATGCCTTTGCTTCGATTACCTTAAAAGCGGATCAGATTATAAGCGGTACCGCCATCAACATGTTGGCTGCAGCCTTAACGGTTTACTCCGCCAGAGCTATTTTAGGTTCGGGAAATGTCCGCATAAACAGCATAATCCGAAAAGACATTCCGGGGCTGGCAAATATTCCCGTTTTAGGTCCCTTATTCTTTTCTCAAAGTTATTGGAGCACGTGGCTTGTTTTGGCTATTTTGGTCTTTTCTTGGTTCTTATTGTATAAAACTTCTTTCGGTTTAAGACTCAGAGCATGCGGAGAACATCCGTCAGCTGTAGCCAGTGCAGGTGTAAATGTTCATAAGATGCGCTATTTTGCCGTATGTGCTAGCGGGGCCTTGGCAGGTTTAGGCGGAGCCGTTATCCTTGTAACCTATTCCGGGGAATTTAACGGAAGTGTTGACGGCCTCGGCTTTTTAGCCCTTGCAGCTCTAATCTTCGGACAATGGAAGCCTTTGGGGATCCTAGGTGCAACCTTCTTTTTCGGTTTTGCCAGAACTGTCGCAAACGTCTCTCAGGTTATACCCTCTTTAAGCCTAATCCCGCCGATTTGGCTTAAAATTTTCCCCTATGCGGTAACCCTGATAGCCCTTGTTCTTTTCAGCAAAAATTCGGCAGCACCTAAGGCTGACGGTGAACCCTATTAAAAGGCCTTTAAGGAGAGCTTATGATAAAAAAAACTATCCGTATAAATCTTGCGTTTTTTATTATTTTTACGGCTCTTCATGTTTTTGCTCAAGAAAATAGTGCCGATTCTTCATCTGCTCAAAAACTTGAAATAGAAGGCCTTTGGGAAAACGGAGGACGGTTTATAGAATTTTCGATAAAAGACAGAACAAAAGACTTTCTCGATATGAGGGTTGTTTTAAAACCCTATTACCGCTTTGTCTATGAGAATATTGGAGAGTTTAAAACCTCGATAGAAACATTGCCTGATTCAAAGTCTCAATTTTACTTAAGAGTGAGCTATCCTTATGTCAAAAAAACCGTTGTTTTTCCCGTATGTTTAGAAAAAGGCTTCTTTTTTACATCCTTTTATAAAAAAGTAAAGCAAAACGATGATGAGACAAATATTATATCCAAAGACAAAAAAGGACTGTTGGACGGTTTTTGGATAGAGCAGGGAAGCCCTGACGGTATTCTCCTTTATCCTAATGATGCTCCCGAATCTATCGACGCTTACTTTTTTAACGGAGACGATTATATCAGATTCCGCTACTGGCTCGATGATCTTGAATACAATAATAAAAAAGTTTATGTGGAAGGAAATGACGGTATCAAATACGAATTCCCGCGTCTTTTAAAACGAGGTGAACTTGTTTATTCGTGTGTTACCAATACCGGTAGTGTTTTGCGCAATTACGAAACCGGAAAATACACTGCTTTTTCTGATTCGAATGCAGAAAACACTAAGGGCTTTTTTTTAAGCTTTAAACCATTGGGAGCCGGTCCCGGAACTCATGCCGCTCCGGATACGTATCCAAAGGCACAATTTTCGGTTTTAGAAAATTTGCCTCTTTATATAATGGATGACGGAAAAGTCTTCGCCTTGGGTTCTCCCTTTTTGATTAGATCCGATGTTAAAGATCTGGATTCTGAAATCGAGAGACACAATGCAAAGCGAAGACCTCCGCCTGAACCGTCTATACCGAATGAGGATTTATAAACCGGAAGGAAGGAATAATGCATTATAAGGTTTTGTTTAGGATCGAAAAATTCAATTTAATCGATAAGTTAAGGCACAAGATAACCAATTATAAACGGTACTGTGAAGAGATGGGTGACACGGCAGAAATCGAAGTCGTTTTTGCCGGTGATGTTGTAAAACACTTTGAAAGCCTTGAAAACGATTTTACGGACTCAGGGCTCGACATAGCCTTGTGTCATAATGCCCTGACCGGACAAAATATGCCGGACATAAACTATAAAAACATAAGAACAGTGCGGGCAGGCATCGGCGAAATTATCACAAGAAAAGCAGAAGGTTATATAGAATATACTATCGAATAAATAAAAAACGCCGATTATTTTTTTAAAAATTTTTAATCGGCGTTTTTTATATAAGGTAAGACCTTAATCTTTAGGCCATGTCAGGGTCTTTTCACAAAGAGCCGCAAAGTCCTTGGCTATTTTTTTTGCATCACTTACGGGGATGACTGCTTCTTGGTTTAAGGTTTTTTCAAAGAAAAGCTCAATAGACTTAAATGTATCGGGAAGAGGGTAAAACAGGAAGGCAAAGTTAATACCAACCGGTTTTACTACCGTAAATGCCGAAATAGCTTCTTGCGGTTTCTGACTGTAGATAATGTTCGATTGGTTTTTTGCTGTGTGAATATTGGCTTCTTTAAATCTTAAAGGCACCTGAAAGTTTTTATCTCTAAAAACAGGTTCTACCGCTTTGTGCGGAAAGTTTGCAGGCTCGACCAAGAGAAAAAGTTTTTTTCCGTTAGTTTGGAACGTTAACCCGTCTCCGGTCATGTAGATGTCTTTTACCGTAGAATATGAGATGATTTCATATACACTATAAGCCGATTCTTCTTTGAAGAAAGAAGAAACAATGTATCCTTCATCCATAGGCAACTTATTTTGAGCATAGGCTTCAAAAAGATCAATAGCTTTTAAATTCGACATAAAAATCTCCTTTTGATTTATACATTGGATTATACAACATTTTTTTTAAGTCTGCAAGGCTTAAACTTGAACTTTGTCCATAATTTATAAAAAAGAGCTTGACATTTTTTGCATTTTTTAGCATAATGTCACCCTCAATTGGTGGGTATAGTTCAGGGGTAGAGCGCCAGATTGTGGTTCTGGTTGTCGTGGGTTCAAATCCCACTACCCACCCTATGCGGAGCGGTTAGGTTCCGCATCTTTTTGCGCCTGTAGCTCAGCTGGATAGAGCATCGGACTTCGAATCCGCAGGTCGCACGTTCGAATCGTGTCGGGCGCATAGATTTGCCGCCTATTTTACTGTTTTATTTCCATAATTTTTAATTACTTGACAAAACAGTCTGATTTTGATAGGCTTAAAAATCTATTTTTATTGTTATAAGAGGTGAAGAATGGCGATTAAACAGCCTAAGGGAAAAACAGTTAGACGACTCGGCGTTAATATTTACGGTAATCCGAAGTATGACAGACTTTTGGATCGTAAGCCGAATGGTCCCGGAAAAGAACGCGGCGCAAGAAAACGGGGCAAGACTTCTGTTTATGGTGAACAATTAAAGGAAAAACAAAAATTCAGATTTGCTTATGGAATTTCGGAACGGCAGTTTAGAAATTTATATAAAAAAGCAAGCCGAATGCCCGGTGTTACCGGTGATAATATGATTTCCTTGATGGAACAGCGTTTGGATAATACGATTTATCGAATGGGCTTTGCTATCAGCCGTGCACAGGCCAGACAAATGGTCACGCATGCTTATTTCTTTATTAACGGAAAGCCCGTAAACATTCCCTCGATGTGCGTAAGCGTAAACGATGTTATTACAACAAAAAATAAAAAGGGTATTCAAAACCTTATCCGTCATAATATGAGCACTTCTCAAAATTCGAGAGGTTCATGGCTCACGATTGATGACGAAAAACTTTCTGCTACGGTAAATATTTTGCCTGTAGCTACGGATATTCAGCCTGTAGGAAATATTCAGAACGTTGTTGAATACTATTCAAGAAATGCTTAAGCCTTAGTTTGGTCTTAAGTTATTGCATAAAAAGGCTCATTCACGGAATGGGCCTTTTTTATTTATACCTCTCATGCTTGATTTTTTACTCCTTTAGTTCTATAATGTTAAACATAATGAAATTTGGAGAGTTGAAATGAGCGATAATTCCGAAACTTTTTTAAACGAAAAAAATGATGAAGTAGTAACTTCAAAAAGCAATGAAGAAATTTTAGAAAATGCTGAACAAACTCAGCCTAAAACTGAAGAAGCATCGGCTGTTGAAGAAGCTCCTAAAAAAGACGCAAAGACTAAAAAAATTAAAAAAAAGCACGGCGTTTTTTTTAAGATCGGAGTCAGCCTTTTAGTAATTGTACTTGTATTGTTTTTGCCCATCATAGGTTTTCTTGCTTATTCTGCAATCGACAGTATAAATCCTATAGAGTATATCCCTGAAGGACATTATGCCTATGTAAACATAGATTCTGCAGGAGAGCTTTTACAAAAAACTCTTTCGGTACAAACATTGGATTCTGTGTTAAGCTCGCCTGACACAGCGCGGCTTCAAGGTGCTGTCCGCTCTTTTAGAGCCTTGCCCATGCTGTCCTCATGGTGGTTCGGTATCGCTTCAAATGTTACTTTAGACATAGCGGCCTATCCCGGCGATAATTTTTTGATTTTCGGTAAATTGGGTTTCCGTTCAGCCGGAACGAGACTTTTACCTTTAATATTGAGATTTAACTCTGAGCTGCTTTCCGATTTAAAGGAACTTAAAAATGTTGACGAAAACGGCATAAATTTTTGGCAATACGATTTAGGCGGCGGTCAAAGCATCTACTTCTTAAATTATAAGGATTCTGTAATTGCTTCTACATCAAAGAGCTTATTTTTTTCGGCTCTTTCCAAAAAGAATGAAGATGAACACATAAAAACTTTGCGTAAATTTATTAAAGAAAAAAGAGGCGGAACTTTGAGTGTATTGAGCGATGTAAATTATTTTACCAAAGATACGCCTAAAGATGATTCTATAAGCAATAACGTTGTGCGCTCTCTTAAATTTCCGGAAGCGGCAAAAATAGATCTTACTTTGGATTATAAGGACATAAGTTTTTCGGGGCTTTGTAAGTGGGAAACCGAATCGGAAGGTTTAAATACGATTCTCCAAAGACAGGCCTTTATTCCGGGAATATTGAACAGGCTTCCTAAGTCTGCCGACTATATAAGCTTGATAAATATGGGAGATCCGCAATTTATATTCCAAAACGGAAAGGATATTTTAGGTTCGTCCATATTACAAGCTTATGCGTCTGCAAATAAGGCTTCCAAATTGATTTTTAGTAAAAGCATTGATGATTTGTTTTTTTCGTGGATAGGGGAGGAATTAGGCGTTTTTGAGGTAAAGCAATCGGATGTTCCGATATTTTTTGTTTCCTTAAAAGATGAAAAGCGATGCAGAGATGCCTTTGAGCTGATTTATTCTTCATTTTTTGTAAACAGAAATATTTCTGCTCTTGTAGACGGAATCAGAATACCGCGTATAGAATTCCCCGGCATTTTAACCGCTCTTTTGAGAGCTTTTAAAGTTGAACTTCCCACTCCTTTTTATGTGATTGAAGGCGGTTACCTTTATCTTTCCCAAAGCTCGGAAGCTCTTGCGTCTATGTTAAATGATGTAAAAAGAGGAAATCTGCTTGTAAAAACCGAAAACTGGAAAAACATAACAAGAGCAATTTCTCCGGAAACATCCGTTTTTGTTTATTATAATTTGGAAAATCAAATTCCGTCATTTTTAAGAACTAACGAAGTTTTGCAATCCGTGTTAAAAGGTTTTGGAAGAGGCTTGATCTCAATCCGTTTTGAAAAAGAAAAGACCGTTAAATTTGAAGTCTATGCTCAAAAAACCGAGGCTCATTCCTTGGGTGAACTTTCCGCATTCCCATATGATGCTAATTCCAAATTAAGCTCATACCTTTATTGCGGAAAAGGAGCAAACAATGAGCCCTTTGCTTATTGGACAAGCGGAGCAAATCTATATGCTTTAAATCTGGCAGATAAACAATTAAAGTCGATTAAACTGGATGATAAGGCTTATTTAAACCTTGAAACAAAAAAAGGTATTGTAAATTCCGTTTGGGCTGTGTCTGCTCGGGGTACGGTTTATAAAACAGATTACAATTTGACTGTGTCTTCAGGGTTCCCGATTTTAACCGGTGAAAAGTTAAATGCTCCTCCTTCCGTTATCGAAGATAAGATGGTTGTTCCTGTTGCCAATAAACCGGTTCTTTTATATGTGGAAAGTTCTGCTTCCTTTTATTTTTCGGAGGAGATGAATACCCGCTTACGAAGTTCTCCTTCGGTATTTGGAACATTTATTACGGCTGTTCCGCGCTCGTTTGACAGCTTCATGTATGTTTTTGACGATAAGGGTAAAATTGTTTCAGGTTATCCCAAGGAACTGGATGGAATTTCTGCAGCTCAGCCGATATTGTATAAAAATAACACTTATGAAGCTGTTTTGACGGAGCAGGGTTTGTTTTCTCTTAAACCTTCAAGTATATTATCTGGAAAAGAAGGGGAGTCTTATTCCATAGATCTTAATACCTCGTGTAAGGCCCAGCCCGTTTATTCAGACAACCTAAAAATGTTCTTTTTGGTTACGGATAACGGCTTTTTATATAAACTTGATACCGAGTGTAATGTAATAGATAAAATTCCTTTAAAGCAAAAAAATGCTTCTGATTACCTTATTACCCTTATTGACCTTGATTCAGACGGATATGACGAAGTTCTTGTTTCGGGAGGCGGAAATTCCATATATGCTTATAATGCCAACTTCTCTCCGGTAAACGGTTTTCCGGTTGCGGGAACGGGTATTCCCCATCTTATTGATGTAGACGGAAACGGAAGACCGGAATTGATAACTTGCGGAATAGATAACCGAATTCATTCTTATACAGGGGTTTCAAAATGAAAAAAACTTTATTTTTAGTGGTTATTGCTTTTGTACTTTTTGTGTCCTGTTCGACAATGCAAAAAGATTCAATTTATTCTACTACCTCATCTCGGGATAATATTCGGAATATCGAAAACATTGAGGTAAACATAGTAAAGCAATACCGTGAGAGCAGTCAGGAAAAAATTGATCAGATAAAAAAAGATTTAAATAATCTCTTGGCAGTTCCGTCGTCGGATAGATCCTATCTTTCTTTGGTATACGCCCTTTATGCCGACTACTTTTTACTCGGCAGGGACAGAACGTCGGCCAAGCGTATGCTTAAGACGGCTGAAAGTTATAATCCTCACGAGGAATATGTGCAGCTCGTTAAATCGAGACTTATCGAAAAGACTGAAGACCGAAAGGACTATTTGATTTCGATGATTAAATTGAATCCTACGGCTTATAGGCTGCAATCTGAATTAGGCTTTGTATATTATCTTTTGAAAGATTACACGAATGCTCTTGTTGCATTTGATGCTTCATTGGATTTTTTAAATGAAGAGTACAGCCTTCTTTATGGTGAAAAGAGGGAATATTGCCGCAAATTCTATAAGGTCGATTCGGACTTAAAAAAAACTACTGCTCAGATTTTAACTCAAAGTAAAATAAGCTTAATAGATATGGCGACTCTTACTCAGGATAATACCCATGCTCTCGACTCGATTACAGGTACGGCTTTTTGGAGACCTGCAATGCTTGCCGACAGGTTAAAGGCTGCAGGCTGGTATGACGATTCGGTAAGCCTTTCAAATGGAAAAGCTAAAAGAAGGGATGCGGCTCTTTTTTTGTGGCACCTTCTTATCGGTAATGACAATGAAGCTCTAACTCAATACAGCCGCCAATATGTCTATAGCGGGAAACCAAGCCCGATACAGGATGTAGCCATAGACGGAGTTTTCTTTGATGCAATCATAGGCACCGTAGAAGAAGATATTATACCTCTGATCGACGGCCGTCTCTTTGTTCCCGACGGCGATGTTTCAGGGCTTGACTTTTACGAATGGCTCAAAAAAGCCGATGCCCTGAGGTAAAACTAAAAAAACGGTAAGGGTCGAATGAGGAGGTGCACTTCGACATTTGACCTTATGTACTTCGTTATTTGTATTTAGGAAACAAAAACTCTAAAATTCCAAAATGAAAGGGACTAAGGATGTACATTTCATAAACGGACACGGATGTCCGTGGTTTGAACTAGGAGAGTTTTGCGGGAGTAAAACTCTGAGATGAAAAATGTACAAGGATGTACATTTTTCATCCAACCTCTTGAACTTTTAGGATCTTTTGTGTATTATACAGTAGTGTATTTTGTAGAGCTTTTAATAGTTTTATTTTGATCCGTTAGCTCAGTTGGATAGAGCGGCTGCCTCCTAAGCAGCAGGTCGGACGTTCGAATCGTCTACGGGTCATTTTTTTAATTCGTGCAAGGCATCGAAGGGGTAAACTCCTTTGACATCTGTGAGCACTACATTATCAAGGGCGGAGCCGAAGATTATCGGTGTATCTCCGCCCATAAATTCCGAAATAACCTGCCTGCAGGCTCCGCAAGGGCTTACCGGGTAATCCGCATCGGGTGTTGCGATGGCAATAGCCTTAAAATCCTTTTTTCCTTCAGAAACCGCCTTAAATATTGCAGTACGTTCTGCGCAGTTTGTAAGGCCGTAAGAGCGGTTTTCTACATTTACGCCTGTTACAATAGAACCGTCTTCCAACAAAAGGGCTGCGCCCACATGAAAATTAGAGTAGGGGGCATAGGCTTTTTTTGCAGCCTCAAGGGCTGTTTTGAATAAATTTTCTAACTGACTTGAAATTTCCATAAAAGTAGTATATCATATTTTTTATGTTATTTAAAGGAAAAAATAAATTTATTTTTATTGGTGTAATAATTCTTCTTGTTATATATATCTTTGCGGCCGCTGTTCCTATGCGGGAAGATGTTTATCTGATGCCTTTGTGGTCTTCACCCATACCTCAAGTCCAAAACGGACAAATTTATTCCGGAGAAGCAGGGGCATCCGCTGATGAGCTTAAACAAAGATTTACCGGAAAAAAGCCCATTGCTTTTTCTTTGGGGAATTTATTCGGGTATTTTACAGAGGACGGCGAAATTTTGCGGGCTGAAACTGCTGAGGAAAGATTCAGCTCTTCTTTTTATGCTTGGGCAAAGTATCCCCAAAAAAATCTTTTTACGAATATTTATAAACCTGAGGAATTCGATTTGGAAAAACCTTTTTTGCATATCGATAAGCCCGGCTATGTTTACCTCGATAAAGATAGAATTTTTTTGTTTGAACCTGAAGGTTCTTCTCTTTCCCGATATGACAATACCGGCAAAAAATTGTGGCACTACACTCATGCCTTTCCTATAACCGCTTTTCAGTCCTCCAAGGCCGGTTGTGTGATAGGTCATTCCGACGGGCTTTTAGTATGCCTCGATTCCGATGGATATACTCTTTTTAGTTTTTACCCCGGCGGCAGTACCTATCAGGCAATAATGGGGGCTGCAATTTCGGAAGACGGAAAACAGGTGCTCTGCTTATGCGGGCTTGATAAGCAAAGGGCCGTTCTTATAAATATTTCGGGCCGGCAGCATAAAATAGTCTATCATTCGTATTTTGAAAAAGATTTAAGACGGCAGGTCTTTGCTTCGTTTGATGAAGCCGGAAATTTTGCCGTTTTTGAATCAGGCGATGGAATAGGCATTATTGATTGTAGAAATTTAAGTCTATCGCTTATAAAAGAAGAAGGTTTCGTTGCAGGTTTGGGCTTTCAAAATAAAAAAGATTTCTTGACCGTTCTTCTTCAAAAGGATGGTGAATGTTCTATTTTATTGATAGATCCGCCTAATTTTATGATGGGCAAAACAAAATTTAATTCTAAAAATGCTTTTTTAATTCAAAAAGAAAATAAAATATACATAGGTACCGATGATAAGATTACTGCATTGGAAATACGGGGGCTTTAAATGAAAAAAAATCTTTATATATTTTTATTTTTTATAACTTTTTTATACGCTTACTCCTTTGAATGGCCTGTAGAAAATCCTTCTCTTTTCCGTTTATTTGCTCAAAGAGATGTGGTCTCGGCTTCTGTCTCTCAGTCCTTGGTGTTTAAAGAGGTTGAGCAGGTGAGAGCTTCAGGTTACGGTAAACACGTAATAAGTATTGAAGAAAAAAACAGCACTCGCTTTTTTCCGAGCACCTTGGGAAATGCCCTTATTTTTATAGATGATGAGGGGCTGCAAACTGTGTACGGTAATCTTTCTGAGACGGATATTTTTGTATCCAGAAAAGAAACCGAGGCCGGTTCTATTTTGGGATATGCCGGAAAATCGGCATGGACTGAAGAAAGGAGTTTAATTTTTCAGGTTGCAGATACGCGCAATAACGTTTTGATAAATCCTCTCTTGTTTATGCCTGCCGTTGAAGAAACAACAGAGCCACAAATTCAAAATACCGTTTTGGTAAACGGAGATAAGCAGATAATCAATTTGGAAACGGCAAAAAAAATAAGGCAGGGAGCCTATGATCTTTATTCATTAATATTTGATTCAACCGAAAAAGGAGGTACTTCCCTTGCGCCTTTTAGAATTACGGTTTCCATTAATGGAATGAATATAGTCGACCTGCCATTTGAAGTCTTGAGTTCTGATGGTAAGGATCTTTACTTGCAAAATAAAAAGACATCTCTTTCCCTTTTGTATCAAAAAGAGGGTACAATGCATTTGGGAAAGATAAATTTACCCGCAGGAAAGATTGAGCTTATAATTACTGCCCTTGATAAAAGCGGCAATCAAAAAAGGTCTTCCTTTATTTTTCAGGTAGAGTAAAAAAGTTTTGTCTTAGTTTTGAGTTTCCAAAATCTTTTCTATATTTAATTCGCCTGCAAAGCAGGGAATGTTTATGTCCCAGTTTTCCAAAACTTGAGGATGAACCTCCCCGAATATGCCTATTTGTTCTCCCTTGTAAAGAAGGCCTGCCTGCCTGCCCGAAATAAAGCGCGGGTCATCGGTTTCGCAAACCTTATATTCTATTCCGAGGTAATATAAGAGGTTTGCCGCCTCGCTTGCTGCCGTGTTAAAGTTGGCGTTTTGCTCGGCCGTCAAAAAGCCTAAACTTTGGGCTGTACCTGTGCCTGTGGAGTGGGTATCGTCAAAAAAGGCAATTTTTCCCGTCTCAAAGATTTTATGAGGGTAGACCGCATTTGCAGATCCCATCTCGGCGTTTAAAAGAGAGGGTAGAATAGAGGGGCGCACAAACTGATAGTTTTCGGACATTGGGTTTGAAATCTCGATGACCGAAGATTCGTCGATGCACATTCTTTCGATATAGTCCTTTTTTGATCCCAAATAGTTAAAAATCATTTCCTGATAGCCCATGCCTATCATAAGGCCTTTTATTTTTCGGCTTAGCATGGTTGCAGGTAAAAGTCTTCCGATTGTAAATTCGTTGGGCGTTTCCGGAGTAAAGAAGTTCACTGTCTTACCCATCATCACGTCTTCGATTATGTCTACTTCATGTAAAAAGTCGTTGCGGTATGGAGAAGGTTTTAGCGTAATCTTATTGCCCGAAATTTCGGTTTCAGAGTCCATGCGTTTTAGGGCCTCGGCAATTTCTTCTGCCTTAAAGGAGGAACCTAAGAGCTTGTTGACGGCTTCTACTGTAGTTTGCGCATTTTCCTGAAAATAAAACGGGGTTGTGACGGTTTTTCCGTATCCGGTTTCATAAGGATGTTCTATTTTGACGGGAAGAATTGTGTATCCGCAGTCGGCAAAGTCGCAGGCGACTATATTGGCAGAAAGCAGGATGCTTGTCATGTCCGTACCTGTAAATTCTACAAAAAGATCGGCATCGCCTGCTTGGACGGCTCCTATCCTTGCACTGTTTATAACAGGCGGCATCGAAAGGACTTCTCCGTTTGCATCTTTTAAAAGGGGAAAGAGCTTTTTGTCTTCAAGCAAGGGAGCATACTCGATTCCCTTGGGATGTTCCTTTAGGATTTTTCGGCACGAAAGGGGCTTTTCCATGTCGAGCGGAGTGAACTCTTGTTTATCGGGATCTACAGCCGTATATTCTATCGGCCATTTTATAAGCTTTGAGCGATAAACTCCCATCGAAACGGTCTTTCGTTTTCTTCCGAAGTTGCGGCAAAGTTTTTCCTGTGTTTGAATTATGTCTGCAAGCATTAGCTCATCTATCGGCTTACCCGAAATTACAAAGCCCGCCGCAAAGGGACGGATTTCTTTAAGTTCGGGCGAAACCTTAACTACACGTTCGGCGGAGCTTTGAGTTTTTTCCTTTGACGAAAGAAAACTCTGATAGTTTTTTGTATTTGATTCGCCACCTGCATGAATGCGTAAAAGCCTTGTAAGGCCCGCAGTAGACCAAAGGTCGGGTCGGTTTGTGTCGTTTAATTCTATCTTAATAATCCTTTCCTTTTCGGGAAGCGAGGTATCGGGTTTTTCGTCAAGTTCTGCCTTGGCTGACGTTAAAATCTCTTCAAGTTTATCGTAATCGTGCTTTGCTTCGGGCTCTGTCCCGAGCTTTGCTCCCAGCATCTTAAAAAAAAGGCTTTCATTTACTTCAATCTTAGGCATTCTATCCTCCGCAGCTAAAAAAACTGGGAAGAATTATATCATAAATTGCGCCTTTGTGCTATAAGTGTAGAACAAAAACTTAAACAGAAGATGAAGGATTGGCAAAACTGCTTATTTGACAATAATACGAGTATCGGAGGCTATTTTAATGAAAAAAATTATTCTTATTTTGATAATTTTGTTTGAAGTTTTCAGCTTATACTCTCAAGAAGAAACGGAAGAAGAAATTGCAAGTATATTTGAATCATCCACTTCCGAGTATACGGATGAAATTTCGAAAACGGCAAATGAATTTTTCGGTATTGACGCAGGTATAAAAGGTCAAAGCGGAAAATGGCTTTCAGGAAGAAGTTCTGTCTTGATCGAAAAAGGTTTCCCTGAAAATACCTATGAAATCGATAAAATTTCAGATTCCGATTTATCGACGGCATGGGTGGAAGGTGCTAAAGGAGCCGGAAAGGAAGAATATGTGACTTCAACATGTTTTATCGATTATTCTTCAAACGAAAATACCGAAAAAAAGGTGAGGGTGGAGCTCAGGCTGAATAACGGTTTTTGTAAAAGCAACCAAGCATTTAAAAAGAATAACAGGGTAAAAGAGCTTAAAATAGCAATATATGAAGTTCCTATTGCTGCAACTCAGTTTTTTTATTGTGTGGATGGAACCCCTGTAATTTTACATGAGGGAAGAGTCAGCCTTTCAGATATAATGACCGAGCAAGTTTTTTCGTTTGATCTCGTTTTAAAGGGAAAACACGAGTATATTTTACCTCTTATTTTGGCAAGGTGCACTATAAAAGATGTTTACAAAGGAACCGACTACGATGATACATGTATTTCTGAGTTAAAGATTTCAGCTAAGTTTATAGAATAGGTTTGATTTAAACTATTTTTACAGAATAAGCGGATGATGGGAGTCGAACCCACGTCTCCAGCTTGGAAGGCTGGGGTAATAGCCGTTATACGACATCCGCAAGACTTTGGTATTATATAGATTTTTAAAATTTATGTCAATACTTTTTTTAAAAAAAACATAAAAATTGCAAGCGAATAACTATATCGGTTGCTTGGGTTATTTTAAAGTCTGTTTATGCTTAAAAGAACCGAATCTATAGTGGGAATTATCATTTTGGGCTTGATTTCGTGCTTTACAGATAATAATTTGTGAAAAACATCAAAAGCCTCCTGTACGGATTTTCCTATCCGGCTTTTGAAATTCATCCTTGCTTTAAGCATCCATTTCGAGATGTATATCATTCCGGTTAAAACAATAGCTTTTTCAAATCCTCTTAACAGGGCTTCATGGGTGATGTCTATGCTTCCTATGCTGAAAATTATCTTTCCTGTGGGCGGAAAAAGGTTGAAAACGGTAATGGCCGTAAACATAAAGATTAAATTTAAAAAATTAAGTTTTTGTTTGTCGGCAGCACAAAGGATCAGGGCTGCGCCCAAGACAACGGCTTGTACGGGCAAAAAAGGCACAAAGAGTAGGATTAAAAAAAGAGTGATACCTGAACCTATTCTAAGATATCTGTCTCTTATATTGTTTTTTACGGTTTGAGGATTATCCGTTTCAGAGACAAAATCGAACCTTCCGGCTTTTACCCTTTGGTACCACACGGACTGTACTTCAAATTCGGCAGAAAACCAGCCTAAAAATAAGGCTGTTAAGGCACCCAGAGAAAAGACCGGCGGAATTATGTACACAGCCGATTTTCCGAACATGAGCAAGACTGCTAAAAGAAATTGCAGACTGTTCGAAACGAAGGCGCCTGCCAAACTGATACCAATAAACGAAATAGCTTTCCGCGGTATTTTTCTCATGGCATACATTAAAAGGCCTGAGGAAAATGTTCCGATTGCCGAAAACAGCACTATGTACGAAAAAAGCGTTCCGGAAAGGAGGGCTTGGCCTAAAACCTTTATTGCTAAAAGAAGAACAAAGGCCGGAAAAGAAAAGAGGTCTAGGCCTAAAATGATGGGCAGATTTGCCAAACCTATCCTAAAAAAAGGAACCGGCTTTGGAATCATTATTTCTATTGCCGAAAGAAAAAAACAAAATCCTCCGAACAATGGAATAAGAGAATCTGCCCTTTTAGCGTTTAGTGGCAACCTGAGCACCCGCAGCCGCAAGCATTTTCATCATATTCATGACCGCATCCGCAGCCGCAGCCTCCGGACATTTGCTGAATAAGAGCTTGTAGTTCTTCTTCGGTAGTCTTTTTTACCGATAAGACTTTTACGTCAAAATGAAGAGTTTCTCCTGCCAGAGGATGATTTGCGTCTATCGTAATCTTATCACCGTCTATTTTTGTAATTCTTACAATTCTGGAATGATGACCTTCACCTGCTTCAAAGTCCATACCTACTTCAAGTTCTACACCCTCAGGAAATTGAGCTCTGGTTGTTTCGACAATTAAATCGTCAAAGATTTCACCGTAAGCTTCTTCGGGAGGAACAACTTGTTTAAACTCGGCTCCTTCTTCCTTGCCTTCAAGAGCTTTTTCCAGGCCTGAAATAATCATATTATATCCGTGGATATACTCCAACGGACCCATTACATCGGACGAATCAAGGATTTCGCCGTTAGCATCTTTCAGTGTGTATTCCATACTGACTGTTGTATCTTTTTCTATTTTCATCATAAAGATAATACATGTTTTATAAACAAAAATCAAGAGTAATGTTACCTCTTGATTTTTTATATAAAATGCCTTAAACTTATGTTAATGCAAAATGGTTGCAGTTTTCAACAATGTACCGGAGGACAAAATGTTACCTTTTTATTTTCTTTCAATCACAACAAATTTGATTATGGGTCTTATTCTTGTATTTTTTGACAAGACTGTCAGAGGTGATGAACCTGCCGACCGCGAAAATAAGTATCCGGTTTTAAGGGATTCAACCTTTTTACTCTTATTGACTATATTTTCAGGGTTTACGGCAATCTCAAAGATGCTCAGCCCTGTAGGAACAAATATAGTAATATTGGGAGATTTTTTACCTGTTGTTGCCGGGCTTGCAGGTTCAATGGTCTTTTTGGGAAGATATTTGGAATCTAACGAGAATGTTACATCTTTACCCGATTTTTTCGGCTTATTAAGAAACTATGACGAAATAATCGGTTATGTATGTTTAGCATCTTCTGCCTTGCACCTGTTATTTTCAAAAGCTATCTTTCTTTAATCTATGAAGCGGTTTACAGTTGTTTTTTTAGCTTTGATTTTTATAACCGCCGTTTCGTGTTCAAGGGAAAGCCCTTTGCAGACCTTGGAATTGCCGCCTGATTCGGCCATGAATGATGCAAACCGCTTTGCCTTAATAGTTGAAACCTATGTTTCTCTTTTGGATAAACCCGGTGATGACGGCATAACTATTTCTCATGCCAGAAAGCTGGATGTTTTCCCTGTTGAAGGGCTTGAAATCGTAAAAGAAGACGAAAAACAAATTCTTTGGGTTAATTTGGGAAAAGGCTGGGTAAAACGGTCAAGTGTTCAGCTTTATTCTTCCAAAGAAAAAGTGTTGACTGCGGCAAAAAAATTAAAATAAAGGCTTTTTTTGCCGATATAGAGCTATGAAGTCTTTTGTTGTTTTATCCGCTTATGATCTTTCGGAATATTCGTTTAAAAAACTTGAAAACGGTATAATACCTTTTGAAGCCTCTTTCCGTGCGGCTGCAGCTTTTCCGTATTGTAAAAAAATTGTCGTTTTAACTTCTGCTTCATGTGAAGCCCGTATCATTTCGATATTGAAAAATATAAATTTGACGGATGTAAATTCGGTAGAGTGGAAGGTTAGGGCTTTGTCAAAAATAACCCCTCAACTTGTATTTTCGGAGGCTGCAAAAGAAGCCGAATTGGAATCTTCCGGTTTTGAAAATGTTTTTTTTCTGCACGGAGATGAACCCTTTATCGATTTAAGCGCAACAGAAAAACTTTTTAAACAGCATCTGGAATACAGGGCTGAATACAGCTTTGCTGACGGATACCCTGAGGGGCTTCTTCCCGAAATTCTTGCCTCAAGTCTTTGTCCTATTCTTGCAAAGCTTTCCGAAAACGAAACCTCATTTGAGCGTTCTTTTATTTTTGATACGATAAAAAAAGAAATAAACAGCTATGATATTGAAACCATGATAGCTCCCTTCGATTTAAGACATCTGCGTCTTAGATTTGCGGCCGACTCAAAGCGTAATGCTCTTTTATGCAGCCGCTTTGCAGGAATAAATGCAGAAAACTATGCAGCCTTGATAGAAGAAAAAAAAGCCGAGCTTTTTACTCTGCCTGCATATTACGGGATAGAAATAAATTCTTCTTATCCTCTTAAATCAATATATAAGCCTAATGAGTTTTTAAAACCCGAAGAAAAAAAAGAAATGGATAAGGATCGTCTTTTTTCTCTTATCGAAAAAATTGCAGAATATTCGGATGATGCCGTAATTTCTCTTTCGATTTTCGGTGAGCCTTCAATGTACAGCGGCACTCTTTCGGTAATCGAAAAAATTTTATCTTTTCCAAAGTTGTCCGTTTTGATTGAAACTTGCGGTTTATATTGGCCTTCATCATTTATAGACAGGCTTGAAAAAATTATTGCAGCATCTCCAAAGCGAAAAAACAAAATGCTTTCCGTCTATTGGATTGTGTGTATTGATGCGGTAAGTTCAGGGATGTATGCTAAGGTGCACGGACTTACTGAAGATGAAGCGAACGTCAAATTAAAACAAGCTCTTACCTTTACCGACAGTTTAAAAAAAGTTTTCCCCGATGCCGTATGGGCCCAGATTATGCGTATGAAAGAAAACGAGATAGAGGTTGAGCCTTTTTACCGTTTTTGGAAAAATTTAGGCGTGAATGTAATTATTCAAAAATACGACACCTTTTGTAAACTGCTTGAAGATAAAAGAGTTGCCGATTTGTCTCCTTTTAATCGCCATCCTTGTTGGCATTTAAAAAGGGATATGTATGTTTTAGCTGACGGCTCGGTACCTCTTTGCAAAGAAGATGTTAAACAAGACAATATTTTGGGTAATGCTTTTTCGGATAGTTTAGATTCGATACGTAAAAAACTATTCGAGGTATACAAGCAGCATTTGGAGTGCAGATACGAAGATTTATGCGGACGTTGCGATGAATACTATACCTACAATTTTTAATGAACGAAAAATTCCTTATACGGTCTTAGGAAAAAGCTCAGGCGATTTTAAAGCTCCTGTTTCCGTTTTGGTCTTAAACCGCGGAGCCCGATATTATCTTTCTTCTCTTTTTCAAAACCTGATAGATTTAGGCTTTAACTCCATCGTTTTTGTGGACAGCTCTCAAAGAGGATTTGAACTTGAATCCTTGTCCTCTCAATTTCCTGAAGTGAAATTTTTGGTACCTCTTGAAAAAGTTACTACAGGCGAGATGATTAACCTCGGTATCTCGGAAGTATCTTCGGACTATGTTATGGTTTTGTGGAACGATATGGCTTTATCCTCTTCGGCCTTTCCTGCAAGTGTGATAGATACTCTTACTCAATCGGATGTAATAAGCATCGCTCCTGTTTTAATAGACGAAAAAAATGCGGCAATACCTGTTCAGATCGTTCCCTCTCTTACGCACCGGGATTTTTCGACTGAACAATTTTTGTGTAGAAAAAATTTGACTCATACTATTTATATGTATGATTTTGCAGGTGTTTATAATCGGGAAAAATTTATTGAAATAGGCGGATTTGACTATACAATAGAAAACCCTTATTGGCAAAATTTGGATTTCGGGTTTCGGGCTCATTTGTGGGGTATGGAGATTCTTATTTCAAACCTGTATAAGATGAAATATGCCGGAGCTTCCCCTCTCGAAGATGTTTCCGCAGATGACTCTTATATAAAATTTTATCTAAAAAATTTAGCCCCTCTTGTAGGTAAAAAGGGAGGGAGTCTGCCTTGGTATTTGTTTTTTTCTTATGTAATGAGATCCGGCTTAAATCCGTTTAAGGCTTATAAATATTTTAAGGATGTACAAGATTGGGTGCATATAAACAAATACCGTTTTTTAAAATCACCTCAAGCCTTAATTTATAAATGGGAGCCCAGCATATGATTGGTTTATATGAAGGAACGGCTGTAATTGTTCAAGCCCGATTGAATTCCAAACGATTGGTTAGAAAGGCCTTGCTTAATTTGGGAGATAATCCTATTTTATACCGCGTTTTAGATTCCGTTAGGGCCTTACCTGCCGAGCATTTTATTTTGGCCTGCGATACAAGCTCAAAAAAAGAATTTCAGCCGATAGCAGATGCTGCCGGGTATCTTTGTATTGACGGTTCGGAAGAAGATGTGTTAAAAAGATTTTGCGATGCCGTCGAATTTATAAATTCCAATTTTCCGAATAAGCCTGTTAAAGCCATTGTCCGGGTTACAGCCGATAATCCGTTTCTTTTTGTTCAGGCAGCGGAAGCATCAATGCGCCGTTACTTTGAATTGGGGGAGCCCGATTATTTTACATATACGGGGCTTCCGCACGGATCCGGAATAGAAATTATTAAGGCTGCTTCTCTTTTAAAGGCTGCTTCTGAAACGGATGATTCTTATGCTCATGAACATGTAGCTCCTGCAATTTACAGTCATCCGGATAAATATCGATGCATTAGAGAAACGGCTCCGCCTGCCTGGTACTATCCTGAATTGCGTACTACTGTCGACACGGCCGAAGATTACGAAAAAGCAAAAGAGGTTTATAAGTATTTAGTTTCCCATAAAAAAACTCCGCCTTTTGTTCCGTCCGATATTGTCGAAGCCGTAAGCTATGCCGATAGAACTGTAGTCTTTTGTCCTTCTGTTACCCCGGGAAGAGGCAGCGGACACTTACACAGGGTCTGCGATTTAGTCGGTGCTCTTTTAGGAAAGTTAAGATGTTTGATCTATATACCTCAATCGGATTATCCTAACTTTTCAAAATCTCTTTTAAATTCCATTCCTTCAGATATAATTATAAACGAATTTCCGCAAAAGGCAGCTTTAATAGTATTGGACAGATTTAGAACTTCCGAAGATGAAATGACTTTTTTTAAACACCGCGGACCCGTTGTTGTAATAGATGAAGGCGGTCCCGGCCGAAAATTAGCGGATTTTATTTTGGATATTCTTCCGTCGCTTAGAACCGGTAATTCCAATGAAGAATCTTTAATGCCTGAAAATTCTCCGAATATATTTTCTCCCGAATTTATTTCTCTCCCGGTAAACCGCAAAAAGAATTTCAACAAATTATATAAAAATAAACGCATACATTTAACGCCTGAAAAGACAAAGGTTCTTGTAGTATGCGGCGGAGAAAATTCTTATAGGATGACATTGCCTATTGCCCAAATTTTGGCTTCCCTTAAATTTGATGTTTCTGCGATAGACATAAATTTAAGTTTTGAAGATATAAAACGCTGTGAAGGAAAAATAAAAGCTTTTTCACGAATTGAAAATTTAAAAGAGAGACTTTATGAGTGGGATTTGGTTGTAACGCATTACGGTTTTACAGCCTTTGAAGCTCTGGCCGCAGGATGTTATGTGCTCTTGGTTTCTCCGACCGATTATCATTATAAGTTGGGCTTGGCTTCAGGCTTTACGGCTCTTCCTGCGGGGATTCCTTCGGTTATAAATTTTGCGGATGCGTTTTCTCATGGAATTAAAATTCCTAAAATTATTAGCCCCGATTCTAAAACCGGACATTTACCTTCTTTAATAAAAAGTTTATCGTTTGGTACAAAACATTTATGTCCTATCTGCGGGGAGGATGGAACTTCCGAAATTACGGCTCGGACTCCCGATAGAACTATGGCTCATTGTCTGCGCTGCGGTATGTATCATATTTCGTTTATAGTAGCTCCTCCAAAGCAATACACCAAAACTTATTTCTTTGATGAGTACAAAGCTCAATACGGTAAAACCTATTTGGAAGATTTTGAGTCGATAAGAAAACAGGGGATGCGCCGAATGGAAATTATCGATAAACTCTATATCGATATTTTTTACCGAAAAAGAGAGTACAGTATTTTTGATGGGGAAAAGAAAATATTGGATATAGGCTGCGCTTACGGCCCCTTCGTTCTTGCTGCAAAATATTCGGGCTGGTATGCTGTAGGAACCGATATTTCCGAATCTGCAGTACAATATGTAACCGATACCTTAAAACTCCCTGCCTTTGTTTCGGCTTTTCCTGCTCTTCCTCAATGTTATGAGTATATCTACCAAAAACAAATGACAGGAAGCGGCTTTGAGTCGGTTTCAGTTCATATAGAAAATTCAAGTTTTGCTGCCTTGAGTATGTGGTTTGTTATCGAGCATTTTAGGGATTTGGACTCCGTTTTAAAAAGGGTAAACGGTTTATTGATGCCGGGAGGCATCTTTGCTTTTTCTACACCTAACTTTTCAGGCGTTACGGGAACGTTTTCGCCCTATAAATTTTTTGCTCAAAGTCCGACGGACCACTATTCGATTTGGGATGCAAAAACAGTTAAAGACCAGCTGAGCCGTTACGGCTTTAAAGTTTTAAAAATCGTTTCGATAGGTCATCATCCTGAAAGGTTTAAATGGTGCGGCAAACTTAAAAAGAACGGAATACTTTGGAATATTGTTTTAGCTATAAGTAAGCTGTTTAAACTCGGAGACAGTATGGAAGTGTATGCTATGAAACAGGGAACCTTGGAGGATGTAAAATGAAAAAATATGTATTAGCCTTTGATCAAGGAACTACGAGCTGCAGGGCTATTCTGTTTGATAAAGACGGAAAAAAAATTGCAACTGCTCAGCAGGAGTTTTCTCAAATTTTTCCTAGGCAGGGCTGGGTCGAACACGATGCCATGGAAATTTGGGGAAAGCAAAGCGGGGTAGCCCGTGAAGTTTTGGAAAGAAGCGGTGTTTCCACCCAAGAGATTGCCGCAATCGGCATTACCAACCAAAGGGAAACAACGGTCGTCTGGAATAAAAACACGGGCCGTCCCGTTTACAATGCCATAGTTTGGCAGTGCCGCAGAACAGCCGATATCTGCGGTGCTCTTAAAGAAAAAGGTCTTTCCGATTCTATCAGAAAAAAAACCGGCTTAATAATCGATGCTTATTTTTCGGGAACCAAGATAAAGTGGATCTTAGACAATGTGCCTGAGGCAAGGTCTATGGCCGAAAAAGGCGAGCTCCTTTTCGGGAACATCGACACATGGCTTATCTGGAATTTGACCCGCGGTAAGGTGCATGTAACCGATTACACAAACGCTTCCCGCACAATGCTTTTTAATATTCACACTCTTGAGTGGGATGAAGAACTTTTAAAAGCCATGGATATTCCTAAAGCCATGCTTCCTCAAGTGAAGCCTTCAAGTTATGTTTATGGCTTTACCGATGAACACACCTTCGGCGGAGCTAATATTCCGATTGCGGGCGCGGCAGGGGATCAGCAGGCTGCCCTCTTCGGCCAAGCCTGTTTTGAAGAAGGCTCTGCAAAGAACACCTACGGTACAGGCTGCTTTATGCTCATGAATACCGGAGAAAAGATAATAGAATCCGAAAACGGACTCCTTACGACTATTGCATTCGGTATAGATAATAGTGTAAAATATGCTTTGGAGGGAAGCAGCTTTATAGCGGGGGCGGCAGTTCAGTGGCTGCGGGATGAGCTAAAGCTTATCTATAACGCCCACGAAACGGAATACTATGCAGGGCTTGTAGACGATACAAACGGAGTCTACTTTGTTCCGGCCTTTTCAGGTCTAGGTGCTCCCTACTGGGATATGTATGCCCGCGGTGCCCTCTTGGGCTTGACAAGGGGAGCAAAAAGAGAGCATATTGTCCGTGCGGTCTTGGAAGCCATAGCCTATCAAACAAAGGATGTTCTTTATGCTATGGAAAGGGATTCCAAGATAAATTTAAAATCGCTCAAGGTTGACGGTGGGGCATGTGCCAATAATTTTTTAATGCAGTTCCAGTCGGATATCTTAAATGTTCCTGTTTTGCGCCCCTTCGAAAAAGAAACGACGGCTTTGGGTGCTGCCTATCTTGCAGGACTTGCAGTCGGCTTTTGGAAGGAACAGGGCGAGATAAAACGGATACAGGACATCGAAAGGGAATTTAGACCGGACATGGAAGAAGAAAAAAGAAGCTCTCTCTATGCCGGATGGAAAAAAGCGGTAGAACGCTCAATGAACTGGGCATAAAGTTTTTATGGAGGTACGATAAACAGCTCGGCAGGAATTCAGCCTCACTGTTTATCTTCCGGTTATTGTATGCGGTTTGTAAATAAACCGCTTGAAAAAACTTTTTTCGGAAACTTAGGTTTCCTGCAAAAAGTTTTTATGGGGGTAAAGTATGTACAATTTTGAATTTGAGGTACCGGTTAAAATTTTATTCGGTAAGGGCAGTATCGAGAACTTAACGTCTGAGATTCTTAAATACGGAAAAAGGGTTCTCCTGTGTTACGGCGGCGGAAGCATCAAAAGAATGGGGCTTTATGACACAATCACAAAAAAACTTGATGAAGCCGGAATTTTTTATAAGGAGCTTTCAGGTATTTCTCCTAATCCCCGTATTGAAGAAGTTGAGGAGGGCATAAAAATAGTCCGCGAAAACAAGCTGGATTTTATCTTACCTGTCGGAGGGGGAAGCACCATCGACTGCTCAAAGGCTGTTTCTGCGGGCGTAAACTATGAAGGAAGTGCATGGGATTTGATCACGGGAAAGGCCGAAATTAAAAACGTTCTACCGATAGGAACAGTCCTTACCCTTTCTGCGACCGGTTCCGAGATGAACGGCGGAGCGGTTATTTCAAACCTTAAAACCAAGGAAAAGCTAGGTTTCGGAGCTCCGTCCCTTCTTCCTAAATTTTCTGTTCTTGATCCCGAATACACCTATTCCGTTCCTAAAAATCAGACAGCCGCAGGTACGGCCGATATTATGAGCCACACCTTCGAGTGCTATTTTACTCTAAATGACGGCGCCTATCTTCAAGACAGATTTGCAGAAAGCATCTTAAAAACCTGTATAGAGTACGGCCCCTTGGCTATTGAAAACCCCGAAAACTACGAAGCCCGCTCAAACCTTATGTGGGCAGGCACTTGGGCTATAAACGGCCTTTTAAGCAGCGGCAAAAAAACGGCTTGGTCGGTTCATCCTATGGAGCACGAGCTGAGCGCTTTTTACGACATCACTCACGGGGTCGGTTTGGCTATCTTAACCCCTCATTGGCTGCGTCATTGCTTAAACGATAAAACCGTAAAAAAGATAGCCGATTACGGCATAAATGTTTGGGGGCTTGCTAAGGGTGAAGATGTTTACAAAACAGCAAAAAAAGCAATCGAGTGTACTTCAGACTTTTTTAAATCTCTCGGCATTCCGATGACCTTAAAAGAAGTGGGAATAGGCGAGGAGCATTTAAAAGAAATGGCGGAAGCTGCCGTTGCTCACCGAGGCAAAAACGGAGTTATCTACGGCTTTCAAGAACTCAGGGCCGATGATGTTTATGCAATCTTTAAGGCAGCTCTTTAAGCGATAAAATTATGAGCGATGATTTTGAGGTAGTGCGCCCGGAAGAGCAGGCCGGGGACGAAAAGGATAGGGCTCTCCGTCCCCGTTCTCTTGCCGACTTTCAGGGGCAGACAAAGGCAAAAGAAAATTTATCCGTCTTTATAAAGGCTGCCCGCGAAAGGGGCGAGAGCTTAGATCATCTTTTTTTAATAGGCCCGCCCGGCTTGGGAAAAACCACCCTTGCCCAAATTACGGCCGGCGAACTCGGTGTAGACTTTAAGGTTACGGGAGCCCCTGCCCTCGATAAGCCCAAGGATTTGGCCGGCATTCTGACCACCCTGACAGAACGCTCCGTCTTTTTTATAGACGAGATTCACCGTCTAAAGCCTGCCATCGAAGAGATGCTTTATATTGCAATGGAAGACTATGAACTCGACTGGATAATAGGGCAGGGGCCGGGAGCAAGAACTGTGCGTATTCCGATTCCACCCTTTACCCTTGTCGGGGCTACTACGAGGGCAGGAATGGTTTCAAGCCCCCTAATAAGCCGCTTCGGCATTGTGGAGCGCTTTGAATTTTACAGCCATGAAGAGCTTGCTTCGATTATAAGCCGTTCCGCTTCCATCCTCGAAATCAAGATAGAAAAAAAAGCCGCCCTTGCCTTGGCCCGCTGTTCCCGCGGAACTCCGCGTGTGGCAAACCGTTTATTGCGGCGTATGAGGGACTTTGCTCAAGTTGCAGGAAAGAGTTCGATTGACGAGATGACAGTCGCCGCAGGTCTAAACCGGCTTAACATCGACAGCCTCGGCCTTGAAACCTATGACAGGCAGATACTCCGTTCCATCATCGAAAATTACTCGGGCGGCCCCGTAGGAGCCGAAACCCTTGCAATCTCTATAGGAGAATCTCAGGACACTCTGGAAGATTATTACGAGCCCTATCTTATCCAGTCGGGCCTTCTCCAACGCACTCCGCGCGGCCGCATGGTTACGCTCAAAGCCTATGAGCATCTGGGACTAAATCCGCCGAGGGTAGGGGATGGGCAAGAGGGGCTTTTTAATTAAACCTGAGACCGGTCTCTTTGATTAGTGGAGAGACCTGCCTATTTGTCTTCTTCTATCACCCACATCTTGTGTATTTTTTGATTTCGAAAGTCTTCGGGGATTGATGCCTTTGTTATATCCCTTACCCTTATCTTTTTTTTGGAAGAATTAATAAGTTCCGATTCATCGAATTTTATCTTTTGAGAATTGGCCGAAAAATAAAGCCTTCCGTTTTTTGACAAAACATCGAGGCATAAAAGGCATAGTTTAAGCCAATCCCTGTTTACATCGAAAACGTCCGCACTTTTTGAATTTGAAAAAGTCGGCGGATCGCAGATAATTAAATCCCATTTTTTTTGTTCTTCGATTGCTTTTTCCAAAAAACGTACAACATCGCTTTTTATAAGCCGAGTTTTATTTTCATCAAAGAGCTTGTTTAGTTTTAAATTTTCCTTTGCCCAGTTTAAGTAGGTATTGGATAGATCTACCGAATCTACCGAAGAGGCTCCGCCCTTTGCCGCATGTACCGAAAAACTACCCGTGTAAGAAAATAGGTTTAAAACTTTTTTCTTCTCTGCTTCTTTAAAAATCATGAGGCGGGCAGGGCGGTGATCCAAAAAAAGACCGGAATCCAAATAGTCTTCTATATTTATGTAGAAGAAACATTCTCCTTCTTTTACCCTTATAAGATTTTTACTTGAGCTTACCTTTTCGTATTGGTTATTGCCTTTTTGCTTTTCCCTCAATTTTGTAAAAATTTTTTCTTTAGGTATAGAAAGGCTTGAGGATGTTGCTTCTTCAATTTCTAAAAGCCATTCCCTTTCTTCTTCTTGAGATTTTTCGTAGGGTCTCTTGTAAAGATAAATCAGCAAAAAAGCTTTTTTTTCGGCAGAACTGTTTATTATACAGTCTTCTTCGGCAAAGTAGATGTCCACGGCAAGAGGAACTTCAGGTATATCTTTGTCATACAGTCTGTAAGCAAAAATACCTTCTCTTCTTGCCCATTTAGATAAATGCTTAAAGCGTTTTTGCAGGCGGTTTTTAAAAAGTTCCGCCTGATATTGATTTTTTTCCATTTATTTTTTTATGCTCATCATAACGCCGAGCATTGCATATCCTGAGCTTAAATCTTCTTTTTGAACGATAACTCCGGCAGGCACATTGATTTTGATGTTCGTAAAATTCCAAATGGCCTTAAAGCCGGCTTTTACTAAGGTATTTGAGGCTTCTTGAGCATATGTTGAAGGTACGGTTAAAATTGCAATTTCGGGTTTATATTCTTTGACTTTTTTTTCCAGTTCATCCATTCCGAAAACCTTAAGCCCATGAATCTCTTTCCCAATTTTCCGTTTATCCGAATCAAAGGCTGCACAGATTTCAAGACCGTGTTCTTTAAGACCCTGATAACCTGAAAGGGCTGTGCCCAAACTTCCGGCTCCTATTACAAAGGCTTTTTTTTGCTTATTCCATCCTAAAAATTTTTCGATAGCTTTTATCAGCTCTTTTACGGGATAGCCTTTTTTCGGCTTACCGACAATTCCTGTGATTGTCAAATCCTTTCTTACCTGAATAGGTTCAAGTTCCAATTCTTCGGCAATAACGGTTCCCGATATGTATTCCAGCTTATCGGCTTCAGCTTTTTTTATAAGCTGAAGATAGGAGGGCAGTCTCCGCACAGATGGAGCCGCCGGCACTTTTTGTTTTGTCATATAATCCTCTAAAAAATAAAAGTATTTACTATCTGATTTTACATCCAAATACTTGTAAATGTCAAGAAAGTCAAGGCTGATTTTAAATTATCCTTAAAAAAATGGAGCTTTAGTCTTGACAAGCTCTCCATTTTGTAATATTATTAACGCTATACTATTTTATTTAAGGAGAGCCGGAATGCCTTGCGGAAAAAAACGAAAACGAAAGAAGATGTCGACGCATAAACGAAAGAAGAAGCTTAGAAAGAATCGACATAAGAACAAGAAATAAATTAGGCGGGGTTTCCCCTAATTGTTCATATCTATAGCTTTCGGTTAAACGGAAGGGGGGCTCAGCTTTGAAGCCCCTTTTTTTTAGATTTCAGCGGAATAGAATGATAAAGAATACCTTATTGAGCAAAATAAAAGGTCCCGAGGACATAAAGCTCCTTTCCTATGATGAACTTAAATCTCTCGCTTTAGAAATACGTAAAGAAATTCTCAATGTAGTAGGACATAACGGAGGGCACCTTGCAAGCAATTTGGGCGTAATTGAGCTTACTCTTGCAATTCACAGGGTGTTTTCAAGTCCTCATGATGCTGTTGTCTGGGATGTGGGGCATCAGTCCTACACACATAAAATGATAACAGGCAGACAATCCCGTTTTTCAACATTGCGCCTTTGGGAAGGCCTTTCGGGTTTTCCGAAAAGAGAAGAAAGTATACATGATGCTTTTAATACAGGGCATGCTTCAACCTCTATTTCTGCTGCTCTAGGTATTCTTGAAGGGAAAAGACTGAATAACGATACAGGAAAGGTTATAGCCGTCATCGGTGACGGAGCAATGACAGGCGGAATGACCTTTGAAGCTCTTTTCAATGCAGGAGAACTAAAAAAAGATTTAATCGTTATAATAAACGATAACAAGATGTCCATAAGCAAAAATACCGGTGCTTTTTCCGAGTACTTGAGCCGCCTCACGATGCATGAAGGCTATCAGCGTTTTAAGTACCTTTTTGACAAGGCTGTGGGTTCGATCCCTCTAATCGGAAATAAACTTAATTCCATAATCTGGCGTTTAAAACGGGGAATGAAGGGTATTTTCTACAAAAACAACATCTTTGTGGATTTCGGTTTTGAATATGTCGGCCCCATAAACGGGCATAACATAAGGGAACTTGAAAAAGTTTTAAAAAACGTAAAAAAATTAAACAGTCCCGTAGTTATGCTTGTCGAGACTATCAAAGGAAAGGGCTATCCCTTGGCTGAAATAAATCCTTCAGCCTTCCACGGAATCGGCCCCTTTAACATTGCCGACGGAAAGGTAGAAAAAAATGATGCATTAACCTTTACTCAAGCCTTCGGAAAAGCTTTGGTAAAAGAAGCAGAAAAGAACTCCAAAATAGCAGCCATAACGGCAGCCATGGAATCGGGAACAGGCCTTTCTTTGTTTCATAACAAATTTCCTGAAAGATTTTTTGATGTAGGCATCGCCGAAAGCCATGCTGTAACCTTTGCCGCAGGACTTGCAGCTGCCGGTATGAAACCCGTTGCCGCTATTTACAGTACGTTCTTACAGCGTGCCGTTGATCAAATTATTCATGATACGGCCTTACAAAATTTACCTGTAATTTTTGCAATTGACCGTGCGGGGCCCGTACCTGCAGACGGAGAAACTCATCAGGGGCTTTTTGACATCTCCTTACTGCGTCCGGTGCCCAACATGACAATCCTATGTCCTGCATCCGAAAAGGAACTTGACTTAATGCTTTCATGGGCCCTTATGCAGGATAAACCTGCTGCAATACGGTATCCCAAAGCCTGCTGCCCGAAAGAAATCCCGGAATTTTCTCTAAGCATCGAAAACGGGCGGGGTGTTTTAATAAAGAATTCCGAAATGAGCCGTATCTTAATAACCTGCACAGGCGGAATGTACGAAGAAGTAAAAGAAGCTTCTGCAATGCTTGCTCATCGAGGTTTATCCACCGATATATATAATGTGAGATTTGCAAAACCGATAGATGAAAAATATTTTTTAAATATCACAAAAAATTATGCCTTTATTCTTTTTGTAGAAGACGGTATGAAAATAGGCAGCTTAAGCTCATACTTGGAATCTCTGGTTTTACATTATTACAATAATAAAACCGGGTATCAAAATAAAAAGACCGATGTGTTAGCCTTTGAAGATATGTTCTTTCCGCATGGAACACGCTCCGAAATTTTTAAGGGTGCAGGAGTTTCCGCCGAGCACATAGCTCAAGCTGCAGAACAGCTTTTTACCGCAAGTCATACCGTTTCCGGCTCAGCGCTTTGTGCATATAATGAGGAGAAGTAAAATATGGAATTGATTAGAAACATTACGGCTTTTTATTCTTCCTACCTGCGGCCTGCATTTGATGTGCTGTTACTGGCATTTTTAATGTATAAGGCCTATCAAATTTTGTTAAAAACTCAGGCTATTCAGCTTATAAAGGGTGCAATGTCGATATTGGTCATTTATGCCGTTGCCATGATTTTTAAACTTGAAACCCTTTTGTGGATTTTAAATACCTTAGGTCCCGGCCTTGTGATAGGTGTCGCCATCGTATTTCAGCCTGAACTTCGTAAAATATTTTTAAAGATAGGGCAGAGCAACTGGCTTAGAACCGGAAAGCACTCAAACCACAGCCATATCGATTCCGTTGTTACTGCTGCCGAAATCTTATCCGATAAAAGGCGGGGAATGCTGGTAGTTTTTATGCGCCGGAATAATTTAAAGGATATTATCGATACGGGAACAAAACTGAATGCAGGGCTTTCATCCAGCCTTTTGGTTACGATTTTCGGGCACGACACTCCTTTGCATGACGGAGCGGCGATTGTACAAAACGGAATGGTTGTTTCGGCAGGCTGCTTTCTTCCTCTTTCGGAGCAGCAGGATATAAGAAAAAGCTTTGGAACACGTCACAGAGCCGCAATAGGTGTTTCCGAAGAAACGGATGCAGTCGTTCTTGTCGTATCCGAAGAGACGGGTGCTTTGAGCCTTGCCTATGATTCCCACCTTTATTACGATTTAAGTGCCGATGAAGTTGTCGCCCAGCTTGAACAGCTTTTGGAAATAAAAAAATATTTTGCTCAAGAAGAATCTGTAGATTTAGCGGAGGCCATGCAGGATGAAAATTAAAAAGATACTTGACAGATTAGCGGAAAATTGGCTTGCAAAGGTTATAAGTTTTGCTCTCGCTATAGTTTTGGTTCAATTATATAAAGGCAGCCTTTTAGAGAAAAAATATTTTTATGCCCCCTTGGTTATCGAAAATTCGGGAGAGCTTGTGCCTGCAGTCAATATTCCGAGATTGGTAAAAATTTCGGTTTGGGGCGATCCTACTATCATAGCTCCGATTCGGGAAGAGCATATTACGGCTTATATGGACTTATCTTCAATAACGGGACCGGGAGATTACCGTATTCCCATACAGGCAAAATTAAAAGGTTTGGCTTCCGATGTATCCGATTTCGAGGTTGAAGTTGAGCCTGCCGATATATGGCTGACTCTCGAAGAGAGCTTATCTAAGAGAGTTAATGTACGCTTAAATTTGGGAGGAAGTCCCGCAGAAAATTATGAAGTATATGAAAGGGATGTAGACCCGGCAACGGTCGAAATAAAGGGCCCTCACTCTGCCGTTTCGCAAATTGAAGAAATGCTTACAAACGGTGTACAAATAGATAATAGAAAAACCGGGTTTTCGGGCTATGTGGATATATTTGCTTCCAATCCGCTTGTTTCGGTAGTTGGAACTTCCCGAATTGCCTATTCGATTAAAATACGGGAGATAGTAAGTGTTCAAACCTATGAGGATATAGCCTTATATTTTGACAATTTAAACGATAAATTGGAAGTCGTACCTAATTCGGTTTTGGGAAATATAACAATAAGAGGAACAAAATCGAATATTTCTTCATGGACACCTCCCGAAAACGTCTTGAGGGTTAATTGTACAAATATAAGTATTCCCGGTATATACAGTCTTCCTGTTCAAGCTGTTGTTCCCGGAAAACTTTCGCTGATTGATGCAAATCCAAAGAACATTCAATTTGAGGTTCGGATAAAAACGGCAAAGTCTTCTGAATAAAAATATGATACTCGGTCTCGGTATAGACATAGTTGAAGTTTCCCGCATTGAAAAATGGCTGAACGATAAAAAGCTCCTTGAAAGGTTTTTTAATAAAGAGGAAATTGAGTATGTGCTTTCAAAGGAAAACGGAGCTGCCCGCTCCCTGGCTGTCCGCTTTGCGGCAAAGGAAGCTTTCGGTAAGGCCCTTGGAACAGGCTTGGCCGGGATAGAGCTAAAAGATATAGCCGTTG
Organism: Treponema sp. OMZ 790; assembly: GCF_024181285.1. Lineage (NCBI taxonomy): Bacteria > Pseudomonadati > Spirochaetota > Spirochaetia > Treponematales > Treponemataceae > Treponema > Treponema sp. OMZ 790. Next base: position 1,387,668 of record NZ_CP051201.1, on the reverse strand, counting down.
CAAATGATAAAACAGGCAGGCCTTTTTTAAAACTTTCCGGCACCGCTCTTGAAGCCTTAAACAAAAAAGGCGGGGAATCTTGTCATCTTTCATTAACCCATGAAAAAACTACCGCCGCCGCCGTTGTTATAATCGAGGCTTGAGATTAAGCGTAATTAAGAATTGTGGAAACTTTTAGTCTTTTATGGTATAATTGTCTATGAGGAGGTGAATACAAGATGCGTAAAAGTTTTGACGAACTGACGATAGCAGATGACTATATGTTTTGCAAAGTCATGCAAGATGAAGAGACTTGCAAAACCTTTCTCGAAATGACCTTAGCCGCTCAAATCGGCAAAATATCATATCTATCATCGCAGAATGCAATAATAACAGGTGCTGAAGCTAAATCAATACGGCTTGATGTCCTAGTCAAAGATGAAAACGGCAAATCTTATGACATTGAAATGCAGGCCGTAAATGAGCACAACCTTCCTAAACGTATGCGATATTATCAGGCAGCTCTTGACATTTTATTTTTAGACAAGGGAGAACATTACAGCAGCCTAAACGACAGTTACATAATATTTCTTTGTCTTTTTGATTCTGTGGGGAAAGGTATGCCCCTTTATACCTTTGAAAATATTTGCCTTGAAGACAGGAAAACGCTCTTAAATGACGGCACAAAAAAGATTATAATCAATGCAAATGCTTTTAGAAAGACGGAAGACAAAGATTTAAGCGGATTTTTAGAATATGTAAAAACCGGAAAGATTACAACAGATTTTACAGGGAGGATAGACAAAATGATTGAAAAACTAAAAACTAACGAACAGGCAAGAAGTGAATACCGCTTTATCTCAACTCTAGAAATGGATGCCCGCCATTACGGCATACAGGAAGGCATAGCCCAAGGCTCATACCAAACAAAACTTGAAACGGCAAAATTGATGATAGCCCATAACTATCCTGTTTCGGAAATATCTCTTATGACAGGTTTGCCTCAAGAGGAGATCGAAAAGCTGTAAAAAATGCCGGACACCGCTGCCTAATGGGAGGCAGGCTGTCGGCATAAAATAAAGTGCTGACTTTATTAAGTTAAAATTCCTTTTTCTCATATATCTTAATGCTCAAAAAAATCGAAATAGGAATAGACAAAATAATGATTGCTGCAAAGATAAATACGTAAGAAGAATTTTCTTTAAAGATATTTAAGAAATTTAAAAAATAGATATTTAACTTTTTGATGCCTGAAAGTACAAAAATAGCCCCCATATATACTACTCCCTTGATGATTTGAGATTTGGCAGAACTCAGATATTCCAAAGGAATAAAGAAAATATTATATATAAATTGAACTATAACAAAGTTTAGAAAAATTATACCCGGTATTTGAAAGTTTTTTTTAAGTAAAAAAGATACTATAAAACTAACTCCCAATAATGTAGTGATCATTAAAAGACCGAATAAAAGTATAATAAGGTAGCGGCTGATAACTATTTCTTTCCGGCTTACAGGCAGGGAGTTTAATAAAATATCTTCTCCCTGTCTTATCCCCTCCTTGCGTTCAACTTTGGTTATCCCCGAAAACAGATGCATGGATACAAGATAAGGGAAGAAAAACATCAAAGGATTATTTGCAGTTGCAAGGATAGGGCCGCATAAAAAGGCTATTAAAAAAAAGTATTTGTTATTCTTTATTTTTCTAATATGTGTTAAAATCAATTGTCTCATAAAATTTCTCCTAACTGTTTATCGAAACTCCCATAAAAACTTAATTTGAAGCCTTTTCATAAAAAAACATGATGTCTTCTAAAGAAGGCTTTTCCATTATTAGGCTTGAAGGAAGACCTTGTTTTTCTTTTGTGAGGGCTTCAAAGCCTACTCCGGTTTTGCGTATTCCTATAAGCTTATTTTCTATTCCGTCTTTTAGCTCATCAAGACCTCCTTTTACCAGAGAGTATTCCGAAAAAACATCGTCCTTTCTCTTTGAAAAAACTATTTCTCCGTTTTTGATAAAGGTGATGTAGTCTGCAATGCGCTCCAAATCGCTTGTAATATGTGTAGAAAAAAAGATGCTCGATTTTCCGTCGCTTATTACGTCATAAAAAATATCCAAAAGCTCCCGCCTTATAATCGGATCTAATCCGCTTGAAGGCTCGTCCATAATTATAAGCCTCGCATGATGGGATAGGGCGACGGCAAGGGAGTACTTGGTTTTCATTCCCTTTGAAAGCTGCATTATTTTTTGATTTTCATCCAGCTTAAATTGAGAAAGATAATTTTTGTAAACCTCCCAATCCCAAGAGCCGTAAAATGAAGCGATAATCTTTGTCATGTCCCTTATCTTTAATTGCTCATAAAAACAAGGCTCATCATACACAAAGCCTATATCTTGTTTTATTGCGTTAAAGTCTTTTTTGCTAGAGCGGCCGAAAATTTCTATATTCCCTGAATCTTTTTTGATTAGCTGCATGATGAGCTTAATCGTTGTGGTTTTTCCGGCTCCGTTTGCTCCAATAAACCCCATCACCGTCCCTTGAGGGATTTGCAAGTTTATGTTTTTAAGACTAAAAGTTTTATAATCCTTGTTTAAGTCTTTTATGTTTAAAATATAATCAATCATAATTAATCCTATTTAATCTTCATCAAAAAGAAGTTTTACAATTTGTAAAAATTCTTTTTCCGTTATCTTGAGCCTTTTGGCCTCATCGATGGCCTCGGCTATCTTTTCTTCAACTATGCTCCTTCCGGCTTCTTTAAGCCTTTCAGGATTTTGGTAGGCTACAAAGGAGCCCTTTCCTTGAACCGAGTCTATAAAGCCGTCCCTTTCCAATTCATCGTAGGCCCTCTTGGTTGTGATAACCGAAATTTGCAAGTCCTTTGCCAAGGTCCTTATAGAGGGGAGGGGGGCTCCTTCTTCTATTTCCCCGTTTAAAATCGACTTTTTTATGGCCGAATATACTTGCTCGTATATAGGGTCTTGAGATGAATTGGATATAATTATTTTTAAGATTTCCTTTACCTCCTTTTTAAAAAATAGCGGTACCTAATGTATATACAGTATATACTGTATATAAACACTTGTCAAGATCTAAAAAAGAAATTTTATAAAAATTTTTAATCTCAAAAGAACTTAAGCCGTTTCCCTCTTCTCTTTTTCCTTAAATTTTGATACATTATACATAATATGTTAGATTCTATAATTAAAATTCTTTTCGGCTCGAAGCATGAGCGGGATATTAAGGCCATGCTTCCGATTTTACACAAGATAAACGAAAAAGAGGCTTGGGCTCTCTCCCTCTCCGAGGAGGAGTTTAAGGCAAAGACAAACGAGTTTAGGGAACGCTATCAATCCGGCGAATCCTTAGATTCCTTTATTCCTGAAGCCTTTGCCCTTGCACGCGAAGCGGCTAGACGTATCTTGGGTGAGCGTCCCTACGATGTTCAGATTTTAGGCTCCCTTGTTCTCCATTCGGGAAAGATTGTTGAAATGAAGACGGGTGAGGGTAAAACCCTTATGAGCGTTGCCGCCGCCTACCTAAACAGCTTGACCGGAAAGGGCGTTCACATTGTAACGGTAAACGATTACCTTGCAGAGCGCGATGCCGACTGGATGAGGCCTGTTTATTCTTATCTTGGAGTAAGTGTCGGAGTTATCCTTTCCAATATGGAAAACGATGCCCGCCGTATAGAATATAACTGCGATATAACCTATGGTACAAATAACGAGTTCGGTTTTGACTACCTCCGTGACAATATGCAGATGAGGCTGAAGGATAAGACCCAAAGGGAATTTTCCTTTGCAATCGTAGACGAAATCGACTCTATCTTGATAGACGAGGCAAGAACTCCCTTGATTATTTCCGGAGCTGCCGAAGACGACACTCAGCGTTTTTTTGAGGTTGACCGCCTCATAGGTCAATTAAAAGAGGTTGAAAAAAATCCCGAAACGGGAGAGTATCCTAATGAGCTTGAAGGCGAAGAAGTTATCGGGGATTATACGGTAGACGAAAAAAGTAAGCGCATTTCCTTTACCGATTCCGGTATGCTCCATATTCAGGACATCCTCCAAAGACAGGGGCTTATCAAAAGCGGAAACCTCTTTGATGAAGAAAACTTTGAGTACATTCACTATTTTACCCAGTCGGTGAGGGCCCATATTCTTTTCCATATAGATGTAGACTATGTTGTTCAGGACGGGCAGGTACAGATAGTAGACGAGTTTACGGGCCGTGTTTTGGAGGGACGCCGTTATTCTGACGGGCTCCATCAGGCTATCGAAGCTAAGGAGCATATTAAAATAGCTCAAAGGAATAGAACCCTTGCTACCATTACCTTCCAAAACTTTTTTAGAATGTATGACAAGCTTTCCGGCATGACCGGTACGGCCGATACGGAAGCCGTAGAGTTTACAAAGATTTATAACCTCGATGTTGTAGTTATTCCGACCAACCTTCCCGTTGCCCGAAAGGACGAACATGACGTAATCTATTTAAATGAGAACGACAAATTTGAAGCCCTTTGCACCGAAATAAGCGAGGCCTATAAGAGGGGACAGCCCGTTCTTGTAGGTACGGTTTCTATCGAAAAATCCGAGCTTATTTCAAAACTCTTGACAAAGAGGGGTGTAAGGCACGAGGTTTTAAACGCCAAGAATCACGAGAGAGAAGCCCTCATCATTGCAGAAGCCGGAGCAAAGGGCTCTGTTACCATAGCCACCAACATGGCAGGACGAGGTACCGACATTAAGCTGGGAGGAAGCCCCGAAATGCGCGCCAAAAAACGCACGGGAACAAATCCCAATCCCGATTATTACGAAAAGGTTCTTGCAGAAGAATATGCAAAATGGCAGGCTGACTATAACGAGGTAAAATCTCTTGGAGGCCTTTATGTAATAGGTACGGAGCGTCATGAAAGCCGCCGAATCGATAACCAGCTTCGAGGCCGCTCAGGCCGTCAGGGAGACCCGGGCCGCTCCAAATTCTTCCTTTCTCTCGATGACGATCTCATGAGGCTTTTCGGGGGAGAAAACTTAAAGAATGTTATGTCCAAGATCGGAATGCAGGCAGGGGAACCTATCGAGCATCCGTGGATAAATAAGAGTATTGAAAAGGCTCAGACAAAGGTAGAAACCAGAAACTTCGATATTCGAAAACACTTACTGGAATATGACGACGTATTAAACGAACAGCGCTCCTTTATCTATGAGCAGCGCAATGCAATCCTTGCAGACGAAAACCTCATCGAGCGCATTTATGCCACATTAGAAGAATTTATAAGCGAAAAATTCGATGAGTATAGTTCAAGCTCTAAATCCGAAAAGGAGGAAAGTGCGCGCCGTATAAAGGATATCTTTAGGGAAAAGTTTGCCTATACCCTGACCGAAGAAGATTTTTCAAACATCGACAAAAAGAATCATGAAGAAGAGATAAACGAATTTGTCGAGCATTTTACAAAGGAACTAAAAGAAAAAGAAGCTCTTGCCGGTAAGGAAAACTTAAACATGTTTATCCGCTATCAATACTTGCAGGCTATCGATAAAAAATGGCTCGACCATCTTGAAAATTTGGAATCTTTACGCGAGGCGGTTTATCTTCGCTCCTACGGACAAAAAAATCCTTTGACAGAGTACAAGCTTGAAGGCTTCGATATTTTTTATTCCATGCTTGACGATATAAGAATCGAAATTGCATCCCGTCTTGTCCGTGTTCAAATCAGCACGGAAGAAGAAGCCCATGCTTCACGGCAAATGCGTTCCATTCAGGGAAATGCCCAGCATAACTCGATGGGAAGTTTTTCGGGTGCAGGGCAGACAGCCCTTTCTTCTCGAAGCCGTCCCGAAAATGCTCAAGTTGTGCGTACCGTTCCCAAGGTAGGAAGAAACGATCCTTGTCCTTGCGGCAGCGGAAAAAAATACAAGCACTGCTGCGGAAGAAACGGATAAGCTATATTTAATGGGTAATTGGGAATTAGGAATGAAGAAGAAGCTTGTGGTATTGGTTTCGGGGAATGGGTCTAATCTTCAAGCCGTAATCGACGGAATAAAAATGAGTTCCATTGATTACACGATTGAGGCTGTCGTTTCAAACAAAAAAGATGCCTTTGCCCTAACCCGTGCCGAAAGGGAAGGAATTAAAACCCTTTATCTTCCCTTTAAAAAAGGGTCATCCCGGAATGAGTATGATGCCCTTCTTGCCGAAAAGGTTAGCGGATTTAAACCGGACTATGTTTTGCTTTTGGGCTGGATGAGAATTTTAACGGATAGCTTTATAGCTTCATTTAAGGATAGGCTTATAAATCTTCATCCGGCCCTGCCCGGGACCTTTCCGGGAACGGAAGCTATAGAGCGGCAGTACGAGGCCTTTATGAAGGGGGAAATTTCGCGGTGCGGAATTATGACCCACTTTGTTCCCGATGAGGGAGTCGATTCGGGGCCTGTCATCTTTACCGAGGAAGTTCCGATTTTTGAAAATGAGGGATTAGAAGATTTTGAAAAAAGAGTGCACGAGGCGGAACACGCCCTTGTAATAAAAACGCTACAGAATTTGCCGGAGATTCGATAAACAGTTCGGCAGGAATTCTGCCTCACTGTTTATCTTCGAGTTTTGTGCTTTGCACAAAACATCGCAATATTGAATGCCGTTTCTCACTGATGTTACGAAACGGCTTAAAAAGTCAAATCGAAAATTGATATTTTCTCATTGACTTTTTATGGAGGAAGTTATGGGATTGGTATTGGCATCGGTTTCGGATAAGACGGGTTTAAAGGATTTTGCGGCTTGCTTAAAAGCGGCAGGTTATGATTTTATTGCCTCAGGAGGAACTGCAAAGACCTTGGAAGAGGCAGGCATTAAGGTAAAAGAGGTTTCCGAATATACCTCTTCGCCTGAAATTTTAGGCGGAAGGGTTAAGACCCTTCATCCCATGATTCACGGCGGCATTTTAGCCCGCGATACCGAGGAGGATAGGGCCGAGCTCAAGGCCCTGGGCTTTAGCGAAATCGACATTGTGATAGCCAACCTATATCCATTTGAAAAAACTATAAGCTCTCCAAATTCGACTGAGAGCGATTGTATCGAAAACATAGACATAGGAGGAGTTGCTCTTTTAAGGGCAGCCGCAAAAAACTATTCCCGGGTTGCAATTATCTGCGACCCCGCCGACTATGACGAAATTTCTTCCGAAATCGAAAAGGTGGGAGAAATTTCTCTTTCTCTACGCAAAAAGTTGGCAATAAAGGCCTTTGATCTTTGTACCCGCTACGATGCGGCAATAACCTCTTGGCTTAGCAGGCTAGACCGGCTTAGCCATGGTATGGAAGAAAAGACTTCCCTTACACTTTGTGCCCATCCGGGGCAAGAGTTGCGTTATGGGGAAAATCCTCACCAAAAGGCATGGCTTTATACAAACGAGGCTGAGACCGGCCCCTTAGGAGGCAGGGTCTTACAGGGAAAGGAGCTGTCCTATAACAACATCCTCGATGCCGATGCTGCATGGAGGGCTGTTTCCATGTTTACAAAACCTGCAGCCGTTGTGGTAAAACACCTCACCCCCTGCGGCCTTGCCGAAATAAACGAGGAGGATTCAAAAGAATCCGCATACTCTTCTCCCCATTCCGAAGTTTCTTCCGCCCTAAGGGCAGCCATCGACTGCGACTCTGTTTCGGCTTTTGGAAGTATAATCGCCTTAAACCGCCCCTTCGATAAGGCTTCGTTTGAAGCCCTTGGAACCTTGTTTGTCGAGTGTATTATCGCCCCTCTTTTTACCGAAGAAGCAAAAGAACTTTTGGCGGGCAAAAAAAACTTACGCCTCATCGAAGCTCCTTTCCCTCAGGAAAAAGAACTTTATGAATATAAGTCTGTCTTGGGAGGCTTTTTAAAGCAGGAAAAAGATTTAGGCGACCCTGAAAGCACGGAATATAAGGACGCAGCTTCAAGGAAAGCAACTCCCCTTGAAAGGTCTCTTTTACTATTTGCCATGAAGGCTTGCACCATGGTTAAGTCCAATGCCATTCTTCTCGCCGCCCCGATAGATCCTTCAAATCCCCAAAAAGGTTTTTGCTCCGTCGGCATAGGCTGCGGCCAGCCCAACAGAGTTGATGCCGCCCGCCAAGCCATCGAAAGAGCAGGAGAGCGGGTAAAGGATGCCGTCCTTGCCTCAGATGCCTTCTTCCCATTTCCCGACACAATCGAAGAAGCCGGCAAGGCCGGAATAAAGGCCGTAATCCAGCCCGGCGGCTCAATCCGAGACGACTTAAGCATTGAAGAATGTAACAAACACGGAATGGCTATGCTGGTAACGGGAGTAAGACACTTTAAGCATTAGGAAATTCTAATACGAAATCTTCTGTATAATATTATCTTTTTGGCGCCAGTTTTTGTTGACACGGACTTGAAGATCCAGTTGAACCTTATAAGGGAATATTTTACGCATTTCGGCCATGGATTTTATTCTTATGCTTTTGATGACGGCGGCTCCCTTGCCTATGAGCATGGCCTTCTGGCTTTCTTTTTCGACATAGAGGAAGGCCCGCACCCAAAGTTCTTTGCCGTTTTTACGCATTTCTGCATCTTCTACCCCTGCATAGAGGGAGTGAGGAATTTCCTCTCTGGTGTGGGCTATGGCCTGTTCCCTTATAATTTCGGTAATCCTAAAGACGACATCCTGATCGGTGTAGATATCTTCGGGGTAGAGGGCTTCTCCTTCGGGAAGAAGTTCCATGAGGGAGGCTAAAATTTCATTTATGCCCTCATCCTTTAGGGCGGAAATTTCAAAGATTCTTTCTTGAGGAATATCGGGTAAAAGCCTTAAAAGCTCATTTTTTACACTGTCAACTTTTGAGTTTGCCGAGGGTTTTGGTGTACCGTCTGTCTTTGTGGAGGCAAGGTCGGCCTTGTTGAGCCCTATTACTGTTTTTCCCTGTAAGGAATTTAAAAGAGAGCAGATGTTTTTTTCTTCTTCTCCGAATTCCCTTGAAATATCTATGAGGTATAGGACTGCATCCCCTTCTTCCAGACGGGTTTTTGCAATTTCTTGAAGTTTTAGGTTAAGCTTTTTTTCGGATTTGTGGTAGCCGGGGGTATCGATAAAAACTATCTGCCCCTTGGTAGTGTTTACGATACCCCTTATTGCATTTCGGGTTGTTTGCGGAATTGATGAGACAATCGAAACTTTTTCGCCCGAAGCCGTATTTAAAAATGTTGACTTTCCGGCTGAGGGGCGGCCTATTATCGTTACAATTCCGCTTTTCATTTTATGCGCTTTGGCAGCCTTCGCAAGATGCACAAGAGTTAAACTTTATCTTGTTTTCTGTAAGCATGAGAACCTTTGTGGGGCAGCCTTCAACGCACTTATTGCATGAATCGCAAAGAGCATAATCTACCTTGGGTATTCCGTCTATTACCTTTATGGCTCCCGTAGGACAGTTCTTTTCACACTTCATACACTTTATGCAGCCTCGCTTACAGTTTTTCATAATCTGAGGCTTACGCGGGTTTTTGCATGAACAGAGGGCTATAGCTCCTTTTTGATCGATAGGAACAGTGGTTAAAACGTGTTGCGGACATTGGGCAACGCAGACGGCACAGCCTGTACACTTATCGTAATCTACTTCAGGAAGTCCGTTTTCTTTTATATGAATGGCATCAAAGGGGCAGGCATGTTCGCAGTCGCCGAGACCTATGCATCCCCAATCACACTCCTTTGTTCCGTTGATCGAAATCTTTGCAGCCTTACAGGTTTTGACTCCTATGTAGTCGCATTTGTTTTTGCAGACATCGTGAGAGCCTTGGCAGGTTAAAACAGCAACTCTCGCCGAAGCCGAAGCATCGACTCCCATTATCTTTCCTATGGCTTGAGCTACGGGGGCTGCTCCTACAGGGCATCCGTTTACGGGTGCATCTCCTGCCGCAACTGCTGCAGCAAATCCGTCACAGCCGGGGTAACCGCAGGCTCCGCAGTTTGCTCCCGGAAGAACCTCTCTTACGGCCGCTGCCGTCTTGTCCGGTTCCACATAAAATATTTTCTTAAAAAAGCCAAGTAGAAGGCCCAACAAAAGAGACAACACGAGCGATACGGCCAAGGTCAATAAAATAATATTCATGCATACTCCAATAAAACTTTATTTCTCTTGTATAATGCCATATTTTCAGTTTTTTTGCAAGTGATAGGCGCTTGTTTCCAAATTATCCTTGTTATATTTGAAACCATTTTGATAAGGGTATGGAACGTCCTGCCTTATCCCAATTATGGTAGTGTTCAAAAACTTTGAATACTGTATGGAATTTTTGAACCAAAATGTCGATAGTCAAAAAACTGCGCCAGTAATTATAAAAAATTGAAGTATAATTCTCGTCGTAGGTTTCTTGTCCGAAATTTTCTATAGATGAAATGCCGTATTTTTCTTCAAAAAGTTTGACCAGACTGGTGTTAATTTGTTTTTCTTTTTTTAATTCTTCGGTTGTAAGAAAAAATTTTTTGCTTATATATTCAACCATCCCTTCTTCAAACCAAATTCCTTCTTCAAATTTTTTTTCATCGTCAAAATCGTCAAGAAAGAGTTCGCTTTGATGCATTAATTCATGTCCTATTATTTGCAAAATAGTATTTTCATTTATGTTATTTGAATAGTAACTTTGAATATTTTCCACATCCTCGGCTTTGTAAACTTCGAGTTGTTTTAAATATATGGATTTCCAAATATTAAGTTCAGGAGTGATAATCATTCTAATTTCATTGGTATATGCCGGAATACTTATGCTGCTGTGTACCTTTGTTGCCATATCAAAATCTGCAAAAACTATATATTCGGGCAGATCTTTTACACTGTAGGAATTTTGAATAAAATCAATATAAGCCGCTATTTTACTTTTATGAGTTTCCAAAAATAAATTATATTCTTTAAGTTTATCGATGCTGCTGATTGAATATGCATATTCCATATGTTTTATACCTCTTAAAATTTTAAATCTTCCCTTTTTTTCTCATTAAAAAATAGTAAAGGCCTGCAACAAAATAAAGACCGGCTGAAATTAGAAAAAATGAGTCAATTTTGATAAGACTTGCTATAATTCCTCCGCTTAAGAAAAAAAGAATGTTAAGGCTGTAAAAGATAAAAAAACGGAATTTGTCTTTTTTGCCTCGGAGGCACATGGCTAAGGCAAAGGCCGCATCTGTGAGGTAGCCCGTTATGTGGGTGCTTCTTACAAGGATGTCTCCATAAAAGATAAACATGGCATTTTGAACTCCGGCAGCAAAGCTTAGGGCTGATGTTTTTAGGTTTTGCGGCACTTGGTTTTTGAACAAGGCCAAGCTTAAAAATATTAAGGCAAGGCTCATCAATAAAATGCCGTATCTTTTTTTTAACGCAAATTTTCTTTCATGGAACAAGAGGCCTGACAAAAAAGCTCCTGCAAAAAAGGCAAGAATTATGAAGATAAGGGCTAAAATTTCTTCAATGTTTTTATTTGCGATTGAAAGGGCCAGATGGCTTACGTTTCCCGTATGATGGCTCACAGGTAAAGAAAAACTAAGAATGGCTCCTACATTTATAAAACCGGACAAAAGGGTCAAAAAAGCTATCCATACTTTAAATCTCAAGTCTTTTAAAGGGCAGAGCATAAGTAATCTATCAACATAAAACCCGGCCGCCTATTTTAAGTGCCGGGTTTATAATCAGCTTATTTTTCTTCATCAAGAATACTGTTGTATATCGAAGAATATTCTTCTCTGCCTTTTTCCGTTTCGAATTTTGAGGCTCGCTCTCTTAAAAGGAGTTTAACGGCATAGGAAAAAACTCCGTCTGATGAAAATACCTCGGAGCCTCTTACCGTATCTGCAGCCTGAAATCTTGCGTTATCCAAAAAAGTTTCGGCTTCAAGAGGGTTTTGAATTGCCGCAGCTGCTCTTGCGATTTGTACCGGTGTAAATGCTGAGGAGAGTAAAATTCTTTCGTCGTAGGATACAGGAACTTCCCATTTTAACTTTGCCGAGCGTACCTGCTCAAGTGCAAGCCGTAAAGAGCGCTCAAACTCATACCATTTATCCAGATACGCAGAGCCTGTGCTTTCTTCTTCTCTTGGAGGTTCAAGAGAAAGAGTTTCCAAAATTTGAGCATCTTTTTTTGAAAGGGAACGTAAAGCAAGTTCTTTAAAGGCTTTAAAGCTCATGGGAGGCTGTATATTCGGAAATATTGAAGGCAGTTGAGCCGTCAAGTAATAGTAGGAGGCCACCTTTTAGAGCTCCTTTGCCGCATTCTTTAAAATTTCGGCTGTTTTGGGGCTTAGGTAGGACGAGAATAAATCCGCAACAGCCTCTGCTGAAAAGTCATAATAAGCGGCTCCATCCTTAGTACCTATTCTAAATCCGCCTGAAGTCTTGCTGTCGGCTTTAAGCTCCAATCCTTTGGCTATGCGTTCTTTTAAGGCAGCACTTAAAGATGACTCAAGCTCTTTAAGATCTTTTTCTGAAAGAATCACGGATAAATCTTCAGTATTGTTAGTATTTACCCAGCCCTTGACAGCTTCGGGAATCAGATTTTTAAGAACTGCCGAATCATAATTTTTAGCTGTTTCGGTTTTTATAATAGCATTAAGTTCGTTTAAAAGACCCTGTCTGAATGCAATAAGAGTATTTCTGCTTGCCTGATCTATCGAAGATTCAGCTGCTTTTTGGAATCTGAGAGCTTCTGCTTCTGCTTTTTTGATGCTTTCTTGAGCTTCAGCTTCTGCCTTTTCAACAATATTTTTTGCCTTTTCTTCTGCTGTTCTAATTATTTCGGCAGCTTTTTCATCGGCAGCGGCAACTCCGTCTTTTTTTATCTTATCAACAAGCTCTTGTAATTGAACTTCCATAAATTTCTCCTTAACAAAGTTATGCTTTCAACATTGTAACAGAAAAAGCAATTCTTAGCAAGATAGGACTTGACAAATTTTTAAAATTTATTATAATGATATATGAACAATTGTTCATATGAATAGGTGATAAAATATGATAGAAGATGAAGAAATAGGTGTTTCGGATGAAGAAACTGTAGCTCATGCAAGGGCTAAGATGCCCGATGAGCAAACTATGAGCGATTTAAGCGATTTTTTTAAAAACTTCGGCGATTCCACGAGGATTAAAATAGTTTCCGCTTTGATATCGGGAGAACTGTGTGTGGCTGACCTTGCCGAAGTTTTGGAAATGTCCGCTTCGGCCGTCTCTCACCAGCTTAGGATTTTAAGGCAGGCTAAAATAGTAAAAAGCCGCCGTAACGGAAAACAGGTTTATTATACAATCGATGATAACCATGTCGGAATCTTATATTCCGTGGGGTTGGAACACATCAGGGAGGGTAAGTAAATGGATTTTAAAAAAGAAAACGAACACAATCATGATGAACACAAACATGAGCATGATGAACATTGTTCCTGCGGGCATGAGCACCACAGTCACGACGAACATTGCTCTTGCGGGCATGAGCACAATGCAAAAGATTACAGTATGCGCGGGCATGAGCACCATGCAAAAGATTACAGAATGCGCATGCATGACCATCACGGGCACAATCACGATGAGCATTGCTGTTCTCATGATCACCACGATCATTCAGGCTGCGGATGTGAACATCATCACGGCTCGTCAAAAGAGATGATAGTTCAATTCGGTATTTCGGCCATTTTGTTTGCCGCAGGTATTTTTACCCGCATTTTTCTTGCGGAAACCGTAATTCAAATTCAAAATTTTAAATTTGCCTTTTCGACTCTTTTATTTGTCATCGCTTGGTTTGTTGCAGGCTACAAGGTATTGCTGACCTCGTTAAAAAATATCTTAAAGGGCCAAATTTTTGACGAAAACTTTTTAATGACGGTTGCAACCATAGGTGCCTTTATTTTGGGCGATTGGACTGAGGGTGCAGCTGTTATGCTCTTTTACAATTTGGGCGAGGTGGTACAGCACTTGGCTGTCGAAAAATCCAGGCGTTCAATTATCGATCTCATGGATCTCCGCCCCGACTTTGCCCGTATTTATAAACCAGGTGAAGAAGAAAAACTTGTAGATCCTTCAAAAGTAGAGGTTGGTTCCCTTGTTCTTGTAAAAGCAGGCGAAAAAATTCCCTTGGACGGAATCATCTATGAAGGAAGCGCCGAACTTGATACCTCATCCATGACGGGTGAAAGCCTTCCGCGTACAGCAGAAAAGGACAGCCCCGTTCTCGCAGGTTTTGTAAACTTAACCGGTATGATAACGGTAAAGACGACTGCCTCCTTGGAAAATACGGCCGCCTCAAAGATGCTTGAACTCATTGAGTCTGCACAAAACAGGAAGGCAAGGGTAGAGCGTTTTATTACCTCCTTTGCAAAAATTTACACCCCGATTGTTACTATAGGAGCTGTTCTACTTTCGGTTTTACCGCCTCTTTTAAGCGCTCTTATTTTTTCTTCTCCCATTAACGGCTGGGAAAGTTTTGCACCATGGATTTCGCGCGGCCTTGTATTTTTGGTAATTTCTTGTCCATGCGCCTTTGTAATTTCGGTACCGCTGGGGTATTTCGGCGGAATAGGAGGAGCTGCAAAACGAGGTATTCTTATAAAGGGAGCCGATTATGTAGATGCTCTTTCAAAGACCGATGCTGTAGTCTTCGATAAAACGGGAACTCTTACCAAGGGTGTTTTAAAGGTTCTGACCTTGATGCCTGCGGACAATGTAGAAAAGGATGAGTTTTTAAAACTTGCTGCCCTTGCAGAATTAAACTCTCATCATCCTATTGCCAAGGCTGTTCAAGACTGTGCTCTAATTAATTTGTCTGAAGAAGTAACAAGGACTTTTAAAGAAGAAGAACTTACAGACTATTACGAAAAAGCCGGAAAAGGCATTTCGGTAAAATATAAAGGCAAGACTCTTTTAGCCGGAAAAAATTCCTTCATAAGTGAAAACATAGGAAAGGAAATTCCCTTATACGGAGACGAAATAGGCGGAACCCAAGTTTATGCCGCCTATGACGGTGAGTACATAGGCTGCTTGATCTTAACCGATACCTTAAAAAATGAGGCGAGGGAAGCTATCGCAGATTTAAATAAACTGGGGCTTTCGAGAGTAGAGATACTTACAGGCGATAACGAAAAATCGGCCAAAAAAATTGCAGAAGATTTAGGCATAAAAAATTATACCGCAATGCTCTTACCTCATGAAAAGGTTTCAAGGTTTGAAGAGATTTCCGATGAGGTTAAGGCAAAGAATAAAAAAGCTTCTGTTGTTTTTGTCGGAGACGGTATAAACGATGCTCCGGTTTTGGCCCGCGCAGATGCCGGAATAGCTATGGGCGGCATAGGCAGCGATGCCGCGATTGAGGCGGCTGATATTGTTCTTATGAACGATAATCCGCGCCTTGTCGCCGCTGCTGTAAAACAAGCCCGCTTCACCCGCAAGATTGTCTGGCAAAACATAGCCTTGGCATTCGGCATAAAGATAGGCTTTTTAACCTTGGGAGCCTTAGGACTTACCGGTCTTTGGGCTGCCGTATTTGCCGATGTCGGAGTTGCCTTATTGGCAGTATTTAATTCTCTAAGAGCTAAAAGATAAGTAATGAATTACTTATCTCAGCTAAGTTTTTAACTTTGTCAAATCTACCGTGAATAAAATTTGAACCGCCCTCTTAAAATATTCGGGAAAGGGGGCGGTAATCTCGTTTGGTAATTTATCCAAAAATTGTTCGTTGAACCTTAGTTTATAAGCATGCAGAAAGTATACCGAACCGAATTTTTTCGGTAAATCTTGCGAAATTTCTTTTTTTTGTTTTGAGCCGTATTTTTTGTCGTTTAATAACGGGGTACCGAATTGGGCGCATTGTATCCGTATTTGGTGCTTTCTTCCGGTTATAAGATTAAAGAGTACAAGGCTTAAATTTTCTTTTTTTGAAAATTCCAGAATTTTTATAAGACAAAGGCATTCTTTTTGATCGATTGTACTTTTAAATTCCGTTAATGATGGTCTACCTTCCGTTATTCCTATGTATAATTTTTCGATTTTTCCTTCCCTTAAAGCTTTTGAAAAATTTTGAGCCCCTTTTAAACTTTGAGAAAAGGCTAGAATTCCGCTTGTATCCTTATCAAGACGATGCAGTGCCCCTGTTTTAAATGAGAGGCTTTTTTCTTTGGGCGGAAAGTACTTTGATACTGCATCACAGAGACTGTTTTGGCCGTGTACAAGTTCTCCAATTCTTTTATTTACAAAAAGTAAGTCATCGGTTTTTAATATCACATCAGGTTTTGGAATTAAAGAATTTATTTGATTTTTGTCCGAACCCTCCGTCAAAGTAAACAGGTTTATATCTATCGAAATTTCATCATTTTTTTTGGTCAGATAAGAACCGTTTTTCTTTTTACCGTTTACCTTTATTTTTCCCCGGCGGATTGCAGAATATATACCTGAAAGAGGCATATTTTCTAAAAATTTACGGATTACACGGTCTAATCTTCTGCCCGAATCGTCTTCGCCTATATAAAAAATTTTATTTTCTTTAATCATTTATACATTATATACCATTTACAGACTTGACAAAAGAGCTATTTTGTAGAGAATTAGTAATATGTTGGAAACGATGTATAAAATGCAGTGGCGCCTGTTTTTTTCTAATCCGATTTTTTTATCTGCGATAACCAGCTGGATGATGAGTCAGATTATAAAAACTATTTTTGCATTATTCAATGCCTCAATAAAAACCCCTCTTGATTTTGTCGAGCTGGTATTTTGGAGAACCGGAGGAATGCCTTCAAGTCATTCTGCTCTTGTGGCTTCTTTAACCGTAAGCATAGGCATAAGACAGGGCTTTGACTCGGATTTCTTTATTTTTGCATGTTTTATGGCTCTTATAGTCATAAGGGATGCTGTGGGTGTTAGAAGATCCAGCGGGTTACAGGCTAAGGCTTTAAATGACCTTGGTGCAAAATTTGCCGAAAAAAATAGAGACTACAGCTTTAAGGCTGTCCGTGAAATTCAGGGGCATAAACCCGTTGAAGCCGTTGCCGGAATAATTTTGGGTATCATCACTTCAATATTATTTGCTTATTTTGGATAAAGTTATGAATCAAGCTAAAAAGTATGTATTCGGCCTTGATATTACGGCCGGTTTTTTATTGATTATCTCTTTTTTTCTTTTAATCTTTGTTCCTGTAAGTTCAAAATCTACATTGTGGAAGGCTTACCGTATATTGTTTTTACCGATGGAGGTTGATGAAGCGGAAATTTTACATGCGGCTGAGGAAAACGGTATTACCGGTATTATTTCTTCTCAGACGATTGAAAACCGTTTTGCCGATTTGGAAGAACAAGGATATACGGGATTTCCCTTTACCGATAAAGAAAGATATGCTCAGTGGTTTATAAACGATCAAGAAAATATCAGATATATGTATATTCCTTCAGAAAAGACTATAACAAATGATTTTTTCAACTTTTTAAAACGAAATACCGAATATTTTTTTATTGAAAATAATTCTCCTTTTTCGACGTTTCAATTTTGTGCTGCTGCAATCTTTTTTGCCGTATCATTTTTTTATACAAGCCGCAAAAAAAATTATTTTACATCAGCTTTTCCATTTGTTCTTTATGCAGCATTTCAGAGAGGAATTTTGGCTTTGTCATCTTCAATCCTGATTATGTACACTCTTGCTTTTTGGGCGGAAGCAATAGGTTCCTCTTTAAAATTTACAAGAGAACAGCTTTTATCCAGAGTAAAAAAGAACCCTCTTTTAGTATTTTTTCCGTTTGTTGCCTTGATAATTGCAAAATTCAACAGTAATATTTCTTTGGTTCTATTTGCCTTCGCAGTTTTAGCTTCTGCATCCCTTACTTATATCAGCGAAAGAGTGAGTTTTTTGGTTGAAAAGAAGATAGATACACAAAAGGTTCATAAGACCATAAGGGCCTATGTAATGAATCCCGAATCGGTTGCAAAATTTTGGCATACAAAACATCTGTTTATTGTTTCTTCTTGTGCCGTTTGTTTTATTATTTTTTCGGCAATGTTTTTATATTTCAGTTTTAATAAAACTATCAAGGCTTATCAAAACACCCTATATCTGCCTGTACCTGAGGCATCGGTTCGGATTCCGGGCTTTTCCAAGACGGCTTTTGATGAATTAAAAAAGATACGGACAGGCGATGAGCTTCCCGATTTGGGAAACTTGATTTCAGATGCGTGGAATGCAAAGGTTATCCCATTTACACGCTTTGATTTTTCTTCGCAGGAAAAAGACAGGGTTAGTTTCAGTGATTTTTCCGTAGATGAAAAAGGCGTGGTAACCGAAAAAGACGGCCTTATATTTAATTTGGATGATGATTTTATACGGAGCGTTATATCGTTCAGGACCAGCCCGTCTATCGAAGACTTGCTTTACAGTCAGGGGTGTTTTATAACAGCCTCTTATGCGCCTAAAAAATTTCCGCTTAACCGTTATAATACGGCAGCTTTGCTTGTTGCCCTTGTTTCGGCTATAATGCCGTTAATGATTATATTATTGAGAGTGTTTGAAAAATGACAGAATTTTTAAGATTTAAACGGGGTAAAGAGATTTTGGAATATCCTAAATTGCAGGCTTCGTTTGAAGGAAATGCTTTTTTGCCTCAAAGGGCTTTTATACCGATAGCTTTTGATGCAAAAAATCAGCCTCAGATCCTTGTTATGAAGGGAGAAACCGTTAAAGAAGGCCAGATTATAGCCCGTACCGAAGATCCTTTTTCTGTGGGCATATATTCTTCCATACCCGGAATATTGTATGATTTTGTTGACTTTACCCTCCCTGACGGAAAGCTCATTCATACTGCTGCCGTAAAACTCGAGGGTTCTTTTGATATTTTGGGACGTCCATCGGCTGATTATCCGTGGAGAACGTCTTCACAATCGGAAATTATCAGAGCGATCGGTTATTCCGGTATTTTAAATACGGCTAATATGCCGGCAGTGCCCCTTGTTTATCAGATAAGGGAATCTTTAAAAAAAGGTAATACCGAAATATTTATAAATCTTTTTGACAAAGATCCTTCATCGGGCATCGATTCAATTTTATTTGATATTTTTTTTACGGAAGTTGCCGAGGGCTTGGGAATAATGGCCAAGATACTCAATGCCGTTTCAGTTACCTGTATTCATAAATTGTGTAAAAACGATCTTTACAAGTTAGAAAAAATATCGGAAACTTGTGAACCGCTTTGTAAGGTAAAATTTGTAAATGCCTCAACCGATTATCCTTTTATTCACAATAATTATTTTGCAAAGAAAGAAAATCCCTTTTTAATAGATGTACCCACGGCCATGTATACGTATGAGGTTGTAAAGACCAATAATCCTATTACTTCAGTTTATGTTCTCATAACAGGTAAAGCGGTTAATGAGCATAAGGTATTAAAAGTTAAAATCGGAACTCCTATAGGAAACCTGATAGAAGAATGCGGCGGTTTTAAAAGTATGCCTGCACAAATCATTTTAAATGGGCTTATCGGAGGTTTATCGGCCGATAGTTTGGATATTCCGGTAACAAGCACTTTAAAATCAATTCATATTCCCGGAAAAGACGGCATAAAAAAATCCGCTTCGGAAAATTGCATAAATTGCGGTTTGTGTTTTAGTTCTTGTCCGCTTTATTTGGAACCCAAGAAAATTGTGAGGGCTATTGAAAAAGAAGATTTTAATACCGATATTGTAAAACAAATAGAAATTTGCGGCGGATGTTCTTGTTGTTCTGCCTGCTGTCCGTCAAGGATTCCTCTATGCTCCATTATTTTAAATGCTGCACAAAAAATTAAAAAAGGAAGTTTTGTATGAGATCTTATTCGAATCAGTCTTTAACGGCAGCTCCCTTTGTATATACCCGTCTGCCTGTATTTGGAATGCACATAGCCGTTCTTTCTCTTTTGAGCATCCAAATTTTAATTCTTATAATAACTGCCGATTTTTATGCTCTTTTAAATATTTTAATTGCCGTTTTGGGTGTATTGGCGGTAGAAAATGTAATTACATATTCGAATTCGTCCAAATTTAATCTATCCCTTGAAACGATAATTTCAGGTCTGCTGATTGGTTTTTTTATGCCGACGGGAATAGGTTTTATTTTTGTTTTTATTTTAAGCGCTTTTTCAGTGTTTATAGTAAAAATCGCTTTCGGCGGTACAGGACGTAATTGGATAAACCCTGTTGCCCTTGCCGTATGTATTGCATATATTTCCCGTCCGGAAGCCTTTCCGCCGCTGATTTCCGGCTTTTCTCTTTTAAGCGAGAAGGGGAGTTTTTTTGCAGTAATGGAAGCAAACGGACTTGTAAAGCTTAAAACAGATTTTACTATAACCTCAGCTCTTAATTCTCTTTTATTGCACAGCGTGGGAGTGACTCTTCCCGAAGGTTATATAAGTCTTTTTTTAAATTCTACGTCTTCGATACCGGCTTTCCGCTATAATATAATTACATTGATTTCGTCAATAATATTATTTTCGATCAGGGTTGCGGATTATATTCTTCCGGCTGCTTTTTTGGCATCCTACGCTCTTTTGGTATGGGCTTTCGGAATGGTTCCTGTTTCAAATGCTTATTTTGCCGGCGATATATTGTCAGCCGTTTTAACGGGAGGCGTTTTATTTACCTCCTTTTTTGTTATGAATGAGCCTGCATCTTCTCCTAAAACCAAATACGGAAAAGCTATGGGCGGAATTTTTACAGGTATTTGCGCCTTTTTTATATGCGGCCATGGAGCATCTCCGGCAGGAATTTTCTTTGCCGTAATTCTCTGTAATATTATTTCTCCGCTTATCGAAATACTTGAAATAAAAATACAGGCTAAAAAAAGGAAACTTTATGAATAATTCCAATATAGAAAAAATAAAAAAATACGCCTTACTTTTTGCTTTTTTTATTGCATCAGGTTTGTTGCTTTGGGGAAGCAGTTATCTGGTTTCGGGACTTAAGCAAGATGCTTATTTACAGGACGCCGAGTACATTCTAAAAAATTCTCCTTTATGTTCACATTATTCAAACATAAAAGTTGTAAAACCCGTCGCGCCTTCTTCTTTAAACATGAATTTTTGCAATGCCGTTTTTGAAGTAAGGGTTGGAGATAAGAAAGGCTATGCAGCTTTTATAAATATGAGCGGAAAATACGGAATGTATCAGGGGTTGTTTTTATATTCAAAAAGCGGGGGATTTGACCAAAGCTTTTTTTGCGGTTTGTGCGGACAGATTTCGGATAAACCGGCTATGTATTACGGAATAACGCCTCTGACTATAAATATTTGTGCAAAGAAGCTCGATAAAGCCTTTCGGCAAGCTGAATTAAACGGTAAGGGGGAAAAATAAATGGCGGCAAATAAAAAATTAATTGTGTTTATTTTTGGTTTATGTCCCATAATTCCGGCATCTTCAAATTTTGCTTACGGTATAGTTTTAGCCGTTATATTGTGGGTTGTCTTTTTTTTGGGGCTTTTAGGAAGTTATGTTGCAAAACTCATGGATATAAACCGCTTTGAGTATATTTTTGTAAGCGTATTTATGATTACGGGTACGGCTTTGGTAAATTCTTTATTGGAAGGCATATTGCCCATAGTGCACGGACCCATTCGGGTATATACTTATATATTGACATTTTCGTACATTATCTTTTTAGGCTTAAAACAGTATTATGAAGATTCCGAGTCTCTGGATATACCTATATGGTATTCTGCTCTAATTTTGGTTTTATCGGCTTTGAGGGAGTTTTTTGCTTTCGGTTCAATTTCGTTTCCCGTATCATCGGGTTTTTTATCCCTTCATCTGCCTTATTTTTCGGCTCACCCTGCATTCCGTTTTTTGGGAACTACAGCCGGAGCTTTTATACTCCTTGGTCTTATAATATGGATTTATTTTTCCGTCACAAAAGAGTCGCCGAATATTAACTTGAGAGAAAGGGGGGAAGAATGAGCCTTATTTTATTTTATACTTTCGTATCTTCAATAGTCTTTGTATACGGAATAGGTTTGGAATGTATTTATGTATATCTTGCAAACCCGAAAAAGCTATATTTCGTTTTACTTAAAAACATAGTTACAGTATTTATATCCGTCAGCCTCACTTGGGCCTTATGCCGGTATGTTTTAAATCCTTTAAAAGTTCATTTTTTGCTTCCGGTGCTCACAATAGTTTTTTTGGAATTTTCTAATCTGCTTATTAAGCTTGTATTGCCCAAATTTGCCGATTTAAAGCCTGAAGAAAAGATTTTCAGCTGGGGTTTGGTATTTTTTTGTCTCTATCAATCCTCCTCGTTTTTTGAATGTGCTGCTTTAATCTTTTCGGCTGCTTTAAGTCTTCTTGTATTTTTATTTATTTTGACTGCCATAAAAAGAAAGGTAGATGCAAATGAACCTTTTAATGAATGGAAAAAGGCTTCTCTCTTTTTGATAAGTATGGGTTTGATGCTGTCGGCTTTTTATCTTACCGATTTGTCGCCTTTTTTTCAGTTTTTTTAATTTTAAAAATAAATACCGTAATAAAAAAACGGTTCAGGATTGACAAGGCCGGGCTTATAATTTATAATTGAGGCATTGTAAAAATGTAAAGGGGTTTTTGTGGAAAAAAACAGTAAAAAAAAACTGGAGATATGTTTTGCCGTTCATGCCGACTATAATATAATTGACGAGTTTTCAAAAGAAGACTATACCCAGGATTATAAAGATTTTTTCTCGAATTTATATGCTTCTCCCTCTATTCCTTTTACGCTGGCCTTAAGCGGCAGGTTTTTGGAGTGGATACAGCGTAAAAATCCCTCTTTTTTTGATGTTATTTATGAGATGCATAACAGAAAACAGGTAGAAATTCTCGCAAATGCCTTTTATGAACCCTTTGTTTCGATGATACCCTCGTCGGACCTGATAGGTCAAATAGAGTACATGACCGATACTTTACGCAAGCATTCATATAAAAGACCCCGCGGAATGTATCTTCCTTATTTCGCATGGAATCCCAATGTTCTTTCCAATCTTCAAAAATGCGGAATTGAATATTGTTTGCTTGACTCCCGCTTTTTTAGTAAAGCCGGTTTAAATGCCTTTGTTCCGGTTTGTATGGAAGATGGGGGAAAAATTTTATTCGGCATTCCTTCTACTTATGAATTTGAAAATACCGATATGAGCCCTGCAGCCTTCTATGATTTTTTATGCAGTCATGCAAGTGTCATAACCGAGACAAGTGTTGTAGTTTTTTTGTCGAGAGATACTGCAGTCCGCTTTTTTGATAGATCGAAGGGAAAAAAATCGTGGATGGATGAATTTTTTGAACGTATCTCCTTGCCCGATTCGGTTATTTCTTTAAACCATGCAGGACAAATTCTTAAAAATAAGAAGATATATCAAAAAGGTTTTATACCGTCAAACGCAATATTTTCAAATCAGCTTGTAAATACTTCGGTAAAACAGCTTTTGGCTAATAAACCCAATGTTTATGCCATGTATGCAAAGATGATTTACGTACACAGCCTTGTAAATCAGGTGCGGGGAGATAAGGCCCGTAAAAACAATTCTTTATTGTATTTGTGGAAGGCCGAAAGCGGTATTCTTTTTAACCTTGATTCAAAACATGAAAAATATAACAGAGATTTGCGGCATTATTGTTACCGTAATTTACTTTTAGCCGAGAAACAGACAAGGGTGCCGGGGATATTCGCCGATTCCTTAACAAGTTTGGATTTTGATCTGGATGGAGTAAAAGATTTTATTTCTCAACGGGAACATCTTAACATGTATGTTCACGCATTGGGCGGAAGAATTTGTGAACTGGATGTGTTTTCTGCCTATAAAAACTATGCCGATATATGTTCCGAAGAGACAGGTTTATTTATAGATCATCTTATATCTTCCGATGAGCTTGAAACAATAAAAAAAGGTGATTTTAAGTCGGCTATTGCAAAACCTGTCTTTTGTGAAAATCTTTATCAAGATATAAAATGCGACAGACTTAAATTCGAACTTCTGATGAAAACCGAAGGAAGTTTCCGCAGTTTTAATCAATTGGTCTCCCTGCGTAAACAGTATATCTTCAATGATCAGGGCGTTCAGGTTCAATATATTCTTAAAAATGAAAGCCCATTTAATCTTTCTGCTTATTTTATGGTCGAGCTGGACATATCCGTAAGTCCTACAGAAAAAAAACTTCCCGGCGTTACCGTTTGTGCTGATGATCAAAAATATGAAGCCTCGCAAACAAAAAATATCTTTTCGAATGTATCATGGATTCAAATAGATGAACCTGAAGGAAAAACCGTCTTTAATATAGAATCAAATGAAGGGGCCGAGTGTATTATTCTTCCCATATACGAAAAAATTTCGGATGCAAAGAATCCTATAATGGGTTTAAGAAATCTTTTTTATTGGAAGGTCGATTTAAATTCGGGTTTTGAAACGGAAAAACTTCTTTTCTTTAAAGCTGATGCAAAAAAACAGGAAAAGAAAAATAAAGTTCCTATCCCTCTTGACCGCAAGGCTTGAGTTACGTAAACTGTAAGTATGAGACGCATTTTGCCTTATATACTTTATGTATCAGCATTGGCAATAGAAATAATAAAAGTTCTCTTATTTACTTATATCGAAAAGGAACAGCCTTGGCCTTTGAGTATTGTTGACTGGGCTTGTTTTGTATTTTTATGTACACCGGCAGTGTTTTTCTTTTTGCTGCTTCACGGTGAAAAAGAATTTCATCTGCTTTTAAGGATGATAGCTTTCATTAAATTTTTGTCGATTATTGCGTCTTGGTTTTTTTTGATAAAAACTGCAAGTTTTGTGAGCCTGACGGATTGGACGGCTGATATGTTTATTTTACAGACTCGAACAACAAGGTTATTTTTGTATATTGATACTGTAATATTAATTTTATGCTTAAAAAGGGAGAGATCTTTATGCAAATAATTCCCATTGCCAGCGGAAAGGGCGGTGTAGGTAAAAGTCTTATAGCGGCAAACCTTGCAATTGCATTGGGGCAGGCAGGTAAGAAGGTTGTATTGGCTGACCTAGATTTGGGAGCTTCAAATCTTCACTTGGTTTTAGGCGTACAAGGGCGTAAAAACGGCATCGGTACTTTTTTGACAAAGGCCGCAGAATTTAAAGACATAATAGTAGAAACCGAATATGAAAATGTCAGATTTGTTCCGGGAGACTCCGAGATTCCGGGGTTTGCCGCATTAAAAATATATCAGCGTAATTCTTTGGTAAAAGAGCTTTTAAAGATGGAAGCCGATTTTTTGGTTTTGGATTTAGGAGCCGGAACCCATTTGGGTATTTTGGACTTTTTCTTGATGTCTCCTCAAGGAATTATAATTACATCTCCTTCTGTAACATCAACTCTGGATGCTTATGTTTTCTTAAAGAATATCGTATTTAGAATGATGTGCTCTTCATTCCCGGCAAAATCCAAGGGAGGAGCTTTTTTTGAAAGACTTAAAAATGATGTTCCCGGTATGCAGCGTCTTTATATTCCTACAATTACCGAAGAACTTATGTCCATTGATCCTGAAAATACCAAAAAGTTTTTAAGCAAATTTTCTCATTTTAAACCCCGCATTATAATGAACATGATGGATGACCCCAAGGATGCGGAAAAAGCCATGAAGATACGGCGTTCCGCAAAACAGTATCTAAATATCGATCTTGAACATTTAGGCGTAATATATACGGACGCCGTTCAAGATAAGGCACTCGCTTCAAGACTGCCTGTAATAAGATATAAACCTCAGTCGATGATTTCTCAGGCTATATACCGCATAGCCGATAAACTTATTCAATCCGAAGCCGAAAATTATAATGGAGAAGATTTTCAGGAATTTTCGGATTATTCTTTTATGTCGGCCGAAGCTGAGGCTGAAACGGATTTTAAATCCAAAATGGAATATCTGGATGATTTGATAGGAGGAGAGGTGTTATCATCGGGTGAAATGAGCGAAATTATAAAATCGCAACAATTTGAAATTAATGTGCTTCGAAATGAGAATTTACTGTTAAAAACAAAAATAGCAAAGGCTCTTAAACAGGGTTTTAAAGTATAGGAAAAAGTGTATGGAAAATAAATCGTGGACTTTAAAGAAAAATAACAGCGGTAAGTGGTTTTTAACCTTCACTGAGCTCCTTGAGTCTGAAAATTGCCCTTCAGCGGACGATATATATCTTCAGGCAAAAAAAAACGGTATAAAAAGCTCTTCTCTTGTAAGTAAAAACACCATTGAAAATTATTTAAAAAAACATACAGGCTCGGGTATAGAACCTGTTCCTCTAGCCCTTGAGCTTGATCCTAACTTTGATGCAAGAATAACTACCAATAACGATAAGACAGCGGCCTATCTTTATGTACGAAAAGCCGCTGATTCTGCGAATGATGTCGATATGTCCACAATCAGCCGCCTTTTTCAACGAAGTAATATTGCAAATATCGATACTGCAAAAATAAAAGAGGGTTTAAGCGATTTTGTAAATTCTTCTGAGATGGAATTTTCCATGCAGATTGCCGAAGGTTCGCCTCCAAAAAGAGGTCCGGATAAAAAGCTTATAACTCATTTTGAGCAAGTTCCGGATCATGAGGTACAGCGTTTGGCAGACCGCTTAAAACGGCCGGATTTACGTACTGCGGATGTGGAAAATCCCACAGCCGATCAAGATTATCCTCTTTCAGAGGCCGAAACTCTGACTGTTGTCGAAAAAGGCGATCTTATTTATGAGGTTGAAGATGCCGGCCTGGGCGAAGCCGGCGTTGATGTATACGGTCAGGCCATTCCGGGGCTTCCGGGAAACGATCCTTTTTTCTTGGATTTAAGAAACATAGTGCAAAACCATTCCGAACTGCGCGCAGGAGTAACAGGGCTTCTTTTGATTGCAAATACCGATCGAGGTTTGAAAATCCGCATAGTTCCATACAGAGATGCAAAGGTAAGGGCTGTTATAAGCCGTGACAAGATGGAGGCCTCTCTTATCTTGCAGTCGGGGCTTGGTGCAGGTGAGAGGCTTTCGATAATAGGCGTAAAGACTGCCTTAAATGAGGTCAACTTACTTGATTCGGTTTCGGAAGATAGAATAAACGAAATCATAGAATCGGCCAGAAAAGTAAATGATGAATGTGAGTTTGTCATATTAAGCGGAACTCCTCCTATTGCACCCGACTCCTATAAACTTGAATGGGCTGTAGATTTTAATGAAGAACTTCACACCGCAACTGTCGAAAAAGATGCTCTTATATTGACAGCTCGTCTTATGCCTAAGGGAGAAAAGGGTAAAAATGTTTTTGGAGAAACCATTGATCCCAAAAATGCAGAGCCTTCAGACATTCCTGCTAATGATGAAACGGTAAAAGTTACTGAAGAAAAACACGTCATCAAATTTTTTGCAGCAGAATCCGGAGAGCTTTCTTTATTCAATAATGCTCTTTCAATTTCGTCTCTTAAAACAATTCAAAACGACATAGATCCGAAATTCGGCGATATAAGTTTTCCCGGTAATCTTATAATTACGGGAGATATTAAAGACGATGTGCGGGTAAAATCGAAGGGTAAGTTGACTATTACCGGTACGGTCGAAAAAGCTTTAATATATTCCGAAGATTCTCTTATATTAAACGGCGGTATAAACGGAAAAGGACGCGGTACAGCTTGGGCTAAAGATAAAACCAATCTTCAATATGCAGAAAATGCGCGGGTTTTTTCAGGCGGAGATATAAGCATAGCCTCATATTGTTTTAAGTGTTTGGTAAAGACAAACGGCACGGTTTATTTGACCGGAAGTCCCGGTGTATTGCTCGGCGGAAGTATTCATGCTGCAAAAGGCGTATCCGTCCATGATTTGGGCGCCGAAAAAACCTTAAGAACCATTATTTCGTTCGGACAAGATTATTTAATTAAGGATGAGATTGAAGTCCGCGAAAAAGAAATGGAAGCTAATAATATTGAGCTTGAAAAGATTGAAAAAGACTTACAGGGAAATCCTCCGGATGTCGATGCCCTGCGTCAAAAGAAAGTTAAACTTTTAAAACGGAACAGTGCTCTTACGGTACGTATATTTAACTTAAAAGAAAACTTTGAATTTCACATTCCTTCAAAAATAAAGGTTACAGGCTCGGTTTACCCCGGAGTAGTTCTCGAAAGTCACGGCCGTTATTTTGAAGTTATGGAAACTCATCACAATGTCTTTTTTGAATTTGATGAAAAGACGGGACAAATTATATGTTCACCTATTAAAGAAGTCGAATTAGATCAATAAGGGGTTTTAAAATGCTTTTAGCTATACAATATCCTTCATGGCTTCATCCGGAAATTATTCCGGGGCTGCCTTTTTTACGCTGGTACGGTCTTATGTACCTTGTTGCCTTTGGAATTGCTTATTTTTTGTTCTCTTATCAGGTAAAAAAAGGAGAATTTGAAAAGTATTCCGGCAGTGAAAAAGCTATGACTCAAGATGATATTGCCGATCTTTTTATCTGGGGAATTTTAGGCCTTATTTTAGGGGCTAGAATTTTCGGAACCCTTGTTTATAATCCCGAAACCTATTTAAAAGCTCCTTGGCTCATATTTTGGCCTTTTGCAAGGGATGGGGAAGGCCGCTTGATTTTTACGGGTCTTCAAGGTATGTCCTATCACGGCGGCTTTATAGGCGGTTTTTTAGGGGTTGTGCTCTGGGCAAAAAAATATAAATTTAAATTTGCCGCTGTAGCAGACCTTATGGCTGTCTCTATACCTCTTGGTTATACCTTCGGACGTTTAGGTAACTTCGCAAACGGAGAACTTTACGGGAGAATAACTACCTCTAAAATAGGCATGATTTTCCCGCAAGCACCGTTTTTTGACCGTTTTTATTTGAGTGAAAGCTGGGTAAGGGATTTTGCCGAAAAAGCCGGTATCGCCGTACAGGAAGGCGCTGCCATGATAAATCTTCCCCGTCATCCGAGTCAGCTCTATGAGGCCTTGTTTGAAGGAATTGTGCTTTGGCTTATCTTATGGCTTCTTCGCAAAAAAAAGCCATTTAACGGTTTTTTGGTTTGTGTCTATACCTTGGGCTACGGTTTTTTTAGATTTTTTATAGAGTACTTCCGCCAGCCTGATGCAAACAAGGGATATCCCATATCCTTGGGAACCGGATCTGCAAATATTTATGTTTACGAATCATGGAAAAACATATCGACAGGACAGATTTTATGCGCCCTAATGATTTTAGGTTCTCTTGCTGCGACGCTTATTCTTTATTTGCAAGACAAAAAAAAGGAAAAAAAATGAATAAAAAAAAAGGCTTTGATTTTTATATTGAAGAGCTGGGGTTTTACCGTTTTGCGGTTTCTTCTCCTAGAATTTCCCTTGCAGACTTGGATTTAAACTTAAGCCTTCATATTCAAGAAATTAAAAAAGCCGAAAAAGAAGGTGTAAATCTCATTCTTTTTCCTCAGCTTTCAATCACAGGAGCTTCTTTGGGTTCCGTTTTTAAACAAAACCTTTTAATCGAAAAAGCTTGGGAGACTGTTTGCAGCATAGCCGAGAAGACTTCGTCCTTTTCCGTTTTGTCCGTTATCGGTTTTCCTTTTTTATATAGACAAAGACTTTATACTTGCTCGGCCATAATAGGCAGAGGTAAAATATCGGCTATTGTGCCGCATGGTCCTGAGGAATTTTTAAGCTCATTTTTTTATGATTTTAAAGAAGATCCTTGCCATATTTCTATTGGCGGCGAAAATATTCCCTTTGGGAAGCATCTTAAATTTATTGTAAGCTATGGGGCAGAGTCTTTGAATCTGCCGAGCAAGGATTTTTCCTTTTCCTTTGATCCCGATTCTTGTTCGGATTTAATTTTAAATCCTCTTGTTCAAAGGACTCGGCCTCTTTTCGATTCAACACTAAGACAAAGATACAAAACTCTTTCGGCAGAAAAAAACTCGGCAGTTCTTTTTGCAAACTGCGGAATAGGGGAGCCGGTTTCCGATTATATTTTTGCAGGAGAATGCGGCATTTATGAAAACGGAAAAGAGCTTGAGTTTACCTCGTTTGTAAAAGAATCTATTTTAAAAAAAGAACCCTTTTCTTCAAAAAAAGAACTTTATTTGGCTGCCGATGTTGATATTTCATTTTTACAATCCTTTAATCGTTCTTTAAGTTATAATGCCGCCGATTGGGAAATTTTAATCGAAAAAGAAAGACTTCAAAATAAAAAAGTCTTGAATCGGTCTGTAGCAAAAAATCCTTTTTTACCGGATTGTGGTGCTGTTCATAAAAAATTTATTTATAAGAACTTTTTTTCGGAACTTATTTTTCTTCAAAGTGCTTCGCTTGCAAGGCGGCTTCAATTTATAGGCTGTTCAAAATGTGTGGTAGGCATTTCAGGAGGCTTGGATTCTTCATTGGCTCTTCTTGTAAGTGCTTATTCGCTTAAACTTCTGGATGCCGATTTAAAAAATATCCATGCCGTTACGATGCCGGGCTTCGGTACAACCGAAAAAACAAAAAACAATGCCTTAGAACTTGCAAAAATATTGGGCTGCACGGTTTTGGAAATTCCTATAGATAAGGCTTTGTTACAGCATTTTTCGGATATAGGGCAGGATATCAAAAATCACGATATTGCTTATGAAAATGCGCAAGCCCGTGAGCGGACCCAAATTTTAATGGATAAGGCAAATCAAATCGGGGGCATCATGATCGGTTCCGGAGACTTGTCAGAATCGGCTTTGGGATGGATGACCTACGGGGGCGACCAAATGTCGATGTACGAGGTAAATTCTTCGATTCCTAAGACCCTTTTAAAAGATTGCATATTAAGCTTTGCCGATGATAAGATTTTTTTTGAAGATGAAAAGAAAAATGCCGCATTTTTTGAGATTTTATCGAGTATAATAAATACGCCTGTGAGCCCTGAACTTCTTCCGCCTAAAAACGGAGAAATTTCTCAAAAAACTGAGGATATAATAGGCCCCTATGAACTTCACGATTTTTTTATTTATCATGCAATAGGGAACGGTTTTTCTCCTAAAAAGGTTTATTTTCTTGCTCTTGAAGCTTTTAAGGATTGTGCTTATTCCAAGACCGAAATTTTAAAATGGCTGAATATTTTTTACAAGAGATTTTTCTCTCAGCAGTTTAAAAGATCATGCTGTCCGGAAGGAGCCTCTGTTACGGGATTTTCTCTTTCGCCTCGCGGCGAGTGGATTATGCCGTCCGAAATATCGGTAAAAATATGGCAAAAAGAGCTTGAACTTTTAGTTAAAATGATGTAACATAACTTACATGTTGACAGCGTTTTTGAATTGGATAGGTAACTATATAACTTATTTCCCCTTGGTAGTGTTTCTTGGTTTGATTTTAGGCGGTTTTAATGTACCTATTTCTGAAGACGTACTTGTCGCAATGTCGGCTGTTCTTTCTCAAGGTGAAAAGGCTTCCATTCCGCATTTTTTAATTGCGCTTTATGCAGGAGCGATTATAAGCGACTGTATGGTTTATTTTTGGGGAAGACTTATTTCGAAGGGCTCTGTATCTATGGGGCTTTTTTCGAAAATTATCACCAAAGAAAATACCTACCGTCTTTTAAAAGCTCTTCAAAAACACGGGGTGTTTACCTACATAGTTTGCCGCTTTATTCCTTTCGGTGTCAGAAATGCCGTGTCAATGACAAGCGGCTTTGTAAAATACCCGTTCTATAAATTTTTCCTTTATGACTTAATCGCTGCAATATGTAATATTACGGTATTATACAGCCTTGTTTACTTTTTCGGCAGTAAGGGCGGGGATTTTATGAAGATATTCGGTATCGCAATGTTTGTAATCTTTTTGGCTGCAGGCGCCTATCTTGTAAGTTCCGGAAAGCTATTCCAATTTGCCGACAAAAAACTCGATCAAGAAAAAAAACAAAAATAATCCTAGTTTCTTAATTTTACCACATACTCCTAATATATCGGATTATTATTGCAAAATCTATCGGATTAGTATATAATTTATTTAGAGGGAATTTTATAGGATGAAGATTCAAAATTATATCCCCCGTGCTGTGGATGACAAAATAGATTTATATTTGACTCTCTTTGGTGCCGTCTGTATAGAAGGGCCTAAATGGTGCGGTAAAACATGGTCTTCAGCCTATCACAGTAAGAGTTTTTTTTATCTGGGTTCACCGCAAGGTGCTTTTCAAAACAGAAAAATGGCTGAAATGAGTCCCGATATTGTATTTGAGGGAAAGACACCGCGTCTTATCGATGAATGGCAGGATGTTCCTCTTTTGTGGGATGCAGTCCGTTTTGAGGTGGATAAAAGGAATAAAAAAGGGCAATTTATACTTACAGGTTCAGCAACTCCCAATCATAAGGGAATTTTACACAGCGGTGCCGGACGGATAGGCAGATTGAGAATGAGACCTATGTCTTTGTATGAGTCAAAGGATTCTACAGGAGAGGTGTCCTTAAAAGAGGTTTGTGAGGGAAAACCTTGTTTTTCCCCAATAAAAGAAGTTGGGTTACTTGATATTATAAATCTTATAATCAGAGGCGGGTGGCCTGCAAATGTAGGCAATAGCGCTAAAAACTCATCAAAAACGACAGCAGAATACCTCTATGCCGTTTTAGAAGATGATGTGTTTAGAATTGATGGTATAAAAAGAGATGCTTCAAAAATGAAGCTCCTCCTTAAATCCCTTGCCCGAAATGAAAGCAGTACGGCATCAAACCGTACTCTCAAAAACGATATTAGCTCCGCCGATTACGAGGATATCGATATAGAAACTACTGCAACCTATCTTGATATCTTTGATCGTCTTTTTTTAACAGATAATCAAAGACCTTTTTCTCATAATATGAGGTCTTCGGTGCGCATTAAACAAATGGAAAAAAGACATCTTGCTGATCCGTCACTTGCTTGTGCTCTTTTGGGGGCCGGAGAAAAAACTCTTTTATCCGATTTGTCTACATTGGGCTTCTTGTTTGAAGCCTTGTGTGAACGAGATCTAAAGGTTTATGCCGATACCTTTGATTCTACAGTATATCATTATCAGGATTATAAAAATAGGGAGATAGATGCGGTCATCGAAATGCAGGACGGTTCTTGGGCCGCATTTGAAATTAAACTCGGCGCCAATCAAATAGACGAGGCCGCCGCAAACCTTATTAAGATAAGGGATAGTTTAAAAGCCGAGGGCGCAAATTATCCGAAAGTAATGGGGGTTATATGCGGCTTGGCAAGTGCTGCATACTGCCGTAAAGACGGAGTGCTTGTAATCCCGATAACTTCGTTAAAGTGGTAAAGGAGTCTTACAGTGTCGAAAGCTCTTTTCAGGAGGGCTGTTAAGTTTTTTAACTTTTAAAGACTATTTTCCAATTTGCCGGCAGCCTCTGCCCAGCTTTCCGAAAGCTCCTCAGCCCTTGCTCTCAGCTCCTCTATTTTTTTCTGAACGGCTTTACTTTTTTCGCCGTTGGAGTAGACTTCAGGCTCGGCTAAAAGGGCTTCATTTTCGGCGATTTCAGCTTCGCATTTTTCTATTTCGGTTAAAAGCCGCTCTTCTTCTTTTTCTAATTTTCTTCTTTCCGAGCGGAGCTTTTTTTGCTCCTCATAGGAAAGCATTGAAGCTTTTTTAGGCGGAGCCGAGCTTGCCGGCTGAGCTGCTGCTTGAGGTTTTGTTCCATTTACGGAAGTTTTGGAATCGTCCTCGGCTTTTTCTTGTTCAATGCGGTAAAGATAATAATCGTATGTTCCCGGAAAATTCCTTACCCTTGAAGGCCGGAATCCTTCTTCATCGGCTTTGAGTTCCAAAACCCGCGTTGCAAGGTCTTGTATAAAACCCTTGTCGTGAGACACAAAGATTACGGTTCCGTCAAAGCGTTTTAGGGCATCCAAGAGCACATCTTTGGAGTGTAAATCCAAGTGGTTTGTAGGTTCATCCAAGATTAAAAGGTTCAAGGGTTTTAAAAGAAGAAGGAGGAGGGCCAGTCTCGATTTTTCTCCTCCGGATAGTACCGAAAGGCTCTTATAAATATCGTCTCCTCTGAACAAAAAGGCTGCTAGCATATCATATAGTTTAGGAACAAGTTCGGTAGGGGCCGAGCGTTCGAGAAGGTCTATTATGCTTTCGCTTCCCGTAATGGTCTCCGATTCGTCTTGAGAAAAATATCCCATTTTAACCCCGGCACCTTCTTTTAAGTTCCCCGTAAAATCTTTATCTTCTCCCGCAAGAATACGCAAGAGAGTTGACTTTCCTGCTCCATTTTTTCCGGCCAAAACAAGGCGTTCTCCCTTTTCGACGGTTAAATCCAAATTTTCAATTACCCTGTGAGTACCGGAAGCCATCCTATAAGCTTTGCTTATTCCTTCTGCCTGTAGGACTATTTTACCCGAATGAGGTGCCGGAGGAAAACTAAAGCGGATTTTTTTTAGGTGTTCGGGAAGCTCAATCCTTTCCATTTTTTCGAGCCGCCTTATTCTGTCCTGAACCAAAGCTGCCCGGCTTTCAGTATACCTGAATTTACGGATAAAGTCTTCGGTTTTGGCAATTTCTTCCTGCTGCTGCTCATAGGCTTTTATAAGGCCTTCAACTTCAACAGTCCTTATTCTTTCATAATCGCTGTAAGTTCCCTTATATTTTTTTAGGTTTCCCTTAAAAAGCTCGTAAGTTTCGTTTACCGTTTGATCCAAAAAGTAGCGGTCATGGCTTACAAGTAAAAAGCCTCCCTTAAATTTTTTGAGCCAAAGTTCAAGCCAAGAGCGGGCTTCAATATCGAGGTAGTTTGTGGGCTCATCAAGAACAATTATGTCGGAATTTTGTAAAAGAACCTTTGCTAAGGCAATACGCATTTGCCAGCCGCCTGAGAACTCTTGGACGTTCTTATTAAAATCGGAAGAAGAAAAGCCCAAGCCGCGTAAGGTTTCGTCGATAAGCCCTTTTTTTGAATTCCAGCCTGAATTTTCAAGTCTGGTCTGCAAGGCGTGATAATCGTTTGCCAAGACGAGGAGTTTTTGCTCATCCTTTTCGGTTTTCATCTTTTCGCCAACCTCATCCATGGCCTTGATAATATCGTAGCCGTAGGCAAAGGCGGTTTCGGCTTCTTCCGCCAAGGTTTTACCCTTGTGGACTATCCCTGACTGCGGTAAGTAAGCTATTGATGTATCTTTTTCTGAGGCTATCTCCCCTGAGTCGGCTTTTATCTGACCTGCAACGATTTTCATTAAGGTAGACTTCCCGCAGCCGTTTGCTCCCGTAAGAGCTGCCTTGGTTCCTGCCGTTAAAATAAGAGTAACGTCTTTTAAAATGTCTCTGTCGCCGAAGGCGAGAGATATCTTTGAAAGCTGAATAAAGGGCATGGCTTTTAATCTGCAGAAAAGAATAAAATTACCGGATTTAGGCTTCTGCGCATTACAATATTATCTTTTATTCCTGAAGGTTCTACTGCTTCAAGGCGTAGGCCTTTGGAGGAAATACTGTACATAAACACAACAGGTTCTGCCGTTTTTTCAAATCTAAAACTCAAAGCCCCCTGATAGTCGGTTGAAAGCTTTTTATCCAAAAAATTCTTTATGCTTACCTTTCCCGAAGAACCTGCTCCCGAGGGTATAATAGAAGGAGAGATAAGGGTATAACCGCTCCAAATAAACTGACCATCGGACATTATTTTTAATGAACCGAAATTTTCCGATTTAAATTCTGAGGAAGTTTTTGCTATTTTGTCTATCAGCATCTCCCGTCTTTTTATTTCTTTATTGATTATATCTTCGGGTGTGGCATTTAAGGTTATAAAATTTTCCAGCCTGTGTTTTCCGTTTTTATCCGAAAATTCAATAGTTATAATATCCTTTCCCCTTATCTGCATCGAAAGATTTGAGCCTTCAAAGTTGTATTTATTTCCTGTCTTGATGACCCTTGTGTAGGGAAAAGAAATTTTCGTATTCTCAAGCTCAACTCTGGCAATACCGGAGCGCAAGCCGGGAAAAAAGCCCCATGTTAAACTCATTTTATCGAGGTCGATTTGTCTATTGTTAATCATCTTGCGGTAGTTTTCGGGATACCAAAATTCGCTTAAAATCGCCTCAAGTTCTGCATCAGTTTCTTGAGCTAAATTCGCATTTTCCGAAGTTTCTTTATTTGTTTCGTCGTAGATTGCAAGATTATACGAAAAACACCAGCCTTTTATACCGTCTCCCGTCAATACCCTGTACCATTGACCGTCCATCGGTTTTCCGCCTTTTAATACAGGAACTCCTTCGCCCAGCCAAAGAATTTTAACAATCTGTCCTTCTTTTAATCTGTATACAGGAGCGGAGTTATTATCAGGATCTGATCTCATAGGAAGCCCATCCAACTTAACTTTCGCATAATTGTGTTTTTGTTCTGCAAGTTTAGATTGAAATTTGACGGCTTGTTTTTTTGATTCAAAAAAACTTAACTGCCAAAGCGGAATTTCGACCCTGACACTCGTTTTTTCGTTTAAGCCTACAATGTAAACCTTTTCTATGTTTGATCTTACATAAACCGGAATAATATCGCCTGCAGTAAGATTGTATTCGGGAATAGACCAGTTTACTACTCCGTATCCTATTTTATTTGAACAGGAAACGGCAAAAATCGTCAAAACTAAAATAAAAAAAATCGGTTTTATTTTTTGAAAAAAATTATTCATGTAAATACCTCAAGATATTTTTTAAATAACGTAATTTACTCCTGCCTTCCACATATCAAGGCAGAGTTTTGTGCGTTCTTTTTCAAGTTCCGAATCTCTTTCCCTTATAACCACGTTATTTTCGGGATGGGGCATGAGGCCCAGCACATTTCCCTTTGTGTTGCATATGCCTGCTATGTCTGCAAGAGAACCGTTAGGATTAAAAGGGTATTCTCCGTTTGCAGGAATCCCCTTATCTGCATCTTTTCCTCCGTAGAGAAGGGCTGCTTGTCCTTTTTCGAATAAGCTGTCAAGAGTTTTTTGTGAGCCGGTTAAAAATCTGCCTTCCCCATGGGCTATGGGGCAGTGTATATTGCCTTTTAGGTCCTTTGTCCAAATGCAATTGGATTTTTGAGGAATCATAGTTGTAAATCGGCACTCAAATCTACCCTGTTTGTTATAAGTCAGGGTAGCCTGTCTGTTTTTATAGGCATTTTTTTCTAAGACGATTTTACCGTATTTTTCTTTGCCGGGGAGGATGCCCGATTTTACCAAAACCTGAAAGCCGTTGCAAATTCCTATGACGGGTTTTCCCGTTAAAACGAATTCGCTTACCTCATCAAAAAAATAATTGCTTAAATCCAAGGCAAATAACTTTCCTGCTCCAAGGGCATCTGCATAAGAAAAACCGCCCGGAATTACAAGAATTGCATAATCTTTCCAATTTTTTTCTTTGGATTTAAGTTTATTTATATGCACAATTTCAGGTTCGGCCCCTGCAAGTTCTAAGGCTCTTGCAGCATCTCCATCCCTATTGGTACCTGTTGCATGTAATACTAAGGCTTTAGGTTTAGTCATTAATCTTCCTCACTGTGTGTACATAAAAATAAATTTTTAATTTGATAAAAATTTGAAGAATCCAAAGGTGCATTTACTCTGTCTTCAGCCGTTATATCCAGTTCAAAAGAAAAGTTGGTCGGATCAAAACCTTCTTTTTCTGCCTTTAAGACAAAAATAAATTTTTCCGTATCTCCTGCTTTTTTTGCAGGCACTGCTTTGGGGCAGAAAGTATAGGCTCCCGGTGTTTTGTCTGATATTGTGTACGGATTATCCCACAAAATACTCATTTGAGGAACCAGTTCGCCGTTCATTTTAAGGCTTATGGTGACATCTTCCATGGGGTTAAAGTTGCTTCCGTTTAAAACATTCCCGGTAATTGCAGGAAAGTTAAAAACGGGAGCGTTTTCGTTTTCGAGCATAGGTTCATGGTCGTGAGGCCTTTGAGTAGAAAGAACCCTGTGCATACCCTCAATTACCAGGCTCGTAATATCTGCCATTATCTGAATTTTTTCGTTCTTTTCGAATTTTAAAAAATGAGCCAAACCTCTTCCCGATTTTATATAACGGGGTTTAACCCGATTGAGTACATAGCACATAGTATCGATTCTGCATTGCATACAACTGCATGTAAGCCAGCTTTCATTTTTTTCTTCGGCCTCATCAAATACTTTGTTGACTTCGGTATATACCAAGTCTTCCATAACATTATGAATGATCATAAATACTCTCCTTAGGTTAATCCGCTCATAGGTTTATCAAAACTGCTAATCTATTTTACCCGATATTTAAAAAATCGGCAAGATTGTTTGAGGAAGATTTATAACTTTTTTGTGAATTTTGTCTGAAACTGCGACCCGTATTTTTCGTAAGGAAGGAACTAGCGTTTTTATAAATTCTTTCGAAAACACGGTAGAACTTTCAGTAAATACCTTCTTTTCATCCTCTATAAAAAGATCGGATTCAAAAGAAATACGTTCGGGTATGTCGATTATAATTTCTTCATGGCCGATGTTCATTCCTGTTTTGGCCGAAAAGTATTCGGCCAAAATTTCTTCAGCTTCTCTTCGTTTATGGAGGTCTTCCAAATCCTGATGTTTTGGGTTTTCGGCTTTAAAATCTTCTTCGGCTATGATTCGGTATATTTTACCGATGCGCAAGTCTTCGGCCGGTTTCTTTTCGGGATAAGTGCTTTTTTCCAAGAGTCTGAAAATACCTTCATCGTCCTGATGATAAAGAGCTTCGGGGCAAAATTTTTCCTTTTCCATTCCGGCAAATATAGCTTTTTTCATCATAGCGGTCGCTATACGTACGTCTTTGTGCCAATAAACCGACTTATACATCAGATATTTTGAAAATAAGATACTTTCAACACTTAAAATTGCCTTTGATTCTATTTTTATCCCGTTTTTTTTATCCGGAAGCAGCTGGGAAAGAATAAAGTCGGTGTCCTGAATTCCGTAAGGAACACCGCAATAAAAAGCATCTCTGTTAAGGTAATCCAGTTTATCGGGATCAAGAACTCCCGAAAGAAGCTTTTGAAAAAAGACCGTTTCGGCATCTTTTTTACCTTTTCCGCTTATTATGGCTGCTGTTTGTTCAGGGTCTGCTCCGGTTTTGGCTGCTGCAGAGCGCATGGGCTCTTTTAAAATCAGCTCTCCCGTCAGATCTTCATGCTCTTTTAATTTTAATTCTTTTAAAGAGTGAGTAAAAGGAAAATGCCCGAGATCATGGAGTAGGGCAGCCGTTAAAAATGACATCGCTCCCTGCTTTGAAACCCAAGCATCAGCCCCTTTTTTTAATAAAATATTGAGCATTTTTAAGGCGGTATTGTAAACTCCTATACTGTGCGAGGCTCTTGTATGGCTTGCTCCCGGATATACCAGTTCCGCCGGCCCAAGCTGTTTTATATTGTACAGGCGCATAAAGGGCTTTTCTTTGGTAATTGCATATAATTCGCCGCTCATCCATATGTGTTTCCATATCGGATCGCGAATTGCTTTTGAAAAATTACTTAATTCGGTC
This sequence comes from Treponema sp. OMZ 790, assembly GCF_024181285.1. NCBI lineage: Bacteria > Pseudomonadati > Spirochaetota > Spirochaetia > Treponematales > Treponemataceae > Treponema > Treponema sp. OMZ 790. The sequence continues at coordinate 1,348,244 of NZ_CP051201.1, read as the reverse complement.
ATAAGGCGATTGATATTCTAACATAAATTTGGTATAATGTCGATAACAGGGATTTTATATTCAAAAACCCCTGTAGAAACGGATGTAATTTGCCGATACTGACTATGTGTGTTTATTTTTTGCAGAAAATGTTGTTTTTTGTTTGACAAATAATGTTTTTTACAATATAATACAACACAGAGTTTGAAACGAAACAAAAGGAGTTATACATGAAACATGGCGGTTTAGTTTTTGCGGGCATTGCTTTAATGTTGTTGTTCGCATTTGCACCTTTAACGGCGCAGAGTGGTTCGATTAATTATCAAACTTATATGGTTGATACATTTGACAATCCTGACGGTCAGGGTTGGGCTTATCAGCCTGTTGGAAGCAAATTTATTACTGAGGGTTATCCTAAGATTCAATATCTTGACGGTATGCCCCGTGCTGTAAAAGTAATGAATAATGATGATGAAAATGCTAAATTTCTTGGGTTGGAGTTTAAGTTTAACCGAAAAGGCGATAACTGGGTTGACATTGTTCCTGCTAAAGACGGCAAGCCCTATGAAATCCCCTTTAAAGGAAATATACACCGATTGGATATGTGGGTTTGGGGTGCAGGATATTACTACTACATCGAAATCCTCGTACGAGATTGCGAAGGACGAACTCATACATTGCCCTTAGGTCCCGTTAACTTTAAGGGATGGAAAAATATGCATGTTACCGTTCCTACAAACATTCCTCAGGCATCCAAATATCTCGGAAATAAAAATAAACTTACTTTTGTAGCTTTTAGAATCAGAACTGCTCCTTTTGAAAGAGTTGATTCATTTAAGATATTTTTTGATGAATTTAAAGCCTTGACAGACGTGTTTGTCGATTCTTATGACGGATATGAATTGGCTGATTTGTCTATCGATGGTGAAAAAACCGAATAGGTGCGGTGTGGAGGTAAATAATGAAAAAGAGTATAGCTATAATTTTGTTTTTGGCAGGATTTGTTGCATTTTCTTTTGCTCAGCAAAACGACAACTTTTCTACAATAGAAGCTGCTGACCCGAATAAAGTCGGTGTTGATTCCGCTCAGCAGAGAATTAAAGAAGTTTCTATCGAAAAGTTTGAAACTGAAGGCACTTGGTATTCAATGATGTCTGCAGATGAAGGTGTAATACGATCCAGACTTTTTAACGGTAATCCTATGAATAAGAAGCCCATTCCTGCAGAGGAAGGTCTTGAGCTTACCGATGAAAAGGTTTTAGGTGTTAAGGTTTCATTTTATCGACGCGGACATAATTCTTTTGAAGTTCATGCGACAAAGGCTCTTCCCGTAGAAGGAATTGCCAAGACTGCAAGTGTTTGGGTTGTAGGACGAAGTTATCCGCATACCATGAAACTCATAGTAGAAGATTTTTGGGGAAAAAGATTTGAGCTTTATGTAGGAAAATTAAACCATTCAGGTTGGAAGCTTATGACTGTTGCTATCCCGCCGCAGAATTCTGCCGGTAAAACAGGTATTATCCAAAAAGATTATCACTATGGAACAAGTATGGGACTTAAGATTGTAGGTTTCAGAATCGAATGCGATCCGGAAGAAGCTTACGGTCATTATTATATCTACTTTGATGATCTTCGTGTCGTAAGCGACTTATATGAAGTTGATATGCGGGATGAAGACGATATGTCCGATAACTGGTAAAATAACTTTTACGGGTAAAAGGCTTTTTATTTGTAAAATATAATTTTTATTCTAAAAAGGGTTAGAACTTTTTATTAAAGAAGTTTTAACCCTTTTTTATATGTCATTAATTTTTCTGTATAGTGTAAATCTGCCTTCTTTACCTGCGGAGCATATAATTTCAGTTTTTTTTAAAAACCAGCTCGTATAAGAAGCGTGTTTTTTTGCTCCCAGTTTTTTTATATCGTTATTCGTAAATTCTTCAGGGAGAAGGTTTAAAACTTTTTTGCATATTGCTTTCATATTTTTATAGTCTTCAATTCTATGTATTTCTATGAGCTTTTTGTTTATAATTCCGTATCCTTTCTTTTTTTTGGTATCCGTATCGGATTTTATAATCTCACAGCTTATATATACAAGTTTAAAACTTAAATTTTTATTGTCTATCAGATGGTAAACCCCCGACATTTCCTTAAAAATTTGAAAAAATGAGCCATGCTTAGGACTTTTTCTTGTACATTTTGTTGTTCCGTCAGTATTTATAACCCTTATGTACGAATCTTCGGCTATTGGATAGACAATCATAACCTTGTGTTTAGGTAAAAATTTTTCTAATTTTGACCGCAGTGCACTCAAATTTGAAGTTTGTATCTCTATGACTTTTCCGTTATCGCAAAGAATATCACAGATGCTTCCTAAAAGAGCTTGTTCCATCTTGGCCTTTTGAGGGCAAAAATGCTCTTTCAGGCTTTTGTGTAAGTCACTTTCGTTATAAGTATTTATCATTTATTGCGTATAGTTTTAAGTGTTTAAACATAATTTAAAAGTTCTTCTGCATCGAGCTGTTCGACAATATAAATGATTTGAACTATTCCTCGGTTTTCGATAGTCCGTTTACTTTGTACCTGATAAACGATCATCTTATTTGTAGGAAGTCTTTGCGGCAGCTCATTTCCGTTTATATCCAAAAAAGTTCCGACCGATACCGGGCCGTTAATTTCTTGTTTTTCTCCATCAGGATAGATAATATAGTATTCATATAAGGTCATAGAAAAGAGTTTATACTCTTTTTTAAACCTTGTCAATTTATCAAAATTGAGAAATTTGCGTTTTATACCGGTATACTTATTTACTTTTTTTTTTGAATGAGCTATTATTTACAATTATGAATAAATTGGCTGAATTCCTTCCCGCTTTTATGCACTTTTCACGGCTTGAAAATACAAATCTCATTTTACTTTTGGGAATAATTTTACTTTTAGGCGCCATCGGCGGAACCTTGTTTAAAAAATTAAAGATACCTCAGGTTGTAGGTTATATTGTGATCGGTATCATAATAGGACAGTCGGGCTTTCAGATTTTGTCTGCACAAATAATTACGGCTTTGGATCCTTTGTCAGGTATAGCCCTTGCTCTTATAGGTTTTTTGATCGGAGGAGAGTTAAAAACCAAGGTAATCAAAAAATATGGAGCTCAATTTGTCGGTATTTTGATTTTTGAATCCATAGTTCCGTTTATAACGGTTTCAAGTGTAGTTTCCGTTGTTTCATATTTTGTTACAAAGAATTTTCCGGCTTCAATTTCTTTAGGATTGATTTTAGGCGCTATATCTTCGGCGACGGCTCCTGCTGCGACCACGGATGTTTTGAGAGAAAACAGAACAAGGGGGCCTTTGACTACTACAGTTTTAGGTATTGTTGCTATGGATGATGCCGTAGCTTTGGTTTTGTATGCACTTGCTTCATCGATAGCTGCCTCTCTTTTGGGAGCACAAACTGCAAGTTTCGGAAAACAAATTCTTTTACTTTTATATAATATCTTCGGGTCTATTTGTTTGGGCAGTATAATAGGCTTTTTTTTAAGTCTCATAATCAGAAATATGATGACCGATCCCGGCCGTATCTTAGGCTTTTCTTTAGGTTGTCTCCTTCTTTCTACAGGGATTGCTTATCTTCTCAGCCTTGATACCATTTTGGCTGCGATGGCTTTGGGTTTTTTTATGGTTAATTTTGCTCCGGTAAAAACCCGTTCCACTTTCACATTGGTAGAAAATTTTACTCCTCCCATATATGTGCTGTTTTTTGTTTTGGTGGGAGCCAAATTGAATATTTGGAATGTTACACCCTTTGTTGCGCTTTTAGCTCTTTTATATGTTTTTTTACGCACATTTGGGAAAACAATAGGCTCTATCATGGGATCTTGGCTTACAAAGGCTCCGGAAACAGTCAGAAAGTATTTGCCGTTTTGTCTTTTAAGTCAGGCCGGTGTTGCTATCGGTCTTTCTATTTCGGCCGGACATGATTTTTCTGATACAATAGGACCGACTATTCTGCTCATAATTACTGCAACAACCTTTATAGTCCAGTTGGCCGGTCCCATATGCGTAAAATACGGGGTAAAAAAGTCAGGAGAATGCGGTCTGGATATTACCGAGGAAGATTTGCTATGTACATTATCAGTCGGGGATGTTGTATGGAATGGAAAAACAATCTGCTCTTCAGATTCTCCTGCAATAATTCCTGAAAATATGCCCTTGAGTGCCATAATAGATTCTTTTAGCCGCAGCCCTAACTTAAATTATGCCGTTAAAGATGCCGACGGCTGCCTTGCCGGTATGATAAGCCTTGAGCATCTAAAAGAAACATTGACAATGACGGCTATCTATGATTGTGTTTTTGCAATGGATATTATGCAGCCTGCAAATACTTTTTGTTCCGCAAAAACAGGTCTTAAAGATTTATATGAACTTTATACCGAAAAAGATATTTATGCGGTTCCCATAATAGGCGATAATGGGGAGCCTTTAGGCATGGCCGAAAAAGAGATGGTGGATCATTTTTTACATCGAAAAATTATCGAATTGCATAAAACGGCTTATGAGCCGGATTAGGCATTTTTTTTATTTATTTTTAGAAACCTATTGAAAGTCTTTAATTTTTAGTGTATTATCGGGTGACGAGGTTTTTTTGCAACTGAATCTGTTTCGGCGATCTTTTGCAGGCGGCCGGTAATTTGTTTTTGATTAGCTTTTTTATAAAAACTATAAAAAAGCAATGGTTTTTTGTGCTCTTTTGAAAAATAAAGAGCTTTTTTTATGCTCAAAACCTTTCCAAGCTGCCTGCAGATGAGTGATTTTAAGTAAACGACATGGGATTTTTATGCGTTTAGATGAATGGTCGAAGAATATTATAATAAATGCTATTTGTAAGAATTTTCCTGAAGTTTTTAAGATAATTCTTTTCGGTTCCCGTGCTGATGACGGTAAAAAAGGCGGAGATATAGATCTCCTGGTTGAAACTCCCTCCGAGCCTTCCTCAGCTTTTAGGGAAAAGATTAATGCCTTAGCCGAAATTCAAACCAAACTTGGAGAACGGAGGATTGATCTTATCACTTCATACGGAGTAGAGGATAAAAGATTGGTTGTAAAAAATGCGTATAAGGATGGTCTTGTTTTATGGGAGAGGTAGAAAGATTAAAGCTTATTTCTGCTAAAGAGGAGTGTGAAAAACACGAAGCAAGGATTTTAAAAGCTTTAGGATGTTTAGAACCTTTTTTTCCTCTTACCGAAAATAGCATTAATTCTTTTGATGATGAAAGAGTTGCCGTTTTAGATCAGTTTTTGTACAGGTTTTCAAAATTACAGGATTGTATCGGATTAAGATTAATTCCTGCCCTCTATGAGGTGTTGGAAAACGATGATAGAATAATTCCGTTTATCGATGTACTTAATAGGCTTGAAAAATTAGGCTTATTGTCTTCCGTAAATGATTGGCAGTTTTTTAGGGTCATCAGAAATAATCTTGCCCACGAGTATCCTGAACGAGAAGAAGATGTTGTTGAAGCATTAAATCTTCTTTTTTCTTCTTGGGATCGTTTTAGAACCCTGTATCAGCCTCTTATAAAAAAGGCTGAGGAGCTAACTAAAAATTTTAAAATATAATCTTGCAAGGAATTTTATTTATGGAAAAAACAATTTATCTGGGACTTACCGGAGATATTATTCACCCGGGGATTATAAACATCATCAATGAGGGTGCAAAACACGGGCATCTGATAATCGGCTTATTAACCGACAGTGCAATCGTTTCACATAAACGGCTTCCGTATCTCACTTATGAGCAGCGTAAGCAAGTTGTAGAAAACATAAAGGGTGTGAGCGAAGTTGTCCCGCAGGAAGACTGGTCTTATGTTCCGAACTTAAAAAAAATAAGACCTGATTTTATTATTCACGGCGATGATTGGAAAACCGGCTCTTTAAGTAAAATCCGCGATGAAGTTATCGAAGTGATGAAAGAATGGGGCGGCAAAGTTATTGAAGTTCCGTACACAAAGGGAATCAATTCAAGTGCGCTTGCTTCAAATATGCACAGCATAGGCACTACTCCCGATATAAGAAGGAAAACCTTGCGCCGCCTTATTGAAGCTAAGCCCATAGTCCGAATAATGGAAGCTCATTCCGGCCTTTCAGGTCTTATTATCGAAAACCTTGAAGTGCAAAAAGATGACGGGGTTCACCGCTATGACGGAATGTGGTCTTCAAGCCTCACCGATTCTACCAGTAAGGGAAAACCCGACATTGAAGCGGTTGACCTTACAACCCGTCTGCAAAGTTTAACAGACATTCTTGAATGCACCACTAAGCCTATTATTTATGACGGAGACACCGGCGGAAAGCCTGAACACTTTGTTTTTACTGTCCGCACCCTTGAGCGTAACGGCGTTTCTGCAATTATAATTGAGGACAAGGTAGGCTTAAAAAAGAACAGTCTTTTCGGTACGGAAGCAAAACAGGAACTGGCTTCTGTCGAAGAGTTTTCTCATAAAATTTCCGAAGGAAAAAAAGCGCAAGTTACAAAGGACTTTATGATTATTGCCCGTCTTGAAGCCTTAATTGCAGGCGGTACTGTGGACGAAGCCTTGGAGCGCGCCTTTGCCTATGTAAAAGCCGGTGCCGACGGCGTTATGATTCACAGTAAGGAAAAACACGGAAACGACATAAAAGAGTTTTGCGGACGCTTTAGAAAGGAATACGAAAAAGTTCCGATAGTTTTAGTGCCTACTACTTACAATCAGTTTACTGAAAAAGAATTGGCTGCTTGGGGTGCAAATATAATCATTTATGCAAACCACATGCTGCGCGCTTCGTATCCTGCAATGCTTAAAGCGGCTCAAACTATTTTGGAAGCTGAGCGCTCTTTAGAAGTGAATGAATTGTGTCTTTCGATTAAACAAATTTTGGAACTTATTCCGGGAACTAAATAAATGATAAGACCTCAGTTTTTTTATGAATTGCTAAAAGAAAACGGCACTGATTTTTTTACGGGTGTGCCCGATTCTCTTTTAAAAAACTTTTGCGCATATTTAACCGATACGGCGGGAAGTAAAAATCATATTATTGCAGCCAATGAAGGCTGTGCGGTAGGGCTTGCCGCAGGGCATTATTTTGCAACGGGAAGCGTGCCGCTTGTTTACATGCAGAATTCCGGTTTGGGAAATACGGTTAATCCTCTGCTGTCGCTTGCGGATAAAGAAGTATATTCAGTGCCCATGCTGCTTGTAATAGGCTGGCGCGGGGAGCCTAATGTGCATGATGAGCCGCAGCATATCAAACAAGGCAGGGTAACTTGCTCTCTTCTTGAGGCAATGGAAATACCCTATTGCATTTTAAAAGAAGAAGAACAAGAAGCCCAAGCGCAAATCAGCAAGGCTTATGTGCACATTAAAACTGAAAGTTCTCCGTATGCCGTAATTATTAAAAAAGGTACTTTCGATTCTTATAAATTAAAAACAAATGAAGCTGTTCCCGCCGAGATAAGCCGCGAGGAAGCAATCGAAAAAATAATACTGAATGCTCCTTTAAATGCCTGTTTTGTTTCCACCACGGGGATGGCATCACGGGAGCTTTACGAGCTGCGCGATAAGCATAGCCAAGGTCATGCCAAAGATTTTTTAACGGTAGGCTCTATGGGACATGCTTCGCAAATTGCTCTCGGAATTGCTTTAAGTAAACCCGATAAAAAAGTCTTTTGTATAGACGGAGATGGAGCTGCAATTATGCATCTTGGAGCATTGACTACGGTGGGCACACAAAAACCGAAAAACATGGTACATATAGTTTTGAATAACGGTGCACATGATTCTGTAGGCGGTCAACCTACTGTAGGAAGAAAGATTAACCTGTGCGCTGTTGCCGGCTCTTGCGGTTATGATAGGGTTTTCTGTGTTAAAACCCTTGAAGAGTTAAACTCACAGTTAAAGGAATTATGCACAAATGCCGGTTCCGTTTTTATCGAGGTATTAGTATCTAAGGGGGCGCGGCAGGATTTGGGAAGACCCAAATCTTCTCCTATCGAAAACAAAAAGGCTTTTATGAATTTTTTGGAGGATAAAAATGATTAAACAAGCTGTAATTTTGGCGGGCGGTTTGGGCTCGCGTTTAAAAGATAAAACAAAAACAATGCCGAAAGGATTTTTGGAAATAGGCGGCACTCCGATTGTAGAGCAGTCGGTAAAAAAACTCCTTGCACAGGGAATTGAAAAAATTATAATCGGCACCGGACATTGCAGCGAATATTATGAGCGGCTTGCCGAAAAATATTCTGCAATTACAACTGTAAAAAATGAAAACTACGCAAATACCGGAAGCATGGGAACCCTTGAAGTGTGCGCTCCTTTTGTGGACGGAAGTTTTTTACTTTTAGAGTCCGACCTGATTTATGATTCTGCCGGTTTGTTTGTGCTGATAAACGATGCTCGGCGAAATCTTATTTTGGCAAGCGGTGCTACCCAATCCGGAGATGAGGTGTATCTTGAAGCTGATGACAAGGCTTGTCTTACAGGACTTTCTAAAAATAAGGATTCTTTAAAAAATATTTTCGGAGAACTTGTCGGTATTACAAAATTAACCAAATGTACATTGGATAAGATGTGTGAGTTTGCACAAGCTCATCGCGGCGATTTACCTAAGATGGAATATGAACATGCTCTTTTGGAAACTGCTAAAACCGAAGCCGTTGCAATAAAAAAAATTGAATACTTTGTTTGGAGAGAAATAGATAATGAAGAGCATTTAGAGATGGCTGTAAAAAATATCTATCCTCATATAATCGAAAATGAGCAGCTGCGTGCAGTACGCAGGGAGGTGCTTCTTAATCCCGGCCCTGCAACCACTACGGACAGCGTAAAATACGCCCAAGTCGCCGCCGATATTTGCCCGCGCGAAAAAGCATTCGGAGACTTAATGCAGTGGCTCTGCGATGAACTTAAACTGTTTGCGCTCGCTCCTGAAACCAATCCCGCCGAATACGAAACCGTTATGTTCGGCTGCTCCGGTACGGGGGCTGATGAGGTTATGATTTCTTCATGCATACCTGACACCGGACGGCTTTTGGTAATAGACAACGGTTCCTACGGTGCCCGCCTTGCAAAAATTGCAGAAGTTTATAAAATCCCGATGGATGTTTTTAAAAGCTCAACTTATGAGCCGCTTGATTTACAAAAACTTGAAGAGGAGTTTGCAACAAAAAAATACACGCACCTTGCCTGTGTCTACCATGAAACAACGACAGGTCTTTTGAATCCCTTGCATATTATCTGCCCTATGGCAAAAAAATACGGCATGGTTACGGTTGTGGACGCTGTCAGTGCCTATTGCGGAATGCCTATGGATTTAAAAACTTTGGGTATTGACTTTATGGCTTCTACCAGTAACAAAAATATTCAAGGGATGGCGGGCGTCGGCTTTGTCATTTGCAATAAGGCTGAGCTTGAAAAAACAAAAGATTATCCCATGCGGAATTACTATTTAAACCTTTATGACCAGTATGCCTACTTTACAAAAACGCACCAAACCCGTTTTACTCCTCCGGTACAAACCATGTATGCACTGCGTCAGGCTGTGCTTGAAACAAAACAGGAAACAGTGCAAAAGCGGTATGAGCGTTACAGTGAATGCTGGAAGATTTTGGTTGCAGCCGTTAAAAAACTCGGTCTTAAAATGCTGGTAAAAGAAGAACATCAAAGCCGGTTTATTACGGCAATTTTAGAGCCTGAAACTCCTAAGTACAGTTTTGACGCCTTGCATGATTTTGCTGGGGAACACAGTTTTACGATTTATCCCGGGAAACTTGGAAACATCAATACTTTCCGCATTGCCAATATAGGTGATATTCAGCCGGAGGAAATGCGCAGATTTACCGTAAAACTTGAAGAGTATATGAAAGGTATTGGAGTTGGGGTATAATACTCCATTTGTAATGGCATAAATATGTTGATGATATCGACATATTTATGCCATTACCATTGACATATTTTATTTTTTGTGTATACTTTTAATATATGCAAAAGGCGAGATTAAGTGAGATATATTTAAGTCAAGTTGAAAGCATAAAAGATACCGATGACGGTGTTTTTCGATTTGCCTTAAATTTTCTTCCGGATATAAAAAATCATGCTCTTGTTATAAGCGGTGTAAGAAGGTGCGGTAAAAGCACTTTATTGCGTCAATTTATAAAAAAGACCGGAAAGCCGTTTTTCTATTTAAATTTTGATGATTTGCGTCTGCTTGAATTTTCAGTTTCGGACTACGGTATTTTAGATGAGATCATAGACGAAACCGGCATAAAGCTTATCTTTTTTGATGAAATTCAAACTGCAGCAAATTGGGAGCTTTATGTACGCCAAAAACTTGACCAGGGATTTAAAGTGGTGCTCACAGGTTCCAATGCTTCACTTTTAAGCAGGGAGCTGGGGACAAAACTAACAGGAAGACATATTGTTAAAGAACTTTTTCCTTTTTCATATTCCGAATACTTAACTTTTTCAAAGACAAAAAGAGGATATAATTCTTTTAAGAAATATTTTCAAATGGGCGGTTTTCCTGAGTATTTAAAATTAAAAAACCCCGAAATTTTAACACAGCTTCAAAAAGATATTTTATACAGGGATATAGCTGTCAGGTACAATGTATCGGATGAACGCTCTTTACAAAGACTCTATATTTTTTTAGCTTCACATGCAGGTTCTTTGATTTCTCCCAGCAAACTAAAAAATGTTGCCGGTGTAAAATCTCATACGACAATTTTGGAATATTTTTCCTACTTTGAAAACTCATATTTATTGAGTTTGGTTCAAAAATTTGCATGGTCGCAAAAAGCGCAAAGCCTTGCACCGAAAAAAGTTTATTTTACGGATATAGGTTTTATACGCACCGCCGGTTTTGCGTTTAGTGAAAATGCCGGGCATATTTTAGAAAACTTCGTATTTAACGAGTTGCGTAGAAAATACGGCAGTTTTGACGATAAGCAAATTTATTATTATAACGAAGGTAATTGTGAATGTGATTTTGTTATCAATCCGTATACTACCCCTATGTGTATTCAAGTGTGCTTAAAATTGGAGCATGATAACACGGAGCGGGAAATAAAAGGCTTATTGGCTGCAATGGATTTTTTTAAACTTAAAAAAGGTATAATCCTTACCGAGAATTCGCATGATGTTTTTGTACAAGAAGACAAAAGAATAGAAATCATGCCTGCATGGGAATATTTTGAATAATTTTTAAGGAACAGTTTATGACTATAACAAAAACGGAAGAATCTTGGGATTTAATTATTGAACCTAAGCGGAAACTTTTGGATATACCTATCCGCGAGGTAATAAGATATAGAGACCTGATAGTTCTTTTTATAAAGAGGGATTTTGTTACGCAGTATAAGCAGACAATTTTGGGGCCATTATGGTTTATTATAAACCCGCTTATCTCGACAGTAATGTATGCCTTCGTATTTGGCAATCTGGCAAAGTTAAGTACTGACGGCGTTCCGCATATTTTATTTTATTATGCCGGAACTATGTTATGGTCTTTTTTTGCAGGTTGTTTCACCGATGCAACGAATATTTTTGTAAATAATGCATCTTTATTTGGAAAGGTTTATTTTCCTCGTCTTACCGTTCCTATAAGTAATATTGCCGGTAATGTAACAAGAATATTGGTGCAATTTTTGTGTTTAATGGGCTTTTTTGTTTATTATTTAGTAACCTCAGATATTTTAAGACCTTCTTTGTTAGCTCTTCTTTTTCCTCTTATTTTGATTTGGATTGCAGCTGTTGCAACAGGCATGGGGATGGTTATCTCGGCTTTAACAACTAAGTATAAAGATTTAAGACTCCTAGTAAATTTTGCCTTAAATCTTGCAATGTATGCTACGGCTGTAGTTTATCCTGTATCTCAAATTCCTCAAAGGTTCCATTGGGTCTTATATGCTAACCCCATGAATGCTCCTATTGAACTTTTTAGGGTTTTGTTTTATGGGGCCGGTGGGATTCCAATGCAAGCAATTATTTCGAGTATTTTGCTGACTTTTTTCTTTTTATTTTTAGGGCTTATTATGTTTAATCAAAATGAGCGTAACTTTATTGATGTGGTGTAGGGGATAAAGGAAATTAAGGGTATTGAATGGATACTATTAGGAATAATAAGATGAAATTAACGATGCAGGATTGTTTATGGGATTGTACTATCAGTGAAACGGAACTGCATTCTATTATTACAGGCAGCGATATTAAAAAAAAACAATGGCTTTTTAACCGTATTGTATATAACTCGCAGGATAAAATCGGTGATTTGCTGTTGTTTTCCAAAAAGGATTTATGCACTCTTTTTGACGGCTTTACTTTTTCTCATCGTTCCGGTTTAACGTGGGAAGTATACATGGCCTTGAGAAACACAATGCTGAACGAACGGCAGTATATAGAAAAGTTACAATGGAAAAAACTATAGTACAGAATTATGATGAGTTGTATTCTCTTCAAGATAGGGTATTAGGGATTGTCTTTTCAGAAGAGACTCCGTTTTATTTAACAGGGGGAACTGCACTCCATCGCTTTTATTGTAATGCACGTTATTCGGACGATTTGGACTTTTTTATGAACGGACAGTCTTATTTTTATGATGAAGTAAAAGAGATTATCTACCGGCTAAAAAAGCAATTTAAAATTGAAACTGTGATAAATGCAAAAGACTTTTTGCGGATAAAAACCGGACAACTGAAAATTGACTTTGTAAACGATAGAGTATACAAGTACGGAATTTCAAATAAAATATGCGATTTTGCCGTTGATAATGTGTTTAATATACTGGCAAATAAATTAACGGCTGTTATTGGGCGTGACGAAGAAAAAGATGTATTTGACATTGTTTCCGTTTGTTTGATGTATGAGTTTGATTGGAAAATAATTTTGGAAGCTGCACACCAAAAGGAATCCTTTGAGGATTGTACGCTTATTGAGCGTCTAAAAACGTTTCCGCTTTCTTGGCTGGAAAATCTGAAATTGATAAAATCTATGCCGATAACGGATGTTCTGATTGGTAACATCTGTCAGGATATACGGCAAAAAAATAAAAACTCGGTATTTGGGATTAAATATGAGTAATACTGTAATAAAGATAGAACATCTTTCTAAGATGTATAAACTTGGGACAATAAATAACGATGCTCTTTTTAGGGATATTCAAAGCTGGTGGGCGTTAAAACGCGGAAAAGAAGATCCTCATTCGCAGATTGGTGAAGATAAATATCTAGGCTCTGATACCGAATTTTGGGCATTAAAAGATTTAACTTTTGATATTAAGCAGGGAGATAGGGTCGGTATAATAGGAAAGAATGGAGCAGGGAAGTCAACTCTTTTAAAAGTTCTTTCCCGTATTACTACACCTACTGAAGGACTCGTTAAGATAAAAGGAAAGGTTTCAAGCCTATTGGAAGTAGGAACGGGCTTTCATGGAGAGTTAACAGGCCGCGAGAATATTTATCTTAACGGTGCAATATTGGGTATGAAAAAGTCCGAGATTGACCGCAAGCTTGATGAAATTATAGACTTTTCGGGTATTGAAAAACATATCGATACACCGGTTAAACGTTATTCAAGCGGTATGTATGTCCGCCTTGCTTTTGCGGTTGCCGCTCATTTGGATAGTGATATTCTTATTGCTGATGAAGTGCTGGCTGTGGGTGATGCAGAGTTTCAAAAGAAGGCAATTGGAAAGATGAGCGAACTTTCGACAGGGCAGGGTAGGACGGTTCTTTTTGTCAGCCATAATATGGCAGCGGTAAAGTCACTTTGTAATAAGGGAATCATTCTTGAGAAGGGAAGGCTTATTAACTATGCTTCTATAAATGAGACTATCGTTGTCTACTCTGAAAGTAAAAAGCAAAATTATAGAAGAGAGTTATTATCTGTTAAGGATCAAAATATCAAAAGGGGAAATGGTGCTGTTGAATTTAGTGATATTATTTTTGATAAGGAATGTTATAAGATAACTGATGATATTAATATAAAGATTGCATTAAAAGTAAATAAAACTTTTAAAGGCTTGTATTTTGCGTTAATAGTAAAAAATAAATTTGGTGAAAGCCTTGCTGAATTTAAGACTTGCATTAAAAATGATATAATAACTTCAGATTTTAACAAGCATATTTATTTAAGTATTCCTAAAAATTCTTTATTACCTGGGAGATATCCTCTATATTTTTGGGTTGCCGATGAGATTTCACTGTCAGGTCCAGCTGTGAACTATTGTGTTTTGGATGAATTTACACCGGATATTGTTATTGAAGAAGATAATAATTGGGTAAATTTAAATTCTGATTGCATTAAATTAAATAATTGTAAATTTATTGTAACTGATTAGGATTAATATATGAAAGTCATTATAAAAGGTAAAATAGTTTTTATACCAATTGAAGTAAAGAATAGAGAGTATAAAGCTAAACTGTTGCTCGCAAATTATTTTTTGCAAGCGGGTTATAGTGTTTGTATCGGGAGCCTTTGGCATATGGATGAATTTATGGTTAATGCCGAAGATTCCGTATATATAACAAAAGATTTTTATAAGTATAGATTCCCATTTTTAGATAGTCTTCATAGGAATAGAAATTTTGTAGTAGGCTGGGATGAAGAAGGTTTGATTTATGATATTGAAGAGGAATATGTTGAAACGAGTTTAAATGAAAACACATTGAGAGCTATAGACTTGATTATTACATGGGGAAAAAGGCAAAAAAATACTATCGAAAAGTTTTTACGGAATTATACGAATCAGATTTGTGTATTGGGGAATCCTAGGCTTGATTTATTGAATTTTAATATCGTAACAAGTGCTTTTTCGAGTGAAATTTCTTACATACTAAAAGAATTCGGTTCTGATTATATTTTAGTAAATTCAAATTTCAATATTGCTACTCGTGATGATTATGATTCGAAAGTTGCAATTATAAGTTGTAACGGTGAATCGAAAAGAAGTATTGCTTTTGTTGAAAGGATGAACAGATTAGTCAATACTCTTGCTCCCTATTTTTTTTCTGCCATAAAAACAATTGCAACTGAATTTCCTGAAAAAAAAATTGTTTTTAGACCTCATCCAGCTGAAAGATTACAAGATGTGGAAGATATTTTTAAGAATTATAGTAATATTTATGTTGTAAAAAAGTTTTCTGTAAATCCTTGGATAGCATGTGCATCACTAGTGATTCATAGTGGGTGTACTACAGGAATGGAAGCTGCTATTATGGGGAAAATGGCTATTTCATATCAGCCTAATATTTCACTTGAATACCCCATTACTATTCCTGATCAGCTTAGTAAAGTTTTAAATACTGAAGATGAACTGTTATCTATAATTAGTTCTATGGAAAACAAACAATCCAGTGTTTTAAATAATGAACAAAAGTCAATTTTAGGTAATTATGTTTCTTTTACTAATAATGAAACATGTTCTGAAAGAATTGTGAAAAGTATTGATAAAGAAAATAAAATTGGAAAATTTGTTTTTGCCACACCTTTTTTAGATATTCGAAAATTTGTAAAAACATCACCTTTTAATGTTGAGTTTGGATCATTATCTTTTTCGGAATTTAAAAAAGACTTACTTTCTTTGAAGCGGGCTATGTCCTTACATTATAAGGAAAAAATACTTATTTTAACTGAAAATGTTTTTTTTGTTGTAAATAAAAAATCTAAAATAAAGTATATATATAGTTTTCGAGAAATTATATATTTCGCTAAAAGAGTTGTGAGAAAAATCACACGACTAACTGGGTGTGAATTTTTGTTTAACTAAATAGTTATGATGTATTTATTTTAATTTTGATATTTATATATTATGATTTATGGCTTTATGTATAGGAGTTGTATTATATGTTAAATCATTCAACAATTCTGGTTACCGGAGGTACCGGTTCTTTCGGCAACACCTTTATTCCTATGACTTTAAAAAAATATAATCCCAAAAAGATTATTATATATTCGCGAGATGAAATGAAGCAATGGGAGATGGCAAAAAAAATTCCAAATGATTCTCGTGTTCGCTTTTTTATAGGTGATGTACGTGATAGGGAACGTTTGTATCGTGCTCTTGATGGTGTTGACTATGTGGTTCATGCCGCCGCTACAAAAATTGTTCCTACAGCCGAATATAATCCTTTCGAATGTATTAAAACAAATGTAAACGGTGCTATGAATCTCATAGATGCCTGTATCGATAAGGGGGTAAAACGCTGTGTGGCGTTGAGTACAGATAAAGCGAGTCAGCCGGTAAATTTATACGGAGCAACAAAACTGTGCAGCGATAAAGTTTTTATTGCAGGGAATTCTTATACAGGAGGAAGAACACGATTTGCTGTAGTACGCTACGGCAATGTAATGGGCTCCCGCGGTTCGGTTATTCCCTTTTTCCTTGATACGGCAAAAACAGGGAAACTGACTATAACCGACAAAAGAATGACTCGCTTTATGATCTCTCTTGAGCAGGGAGTCGAGCTTGTATGGCATGCGTTTGAAGATATGGAAGGCGGAGAAATTTATGTTAAGAAGATTCCTTCCATGAATATTTGCGATATTGCGGCTGCCGTAGACGAAAATGCAGAGCAGATAGAAATAGGAATCAGACCGGGTGAAAAACTTCATGAGCAAATGATAGGTGTAGAAGATGCTCATTTTACTTATGAGTATCCAGAACATTTTAAAATTATTCCTCAAATATGTGAGTGGGGGCAAGCTGAAAAAATGATAAAAGGCGGCAAATCTGTGCCTGAGGGGTTTTGCTATACATCTGACAATAATGCTGAATGGATGACTATACCTCAGCTTAGAAAATGGATTGAGGATAATAAAGATAAAGTAGGAAATATCTGATGATTCAATACGGACACCAATATATTGACGATAATGATATACAAGCTGTTATAGCTGTATTAAAGTCAGACTTTTTAACTCAAGGGCCTGCAGTCAGCTGCTTTGAAAATAAAATTTGTGAAATAACAGGTGCTCGTTATTGTGTTGCAGTTTCTAATGCAACGGCAGGATTGCATATTGCTGTACAAGCTCTTAATTTACCGGAAAATTCTGAGGGAATTACAACTCCGAATACGTTTTTAGCTTCGGCAAATTGTCTTTTGTATAATAAAGTAAAGCCTGTTTTTACGGATATAAATCCCGATACTTATAATATTGATCCAAATAAAATTGAGAAAAAAATAACATCGGATACAAAGGTTGTTATTCCCGTCCATTTTGCCGGTTTAGCCTGCGATATGGAGCTGATTAGAAAAATTGTAGACACTCATAATATCAAAGTTATTGAAGATGCGTCTCATGCAATCGGTTCGTGTTATGCGGATGGTGCTCCTGTGGGAAGCTGCAAATATTCGGATATGACAGTGTTTTCTTTTCATCCGGTAAAAACAATCACCACCGGCGAGGGCGGTGCGATAACGGTAAATGATGAAGTCTTGTATAAACGCCTTTTACAATTACGAAGTCACGGTATGACAAAAGATGCTGAGTTGCTTACTCAAAATCCCGGTCCCTGGTATTACGAAATGCACAGTCTCGGTTTTAATTATCGTATGACCGATATGCAGGCCGCATTGGGGTATTCTCAGCTTTTAAAACTTGAACGTTTTAGAGAGCGGCGTCAGCATATCGTAAATCAATATAATACGGCTTTTGCTGGTATGCCTCATGTTAAACTTCCGTATAGAAATTCAGAACAAGTTTCCTGTTTTCACCTCTATGTCTTACAAATCGACTTTGAAGCAATCGGAACAACACGTAAAGATTTTATGAAAAAATTGGCCGATAAAGGAATCGGTACGCAAGTACACTATATTCCCGTGCATACTCAGCCTTATTATAAAACACGGTATAATTATAAAATCGGGGACTACCCTATTGCGGAAAAATATTATGAAAGAGCTTTATCGATTCCCTTATATCCTGCAATGTCAGATAGCGATGTAAAAACGGTAATCAATGCAATTCGGGAGATAATTTGTAAATGACAAAACTTGCACTCGGTACCGTTCAATTCGGCATGAACTACGGCATCTCAAATACACGCGGTCAAGTGCCGGCGGTCGAAATAGAAAAGATTCTTACATTTTGTAAAATCCACAATATAAATACGCTGGATACGGCACAGGGCTACGGTGAAAGCGAAGCCGTTTTGGGCCGTTATGATTTATCATCGTTTAAGATTGTTACCAAATTATCGGGTGATGCAGAACTCGAGGATTCTCTTTGTAAATTAAACGTCAGTTCCATTGATGCTCTCTTATTTCATCGTGAAGATGAAATAAATGATAAAACATGGCAAAAGTTTGAATATTGGAAAAGGCAAAAACTGGTACATAAGATCGGCGTAAGTGTGTATTCTCCCGAAAAACTTTTACGGATAATTCAAAACTATCCTGTAGACATCGTGCAAATTCCTCTTAACTTATTGGATCAGCGTTTTATACCGCTGCTTCCTGAATTGAAAAGTAAAAAAATTGAAATACACGTTCGCTCGGTTTTTTTACAAGGCTTATTACTGATGACCGATTATCCGGCGCAATTCGATTCGATAAAACATATTTTGCAAGGAATCCCCCATCCGAAACTTTTGTATGCTCTGCATTTCGTATTGTCATTAAAACAAGTTGATAAATTAGTTGTCGGTGTTACATGCTTAAAAGATTTGGAAGAAATTTATAACGCTTCTATATCTCCGTGTCCTTCCATCGATTACAGCAGTTTTTCCGTTCATAATGAAAAGATTATCAATCCTTCCTTGTGGAGTAAAGAATGAAAACCATTGCAATTATAACGGCACGAGGAGGCTCAAAACGTATTCCTCGGAAAAATATAAAAGAATTCATGGGTAAACCTATGCTTGCCTATGCGATTGACGCGGCAAAAAAATCGGAACTCTTTGATACGGTTATGGTTTCAACCGATGATAAAGAAATCGCTGCCGTTGCAAAAAACTATGGTGCCGAAGTTCCCTTTATGCGCAGTGCTAAAACCAGTTCGGATTACGCAATTACCTACGATGTTTTGGAAGAAGTATTAACCGAATATAAAAAATTAAACATTGGTTTTGATATGGTATGTTGTATTTATCCTTGTGTTCCTTTTTTAACGGCCGACTCGCTTAAAACCGCTTATAAACAAATGTGCGAAGAAAAAACCGATGTCATTATGCCGGTGTGTAAATATCCGGTACCGATAGAATGGGCGATGGCCGTTAACGGCGGTATACTTGTTCCGAATGATCGTAAAGCTCAACTTATCCGCTCGCAGGATTTAGTGCCGAAATATTATGACGTGGGTATGTTTTATTTTTGCAAAACATCAGCATTATTGGAAAATAAAACCTTAGTACCGCCGAATACGGGTGCTTATATAATCGATGAAACCGAATGTCATGATATCGATACAATGGAAGACTGGAAAGCTGCAGAATTAAAATATAAAATTCTACAAGGAGTGTAAATATGAAAACGTATACAAAATCAAATGAATTGCTTGAACGCGAATTAAAAGTGTCTCCGCTTGCCGCACAAACATTCAGCAAATCCTACCGTTACTTTTGCAAAGGAATTTCTCCTTTATACATCGATCATGCAAAAGGCTGCCGTGTTTACGATGTTGACGGCAATGAATTCATTGATTTTATCTGTGCCCTGGGACCTATCACTGTTGGATATAATGATGACCGCATAAATACTGCCGTAAAAGAACAATTGGATAAGGGTGCAAGCTTTTCTTTACAAAGTCCCATAGAAGTTGAACTTGCCGAAAAAATATGTCAAACCATTCCCTGTGCCGAAATGGTACGCTTTGTAAAAAACGGAAGCGATGCCACCACTGCCGCAATTCGTCTTGCACGAGCGTATACCGGAAAAGAAATTGTATTGATGAGCGGCTACCACGGTATGCATGATTGGTCAATCGGTGCGTCAAACAACAATAAAGGAGTTCCTAAAGCGGTTTGCGAGCTTACAAAGAATTTCATATACAATGACCTTAGTGATATAGAAGAAAAATTAAATACATATAAGGATAATGTTGCAGCCGTCATCCTGGAACCGATTCAGACAGACGGACCGAAAGAAGGCTATCTGCAAGCATTAAAGGATTTGGTACATAAACATAATGCAATTCTTATCTTTGATGAAGTTGTTTCCGGTTTCCGCTATGCCTTGGGCGGAGCTTCCGAATTGTATAAGGTAACTCCCGACTTGGCCGCTTTCGGTAAGGGAATGGGAAACGGATATTCCATCTCTGCAGTTGCCGGTAAAAAAGAACTTATGCAACAAATAGAAAATGGTGTTTTTATTTCAACCACATTCGGTGGGGATGCTTTTTCCATGGCAGCAGCCTTGGCAACAATTAAGGTTTTGGAAAAGCCCGGATTTTATGATTCCATCTGGAAACTCGGAGAAAAAATGCATACCGGATTAAAAAATCTGGTAAAAAAATATGAGCTTGAAAAGATTATCACGGTCAGTGGGTTGCCCCCGCATTGCGGTCTTGCCTTTGACGAAATAGGAAGATTATCGTATTTGGATATACACAGCGTATACTCCCAAGTTATGATTGAAAACGGCATTTTGGTATTTGCAATTTGTAATTTGAACGGCTCGCATACGGAAAAAGAAATCGATTTATACCTTGAAGCAACCGAAAAAGCGTTTGCTCTCATAAGACAAGCAATTACACAGGACAGTCTTGACGGAATTCTTAAAGGCGGGAAAGTAGACCCTGTCTTTAAAAGGAATATAAAATAAATGAAAGTCAAATTTCTTAAAGATTTAAATGATTCGGAAAAAATCGCCTTTGAACAATCCGGCCTGTATAAGCGCATAAAGAGTAATTGGTCATATACCGACACATCGATTGGAATACCGACATGCGATGAACGTACCGCATGTTATGGTATAGGTGTATATGATAGAAAATTAATGGCTGAAAATAAACCTCTCAGCCATTATGTTCTTTTTAAATCAATACTTGAAGCAAAGAACCGGAATTGCTGTATTTTTGAAATAGGAGATGTAACACCAATTGCAGATCAAAAATATAACGATATTTCAAAGTTTAAACGCGGGTTTACCGATACGCTCAATATTAAAAATGCACTTACACTAAAACTAAAGGATTAAATTACAACAATGAACGAAGGCGATAAAATGTATGTACTGGCAAAAGAATTATTTCCCATTTGCCGTAGTATTACAGGCAACGGAGTACGTGAAACTCTTAATATTATTAAAAAAGAAATTCCAGAATTGAAGATTCATGAAGTTCCCAGCGGAACCAAGGTTTTTGACTGGATTGTTCCTAAAGAGTGGAATATTAAAGATGCTTGGATAAAAGACTCAAACGGTAAAAAAATTATAGATTTTGCGCAGTCAAATCTTCATGTTATGGGCTATTCTATACCTGTTTCAAAAACAGTTTCCAAGGAAGAACTACTTTCTCTTTTATATACGGAACCCTTTCAGCCAGATGTTATACCCTATATCACTTCATATTACAAGGAAAGGTTCGGTTTTTGTTGTTCTGAAAATCAAAAAAAAGAAATTATCGACACATACGCCGTTGATGATGAATTTGAGATTTATATAGATAGTTCTCTTAAAGACGGGGCATTAACATACGGGGAGATATATCTTCCTGCCGATTGTTCCGCTTCTCAAAAAAATAAAAAGAACTCTGAACTCTTTTTTTCAACATATATTTGTCATCCTTCTTTAGCAAACAATGAGCTTTCCGGTCCCGTTCTTGCAACTGCATTGGCACACTATATAAAAAATTTACAAAACCGCAGATATTCATACCGAATTATTTTTATACCCGAAACCATAGGTTCCATTGCTTATTTGAGTAAACATTATAAAACAATGCAAAAAAATATTGTTGCAGGTTTTAATCTGACTTGTGTAGGAGATGATAGAACATATTCATATCTTCAATCCGCTTACGGAAATACCCTTGCCGATAAAGTATTAAAAAATGTTTTACATTTTCATTATCCGGAATATAAAACATATCCGCACCTTCAATCTGGCAGTGATGAACGCCGCTATAATGCACCGGGTATAGATTTACCTGTTGTTTGTTTTTCTCGTTCTCTTTACGGCATTTACCCCGAATATCACACATCGGCAGATAATTTATCGCTTATATCGCCGAGCGGACTTCAGGGCAGTTTTAATGTCATGACAAAATGTATAAATGCTTTAGAACATAATAAAAAATATAAGATAGCCTGTTTATGTGAACCGCAATTGGGAAAAAGAGGTCTATACCCAACAGTATCAAGAAAGGGACAATATGACGAAGTTTTTAAGTTGGTTAATTTTATTCAATACTGCAACGGCCATAATGACTTAATCGATATAAGTAATATTATAGGCGTTCCGGTTGATGAGCTGCTTGAAAATATAAATAAACTTATTAAAGAAAATTTACTGACAGTTGAGGCATAAGCTATGAGTTTGATGAATGATTTTATAAATCAACTACCTATTTTTAACGGTGATATCGTGTTATTTACGTCAGATGCTGTACGACTGGGATATTATTTTCATAAAAATAAAGAAAATTTTGATATCAATGAATTACTTGATTTAATCCTGAATAAGATAGGAACTGCAGGAACGGTCCTATTTCCAACCTATAATTGGGATTTTTGTAAAGGGATACAGTTCGATTATAAAAATACTCCTTCGCAAACGGGTTCCTTATCTCAAGCTGCATTGAAACATTCCGCATTTAAGAGAACAAAGCATCCTATCTATTCGTGGGCTGTTGCAGGGAAAGACAGGGAATACCTGTGTGAATTAAACAATACGGATTCGTTTGCAGAAGATTCTCCTTTTGCATATTTATATAAAAAAAACGGAAAAAATATCATTCTTGATGTCAGTATGCAAAATAGTTTTACCTTTGTTCATTACGTGGAACAGACAGTTGGGGTGTCTTATAGATACGTTAAAAATTTTTCTGCCAACTATATAGATGAAACCGGCATGGAATCTTTACGAACATATTCCATGTTTGTGCGAGACTATGATATGGATGCCGAGGTGAATTTGGAACCGCTTGAAAATTATCTTTTGGACAATAAAATAATAGAAGAAACAAAAATAGCTTGTTCACGGATATTGTCCATACCTTTAAATAAAACTTTTGATATTATTAAAGAAGATATTCTAAACAATCAATCAAAAATGATTGCAACATATAAGGGCCAAAAAAATTAATGAAATATCATCATATCGGTATTGCCGTTTTTAATATTGAAGAAACGGCTCCGTTTTATATTATGCAAGGGTATTCTAAATCTCAAACCGTTTATGATCCTATTCAACATGTAAATATCTGCTTCCTTACTGACGGATACAGTGAAATAATCGGGGGGGGGGGGATGCCTATGATTGAATTGATAGAACCGATTGATGAAAAATCTCCCGTCTATAAAATCTTACAAAAAAGCGGAGTTGCCCCCTATCATATTTGCTATGAAGTTGAAAATATATCCGATACAATAACCGAGCTGAAGAGGGAAAAATTTATTCCGCTTTCAAAGCCGGTTGAAGCGATTGCAATAAATAATAAAAAAGTTTGTTTTTTGTTTAATAAAAATATAGGCCTTATTGAATTAGTAGAAAAATGAAAACGTTTGTTTTTAGAAATAATACAGTAGAATTTTTTTTCGATAACAAAACACATTCTTTTTCGGGGTATGATGATATTTCGTGCATACCGGACGATGCGGATGAGTTCATTTGGTTTTATCAAACTCCGTATGAAATTGCTCAAGAATTAAAAACTCAAATTGTAGATTCTTATACGGAAAAATTTGATTTTGTATATTCTCAAATCTCTGAAAATAAAATGATCTATGTGTTCACTTTGGTAAACCTGTTTAATACAAAGATTGTTAGCTCTGACTTTGATATTGATCATGCCGTTTTTGCATTTAACAATCACATTGTAAAAAAATCAAAAGAAAAAGAAAATATTAAAATAATCGATTTTACCGATTTTATTTTTCGGTATAAAAAAAATGAAATAATTGATTGGAAGTATTATTTTACATCACAACTTGCATTCAGTCAAAAGTTGCTTAAGGATTTTCAATTATGGTATGCAAAAATCAGAGATGAGCTTGCTTTTAAAAGAAAAAAATGTCTGGTTTTGGATTTGGACAATACTGTATGGGGCGGAGTTCTCGGTGAAGACGGCATCGACGGCATAAAAATCGGCGGAGATTATCCCGGAAAAGCTTTTTTATATTTTCAAAAAGCGATTATTGAACTTGAAAAATCCGGTGTTATTATTGCAATTTGCAGTAAAAATAATGAGCAAGATGTTTTGGATTGTTGGAAAAAGAATCCGTTTAACTTAATAAATGAAACGGTTGTTTCTTCTTATCGTATCAATTGGAATAACAAAGCGGATAATCTTAGAGCAATAGCCTCCGAGTTGAATATCGGACTTGACAGTTTTGTTTTTATTGATGATAATCCCGCGGAAAGAGAGCTGATAAGACAAAACATACCTGAAGTTGCGGTTCCGGATTTTCCCGAACACCCCTATAATTTACCCTTTTTTATTGAAAGCTTGATAACCGATTATTTTCGTATTTATGCCGTAACTACAGAGGATAAAAATAAAACCGAAACATATAAGGCAAATGCAAAAAGAAAATCCGAAGAATCAAAATTTACCGATATGAAAAGTTTTATAAAAAGTCTTAATATACATATAAAAATAGAATCAGCAGATGATATACATATTCCCCGAATTGCTCAAATGACGCAAAAAACCAATCAGTTTAATTTGACTACCAAGCGGTATACGGATGCGGATTTAAAAAATATGATTTCAGCCGGTTCAAAAATATATTGCATGAGCGTTTCGGATAAATTCGGAGACAGCGGTATAACCGGCTGTATCATTATAAAACAGGATGAAGTCGATTCCTTTTTATTGAGCTGCAGAATCTTAGGCAAAGGAATCGAAAATGAATTCTTAAAACAGATTATTACGGTTTTAAAGCAAAATAGATACACTCAATTAAAAGCATCATATATACCCACGTTGAAAAATATGCAGGTTAAGAATTTTTATGAAAATAACGGATTTACTTTAGTATCGGAATCGGATACAGGTGAAAAAAGATATAGTTTGAATATGTCTTCTTTTAACTATGTTCCCAATGATATATATACTGTTTCTATAACGGAGGAATAAAAAATGAAAAAGAAAGTATTTATTTACTGCGCATCGGGATACGGCAAAAAAGTTGCCCTTTTACTGAATGATGATATGTATGAGATAAAAGGCTTTTTAGATAATAATTCATTATATTATAATGAATTATGGGGGGGTATAAAATCTTTTCCCCATCAATTCTAAAAAGTACGGATTTTGATTTTGTTATTATCAGCGTTTCTGAATATCAAAGAGAAATTACGGCAAACCTTTTGGAAATGGGAGTCGACAAGGAAAAAATTATTACTTTCATGCATGAAGATGTTATAAAATGGGATGAAGAACGCTACGCAATGGCCAAAAATTGTATCTCATACATAAAAGAAAGAAAGATAAAAGGAAATATTGCGGAACTGGGAGTGTATCAAGGTGAATTTTCTTCTTTTTTAAGTAAACAACTTCCCGATAGAAGAATCTATTTATTTGATACCTTTGAAGGTTTTTCACAAACCGATTTGGCAACTAAAGAAGTAAATGGCGATGAGAGTGTTTTTAAAGATACATCTGTAGATTTAGTGCTCAAAAAAATGCCTATACGGGAAAATGTCATAATTAAAAAAGGTTGGTTTCCCGACACAGCTGACGGGCTTGAAGATTCGTTTTGTTTTGTCAGTTTGGATGCGGACTTATACAATCCCATATATGCAGGTTTGGAATTTTTTTATCCTCGACTGGAAAAAGGAGGATATATTTTTATTCAGGATTTTGATAGTATGACCTATCCGGGCTGTAAACAAGCCGTATACGATTATTGCGATAAACATACCGTTTCCTTTGTACCGATTTTGGACAGGTGTTGTACTGCAATAATCACCAAATAAGTTAAGGAGAAAAAATGGAAAAGAAAGTAATCAGCTTATTAAGCAGAGTTTTTGAGAATGTCGCGATTGATGAATCTTCTTCACAGGAGAATATTCCGGAATGGGATTCTATGAAACAATTGAATATTGCATTTGAAATTGAAAATGAATTCGGAATAGAGCTTGAACCTGAAGAAATTGTCTTATTAAAATCAGTCAACGGGATTATCAATTTTTTGAATACCAAAACAAACGGTTAATTTCGGATCTACATATATCAATGAAGACATCATATAAAATATTAAAAAAACAAATCTACACTTTTGAACATTACTCTATTGTTCCGATTCGATATGAAGACCGTTTTGATATAATGAAATGGCGCAATGAACAGATATATCATTTACGCCAAAACGAGCCCTTAACCGTCGAAAAACAAAATAAATATTTTGATACTGTAGTTTCAAAATTATTCGATACGGATAAGCCCGATCAAATATTATTTTCTTATTTAGAAAATAATATTTGTATCGGATACGGCGGTTTAGTGCATATTAATTGGATAGATAATAATGCGGAAACCTCATTTATTATGAATACGGATTTGGAAAAAGAATATTTTGATATGTACGGGGACATATTTTTTAGACTTTTAAAAGAAGTTGCTTTCCAGGAACTTAACTTGCATAAAATATATACCTATGCATTCGATTTACGACCGCATTTGTATCCTGTTTTTGAAAGAAACGGATTTAAAAAAGAAGCTGTTTTAAAAGATCACTGTTCGTGTAACGGTGAATACAAAGATGTTGTTATACATTCAATTATTAGAAGTTCCTTAATTGAATAAAACAGGATAAGTCAAATGATAAATGTTATATATATCGGCAATTATTATAAGATACCTGAAATGATCTATCACCATCCTCAGCTGTGTTTAAAGGGAATTATTTTTGAAAATGATAAAATAAATGATGAGCTTATTACTTTTAGCTTGGTGCGTGATATTCCTTTAATTAGTATTAAAACAAGTAAGGATATTATAAAAACAATAAAAAATACTTGTTCTGCAATTGATTTTTTTATCATGTGTTCTTTTGGTAAAAGAATACCTATGGAAGAGTTAGAAACTGTTAAAATATTTAATATTCATTACAGTGCACTACCAAACTACAAAGGACGCCATCCTACTTTTTGGGCAACAATCGCAAATGAAAAGAAAATAGGCATTAGTTTGCATGAAGTCACGTCAAAAATTGATGAAGGAAATATTGTTGCGCAAAAAACCGTCCCGTATTATATATGGATGAAAGAAACAGAGTTGTTTGATTGTTTAACGGAAAAGGTTCCCCTGCTACTGGATGAATTGATTAGTTATTTAAAACATAATACAGTTTGCTTGGAAAATACATCGGATTTTTATTATCCTATGGTAAAAGAAGAAAACTACCTTATAAATATAAATACTGATAATTTAACGCTTATATATAATAAGGTAAGAGCTCAGTCACGATATCGTGGAGCTAAAATTATAATTAGCGATAAAGAATTTTGGATAAAAAATATTGCATATACATTTTTGGCTATGCAATCAGATTATATAATAAAAAACAATGACACTCTGTACATTAAATATAATGATGAGATTTGCATTAAAACGAAGGATTTTGAGGTTAGTTAAATTATGAAAACAATAGCTATAATGCAACCCACTTATATGCCGTGGCTGGGGTATTTTGCAATGATTGACCAAGTAGATATTTTTATTTTTTTAGATGATGTCCAGTTGGTTAAAAGAAGTTGGCAAGTACGAAATAAAATTAAGTCACAAGACAATGAGTTACTTCTTTCAATTCCTATTATAAAAAAATCCAGTCGTGAAGATATGTTAATATGTAATACAATGTATGTTCAGGGAAATAATTGGCAAGAAAAGCATTTATTATCAATAAAACATAGTTATTCAAAAGCCTTGTATTTTAATGATGTATATAACTTCTTACATACTTTTTACCAAAAAGAATACTCAAGTATCGGAGAGTTCACTTCCAATCTAATTATAGCTATTTCTCGAAAAATTGGCATTAAAACTGAATTTATATTTTCGTCAAAAATAAAAAAGAATAAAGCAAAAAAAGATGAACTTTTATCGAATATATGTATGGCTTTGGGTGCTGA
This sequence comes from Treponema sp. OMZ 790, assembly GCF_024181285.1. NCBI lineage: Bacteria > Pseudomonadati > Spirochaetota > Spirochaetia > Treponematales > Treponemataceae > Treponema > Treponema sp. OMZ 790. The sequence continues at coordinate 1,319,999 of NZ_CP051201.1, read as the reverse complement.
TAATTATCTTTCTGCATATGGCTCGGCTGAATACATTGAAGAATATAGCCCCGGCGGAAATTTAGTCAAACACGGGATAGATGTTTTTTATCAAAATTATCAACATCCCGCTTACAAACAATTAGGCTGTCAATTTATTTCACACATAGGAGTGTATGACTTATTACTTAATGAAGGGTTTACCAATTCTTTAAAAATAATCCGTAGCGGTAACTTGAAACCTATACATTATACTTCATTTAGACAGAATATGTATACAAAAGTATACATAGGGGGGGGGTAAGGAAACCTAGGCTTCCTCTTACGTTATATGCGGCATATAGCCGGAAGAATGCCGCATGAAAAAGCCCTTATCTATTTGCATCGGTGTTTCAGGCGGACTTGGATTAACGATTCTACAATATTTATTATGCCGTCATGATATATCGATTTCTGCCGTTTTTACAAACAAAAAATCAACGGAAATTATCAGTTTTGTGCATTGTCATAAAATTCCTTGCTTTATAGGAAATCCCAAAAACAATGCAACTTCAGAGTTTCTTTGCCATATTAAACGACCTGATATTTTACTTACAGTGAATTATATTTTTATTATTGAAAAAGATTTAATACTTTTTCCTTTAAAATATGCAATAAATATACATGGGTCATTACTCCCAAAATACAGAGGGCGCACACCGCATGTATGGAGTATTATTAATAATGAAAAAATAGTCGGTGTTACGGCACATTTTATTACAGAAACTTGTGATGAAGGCGATGTTCTACAACAAATAATTATACCTATAAAAGATACCGATACCGGTGGTTCCATATTAAAACAATATAAAATCTTTTATCCACAATTAATAGACTCGCTTATTTTAAATATAAAACAAAATAGTCTTAAGCCAATAAAGCAAAATGAAAAATTAGCAACATATTTTCCTAAGCGTGTTGCTTCAGATGGATTAATTGATTGGTCATGGCAGAAAGAACGCATCTATAATTGGGTGCGTGCAATGGCACCGCCTGAATATCCCGGTGCTTTTTTTTATTATAAAGGAAAAAAGATAATCGTTCAGAAGATAGAATACTCCGATATGGGATTTAATTATTCAGATGAAAACGGTAAAATTTATTTTGCTTCAAATTCGTATTTTGTAATAAAAACACCTAACGGCTGCATACTTGCATATATTTATAAAGAGGAAGAAGTAAAATAATATATTGTATTACGGGCTTAAAATTTTTAAAATTGATCCCGTAAACACGGATATTGTACGGAGAAGAAAATAGAAATGAACTCACCATATTTTTTATATTCTATAGGTTGTTCGACCAGACCTATTTGTGACTTTATTGATATTCTTAAAAAATATCATATTAAAGTAGTTGCAGATGTACGTTCTATTCCGTACAGCAGATTTACTTATCAATATAATGCTGAATTCTTAAAAAAAGAATTATTAAAAAATAAAATCAGGTATGGCAGTTTTTCAAAAGAATTCGGTGCGCGACGTGATGAAGATTTTGTTTATTTAAATAATACAGTTGATTTTAATAAAGTAATGACTCTACAAGTTTTTAAAGATGGTATTACACGTATTCGGCATGGACTTGAACAAGGTTATTCTATTGCTTTAATGTGTACAGAATATGACCCCTTAGATTGTCATAGATTCTCTTTAGTTTCACGGGGAATAAAAAAAATCTTAAGAATTTCAACGAGCCATATATATGACTTGAATAAGACAAAGTCTACTGAAGAATTGGAAAACGAAATCCTTAAAAAATTTAATTTGCAATTTGACTTATTTGAAAATAGAGATATGCTTCTAGAAAGAGCATATAAGATATTAGAGAATAAAATTGCATATTCTAGACCGCACTCAGAAAATATTAATGCGATAAAACAGGAGGTTTTTGATTATGTCTAATTTATATACGATAGGGTATACGGAAAAATCCGCTCAACAGTTCTTTAATCTCTTAAAGAGTTCTACCGCCAATAAGTTGATTGACATTAGACTACATAATACTTCTCAACTTGCCGGTTTTACTAAAAAAGCTGATCTAGTATTTTTCTTAAAAACCATACTTGATTGGGAGTATTTAGAAGCAGCTATTTTAGCGCCGACAAAAGATATTCTTGCTGACTATAAACACAAAAAAATTACTTGGAATGAATATGAAATACAATATCTTAATTTATTACATAAGCGAAGAGCTGACAAATATATTAAGAAAAATATGTTGAAGAATTCGGTTTTACTTTGTTCCGAACATTTACCGGATTTTTGTCATCGCCGCCTTGCCGCCGAGTATTTAAATACGGCATTTGGTAATATTTTTGAGATTACTCATCTTTATTAAAATTAAACCTCAAGAGGAATTATATGGGTACTGATTTTCTAGTTGTTGCAAATTCTATCAAATCGGGAGGACGTTGTTTGGCGGGTATTTTAAATCCGTATTCTGATAAGAAGAAATGGTGTCGGTTGGTTGCCGATCCTAGCGGAAAACAATTAGATAATGACCTACCTATTACTGGTAAAGATACTTTATCAAAATTAACAACCTTAGATATTATTGAAGTTACTATAGCTTTAGAAGTCCCGTTGCCTGAACAACCTGAAAATATGCTGCTAGACAAAACACTGGATATTAAATATGTGAAACAAGAAAACAAAACTTTTCTCAATCAATTTTTACAGACGCCTGATGATATATGGGGAAGGAATTCGATATCGGAACCGACACATAACGGTTCCTCGCTAATGTTGTTGCAGGTAGATAATCCAAAAATAAGTAAAACTTTTAAAGATTATCCTTCTCTTGAGTTCGAGTATAAGAATACGTCTTATAATATAAGATGTACTATGGAAAATTTTGTATACATACCATTAAATAGTAACCTTAAAACTTGTCTCATATGTGTCAGTTCTGGTGTTCAATACAATGGCTCGTATTATAAATTTGTTGCAAATGTTATTATATAGTTTTTGTATTTAAAATTTTATGGGGAAAATAATGAAAACTTTTATAATTGCCGAACTTTCGGCTAATCACAATCACAAAAAAGAAATAGCTTTTAAAACAATAGAAGCGGCAAAAAAAGCCGGTGCCGATGCGGTAAAAATTCAAACCTATACGGCCGACACAATCACATTGGATTGTGATAATGAATATTTTCAGATAAAACAAGGCACCCTTTGGGACGGTACAACCTTATATAAGCTGTATCAGCAAGCGTATACCCCCTGGGAATGGCATAAAGAATTATTCGATTATGCGGCAGAACTTGGTATTCCTCTTTTTTCAACTCCCTTTGATAAAACGGCGGTAGATTTTCTTGAAACGCTTAACAACCCCATATATAAAATAGCTTCGTTTGAAATTACGGATATTCCATTAATTGAATACACAGCTTCAAAACATAAGCCGATGATTATTTCCCTAGGTCTTGCTACCTTACAGGAAATAGAAGAAGTTTTAGCCGCCTGTAAAAAAGCAGGGAATTCCGATATTACTTTGTTAAAGTGTACATCTTCTTATCCCGCCCCGTTGAATGAAGCAAATCTTTTAACCATACCGGATATGAGTACAAGATTTAACTGTAAAGCGGGTTTATCGGATCACACACTGGGTGATACCTGTGCCTGCGCGGCTGTTGCTTTGGGAGCAAAAGTTATTGAAAAACATTTTATTATTGACCGTTCCATAGGGGGGCCTGACGCCGCATTTTCTATGGAAGCCGAAGAGTTTGCTGTTATGGTAAAAAGAATACGTGAAACGGAACAGTGTCTGGGATGTGTTTCGTATGAACTTTCGGAATTGAGTAAAAAAAGCAGAAAATTCTCGCGTTCTTTATTTGCCGTCAAGGATATACAAGAGGGAGATATCTTTACAGAAGACAATGTAAGATCTATAAGACCGGGGGATGGTATAAATCCTAAGTATATAAATGAAATTTTAGGAAAAAAATCAAAGGTACATATAAAAAAAGGTACACCCATTAAATTTGAGTTTTATAGATAATGAATAAGTTATGAACAAAGCACTAAAAAAAATTTTGAAACCTATTTTACTACCGCCATATCACTTAATAAAAAACTGGCTATACAAAGACAGAACATGGCTAAGAATATTACTCTCAACCCTATCTCCGGTACTGGCAACAAGAATTTTATATAAAAAAGCATTTAATAAAAAATTTGATTTGAATAACCCTCAAACTTTAAATGAAAAATTACTGTGGCTAAAACTTAATACGTATTACAAACATCCTCTTATAACGGAATGCTGCGACAAATATCTTGTACGCAATTATGTCGAACGAATGGGCTGTAAAGAAATATTGAATGACTTAATAGGGGTGTGGGACAATCCGGATCAAATTGATTTTGAAAGTTTACCGGACAAATTTGTACTGAAGTGTAATCACGGATGCGGATATAATATCATCTGTAAAAACAAAAAAACTTTGGATATACAAAAAACGAAAAAACAGCTTAAAAAGTGGCTGCACGAAGATTTTTGGAAGCTTTATGCTGAGACACAGTATAAATTTATAAGGAAAAAAATTATTTGTGAAAAATTTATAGAAACAAAAAATGATTTGCTTCCTGTTGATTATAAATTTTTTTGTGAAAATGGAAAATTTAAAACTTTGCAAGTTATTACTGATAGAGAAACGGATATTAACCTATATTATTTTGATGAGTTATTAAAGTATAGGCCTGATTATTATTTACAAAATAATTCAAATGTTGATACTGTTGCGGTACCTTTGTTGCCTAATAATATAACCGAAATGATAAAAATTGCTGAATGTTTATCTAAGCCGTTTCCATTTGTAAAAGTAGATTTATATAATGTGGAAGGTAAGATACTTTTCAGTGAACTTACTTTTATCCCATACGGTGGAATACATTATACTAATCATGCTAATATGCCTAGTTCAATAAAATTAACCGATATAAAAGAAAAATAGAGTTTTCCTGTATGCACAACAAACTAACCATTCTAATGCCCTCATATAACCGCGGACAATATATAATGCAAGCGGTTGATTCAGCCCTCTCGCAAAAAACCGATTTCGGTTTTAAACTGATTATTACCGACGATTGTTCTACGGACAATTCGGTTGCAATTATTAAAGAACTGCAAAAACGGCATCCCGATACAATTGAAATACTTTTATCCGCAAAAAATGAAAAGCTTCTGGCGAATATTCTAAAAGCTCAGGTAAAAGTAAAAACGGAGTACTTTTGTGTACTTGATCCCGACGATTATTATACTGATGAATACTTTTTACAAAAAGCCGTCGATTTTTTAGATACTCATAAAGATTTTTCAATTTACAGTTCGAACTGTCAAATGTTGTATGAGGATAATACAAGTACTCCATTTATCAAAAATAAACTGCCGGAAGCTTTTTTTACATTTGATGACTTATTGCAAAATAAAGTAATAATTACACAAACTGCCGGAAGTATTTTTCGAAATGTCGTTTATAATAACGGCATACCTGAAATTATACAAAAAGCGGTAGGAACCCAAAGCGAATCTTCTTTTCGGGCAGATACCGAACGATATATTTTTCATCTTCACAAGGGAAAAGCTTATTTTAAAAATGAAATTGTTGCCGTTTATAGAATTCATAATGCAGGAATTTGGACAAGTGCCGGTCAATTTAAGCGAAATCTTTTATCGGCTCAGGCCTACTATGATTATTTTAGATATTTTGATTATACATATCCCGAGTATTTTATAAAAACATCTATGCATGCTGTAAAAGAATGTTTTGAAGAATTAAAAGCAACTATCGATACAAACACATTTACAAAAACGATAAATATTGAAGATATAAAACAGCTCATAGATTTAATGACGGAAAATGAAAAATACTATGATAAAAGTTTTTTTGCAAATGATATATCGAAAACAGTAAAAAATAATATAACAATAAAAAAAATAATCAAATATGCGTTACCTTACGGATTGGTGCGATTTATACAATTAAAGAGGGGCTAAAATGAAAGTACCGACCATTATCGGAACAAGCAGCTTTGCTGCAAGCGGCGGTTCTGCTTTAACAAATATTTTAGAAGAATTTTCTTCGATAATTACGTTAAAAGGCGGTGCCGAATTCGAATGTAAATTTTTTACGGAAAATATTCTTAATTTGGAACTTGCCTTAAAAAACAACTATGGCGTGGATAATGCAGTTAAAGCCTTTTTATTTAATGCAAAAAATGTAGCTCAAGAACCTTATTACCGTATGAATTTCGGTACGCAATTTTATGAGTATGCCCAAGAATATATTGCTTCCATATCCGACTGGTATATGGGCGCTATACATAAAGACTACGATTATTCGTTCTTAAATCAAAACGAAAGCAAAATGTTTACATATGCTAAAAAGTTATATGAATATAAATACGGTAACCGCAGCTATGAAGCCTATGAACCTTATCATTGGGAACCGTCTTTTATTCCTTTCGGTAAAGTTTATTATGCCGATTTTAAAAACGATTTTTATCAAAAAACTCAAAGCTACATCGAAAAAGTATTTTCACCTTTATATGCGAAAAATACGGGAACTGCCAAATATATATTATCGGATGCAATTTACAGCGCAACTTCCACTACACCGAATGAAATTATGTATTATAAAAATTCAAAGGCTCTCATTGCCAATCGTGATCCCAGAGATCTTTATGTTATAAACAAGGAAATATACGGCGAATGGTATATGCCGACATGGGATACGGATAACTGGATAAAATATTATCGATACAGGCGGCAATGTATTAAACCCCAAAAAGAAAATAATCAAAATAATATACTCCATATTCAATTTGAAAATTTAATATATGATTATGAAGACAGTCTATCAAAAATAAAAAAGTTTTTAGATTTATCTGACGAAGATCATGTTAAAAAAGGGCAAATTTTTATTCCTGAAAAATCGATGCAAAACACACAGATGTTTCGAAAATATCCTAAGTATTTTGATGATATAAAAAAGATAGAAAAAGAACTTCCTGAATTTTGTTATGATTACTCTGAAAGTCAGATAAGATATTTTGCAGAAGAGAAGAGAAGAGAACGTATCGCTTGAAGATATACGAAAAACGGTTTGTATCTTTCAAAAGACAGGAAAACTGCCTTTTTCCAATATAAAAGGAGCTTTTATTTTTTCGAAATTGTATCCTGTGCTGTTATCAATGAAAAAACGAAAATCATCATTTTCAATAATCAAAGGTATAATAAAAATTATATTATTAAGTTTTATTTTACCATTAGAGTTAGTCTACTCATTAATAATGCTAAAAAATTATCAAAATAGAACTCAAGATGCTGTTATTGAGTTTAAATGAAATACAGTAAATTGGTATCATATGAATAAAATAACCGTATTAATGCCAGCCTACAATCGAAGTCAATACATTATACCGATTCCTTGATGCTCATAAAGATTTTACAATTTACAGCTCTAACTGTATGATGTTGTATAATGATGGCTCACATACCCCTATATCAAAACTCAAGTACAAGAAAGTGTTTTTTGTTTTAATGATTTATTGCAAGACAAGGTTATTGTAACGCAAACGGCCTGTATAACCAATATAAATCAATTATTTGCCTTATTATCCGAGACCGAAAAATATAAATATAAAGTAAACAAAAAGAATGTAGAATATAAATTTACTGTGAAAAAACTTATTAAATATCTGCTTCCCTATGGTTTGGTTAGATTTTTACAGTCGCGGAGATAAAAATAAAAAATGAAAAAATATAAAATTGCCGTAGCAGGTACGGGCTATGTCGGGTTAAGTATTGCTGTTCTCCTTTCACAACATAATGAAGTTTATGCCGTAGATATAGTACCTGATAGGGTTAATCTTATAAATAATAAAAAATCTCCTATTCAGGATAAAGAGATTGAATACTATCTTTTAAATAAATCTCTTAATTTTAAAGCTACACTTGATGCAGCCTATGCATATTCCGATGCGGATTTTGTTGTAATCGCAACGCCTACTAATTATGATCCGCGAAGAATTTTTTTTGATACAAGTGCCGTTGAAGCGGTAATAAAACTCGTTATGACTTATAATCCTAATGCCGTTATGGTGATAAAATCCACTATTCCGGTGGGGTTTACAAAAGCAATACGGGAAAAAACCGGAAGTAAAAATATAATATTCAGTCCGGAATTTTTAAGGGAAAGTAATGCTCTTTTTGATAATCTTTATCCAAGCAGAATCATTGTAGGAACTGATTTAAAAGACAAGAGACTTACGGAAGCTGCTGAGGATTTTGCAAGATTGTTGCAGCAAGGTGCCATAAAAGAAAATATTGATACTCTATTTATGGATTTTACTGAAGCTGAGGCTGTAAAACTTTTTGCAAATACCTATCTGGCTCTAAGGGTAAGTTTTTTTAATGAGTTGGATACCTATGCCGAACTAAAGGGCTTGAATACTCAGTCCATAATAGAAGGTGTTTGTCTTGATCCGCGAATAGGCTCTTTTTATAACAATCCATCGTTTGGATATGGAGGATACTGCCTGCCGAAAGATACAAAACAACTTTTAGCTAATTATCAGGATGTTCCTCAAAATCTTATTCAGGCAATAGTAGAATCAAATAGAACACGCAAAGATTTTGTTGCCGATAGGGTTTTGCAAAAAGCCGGCTATTATGATTACTCCGATTCCATGTCGTTTAATGCAAATAATGAGAAAAAAATAGTTATTGGTGTGTATCGTCTTATTATGAAATCAAATAGCGATAATTTCCGTCAAAGTTCCATTCAAGGAATTATGAAAAGGATAAAAGCCAAGGGCGCTGATGTTATTATTTATGAACCTACTTTAAATGACGGAGAAACTTTTTTTGGAAGTCTTGTTGTAAATGATCTTGCAAAATTTAAAAAAATGAGTAGTGTCATAATTGCTAATAGGTATGATTCATGTCTTGATGATGTTAAGGATAAGATTTATACGAGAGACTTATTTAAAAGGGATTAGATTTTGATATGAATGCTGAAATTACGGTCGTAATTCCTACATATAATAAAGCCGATTATATTTCTCAAACTATTGAAAGTGTTTTAAGGCAAACTTATCAAAATTTTGAGATTGTTATAATTGATGATTGTTCCGGTGATAACACTGAAGATGTTGTGCAAAAATATCAGTCAGACAAAGTTCGTTATTTTAAGCATGAGAAAAATTGGGGACCAGGGGCAACTTTCAATGATGGCATTCAAATATCAAGGACTGAATATGTTACTTTAATTGCTAGTGATGATATTTTATTGCCTAATCATCTTGAATCAGTTATGTATGAATTTAAAAATAATGCATCATTAGAAGTTATTTTTGCAAGATCTGAAGTTATTGATGAAAATGGAGATAAACAAAATAAATCTGGTAATTTTTTTTGTATAGAAAAGTTTAAGTTGCTCAATCTTTTATTTTATGAAGGCAATTTAATATCTTCTCCTGGAATATCACTTAAAAAATCAATGTTCAATACTATTAAACCTTTCAACCCTAGTCTTATTTATACTCATGATTATGATTTGAATATTAGGTGTTTATTGTATGCAAATGTATTTTTTATGAATGTGCCGACTATTTTATATAGGAAATTTAATAATGGAGTACCTCAGCTAAGCGGAAATTCTGAGTGGGTATCACATTGTTATATGAATGAACTTAATTTTATTTTTGCTAATTATTTAAATTTACCATATGAAATTGCAGTAAAAATTTTCCCAGATTTTTCTATTTATAGTGAAAAAGAATTTCAATTTTACTTTATGATTGATTGTTGTAAAAATTCAAGAAAAGATATCAGTTCATGGGCTTTTATGAGTTTGGTAAAATATTTTAATAATAATCCTGATTTTTTTAAGGAAAATATTTATGGTTTTGAATATAAAGATTATATTAATCTTTATAAGTTACATGCATGGAAACTAAGAGATAGACATAAGCATAAAAGAAAGCTTTTTCTTTTTTTTAAAACTATAGTTAAGAAAATATTGTTTTTACGATGAAAGATTTACAAAATAAAACTATTGAACTTATTCAACTACCTAAAATTAGAGATGAAAGAGGCTGTCTTTCTTTTTTTGAAAGTGAAAATCATATTCCATTTGAAATTAAGGGTGTAAACCTTCTAAATATATACGACACTGATGAACAATATGAATTTACGGATAATAAAAATACGAATTTCTTTTTTGTTGCACTTTCAGGAAGTTTTTTATTCGGTAATGGCAGCAGTGATGATTTTATAGACGGCGTATTTTTGGAAAATGCAAATAAGGGAATGTACATCGCTAAAAATACCGATTTCACCTTATTGCGATTTGCGGAAAATACAGCGGTATTGATTATATCTTCAACTGAAGAATTTAATGTGAGGAAGATTTAATGCCGTATTCCATTGAAGATTGCAAAATTTTAAACTTAACTAAAGGAACTGTACCTAATCTTACTCGTCTTGATAATAGAACTCTCTTACCATTTGATGTTAAACGTATATACTATCTTTATGGAATTCCTGAAAATCAGGATAGGGGAGCTCATGCTCATAAAGAATTATTTCAACTTCTTCTTGCTGCTTCGGGATCTTTTAAGGTTGAACTTGGTGACGGCTCAAATAAAAAAGAATTATTTTTAAATAAGCCGTCGCAAGGCTTGCTTATTGTTCCGGGTATTTGGAGAAATCTTATGGAATTTTCATTCGGTTCTGTTGCCCTTGTTCTTGCTTCGGAATATTATACCGAAGATGATTACATTCGAAGTTATGATGATTTTTTAAAATATAGGCAGGAAAATGTTTAGAATTGAAAAGTATAACGATAATTATGAAAACCTTTGGGATGATTTTGTATTAAATAAATCTTTAAACGGCACTTTTTTACAAAGCCGAAAATTTTTAAATTATCATCCTAAAGACAGATTTGAAGATTGCTCTCTTTTAATTTTTAATCAAAAGAATAACTTGGCTGCCGTAATTCCTGCCTGTAAAGATCCTAAAGATTCATCTTGCTTTTTTTCACATAAAGGTTCAACGTATGGCGGCATAATTATAGACAAAAAACACTATTGCGGCGCTGCTTTATTGGAAATAATCGAAACTTTCGAACAGTATTTAAAGGAAAATAATTTTACTTCGGTTTATTTAAAAATAACACCGGATATTTTATCTATTGAAAGTCCCGCACTTTTGGAATATCTTTTATATTATAAAAAATATCAGCAATATTCTGAACTAAATACATATATTGATTTAGAAAAGTATGATGAAGATGTACTTTCTAATTTTTCTCAAGGGAAAAGAACAAATATAAATAATTGTTTGAAAAAAGATCTAAAATATAAAAAAATAGAATCAGATAATGAGATAAGAATATTACATAATCTTATAACTTTAAATTTACAAAAGTATGGAGTTGCTCCGGTTCATTCGTTAAATGAGTTTATTACATTAAAAGAAAAATACATTATTGATAATATTTCTTTTTTCAAATGTATGTTAAATAATGATATAATTGCAGGGTCTGTAGTTTTTTATTTTCCAAAAAAAAGAACTATGCATACTCAGTACTTATGTTCGAAAGAAGAGTTTGCAAAATTAAGCCCTATGAGTTTTATGTATTATTCTATGATACTTGAAGCAAAAAAGATAAATTATAAGAAAATTTCATGGGGAATTTCAACTGAAAATTTTGGTCATTATCTTAATCAAGGTTTATTAAAAAATAAAGAATCTTATGGCAGTACATATTCTTTGAATAAAACTTTTTATAAAAAGTTATAGATATAGAGGCTTTTTATGCAAATCCCTTTTTTATCGTTAAAAAAAATCACTGAAAGCTTTGAACCGATTCTCTCTCAAAAAATAAATGAAGTTGTCAAAAAGGGTTGGTATATTCATGGTGAAGAATGTATATCCTTTGAAAAAAGCTTTGCGGCTTATTGCGGTGTTAAGCATTGCATTGGTGTAGGAAACGGGCTTGAAGCCTTAAAATTAATTCTCCGTGCTTATAAACAGCTTGGTGTATTTAATGAAGGTGATGAAATTATTGTTCCTGCAAACACTTTTATAGCTACTATTCTTGCTGTGAGTGCAGAAAATTTGATGCCTGTCTTTGTTGAGCCGAATATCGATGATTATTTAATTGATGTAAAAAAAATAGAAGATAAGATAAGTTCTAAAACGAAGGCAATTATGCCTGTACATTTATACGGCCGCTTGTGCAATATGAAAGTTATTTCTAAAATTGCTGTAAGACATAATCTTAAAATAATTGAAGATGCAGCTCAAGCCCATGGTGCGCAAATAAGCGGCAAAAGAAGCGGCAGCTTTGGTGATGCAGCAGGCTTTAGTTTTTATCCGGGTAAAAATCTGGGTTGTTTAGGAGACGGCGGCTGTGTAACTACAAATGATGATGAATTGGCGGTTATTATACGTAAACTTGCAAACTATGGTTCTTCAATTAAATATGTACATGAGTTAAAAGGTGAAAATTCCCGCCTTGATGAAATACAGGCTGCAGTGCTTTCAGTAAAACTAAAAAGGTTGGATGCAGATAACTCCGGAAGAAGGCAAATTGCCGAAATGTATAATAACGGTATTAAAAATAAAGAAGTAATTTTACCCCTTATTCATAAAAAAGAAGAACATGTCTGGCACATTTATTCTGTTCGAATTCAAAACAGAAAACCTTTTATTGAGTATTTAAAAGGTTACGGAATTGAAACAGCCATTCATTATCCTACCCCTCCTCATAAGCAAATCGCATATAAAGAATACTCGCATCTTAATCTGCCTATCACAGAAAAAATACATGCGGAAGTGGTTAGCCTTCCTATGAGTCCTGTGTTGACAGATGAGCAGGTAAAGTATGTTATTGAAAAAATAAATGATTGGCATGAGTAAATTATGCAAGATAAAGAAAAACTAAAACTTCTTTTTATCACTTATACTCATTCAAATGGCGGTGGTGCGGAGAAAGTATTAACAACCTTATTAAACAACCTTGATTCTCAAAAATACGACATTTCTATTTTTGAGATTGTAAACTATAATGTAAAGAAGGAACCATTGAATTCTAATGTTGAATTTTTAGGTCATCTATATAGTATTTACACCCCGTTATATATTAGACAGATTTGGGACTATGTATTAGAGTTGCATCCCGAAATAATAAAAACTATAAAAAATTTGGATGCAGATATTGTTATATCATGGAATTATCAGAAACCTTCCTTTATGTTACCTGCATTTAAAGATAAAAAAGTGATCGCATGGTTCCATGGTGCGATTGATGATCTTGATTATACGCATACTTCAGCAAGCGATAAATACTACAGGGACTTGCAGCGCAATGCATGGGACTGCGCCGATAAAATTATTACTATTTCAAATAAATCTCTTAAATCTTTAGAAAAAGTTTTTCCTGAATATTTGCATAAATCCAGAATAATTCATAATCCTATAGATATTGAAGACATACGGCAAAAAGCAGAAAGCAGTTTTGAATTTAATATTGAAAAATATGGCTATCCTTTTTTAACCTGTATTGGACGGTTGGATAAAAATAAAAATGTTTCTCTTGTAATTCAAAGTCTTTCAAAATTGAATAGGGTGGGGATACAGTGCGGTTTGCTTGTTATAGGCATAGGGGAAGAGGAGGTAAATTTAAAAGCCGAGGCGGAAAAACTTGAAATTTACGATAAGGTGTTCTTCTTAGGTTATCAACAAAATCCTATGCCCTATTTAAAACAATCAAAGATACTGTGTATGTCTTCTTTTGCAGAGGGCTTCCCTACTGTAGTTTGCGAGGCTATGGCGTTGGGTAAACCCTTTGTAACTACGCCTGTTGCAGGAGCTTCAGAAGAATTAGCTTATGGGGAAAAATGCGGTTTGCTTGCCAGTTGGGATGTTGATGATTATACCGATAAATTAAAAAAATTATTAACCGATACGGTTCTTTATACTCAAATGTCGGAAAACTGCTTGGAAAGAATAAAAGATTTTTCTGTTGAAAATACTGTTTTGAAATTTGAAAATCTGCTTGCCTCTTTACCGGAAAAACAAACGGCGGAAGAGGTTCTGCTTACAAAACAAGAAGCTTTTAAAAAAATAAAAGCTGTGTATGTTTGGTATCCCGATGAAATACTAAAAAGAATAAAGTTTTCTATTACTAGATTTAAAACCCGTAAAACTTTTTATCATTTTATGCTCTTTGGTTATCACATTTTGAATTTATCCCGCTACACACTTTGCACCCCGTTTAGAATGTGTACAGCAAAAAAAGTCTTATTACGGAAGGAAACTGTATGAATACGGTCTTACCATTCAGCATTTTAACATCAACAGGTTTCGGCGGAACGGGAAGTTCTGCCGGAACAAATATTTTGGAAGAGTTTTCTTCGGTAACAAGTTTCGGCAATGATTTTGAATGTACTTTCCTGCATGAAGCTGACGGACTTTTTGATTTGGAAAAAGCTTTCGTTGAAGGGCACAGGCTGAAAGTAGATTTAGCTGTAAAACGTTTTTTACTTTTAGCTGAAAAGCTGCAACACGATTATTATTATAAAAAACATTTCGGTAACTTTTTTTATTCTTGTACGGAAAGATTCATTGAATCAATTGTTGATTGTAAATGGAACGGCTGGTGGCACCGCTCGCTGGAAACAAAAAAAATATCCGCCAAAGAGCATTGGCGTTGTTTTTTTGCTAAGCTGTTTTTTGAAAAATTATATGAAAAAAAACACTTAAACAGTTATGAACCCGATGGTTGGCAGCCTTGTTATCATACATTAGCACCTTGCTGCTATGCATATAAAAAAGATGATTTTTATGAAAATGCAAAACAATATATTGCAAATGTGTTTTCAAACCTTTCTGTTTCAACAAAATATGCAGTTTTTGACCAGCTGTTACCGGCATACAGTATAGATAACTATAGAAAGTATTTTAACTCCATAAAAACACTTGTGATTGATAAAGACCCCCGCGATTTATACGCGGTAAATAAAAGCGAGTGGGGGGTAGGATATATTCCTTCAGATATTAATACATTTATAACATGGTATCGTTCAACCCGTTTTGAAAGACACAAAATAAACACCGAATGGAAAGATACGGCATTATTTCTTCCTTTTGAATCTCTTATATATGACTACGAAGCTTCATTAGAAAAAATAAAAGCATTTACGGGATTGACAACTGAAGAGCATAGGCAAAAAAAACAGTATTTTGATCCTGTAAAATCTATTGTAAATACTCAAGTATATAAAAGATACCCGGCGCTTAAAGAAGATATAAAAAAAATAGAAAATGAGTTGAAAGAGTTTTGTTTTCCTTTTGAAAAATATCCGGGGTATACAGTACCGGTATTTCCTGATACGCATATTTTTATACGCAGTATTCAAGAAAATGCGGAATATGTGCAGCGGCAAGGGAAATTACCGCCCGCATATAGGGGAAAAACATTGTCAGTTCTTGCAAGAGGAACTCATTTTGTATCAACAATAAAAAGTTTTAAAGTGCGCAAAACCAAAAAATTAAAATTGAAAGGCATTGTCAAAGCGTGCATATATTTACTGCTTTTTCCCTTTGAGTTTGTATTTTTTACCGTTTGTTTTATGTACTGCCGAAGGAGTAATGCATGAAATTTTCGATTATAATGCCCGTATACAATACTGAAAAATATGTTGAAACTTCAATTTTATCTGTGTTAAACCAGACATATTCCGATTATGAGTTAGTTTGTGTTAATGACGGTTCGACAGACAACTCTGAAGAAATACTTAACAAGTTCGCTGATAACGAAAAAGTAAAAATTATTAAACATGAACATAATCAGGGACTCTTAGCAGCAAGGATTTCAGGCGTAAAAAATGCTGCCGGTCAGTATATTTTATTTTTGGACAGTGATGATTGGCTTGAACCTAAAGCATTACATACTTTGTACCGTGCAGCAAAAAAAGATAATTATGATTATATCGAATTTAATTATTGTGAAGTGAGAAACGGTATAAAAAAACGGAATGTATTTTCCAAAGCAGACAATATAAAGGATATTGAAAATGTTCTTCTTTCAAATGCCAATCATACAGTTTGGAATAAATGTTTTAATGCAGTGTTTATCAAGCCTATTTATTCACAGATGGTGGATTTTTATGCAGTCTGGAGTGAAGACTACTATCAAATGGCAATTATAGAATATTACGCAAAAAAAAGAAAAAGGATTCATACTCCATTATATAATTACCGTCAGGATTCCGGCATAACAAATTTTGTCAATTTTAGTAATCCTGAAAAATTTAAACTTATAGATATGAGTTTGAATAATGTATATAAAAATCTTTGTGATTTTTTTATATCTGAAGAGTGTAAAGGCTATATTTGTTATATTAAAGATTTTAATGATAGCCTATATACTACAGCATTAAAAAATACAACATCACAAGAAGTTATCAATATAATAAAGACTCGATTTGGTGAAACCGGCTTTATGTTATTATTGTTAAAGGAAATAAATAATCTTGATACGCAAATAAAAGAAATAAAAAGAATATATAGACCTCTCGTACCTTTTTCAAAATTAATTAGGCCTATTATGAATATTTTACGACGATGTCGAGAGTATATTGCAGAAAGAAGGTAAGTTATTTAATTTAAATGAGAGTTTTTATAGTCAATCTAAAAGAATCTACAGATCGCCGTCAACATATGATTGAAGAGATGAAAAAAACAAATCTTCAATATGAGTTTTTTGATGCAGTAAACGGTAAGGATATAAAAAATATAGAAGAGGTTTATGATAAAGAGAGCGCAATCAAAGAATATGGCCGAGAATTAAAATTAGGCGAAATCGGTTGTGCAATGAGTCATCTTTTAATTTTTAAAAAAATGATAGAAGAAGATATAGAACAGGCTTTGATTTTTGAAGATGATATTATTATTTCAAATGATTTTAATAAAGTTTTTTCTGAAATATTAAAACTTGATAACAATGGAATTATTCTTCTTGGACAGTCAGACAAAAAACTAAAAACTAAAATATATTTTCAGAACATTGCTCAACATTATAAACTAAAAAAAATATTTAATTCCGGTTATGGTACATATGGATATATAATTTGTAAAAAAACGGCTGAGAAAATATATACTCAAAGTTTCCCTATTATACGACCTATTGATCAATGGGGTAAATGGTGGAAGATTATAAATATATCGGTTGTTATTCCAAATATTATAAATTGTCAAGATGAGATCGCATCAATAATTGATAAAACTGAAAACCGTGCAAGAAACTTTCGTAATGAATCATACTGTCTTCTATATGTTTTTTTTAGAAAAACGTATAGTTTATTTAAAATAATATTTTGGTGCTTTAGAGATTTTTTTTATATATTTTTACCTTAATTTTGAAAATTGAAGTTAATATAAAAACATAAAAATGAAATTCAGTATAATAATTCCGATATATAATCGCAGCCTTTTTATAGATGAAACATTATCCGGTATTTTGAATCAGACTTATGCTGATATTGAGATAATTTGTGTTGATGATTGCTCTACGGATGAAAGTTTACAAAAGATAGAATCATATGCAGTAAAAGACAATAGAATAAAGGTAATCTCTCATTCAAAAAATCTTGGGCCTCATTGTGCAAGACAAACAGGTGTAAGTAATGCTTCGGGCGATTATATTCTTTTTTTGGACTGTGATGATGTTCTTGAAGTTTTTGCATGTTCATTTTTGCATAGTATACTCTCAGAAACGGATTATGATGTTTTGGAATTTGCTTATAAGCATAAGAAGACAAAAACCGTATCTTTACCTGTTCCTTTTATTACGATAAATAATTTTTTTGATAGTTTGGTATATTTTAAAAATCCTAGGGCGGGTACTGTTTGGAATAAGGTGTATAAAAAGGAATTATTGCAAAAAGCTTTTTCAAAAATGCAAAGCTTTTACTCGGTAATGGGCGAAGATCTATATGAATCGGTTATAATCGCTTATTATGCAAAAAGTTATACTTTTATAAATGCGCCCTTAGTTTTGTACAACGATGAAAGCGGAATTTCAAATAAAAAAAATGATTTATCTTCAGTAAAAAAAAGTTTAGACTCTATAAAAGCTAATCTTGATGCTTTTAGCTTTTTTTTTAATACTCATGCCGGAGAGAATACCGATGCGGTTTTGTATATTGAAAGACAATATTTAAAGTATATTTTTTATATACAGATTTTAATGAATACTCAAAAAAAAGATTGGCGTGTTTCTTTAAATTTATTATCCGGCTGTTTTAGTGAAGATACACTTTTACCTTATGAAAAAAAGATAAACAAAACCCAATTAAGTTTATATCTTGAACTTATTAAATATAAAATAAATATATTTCTTAGGCAGCTTATGCCATACAGACTAAAAAAAATTATAAAGGATCTTTATGCGAACTTTTGTGCTTAATTTAGAACATAATATTGAAAGAAAAAAATATATGCAGGAACTCCTTAAGGATCTACCAATTGATTATGAATTCTTTCCTGCTGTTTACGGTCGTAATATAAAAAATATAGATGAAATTTATAATTCGCAATTATCACAAAAAATAACTAAAAGACAGTTGAGCTTAGGTGAGATAGGTTGTGCTTTAAGTCATAAAGCTATTTATAAAAAAATGATTGATGAGGATATCAGTCAAGCATTGATATTGGAAGATGATATTGCCATTTTACCTAATTTTTTTGAAGTTTATACGGCTATTTCTCAAATTAATGTTGGGAATAAAGTAGTTTTATTGGGAACTACAGCTAAAAAACCTATGAAAAAGTTGTGGAAAAAAAAATTATTTAATAATTATTCAATGTATCTTGTCTTAAACAGTTATGGCGGAACATATGGATATGTTATTGGATTAGATGCTGCAAAAAAAATATACTATAGTAATGAAAAAGTGTTTACTGTAGCCGATAACTGGAAATATTATCGCAGATTTTCTCAAATATGGCTTATATCTCCCTCAATTGTAGGAGTTAACGAAGTTTTTACTTCTGAAATTGGTGATGATTTACGTCATTCAAAGTCAACCTAAAAAATATTAACTATGTGAGTTGTAAAATGATGATTTTTTTATATACGCTTTTTATATATCCGCTTGAATCGATTATCGAATTGATTTTTTTGGTTGCATTTAAAATTTTTAATGAGAATGTAGGCGGCGCAATAATTATAGTAAGCTTATTTGTAAATATTGTTACCTTACCCATTTATGCTGCTGCAGAAGAATGGCAAAATAAGGAGAGATTATTACAAAAAAAGTTAAAAAATAAAATCAAAGATATAAAGGCGGTATTTAAGGGGGATGAAAGATATATGATTCTTTCTGCGTATTATCGCCAAAATAACTATCATCCCCTATATTCTTTGCGAGGTATGCTTGGGTTGCTTGTTCAAATTCCTTTTTTTATTGCAGCATATCATTTTCTATCGGAACTTACATTATTGCAAGGATATAATTTTCTTTTTTTGCCCAATTTAGGAAAGCCTGATGCTTTACTCAATATATTATCATATAAGATAAACTTTTTGCCGATTTTAATGACCTTGGTCAATCTTTTATCTGTTATGATATACACCAAGGACTTTTCGATAAAAGAAAAAATACAGCTATATATTATGGCCTTAATTTTTCTTTTTTTGCTTTATGATTCTCCTTCGGGTTTGGTTTTCTATTGGACTCTTAATAACATATTTTCATTAGGAAAAAATATTTTTGCAAAATTTAAGTATAATAAAAAAATATGGTACTTGTTAGGGCTTATTTTCATTGTAACGGGAGGTGTTTTTTTTATAACTCGAGCTCAAAAACCAATTGTTGTTATTCTTATTATAGGAATAATGATAATGTATATTTTAATTCCGTTTTTTATTAAACTTTTAAAGTACTTTATAAATTCAATAACATTTTTTAAGGATATAAAAGCCGTTAATTCTCTTTTTTATTTTTCTATAGTTTCAATAACTGTTCTTTTAGGTGCCGTAATTCCTTCCTCTTTGGTTGCTTCTTCCGTTCAAGAATTTTCCTATACAATTCAGTATCAAAATCCTTTTTATTTGCTTTGGATTACCTTATTGCAAGGTTGCGGCTTTCTTTTTATTTGGCCCGCAATACTTTATCGCTTGGCAAATGTGAGAGTTAAGCCGTTTTTTTCATTTATCGCTTTTATTTTTTTGGTTTGTTCTGTAATTAATGTTTTTATATTTCAAGGTAATTACGGCTCGCTTACAGGTTTTCTCTCTTTTGCGACTGATGAAGTTCTGATTCATTCATTACAGGAGAATGTGATTAACTTACTTTCTCTTTTTTTGAGCATTGCACTCATAGTAGTTCTTCTTAAGTATAAACTTTCTCAAAAATCTATTTTTGTGTCGAAGATTTTACTTGTTTCTTTTTTGACCCTCTCTTGTATTAATGCAGTAAAGATATATTCGGGCTATAAAAATGTTACAAAACTTATCAAGATAGATAAAAAGAATAAATCTATAGGACATATCGAAAAAGTTTACGGTTTTACTAAAACCGGTAAAAATGTATTAGTTTTTATGCTTGACAGGATGCCCGGTATTTTTATTCCGTCTATTTTTGATGACTTTCCTAAAATTTCAGAGAATTTTACGGGCTTTACCCTGTATCCCAATACAATTTCTTTTGGCGGTCATACTTATATCGGTGCGCCTGCTCTATACGGTGGGTATGAATACACTCCTGCGTCTTTTAGAAAAAATACGGATTCGAATCGTGATATGTATAATGAATCTCTTTGTGTTATGCCCCGTCTTTTTTCGGAATCAGGTTGGAATACGGTTATTACCGATGCCTCGCTTGCCAACCATAGTTGGATACCCGATAATTCCATATTCGAACCTTATGATGGTGTTAAAGCTTTGAATATGGAAGGAAAATATGTAGGGGAGTGGATTCAAAAGCATAAAATCGGTATTCAGCATAAAGTTCTTCCGTTTTCGGAAACATTGAGGAACACTATCAGATTTTCTTTTTTAAAAGTATCTCCTTATCTTGTGCGTAAACGGCTTTATAATAAGGGCCGATATTTACAGAGTAAACCATCTGCATACGGTTTATTTGATTTTGTTGCAAAAATTGCCCCTCTTGAATTTATTAAGCGTGATATAAGTACGGGATATGATAAGGATTGTTTTAACTTAATTGTTAATAATGTTTCTCATACGCCAATATCTGCTTCACAGGCTCGTCTATTTTGTTCGGATGACTTTATAAAAAAATGTGAAGAGAGGTCCGCAAATGAGGTTACTTTAAATCATTATATATCGGATGCTTATCTTTTTTTGATTCTTGGTGATATGATGAAAATCTTAAAAGAAAATGGTGTATATGATAATACAAGAATTATTTTTGTTGCCGATCATGGATATGGAAATTTAATTTTAAATAATTCTATATTTGATACTGATTTTAAGGATAAAACACTTCAGCAGACTTATTATATGCCTATTTTAATGATGAAGGACTTTAATGCTTCCGGTGAACTGAATCTTAATATGGATTTTATGACCAATGCTGATGTTCCGATAATGGCAACAAGCGGTTTTGAGAATATTACTTTGCTTACAAAAAATCCTTTTACAGGAAAGACATTTAAGGAAACCAAAGAAAAAACAGAAATTGTGATTGGTAATTTCTTAGAAGATGATATTTTAAATATTTATCTTAAAGAAAAAAATATTTTTGTTGAGTCCAATTGGATGAAGATAAAAAAATAAATTCTATTAAATTGTGATGGTTGGATAATATGCTGGATTTTTTGTATACAATTTTTATCTATCCTGTATACATGTTCGTAATGAATATACTTCTGAACATTTTTATGCAAATTATTTAGCCCATGAAGAATGTGCAAAGTTTTTTAGTTTTTTAAAAGAAAATGATTGCTATGATAACAGTCGTATAATAATTGCCGGTGATCATGGGAAACATTCAATACAAACAATATTTATGGACTTTTTAAAAGATTTTGATAAATCGGATTTTGAATCTATATCATATTTTATCCCTTTACTAATGATAAAAGACTTTAACATGAAAGGAGAACTTAGAGTAAATAATAGTTTTATGACCTTAGCGGATATTCCTTTTTTGACAGTTAAAGGTTTAGATGAAAAATTACAAAAAAATCCTTTTACAGGAATATTTTTTAAAGATAGTCAATGTAAAAGTCCTGCAAAGATTATGACAGGCGGTGATTGGCAGGCTTATTATCAGCTTGAAATGACGAAATTTAAAGACTCTGAGGGTAAGTGGGCCTTTGTTAAAGATAATGTCTACGATCCTAATAATTGGAGTAAAACAAATTTTAATAAGGAATAGGAGAATTTTATTATGCTTCCATTGTTATATATTGATCCGGGCACGGGTAGTATTCTTTTTTCTATTGTAATAGGACTAATTACAACTCTATATTTTTTGACAAAAACGGCTATAATAAGATTAAAAGTTTTAATCTATAAGGATAAAACAAAATTTAACGAAAGTAAAACTGGTTTTGTTTTTTACTCTGAGGGCAAACAGTATTGGAATGTATTTGCTCCTATATGTAATGAATTTGAAAAGAATAAGGTAAAGGTGATTTTTTACACCTCATCTGAAGATGATCCTGTTTTTTTGCAGAATTACGAATATATAAAACCTGAGTATATAGGAAAAGGGAATAAGGCCTTTGCCCGCCTTAATATGTTAGAGGCTGATATCTGTTTAATGACTACGCCGGGATTGGATGTATATCAATTAAAGAGATCTAAAAAAGTAAAGCATTACAGCCATATTCTTCATGCCCTTGATGATGCTACAAGTTACAGACTCTTCGGTCTCGATTACTTTGATTCGGTTCTTTTATCAGGCGAGTATCAGATGCAGGGAATAAGAGAGCTTGAAGATTTGCGAGGTATAAATAAAAAAGAACTATGTGTAGTAGGCTGTCCTTACTTGGATGTGCTTAATGAAAAATTAAAGAACTTGCCTCAAAAAAATGAGGGTTTTACCGTTTTGATAGCACCTTCATGGGGGACGAACGGTATTCTTTCCAAGTATGGAGAAAAACTTCTTACTCCTCTTGTAGAAACCGGCTGGAATATTATTGTGCGTCCCCATCCTCAAAGTAAGACTACCGAGGCCGGCATGCTAAAAAAATTAGAAGAAAAATACAAAATAAATGATAACCTTTCTTGGGATTATGAACCTG
This sequence comes from Treponema sp. OMZ 790, assembly GCF_024181285.1. NCBI lineage: Bacteria > Pseudomonadati > Spirochaetota > Spirochaetia > Treponematales > Treponemataceae > Treponema > Treponema sp. OMZ 790. The sequence continues at coordinate 1,296,683 of NZ_CP051201.1, read as the reverse complement.
AAAATATTGCCTCTCTTTCAAAAGCCGATATAATGATTTCCGATTTTTCGAGCGTTATATTTGATTATTCCTTTTTATTTGATAAACCATTCTTATACTGTAATAACGAATTTGATCATCGGCCTTATGATTCAGGAGATTTAAAAGAGCTTCCGTGGAAGTTTTCCGTACTAAAAGATATAGGACGGGAGTTAAAATCTACAGACTTCAGCGATATAAAAAAAATTATTCAGGAAACTTGTGAAAGCTCTGCCTTAAAAGAAAACAGATTAAAAGCTAAAGATACTGCATGGCAAAATAGAGGACTCGCAGGAGAAAAGGCGTATGAATTTTTAATGGAGCTTAAAAAAACATGCTGAATTTTTTGTATACAATTTTTATTTATCCAGTATATATGTTTGTAGAGTTTATATTATTTATAGCAAATAATATAACGCAAGATTACATAGGGTTATCAATAATTATTTTAAGTTTAGGAATAAATTTAATAACTTTGCCGATTTATAATGTAGCTGAAAAGTGGCAGGAAAAAGAGCGGTTTATTCAAAAAAGAATGAAACCTAAGGTAAAGGATATCAAGTCTGTGTTTAAAGGTGATGAGCAGTACATGATATTGTCAGCATATTATAGACAAAATAGTTATCATCCCTTGTATGCACTAAGGAGTCTTTTTGCCCTATTTATACAGATCCCCTTTTTTATAGCAGCATATCAACTTTTATCGGAGCTGCCTGCATTAAAAGAATCTTCTTTTTTATTTTTAAATGATTTAGGTTCTCCTGATAAATTGGTTAATGTAGGTGCTGTTTCATTGAATCTTTTGCCTATATTAATGACGGTAATAAATCTTGCTGCCTCTGCCGTGTATACAAGAGGATTGGAGTTAAAAGATAAGCTTACCCTGTATGTGACTGCTTTTTTATTTTTGATATTACTATATGATTCACCATCGGGATTGGTTTTGTACTGGACGCTAAATAATCTTTTTTCATTATTTAAAAATATTTTTTATAGGGTAAGATTGAGTGCAAAAACTTGGTTTATTATTGCGGCTGTAGTTGCAGTAGTTTTAACTATAGTAATTGCTTTGAGTGCCGGTAAGAGAAAACCTATATTTATATCTGTTGGTTTTACAGTTCTTCTTTTGATATTTCCCTTTGTAAAAAGATTGTTTTTATATTTTGAAAGTAAACAAAAGATATCTATTTTTGATAATGATAAAAAAAGATTTTATATTTTTTTATCGGCTGTTTCTGCTTTTCTTATTTTTGTTGGACTTGTTATTCCCTCTACAACGATTGCCACTTCTCCTCAAGAATTTGCTAATTTTGATAATTTTACAAATCCCTTAGGGATCCTTTATTATACGGTTATACAAAGTGTAGGAATATTATTTTGGCTTATATGTTTATATAAACTCTTTTCAAGAAAAGTTCAACAGTATTTTTTACATATAGCAATTTTTGCTTTGTTCGGAGCATTAATAAATGCTTTTATTTTTACAGGTAATTATGGGGATATAAATCACTTTCTTGTTTTTGAAGATGTCGATAGGTTATATCATAGTGTCACATACTTTATATTGAATATACTGTCTTTATGTGTAGTAGGCATTATTGTAATCTATTTTATATATTCAAGATTTGTAAAATTTTTAATACCAATATTAACGATAATTATTATAAGCTTTTTAATTGTAGTAAGTTTTTCGTTTATAACTATTCATAAAGAATATAATCGTACTCTAAATTATATAGCGTATGATAATATTGAAAAGAAACCCTATCGAATATCTAAAACCGGAAAAAATATTTTTATCCTTATGCTTGACCGTTCAATGAATTTTTTTATTGATCCAGTTTTTGAAAATAATGACTTTGTAAAAAAAGAATATACTGGATTTACTTTGTTTAAAAATACCATCGCATTCGGTATCAGTACAAATATGAGTACACCTTCATTATTCGGCGGATATGAATATACACCCGATAATCTCAATAAACGCTATTCGGAATTGCTGGTTGATAAGCATAATGAAGCTTTAAGTGTACTCCCTAAGCTTTTTAGTGAAAATGGTTGGAATGTCAGCTTTACTGATCCTCCTTGGCTTAATTATTCTTGGGAGCCGGATTTATCTGTTTTTGATAAATATGATATGATTGCACAAAATATTGACTATCCGGGAAAATATAGTCAGCGGTTATTAAAAAACTTAAAATTTTCGCAGAATAATGCAAGTCTATCCGGTGTACGCCGTGATATGTTATATTTTTCTTTTTTTAGAATTTTTCCTTCGGAAATAAGAAGAGTTTTTTATTCCCGAGGTAATTATGCAAATGCTATGTTACCGCAATATATTAAAATGCCTTTTATCGATTCTTATTCTGCTCTTCAAAATATAGAGGAAGAAGTTGAATTTGTCGAAGATAAAAATTGCATTAATATAATTGTAAACAATATAACACATGAACCTCCTAAACAATCCGATATTAAAATATTAGGACTGGAATTTCTAATTCCTTTAGCCGATAATTATTGTTTAAACGAATATACGGCTGAGCATTTTTATGCAAATTATTTAGCCCATGAAGAGTGTGCAAAGTTTTTTAGGTTTTTAAAAGAAAATGATTGCTATGATAACAGTCGTATAATAATTGTGGGTGATCACGGTAGATATTCTATGAAGACTAGGGATATGAGTTTTTTAAAAGATTTTACCGGTACGGGTTTTAGACCTGAAGAACTGATTCCGCTTATGATGATGAAGGATTTTAACTCTGATGGCAATCTTAGGATAGATAATACTTTTATGACCTTGGCCGATATTCCGTTTTTAACGGTTAAAGACTTGGATGAAAAATTACAAAAAAATCCTTTTACAGGAATGCTTTTTAAGGATAGCCAACTTAAAAGCCCTGCAAAGATTATGATAGGCGGAGGCTGGCAGGCTGATAAGGAGCTTGAGATGACTAAGTTTAAAGTTTCTGAGCATGATTGGGCTTTTGTTAAAGATAATGTATATGAACCTAAAAATTGGAGCCATTAGGAGTTGAAATGAATTATTTACAGGAAAAGCGGATAGATAAAATGATTCCAAAGGTAATTCATTATTGCTGGTTTGGAGGGAACCCCTTACCTGAAACGGCTCTCAAGTGTATTGAATCATGGAAAAAATTCTGTCCAGAATATGAGATTAGAGAATGGAATGAAGATAATTATGATGTAAATAAAATACCGTATACGGCTCAAGCTTATCAAGCAAAAAAGTATGCTTTTGTAAGTGATTATGCTAGATTCGATATTTTATATACTTATGGCGGAATTTATTTTGATACTGATGTTGAAATTATTAAACCCATTGATAAAATTATTGAAACCGGAGCTTTTTTTGGCATGGAAAAAATAGGTGATGTAGCAAGTGGATTGGGTATAGCTGCTCCTCCTAACGAACCTTTATATTTTGAAATATTAGAATCCTATCGAAAATCTTTTTTTATAAAACCAAATGGTAAAATGGATCTTACTACTGTAGTGATACGTGTGACGGATATACTAAGGCAATATGGATTAACTAAAAAGAATAATATTCAAATAGTTAAAAATATTCACATATACACTCCTGATTATTTTAATCCTAAGGATGCCAGAACCGGTAAAATTACGATTACTTCTAATACACATACGATTCATCATTTTGATGCTAGTTGGACACCTCCTTTAAGAAAAAAATATATAAGATACTGTCAATATTTTATTCCTAAAATTGGTAGTATACTGACACATATTATTTTTGCTCCATTGCATATAGTATGTATTATTCAAGAAGTAGGCGTATTTGGATTTTTTAATAGATTTATTAGATATAAAAAAAATAAATAGATGTAACCATGAAAATCTTACACATAATTACCAATACAGAACTCGGCGGAGCTCAAACCGTATGTATTTCGTTGGCAAATATGACGTCTAGTGAAGGAAATACCGTTGCTGTAGCTTCAATGGAAGATGGGTATCTTTGGGATAATTTATCTTCTTCTGTTATCAAGTTTAAAATAAAAAATATGGTAAAACCTATTAGGTTTTTACCTGATTTTAAATGTTATTTTGAGTTAAAGAATGTAATTAATAAATTTTCTCCGGATATCATTCATCTTCATTCCAGTAAGGCTGGTGTTCTTGGTCGTCTTGCAGGGAGAAAATATAGAAAAAATATAGTTTATACTGTTCATGGATTTGACTCTATACGGTTACACCATAGATTTTTTTTACCTTTAGAGCGATTATTGCAAAGATTATGTGGCGCTATAGTTTCGGTGTCTAAGTATGATCAAAGGAATTTATATAATGAAAAAATTAAATTTAAGGTTTTGACAATTCATAACGGTATCAGAATTCCAAAAAAAATACCAAATTTTAACTTTGGTAGTGTAAAATATAAAAAAGTCATTATAACCATTGCTCGTATCGCATATCCAAAAAAGTTTCAAAGCTTTTTATCTGTTGCTTCAGATCCTGCCATGAAGGATTATCTTTTTGTTTGGGCAGGCGGTTCTGCCGAAAAATCGATGGAAGAGATAAAAAAAGAGTTTTCAATCCCTTCCAATGTTTTATTGCTTGGAGATTGTCCTAATGCATCAGGCCTTTTGCCGTACTGTGATCTTTTTGTCTTATTTAGCAACTATGAAGGTCTTCCAATGACTATTATTGAAGCTATGGCTCAAAAAAAAGCTATTGTTGCATCTAATGTTGGCGGAATTCCTGAGCTTGTAGATAATACAAACGGATTATTGATTGAAACTGATGAAGATGCCGTTAAGGCAATAAGTAATATCTTGCAAGATAATGAAAAGAAGTCTAAAATGGAAAGAGCTTCATTTGAGAAGTTTTCGAATTTTTTTACTTTAGATATTATGTGGAAAAATTATCGTAATTTATACAAAGAAATAGCAAAGGGTTAAAATAAATGCACATAGCAATAATAGGCGGTTCCGGTTTTATAGGAACAAGATTGACAAAGAGACTTTTATTCTCCGGTCATAAAATTAAAATTCTCGATAAGCAGGATAGTAAGTATTACCCTGAATTTAGAGTCTTTGCTGATGTAAGAGATGTTGATTTTTTAAAAAAAGAATTATCTTCCGATTTTGATTGTGTTATTAATTTGGCGGCAGAACATAGGGATGATGTTGAGCCTAAGAGCCTCTATGATGAAGTAAATGTTGCCGGTGCCGAAAATGTATGCAAGGTTTGCTCTGAGTTGGGGATCAAAAAAATTATTTTTACAAGCTCCGTTGCCGTTTATGGTTTCGCTCCCCTTAATACAAATGAAATGGGTGAGATAAATTATTTTAATGATTACGGCAGAACCAAGTGGCTTGCCGAAGGAAAATACCGTGAATGGCTTGAAACCGGTAAAGGAAACTCGCTTACCATAATCAGACCGACTGTTGTTTTCGGAGAGCAGAATAGAGGAAATGTTTACAATCTATTAAGGCAAATCAGTTCAGGTTTTTTTCCCTTTGTTGGTAAAGGAAAAAATAAAAAATCAATGGCCTATGTTGAAAATGTGGCAGCTTTTATCGAGTTTTGTTTAGCTAATGGAAGCGGTGAACACTTATTTAATTATATCGATAAACCTGACTTTGATATGAACTCTCTTACTAATGAAGTTTATAAAATTCTAGGAAGTCCTAATCATAAAATTTTCCACTGGCCTTATTGGTTGGGCTATTTCGGCGGGCTTTGCTTTGACTTACTTGCAAAAATAACAGGAAAAAAGTTATCGATAAGCTCAATCAGGGTAAAAAAATTCTGTGCCGATACTCTTTTTGATTCTGTAAATATTTTAAAAACCGGGTTTAAGCCTCCGGTTTCCTTGCCTGATGGTCTAAGTAACACAGTAAGGTATGAATTTATTGATAAGGTTCAAGATCATGTTTTTCATACCGAGTAGAAACGTGTTATATGTTCCTATATCATCAATTTTTTGATAGGGGGTATTTATGAAAGCTATAATTTTAGCAGGCGGTGCAGGAACCCGTTTGTATCCGCTTACCAAGGCTGTTTCAAAACAAATTTTACCAATGTATGATAAACCAATGATTTATTATCCCTTGTCGGTTATGATGCTTGCCGGTATACGCGAGGTCTTAATTATCTCTACACCTAGAGACATAGGGCTTTTTAAGGAGCTTTTCGGTAACGGCAATTGGCTGGGTATGAAGTTTGAGTATGCCGTCCAAGATAGACCTCGAGGTCTTGCTGATGCCTTTATAGTCGGTGAAAAATTCATCGGTTCCGATTCTTGTGCCCTAGTTTTGGGCGATAATATCTTTTATGGGCGAGGTTTTAGCAGTACCTTGACGGATGCTGTTTTATCCATAAAAGACAACGGCGGAGCCTTAATTTTCGGTTATTATGTTAAGGATCCAAGAGCTTACGGTGTAGTTGATTTTGATGATGAAGGAAATGTTTTGACTATCGAAGAGAAACCTCAAAATCCAAAATCAAATTATGCAATTCCGGGCTTGTATTTTTATGATAATGAAGTAATCAAGATTGCAAAATCGGTAAAACCTTCGGCCAGAGGCGAGATTGAAATTACATCCGTAAATAATGCTTATCTGGATATGGGTAAATTGAGAGTGGAAAAACTAGGCCGAGGTATGGCATGGCTCGATACGGGAACTTATGACGGTCTTTTAGAAGCCTCAAATTTTATTGCAACAATTCAGAAGAGGCAGGGAATGTATGTCTCATGTATAGAAGAAATAGCATATTTACAAAAATGGATTTCAAAGACTCAGCTTTTAAATTTATCTTCGTCTTATAATAATGAGTATGGAGATTATCTAAAATACATTGCAGAAAATTGTTAGGTTAAGGAGTTAATCTAAATGCGAAATCTACAAAATATTTTGGTAACAGGCGGAGCCGGTTTTATCGGCTCCAATTTTATCAGAACCTTATTAAAAAAGGAAACCGATTTTAAGGGCCGAGTCATCAACCTTGATGCTATTACCTATGCAGGCAATGCCGCAAGTCTTGCCGATGTTGAATCCGAATTCGGAGGCTCCCGTTACTTTTTTATTCACGGAAACATCTGCGATAAAGAAATCATAAATAAGATTTTTACCGAATATAATATAGATACTGTTGTTAATTTTGCAGCCGAAAGTCATGTAGACCGTTCTATTTTGGGGCCTGAGGTTTTTTTAAAGACAAATGTTTTAGGTACATTTAACCTTTTGGAAACAGCCAAGCAATTTTGGAAAAATTCTGACGGGACAATGCGTGATGATGTTCTTTTTCATCATATAAGTACTGATGAGGTTTACGGTTCATTGGGACATCAAGGTCTTTTTGAAGAAACAACAGCCTATGATCCTCGCTCTCCTTATTCTGCAAGTAAGGCATCCAGTGATCACTTGGTAAAGGCTTACTTCCATACTTACGGACTTCCTGTTACAATTTCAAATTGCTCCAATAATTACGGACCTTTTCAGTTCCCGGAAAAGTTGATTCCGTTGATGATTTTAAATATGCTTGAAGGTAAAAATCTTCCCGTTTACGGTGACGGCAAACAGATTAGAGATTGGATTCATGTCGAAGATCATAATGAGGCTGTCAGGCTCATCTTAAAAAAAGGAAAGACCGGTGAAACCTATAATATCGGCGGAGAAAATGAATGGGAAAATATAAAACTTTTAAATAAACTCATTCAAATTGTTTGCAAAAAAGCAGGACTTAGCGAAGAAACTGCAAGGAAAACCATTAGCCATGTAACAGATAGGCTCGGCCATGACCGCCGATATGCCATTGACTGTACAAAAATAAAAAAAGAACTTAACTGGAAACGCAATTTTGATTTTGAAACAGGGCTTGAAAATACTGTTGACTGGTATTTAAATAATAAAGATTGGATAGAAAATGTCCGCTCCGGTGAGTACCGTAATTGGATAGAAAAAAATTATAAGGAGAGATAAATATTGGCGGTGTAGTATAACCCTTGCCCAATCTAAAAAAATATTGTAAAATAGATTTATGAGTGATTTAATACAACCGAAAGTTTTAAAGGGCTTTAGAGATTTTCTTCCTGCAGATGAAATAGAAAGAGCTCTTCTTATGGAAAAGCTGGTAAAGATTTTTAGAGATTACGGTTTTGTACCCATCGACACTCCCGCTTTGGAATATTCTGAGATTCTTTTGAGAAAGAGCGGAGGAGAAACCGAAAAGCAGGTTTTTCGTTTTAATGATAACGGCGGACGGGATGTTGCTATGCGCTTTGACTTAACTGTTCCCTTGGCCCGTTTTATTGCCGAACATAGAAACGAAATATATTTTCCGTTTAAGCGTTATCATTTAGGAAAGGTTTGGCGCGGAGAAAAACCTCAGGCAGGCCGTTATCGGGAATTTTTGCAATGCGATTTTGATATTTTAGGTTCTGATACTGCTGCAGTTGATTTTGAAATTTTACGGCTTATCAAAAAATCTTTAAACGAGTTAGGTGTTTCTAATTTTAAAATCCATGTTTCCCATAGGGGTGTATTTAACCGCTTTTTACAATCTTTGAATCTTTCCGGCGACAGCGAAGAAATTTTAAGGATTGTGGATAAACTTGCTAAAGTAGGGGAGAGTGAAGTTTTAAAACTTCTTAGCGAATTAAGCTCTGAAGAAAAAGCAAAAAAAATATTGGATTATATTTCCGGTGCTAACAAGGAACTAAAAAGTGAAGATTTTGAAAAAACTCTTTTGCATCTTGAAGCTCTAGCCGGAGGTGCAAGTGAAGATACAAAGCGGATTAAGGATATCTATTCCTTGGTGAAAGCTGTCGGAATAGAAGATTCTATAGTTTTTGATCCTTCAATTACAAGAGGCTTGGATTACTATACAGGTGTTGTATTTGAAACATTTTTAACCGATTTACCGTCAATAGGCTCAATTTGTTCAGGAGGAAGATACGATAACCTGACAGGCCTTTACATGAAAGAAAGTATTACCGGCGTAGGAGCCTCCATCGGGCTTGACAGATTATTGGCCGCTCTTGAACAGTTGGAACACCCAAAAACAAAGGCAAGCTTTACCGACCTTCTTATTTTTTCTTTACCCGAAGATAGTCAAATTCTTTCTTACAAGATATCGAACTTTTTGGAAACACAAAAAATCAATTCCGAAGTTTATCCCGAACCTAAAAAGATGAACCATCAGTACGCCTATGCCGAAAAAAAGGATATCAGATGGGGCCTTTTCTTAACTAAAGATTCTTGTGTAGAAGAATTTGATAGGGATATGAAAAATTATAAAGTCAGATTAAAGGATATGACGAATAGGACTGAGGATGAAATGCCTCTTGGTGACGCCGTAAAAAAGGTTATAGCTTCTAAGAATTAAAAAGCTCTAAAGTTTTAATACTTAAGCCCTGACAGAAAATTAAGATTTCTTGTCAGGGCTTTTTTATTTTTGTTGTAAAAGGCTTATGTTTTATTTTTCTTTTTTTCTGCTTATCTCATATAATAGAATACCGGCTGCGACGGAGACATTTAGGCTGTCAAGTTTTCCATGAGTAGGAATGGATACTATCTCATCGCATGTTGCTTCTACGAGACGGCTCATACCTTTTCCTTCGCTGCCCATAATGAGGGCCGTCTTTTTGGGGAAGTCGATATCGGGGAGAGATTTGCCTCCTGCATCGGCACCGTAAATCCAAAACCCTTCCTTTTTCAATCTTTCCGCAGTTCTAACCAAATTAGTTGCCTCGACATAGGGAACCCATGCAGAAGCTCCTGCACTTACCTTGCCGATAATTTCAAAACCTCCGGCGCTTTTATTTTCGGGAACTATGATTCCGTCAATACCGAACTGGTCTGCGCTCCGTATGATGGAACCTGTGTTGTGAGGGTCTGTAACGGAATCCAGCATTACAACAAAGGCTGAGTCCTTTTCTGCAAGTTTTGCAAAAAGCTCATCGATGCTCATTCCTTTTTTTTGATTTTCAGCCTCTGCTATAAGAACAATTCCCCTATGATTCCTTAACTGTTCCGGCAAGGCCTTGGTAAGAGAATCAAGAAACCCTGCCTCTTTTTTTTCAATCTTTATATTTAATTTATGTGCAGTCTCTAAAATTTTCTTTACTCGCGGGCCCTCTTTCGAGTAAAAAATTTCGAGGCTTGACTCAGTGTTCTTTTCTTTTTCGATTTTAAGTTTTTCGGCTCTTAAAATCTCATCTATTGTGTGAAAGCCTGTTATTATTCTTTTCATATGTTAGTCCAAATTATAAGTTTCGCCGTATTTTACCGTTTTTACATCCTTGTAACCGTTTTCGTTTAGATATTGGGTAAAATAGCTTTGAGCTTTGGGCTCCCCGTGAACCAAGAAGATTGTCTTAAGTTTGGGATTTTCCAATGAGTCGAGCCACTGTTCGGCTTCAAAATAATCTGCATGAGCACTGAAAGCATTTATCTGCAAAATTTCGGCTCTCACCTGATGCCATTCTCCGAAAATTTTTACTTCTTGTTCTCTGTTTTGAAGACGGCGGCCGAGGGTATCTTCTGCCATAAAACCTACCAACATTATTTTTGTTGAAGGCTTTTCGATATTGTTTGCAAGATGGTGGGTTATTCGGCCGAATTCGCACATGCCGTCTGCACTTATTATAACCATGGGCCCGTCAATATTGTTTAAGTCCTTGGACTCGGATACACTCGTTATAAATTTGAGGGAGTTAAAGCCGAAAGGATTTTTATGGTGCGTCAAAAAAGCTTCATGTGTTTCTGCATCATAACATTCTGGATGAACCTGAAAAATACTCGTTGCGTTTACTGCCATAGGCGAATCTACATAGATAGGAATGTCCGGAATTATTTTTTTATCTACCAATAGGTGAAAATAATAGACAATTTCCTGGGTTCTTTCGACGGCAAAGGCCGGAATTATCATCTTTCCCTTGTTTTCTACAAGCTCCTTTGTTTTTTCGGCAAGGAGTTTTAAAGCATTGTCTGTTTCTTCATGGCGCCTATTACCGTATGTGCTTTCAATTACTATATAGTCTACAGGCGGAATAATGTCAGGATCTCGGATGATAGCCTTATTTTTTCGGCCCAGGTCTCCGGTAAAGGCTATTTTTACTTCTTTTCCTTCAGAATCCTTTGCGGTAATTACAGCCATTGCCGAACCTAAAATATGACCCGCATCATAGAATTCCAGCTGAACATTCGGACCTATCCATGTAGGCCGGTGATAAGATATTGTTACAAACTGATTGACGGTTTGAATTACGTCTTTTTCATCAAAAAGAGGAACCCACTTAAAACTTTCTCCTTTTTTTGCAGCTTGTTTAGATAAATATTCCCTGTCTCTGGCTTGAATCCTCGCAGAATCCATCATAACAAGATTAGCTATATCTCTGGTGGCCGGAGTTGCATATATATTTCCGTTAAATCCATGTTTTCCAAGTAATGGTAACAAACCGCAATGGTCGTAATGTGCATGGGTTAAAATGACGGCTTCCAATTCAGAAGCAGGAACATTAAAATCCCTGTTTTTTTTGTCTGCTTCAGCTCTTTTTCCCTGAAACGCTCCGCAGTCTATCAAATATTTATGCCCGTCAACTTCAAGAATGTGTTTAGATCCGGTAACTTCTTCTGCAGCACCGAGTGAGTAAAATTTAATTGCCATAAATTAAGCATACATCATAATGGACTAAAAATCAATACTCATTTTTATTATTTTTTGTTTCTATTGCCATAGATGGTAGCTGTGAATGTTTTTTATAAAGCTTATATTTCCTGCGACAAAAAGTGTAAGACCTATACTCAATAAATAATAGGATGAGGCGTAAATAAGAATATAATAGCCGATTAAAGATCCGATTAAAGAAATGGTTGCAAATAGGTATTCTTTGATATTTTTTGTTATATATACAAAAAAGTAGTTTAAACAGGCCAGTATTGCTATGATTAAAAATAGGTATATATAAGAGTGTCCGGCTTTTGTGTCGGATAAGAAGTGCCGATTTATATAAAAGTTGTTGATAGGCATGGTCAAGCATACCAAAAAAGATATAAAAAAGATAAAAAAGAAAACGGAGGCTATTTTTCGGCTGATTACCTTATTGGCAAAAATTCCGGCCATAAAAAGAGACATAATTCCGGCTAATCTGAAAAAATATACCAATCTTGAAAGGTTTGCAACAGCTTCCATGACTATGTTTGAAAAATTATAGAGAGGGAAAATAAGTCTTAAACTTTCAAAACTTATACATATTGTAAACATGGCAAAAAAGGATACTTCGATTGCATGAGTCTTTTTAAAGGTAAAATATACAAAAATTAAGAAGGTAAGCGATAAAATTGGAAAGGCTAAAATACTCATCAATACGGCATAATTATCGATATTCCCTGAAAAAACTATGCCTGTAAACGAAATCAGCGATAATAAGAGAATCAGACTTACAATCGATATGGCCACGAGGCGCGCCCTATTTCTTCCTGCAATTGTCATATCTAAGCAGTATACATTTAAAAAATATATTTGTAAAGAGCAATTATTCAAAAATACTTGATATATTGACATTTTTGTGATAAAATACCACTCATGGATTTTGTTTTGATTTTAGTGTTACCCTTAGTTTTCTTGCTTTATGCCTTGTTTTCAAGAGAAAGAGGAGGTAATTTTGCAGCCTTCTTATTCGGCATATTGGGCGGATTAGTCTCGTTGATTATAGTTTCATTTTTTCCTTTTTCGGGATTACAGATTTCGTCTTATTTGAGCTCTCACTTATGGCGTTTTTTCCTTCAATACTTTTTCTTACACGCCTTTTTCGGATTGGGATTTTTCTTCTTAATTTCATTTTCTCTTTCTGAAGATGTGTTAAGTAATAGTTTATCGGCTCTTTTCGGTATTTTCAGCTCGGTTTTTGCCTACTTATTTTACAGAAATATCAATGTCCCCGATTCTAACGAGATTATTTTTTTCCTTCTGATAATAATAGGTGCAATACTTATTTTTGATTTTTTATACTATGTTTTAGCAGCCAACTTAACCATCGCCAGCGATTTTGCGGTGTATCTGATTGCTTTTATTTCTTTTATAGTTTTTACCTTTTTAGGCTCTTACGCTCTCGCAAATTGGTATTTAGCCAAATCCGTTAACATGCATATTTTTGTCTGCGGCGGTATATGTTTTCTGGGGGTAGTGCTAAACGTTATCAGGAACAGACTATAGTTTTTATTTATGAGCCTTGACTTTAAGTCCTTATCCGATAAGTATAATTCAATGGTCATTCTGGGCGCTACAGCAACGGGAAAGACCTCCTATGCCGTGGGTCTTGCAAGGGAACTTGACGGCGAAATTATTTCTGTCGATTCAAGGCAGGTTTATAAGGGCCTTGATCTCGGTACAGGAAAGGACTTGGACGAGTATGGAGAGGTACCCTATCACTTAATCGATATTTGTACCTTGGAAAGGGAGTACAATGTCTTCGATTTTCAAAATGATGCTTACAGAGCCTTTGAGGATATAAAAAGGAGAAAAAAACTTCCGATTTTTGCCGGAGGAACGGGGCTTTATCTCGATGCCCTTATAAGGGAGTATGAGCTAATTCCTGTTCCGAAAAATGAAGAACTGAGGGTGTCCTTGGCCGGTAAGAATTTGGAGAGCTTACAAAAAGTTTTTTTTGAATACAAAGTTCCGATGCATAATAAAACCGACCTTGAAAACATGGATCGTCTTATTCGGGCTATTGAAATTGCCGAATATAAAAAGACTCATCCCGATGCAGTCGAGATACTAAACGCAAGCCGCCCCGATATCCGCCCCCTTATAATAGGCCTTAAATATTCTCGGGAAATTTTAAGGGAAAGAATAAGGCTTAGACTGATTCAACGCATAAATGACGGAATGATCGAAGAAACTGAAAGCCTTCACAAAGCCGGTTTTTCCTGGGAAAGGCTTGAAAGTTTGGGACTTGAATATAAATTTACCGCCCAATATCTTCAAGGCAAAATAGAAAAGAAAGAAGAATACCTTGATTCTCTTTACCGTGCTATTTGTCAATTTGCAAAGAGGCAGGAAACTTGGTTTAGGCGTATGGAAAAGAACGGAGTAAAAATAAACTGGATTTTAAGGTAAGTTTTTTAAGATAATTTTTGGGGGAGAAAATTTGACAAAAGAAAAAAATATTCAATATGTTTTTATCGACTCAGGCATAGGAGGCCTGCCTTATCTAAGGCACTTAAAAGAAATTGAGCCTCAAAGTTCTTGTGCCTACGTTGCAGACACAAAACATTTTCCTTATGGGGAAAAAACACTTGAAGAGGTAATAGAGTATACGCAAAATCTTGTAAAAAAAATAATCGAAGAGCTGAGACCTTCGGTTATAATAATAGCCTGTAATACGATGACCGTTTCGGCTCTTTCGCATCTGCGGGAAAAATTCGATATTCCTTTTGTGGGCACGGTTCCTGCCATAAAGCCCGCAGTCTTGGCAAGTAAAAATAAAAAGATAGCCGTCCTTGCAACCGAAAGAACTGTAAACGATATCTATGTTCAAAACCTCATTGACGAGTTCGGAGCTGATTGTAAATTTTTTATGCGTGCCGATTCGGTTTTGGTCAGCAAAATAGAAAACTCCCTGCTTTCGGGAAGTGAAGAAGATAAAAAGGCTGCAATCCGGCCTGCGGTTGAGTTTTTTAAATCGGCAGGAACCGATACGGCAGTCCTAGGCTGTACTCATTTTTTACACTTGAGGGATGAGTTTAAGGCCGTCTGTGAACCGGATATAAGGATTGTGGACTCATTGGACGGGGTTGTAAACCGGGCACTAAAAATATCTCCTCCTCAAAAATTAAAGAAAGAGAACTCAAAATTAAAAAATATTCAAAAAGATATTTTTTATATCACCTCGGAAAAAACTGAAGAAAATACAAAAAAATATTCCGCTTATGCGGATCTTTTTGGTATGGTTTTAGGGTATTTTTAAAATGAAGGGATTGGTTTTAAAAGGATCTAATAATATTTTTTTTGTTGAATGTGAAGACGGAAAATTAAGAAACTGTTCCATTAAGGGAAAGATCTTAAAAGATTCTGCTCTTTACTATAATCCTCTTGCTGCAGGCGACCTTGTAAACATTGAGCCCGATACTCACTCGGAAGATGAGGGTTTGGTAACAGGCTTGATCGAAAGAAAAAATTCTTTTTTGCGTTTAAACCAAAAACTGAATATGCCTCAGCTTTTAGCCGCAAATATCGACCTCCTTGTTTGTGTTGCCTCTGCCGCAAATCCTCCCTTCCGTCCGCGCTTTGTAGACAGGATCTTAGTGCAGGCCGAGATTCAAAAGATTCCGGTTTTAATTGTGTTAAACAAGTGCGATCTAAAAATAGCTGATGATGTAAGAGATAGGATGGAAGATTGGAAAAGGCTGGGCTATAAGACGATTGAAGTTTCGGCAAAGGAGGGCAGGGGAATGGACAACTTAATAGAGACCCTCTCGGCTAAAACTTCTGCCCTTGTCGGACAATCCGGAGTGGGGAAGAGTACCCTCTTAAATTTTATAGCCCCCGATTTAAATTTAAAAACCTCTGCAATCTCCGATAAGTATGACAGAGGTACTCACACTACAACTCAGGGAGAATACTTTAAAATAAGAGCCCTTACCTCAAAGGGCAAAGAACATTCGATAAACATAATCGATACACCCGGTGTGAGGAACTTTGCAATTTACGGCATCGAGCCTGAGGATACGGGCCTATATTTCCCCGAAATGGAAAAACTAATAGGCTCATGTAAATTCGGCCTTTCCTGCACCCATACCCATGAACCAGGCTGCGCCCTTTTAGAAGCCTTAAAAAAGGGAGATATTCATAAGGATAGGTACACGAGTTTTGAGCTTATAAATAAAGAATTACAAGAAACGGTAAAAAAATATTAGGAAGGATTTATGACTGAGCATACGCTGGAAGTTTTACAGTTTTCGAGGATAAGAGAAATTATTGCATCATATTGTGTAACGGATGAAGGAAAAGAATTTTGTTTAAAAAAGAATCCTGACACGGATACAAAAAGAATAGAAGAAGAAAAAAAATTAGGGATAGATTTTTTAAATCTTTTAAGGGCATATAAGGCTCCTTCGATTAAATACCGCCCTCCTGTTCTTCCCTTTCTTGAGGGTATCGATATTGAAGGGGCTGCCCTTGATATCGAAGGCGTTTATTCGGTCGGGCTTTTGGCCTTGTCCGTTTCTTCTTTACACGAATGGTTGAGCCCTTTTTTGGAAAATGAAGAGCCGAATGAAAACTCGATTGTTTCCTTTGTAAAAAAAATACCCGATATGCTCCATTTAAAAAAGCTGGTATTTTCTTTTATAGATGAAAACGGAGAATTGCAGGATCTTCCTTCATTGCGGGCAATAAAAAGCAAGATACGTTCCATAGAGGACGACATAGATAAAACTATGCGGAACTATTTTACAAACGATGCAACCCGCCAGATGCTTCAATCCAATCTCCCTACAGTAAAGGACGGAAGACAGGTTATAGCCGTAAGATCCAACTTTAAAGGAAGAATCCCCGGAATAATTCATGAGTATTCTCAATCGGGGCAAACCTTTTATCTTGAGCCTGAAGAAATAGTTGTAAAAAATAATGACTTGATTGCAGCCCATGCCGAATACGAGCGGGAACTCTTGAGGCTTTTACAAGAATTGACTTCTCAAATTGCAGAGCATACCGAAGAAATAAAAGAAGCCTGTGAGGCAATTACAAAATTGGACTGTATTGCAGCCGCTTCCCGCTGGGCACATTCCAATAATTGTGTCTTTGCAGGCAGCATCGCTAAAAATTCTCACTCTGAAAATGACGGCGGCATCTCCTTTTATCTTCATCAAGCCCGCCATCCCCTGCTTGGAAAATCGGCAGTTCCTATAGATTTAAAACTATCTAAGGATGACAGGGTACTTATTATAACAGGGCCTAATACCGGAGGAAAAACCGTAAGCTTAAAAACGGCAGCCCTCTTCGCTCTTATAAACCAAACAGGTTGGCCCCTCCCTGCAGGGCCCTTGACCCGTCTCCCTTACTTTGATTTTATAGCCTGCGACATAGGAGATGAGCAGTCAATGGACCAATCCCTTTCTACCTTTTCGGCTCACATGAAAAATGTTTCAGAGATTATAAGGCGGGCAGGGGATAAAAGTCTTATCATTCTTGATGAGCTTGGAAGCGGTACTGATCCGCAAGAAGGCTGTGCAATTGCCATGGCCGTTCTTGACGATCTTTTAGAAAAGAAAGCCTTTGTCTTTGTTACCACCCATCATGGGGCCTTAAAAAATTACGGCTACAGCAAGGATTCTTGTGTAAACGCCTCAGTCGAATTTAATCAAAACACCTTGAGTCCAACCTATCGGATTCTCATGGGAGTTCCTGGTGAAAGTCATGCAGTCGACATAGCCAAACGGAACGGCCTTCCCGAACATATAATCGAAAAAGCTCATACCTATTTGGGTAACAACAGGGCCGATGTTTCCGATCTTATAAAGGGGCTCATTCAAAAGCATGAAGACCTAAACGAATTCGAACTTCAAAAAAAAGAAGAAGAATTAAAACTAAAAGAGGATAGGCGCCGCTCCGATTTAAAGGAGCTTCAATTAAAGCAAAAAGAATTGGAACTAAAACGGGACGGAATAAAAAGGCTTGATCTTTTTTTTGAAGAAAAAAGAAAATTTCTTGAAAACCTTGTCCGTGAACTTAGAGAGGGTGAACTAAGCCGCGAAAAAACTTTAAGCGTTAAAAAATGGATTGACGATTTTGAAAAAGACTTGGGCAAAGAACATGAGGCTCTAAAACTTGAGCAATCGCAAATAGACGAAAGGCTTCATACTTCAAAAGAAAAAAACAAGGCTCCTCAAAATTCCAAACTGCAAGAAGGTACCCGCATTATAATTAAAAGCCTCCGCCGTAACGGTGAACTTATCCGTGAAGAAAAAAAAGGTAAGTGGCTGGTTGCCGTAGATAACTTAAAACTTACTATTTCGGAGGACGATATGGAGATTTGTGAAAATCAAGAAAAGCTTAAACTTTCTAAACCCATTGTAAGCCTTATAAGCGACACAAGTGCCCCGGCCTCACGCCCTTCTTTTGAGCTCCGCCTCTTAGGGATGAGGGCTGAAGAAGCTCAAAAGGCCTTGCAGGATCAGATGGATCTAGTCTTGGTGCACGGCATTACGGAATTTGCTATTATTCACGGAAAAGGCCACGGAATTCTTCAAGAATTATCTCACGATTTTTTAAAAAGAAGTCCCTATGTCAAAGACTTCCGCTTTGCAAAGCCCGAGGAAGGCGGCTCCGGAAAGACGATAGTGAGTCTGGGATAGCTATGGATTTGCCGTGCAGAATTAAAAGCCTTCGGCTTTTGTCTGCCTTGAGATTAATTTGATTCAAGGTCTTCTATTACGTAAAACTCAACGGGAAACCAGTTTTCGGGAGCAGCTATCTCATCGGCTATTTCACCGATTGGAACATGGGCTGTAGTTTCGCAGCCCAGGTAATCTCTGCCGTTATGAGTAAAACAGGTTCCGCTTCCCTGACATTCTACTGCGGCTATGGCATGTGACTTATTCGGTGAAACCAAAAGAACTGCATCTATGTTCATCTGTTTTAACATGAGTACCATAAGAAGAGCCCTGCTGTCGCAGTCTCCTCTCTTTTCTGCAAGGGCTTGAGGGAGATTCATAAAATCGCTTCCCTTTCTGTCTCTTTCGTAATTAAAATTTTGAACTAAAAAGAGAAGTTCCTTTGCCGCTTTTTCTGCAAAGCCGCTTTGGTTGTTTTCGTCAAAGATTGAAGTGTAGACTGCAAAGGAAGCAGGTGCTATACGGCTCCAAGCATCTCTAAAAATTACCTTATAAAATCGCTGCCAAGCTGCGATTAAATTATCGTGATTTAAATACATAGTCAAAATTGAAAATTCCCTGTCAATCACCGATTGGTTTGCTTGAGCATCCGATTCATCTATCGTAAAGGATATGTTTTTATTGTTAAAAACATAATCGAGAGTTTTTTCTTTTGTTTTAGTATATAGGGCTGTTGTAACCGGCCCCGGCTCAAAATAAGACATCGTATCGGTATAAACGGTATCCAGGGAAGAAATCATAAGGTTTTCACACTCCTTGGCCTTATCCTTGTCGGTGTAGGTAAGAAGCACGAGCCAGCCGGTTTTATTGGGGAGCGCAAGGGTTAAAACCCAGCCTGAAAGCTCTTTCGGCTTATATTTTTCGGAAGGAGAATATAAAAAGGAAACGGACGATAAAAGAGCCTCCTTATTCCTCCATATAAAAGGAACATCCTTATGAGTCATTTTTAACTGCTTAAAAATATGTTCGGCAGCTTCTTTTATGTTTTTAAATTGAGGCTCTTCATACAAGGCTATTTGCAGGTCAACGGGAAGGATTGCATGCTGAAAAAGATATCTTTCATTTCCTTCTCTATTGACTAAAACGAAATCTTCAGGGAGGTCAAGTGCATAGCCCCATGAAGGGGAATACATTTGTTCTGCCGGGAGAGAAACACTTAAAAAAAAGAAACAGCTTAGAAGCAAAACATATCTTAAAATTTTTTTCATACTATTATAGATTATAACTTATTTTTAATAATAATACTATAGTTTTAATCTTAAATTTACTTTGCACATCCTTAAAAATTGTGCTATACTGTTTATGCTTAACTTTGGAGGAAGTATGAACAAAAATAGATGGACCTTCGGTCTGGGTACTATAGGACGCGATATGGTTTACTCATTGATAAGCATGTATCTTATTTTTTACATGACAGATGTAATCTATGTTCCTACAAACGTATTGTGGAGCATTACGGTTATTGTCCTTGCAGCCCGCATTTTTGATGCCTGTAATGACCCGATTATGGGCTTGATAGTAGATAATACCAAGACCAAGTACGGAAAGTTTAAGCCTTGGATAGCCTTCGGTGCCCTGACCTCGGGGATTTTAACAATCCTTCTTTTTACCGATTTCGGGATTAAGGGCGGGGCCTATGCTGCCATTTTCGGTATTATCTATCTTTTATGGGGCATGACTTATACGACAAACGATATAAGCTATTGGTCGATGCTTCCTTCTTTAAGTGTGGATCAAAAGGAAAGGGAAAAAATAGGCGCTATTGCCCGTATTTGTGCAAATGTGGGGCTTTTCTTTGTTGTTGCAGGAATAGTGCCCCTTACAACCGCTTTGGGCAATAAGACGGGAAGCCTTGCCAAGGGATATTTTTTCTTTGCAATTATGGTTACCGTGATTATGTGGCTCGGTCAAATCATAACCTTAATCGGAGTAAAAGAGCCCGAAATAACAAAGCCTCAAAAACATACCTCCCTAAAAGAACTTTTAAGCGTTATCGTAAAAAACGACCAGCTCCTTTTGACGGCAATAGCCATGACCCTCTTTATGATAGGCTACATGACTACAACAAGTTTCGGCCTTTACTTTTTTAAGTACGCTTACGGCGATGAAGGTATGTACTCCGTATTTGCGGTTATTCTCGGCCTTTCCCAAATTTCAGCCCTAATCATTTTTCCGCTTTTAAGTAAATTTTTTGTAAGGCAGAACATATATACGGCTTCGATAATAATGGTTTTGGCGGGCTACCTCATCTTCTTTTTTGCTCCTACAAATACCATGCTTTTTATAGGCATTTCGGGCGTTTTGCTCTTTGTGGGTCAAGCCTTTATTCAGCTTATGATGCTCATGTTCCTTGCCGACTGCGTTGACTACGGCCATTGGAAGCTGGGCAAGCGGAATGACAGTATTTCGTTTTCGATTCAGCCCTTTATCAATAAGCTTTCGGGAGCTATCGGAAACGGCATCGTAAGCGCAGTCGTCATCCTTTCGGGAATCAAAGAAGCTTCATCCGCCGCCGAGGTTACAAAAGAAGGCCTTTTGATGATGAAAAGCGCCATGCTCGTCTTTCCTCTTTTTTGCATTGTCGGCAGCTACATTTTATACCGCCTCCGCTATAAAATCGACGAAAAAAACTATGCCCGCATTTTAACGGAACTTGAAGAGCGGGGAGAACTGGTAAGGAAAGAGTAAGGATTTATGATAACTGTTTTTGAACAGGAATTGGAAAAAGGAACAGGTGTTCCGTATATTTTGCTTCAAAATAAATGTATTCAGCCCTCTGAAATTGTAGAAGATATTTTTTACCAAAATATTATCGAAAATAAAGCTTTCGGTCCATCTTTTGAAGGAAGCCGTTCCGATTATGTATACGATTTATTGGAGTTGTACCCTGAAAGAAAAAAGGTTGACAGCAGGGTTATTGCATATTTTAATAAAATGGATTCGGATGATAGGGGTGATGAGCAAGTATTTAATTTTGCTGTCAGGCTGGCACAGGACGGACGCTTTGAAAAAAATGCCTTGTATAAAAAGTTCGAATACTATGCAAAAAAAAAGCTACCTTTTTATATAATCGGTATAGATGAACTTATAAAACTTGATAAGTATGAAGCTGTCGTATATCTTGCCCGCTATTTCGGCTCTCATATTGAAGATAAGGATATAGAAGAATTTGCAGGATATTATTTTTACAACCTATGTGTCCAAGACTATACGGGTTACGATACTGAAACAATAACGGCAATGCTTCAAGAAGAACACGACCCTGCTATATACCGCTACTTGAGCATAGCCCAAACAAAACGGGAACACTCGCCGAGAGAGGTTCAAACTTATACGGCAGAGGAAGTTATTTTAACATTACAAAAACCGGATTTCAAAGAAAGAGCGGAACTTCCGCGCATTCGACGTTGGATAAACAGGCAGGCAAGCGATGAGGATATAAAAAAACTTTCCGGTTGTTTTATCGGAGCGGATGAGGTACTAAAAAAAAGACTGATCCGTTTATTTCCGAAGAAATGTATACAGGTACCGCTCCAAGCCTTATTCGATTCCTTTGACTCGATTCAAGACGGAGAATACCGTACAAACCTTGTTGAAGCCCTCGTTCTCATGCATAATCCCGATGTATATGATTTTTTGCTTGAACGTTACGATGAAAACACAGCAACCGGTTTTTTAAAAATTTGCGTACAATTTTATTCTGAAGATAAGGAATGGAAACTGCTTGAACTGCTTGATAACTGCGGTATGTACGATATTGAAGATATTGTTGACTCCGTTTTGGAGTCGGAAGAGTTGGCAAAACACGATATCTTTAAGTATATTCTACGCTTACTCTATCACAAAACAAAGTGTTCAATATGTCGCGGACAGGTGCTCGAAAAAATGATGGAACATGGTATTGCCGATTCCAATATATACCGTGAAATACAATACGATGCAAATAAAAATATACGCAAATTGGCAGAAAAATCAAGGTTTGAAAAAGAGTAAAAACTTATGACTCTCCTTATAATTGAAGACGATGATGCGATACGAAAAGAGATAAAAACTTTTTTTAAGGCGGATTTCGATATTGCGGAAGCCGCCTCGATAAAAGAGGCTTTGCCCTATCTTGATTCCGATATTGTACTCCTCGATTTAAACCTTGGCAGAGAATCTTCTTTACCGCTTATCCCGAAAATAAAATCGGCTTGCATAGTTATTTCGGTTCAAGATGATGAGCAAACGATTGTCAGGGCCTTGGAAGAGGGCGCTTGCGACTATGTAACAAAGCCTTTCAGCCTCAATGTGCTTAAAGCGCGGATAAACGCAATTTTACGCCGGAACAATAATCAGGATATTTATTTGAATATAAAAAACGGAGAGCCTATAATACTCATCGATAAAAAGGAAATTATATTAACAAAAAAAGAATATCAAATAATGAGCCTTTTTTTAAATAACTCGAGTACGGTTTTAACGCGCAGCCTTATCTTGGAACATATTTGGGATAAGGACGAGGCATTTGTCGAAGATAACACGCTGACCGTTACGATGGGCCGCCTTAAAAACAAGATAGGCAGCTCAAAGATAGAAACCGTAAGAGGAATAGGCTACAGATGGAAGGGTTAACA
The DNA here is from genome assembly GCF_024181285.1 of Treponema sp. OMZ 790. Lineage (NCBI taxonomy): Bacteria > Pseudomonadati > Spirochaetota > Spirochaetia > Treponematales > Treponemataceae > Treponema > Treponema sp. OMZ 790. The sequence continues at coordinate 1,273,663 of NZ_CP051201.1, read as the reverse complement.
TGAACGGCTTAAAAATACGCTTTGCCGTTTATTTTTGCATTTTGACGGCTCTCAGTTTTTTTGCTTACAAAAACTTTCAGGCAAAATATACGGCTTCTCTTTCCGCCGTATTACAATATCTTCCCGACGAGAAAAAGATTGAAGCCCTGCAAAAAATAAAGACGGAGAGCATACGGACGGAAGACATAAAAACGGAACTCCTTGAAAAACTCATGTATAGGGAGGACTACTCCTTTTTTTATCTTATGCTCTGTGCCGTCTTTGTTTTGATTTTGAGTGCCTTTCTTTTGGAATATTTTTTTTACAGGCGGCAGAATAAAAAAGAAACGGACAACATCGCCTCTTACCTTGATTCCCTTGAAAAAGGAGAGGGAAAACTGATTCCTAAAAACGGGGGGCTTCTTTACGATAGGCTTTACAAGCTGTATACCGAACTCATTTTTGAACGGGAAAATGCTCAAGCCGAAAAGCTTAGATTTCAAAAAAATCTTGAAGATATAGCCCATCAAATAAAAACACCCATTACGGCAATGCTCCTTTCTTTGGAAAACTCAAGCCCGTCCGCAGATAATTCTCCGCTGCACCGCTTAAATGAGCTTACCGAAAGGCTGCTTCATTCGGCAAGCCTTGAATCCGGAACCGTGCCGATGAAAAAAGAACCTGTTTCCGTTTATGAAGCTTGTTTTGAAGCTTATGAGGCTTGCGAACATCTTTTTGAACAAAAAGGCATTGCCGTTCATATCGAATCTTCCGGTATCCTTATAAGTGCCGACTATTATTGGATAACCGAAGCCTTTATGAACATTTTTAAAAATGCAGCTTCCTATCTTTCAAAAGGAAATACTGTAAACGTCTTTTTTAACGAAACGCCCCTTTACACGGAAGTTATCTTTAAAGATGACGGGAGCGGTATTCAAAAAGAAGCCTTGCGTTCCGTCTTTAACCGCTTTTATAAAACTCCCGATTCCAAGGGTTTCGGCTTAGGTTTAAACATCGCAAAATCCATTGCCGAAAAAAACAACGGTACCCTTTGCGCTTACAACGAAAACGGTGCCGTATTTAAATTTACGTTTTATAAATAAAAAGCATTATAGATAGAGCTGTCTATGGGGAATAGATAAGGCTATCTAAGGAGTATAGATAACCTTATCTAAGGATATTAGATAAAGCTATCTAAGGGGAATAGATACCATTATCGGGTGCTAGGGCATTTGTAAATCCGTAAAATTGTGGTATAATAACAGATAAGGAGGTGCAGAAAATGTCTAAACACAAACGCAGCTACAAAGACTCTGTTTTTGTCGATTTGTTCGCAGAAGACGAACGGGCAAAAGAAAACTTTTTATCGCTCTATAACGCCTTGCACGGTACGAATCTACCGCTGTCCTGTCCCGTAGAAAATATAAGGCTTACCCAAGTTCTCTATATGACTTTTTATAATGATGTGTCGTATCTCGTAGACAATAAAATTATAGTGCTTGCCGAACATCAGTCAACAATTAATCCTAACATGCCTTTGCGCTGCCTTGAATATGTAAGCCGCCTGTACGAAACTATCTTTGAATCAAAAGAAAAATACAGCCGTAACCTCCTAAAAATTCCGACACCGGAGTTTTATGTCTTTTATAATGGAGAGGAAGCCTATCCTTCCGATAAAACTCTAAACCTCTCGGATGCCTTTATAGAAAAGACAGAAGAACCGAGCCTTGAATTAACTGTAAAGGTAATAAATATAAATAAGGAAAACCGCCATCCGGTACTGGAAAACTGCAAAACGATGTATGAGTATACGTTATTCGTAGAAACGGTACGAAGATGGAAAAAACAGGATTCTCAAAACGGTTTTCAAAAAGCCGTTGAAGAATGTATAGCAAATAATATTTTGAAAGATTATCTAAAACGCAAAACTAAGGAGGTAATCAATATGTTACTGGCCGAATACGATTATGACACCGATATCGCGGTACAAAGACAAGAAAGCCTAATGATTGGCATTGAACAAGGTGCTTACCAAACCAAAATTGAAACGGCAAAGATATTAAAACAGCTCGGCGATTCTACTGCAAAAATAGTGCAAGCCACGGGCTTAAGCAAAGAAGAAATTGAGGCTTTATAAGAACCAATATGTTACAGGCTGAATATGATTATGAAACCGATATTTTGATAAACGGAGTGCTGAGCGGATATGTAAAGCCTCTTTGATAGGGTGTACAAAGAGGCTTTGATAGATCGGCTGCTACGCTTTTGCAGTGCAGGGAAGCTTAAATTGCATTTCTTTTACGGTTTTTAATGGAACGGAGGTACCCGAGTACTTTGTCCGTATTATTACCGTAACCTTTCCCGCCGGTACCGCAGCGGGTACGCGGGCGATTATTTGGCTCGGGTTGTTTACCGAGAGGCGGCGGGTTACTTTGTGCTCGGTGCCGTCCGCAAGGCGGAAAAAGACGCCTTGAGATGCGTCGGTTTCGTCGATTTTAAGCTTGTTGCCTTCGATGATGATGTCATCTCCTATGGTGAGCGTACCGTCGTTTAAGCCGGTGGCCGTGTCGGTGATTGCGGTAATGCGGGCGCTTTCTTCTTTTGCACCCATTACCTTTACGCCGATTGCGTCAAGCACCGTGCGTAAGTCCGCCGTCGGCACAAGGTCTACCGTGCGCTTATGAACCTTTTCGTCGTAGGGGGCGTTTTCGGTTGCCCATACCCCCGACACGCGCGGGCTTATTTGCACCAAGCCGTCCATAAAACTTATGCCCTCTTGGATAAGGTCTTTAACCGCCTTGTCGCGCATGTTGAGGATGTTGATGATGGTTTCCTTGCGGAACTCGGTGCGCTCCTTTGTGATGAGCTCTGCAATGTCCTCGTTACGCTGAGTTGCGGCGTGAGCATGAACGTCCGCAATACAGTCGCGGTCGTTTTCTTTTGTTAAGGTGTTGGGACGAAGATAGACTTCCCAAACTGATTTTTTCTTTTTAGCCATAATTTTCCTCCAAAACATTAGGGGGAGAAAGACCCCCGTTCAGGGCAGGGTTCTCTCTCCCCCTAGAACCCCCTCTCTCTCCCGCACTGCCAAAGGCCTCGCCGGCCTTTGGAATCCGGCCTATACAGCTGACAGCTGTATGTTCAATTTAATTTCTACAATCCCGTACACGGAGGTACGGGAAAGCCGTTAGTAATCGGTTTCGGGCTTGCCCGAAACCGGGATTCAAAACCGAGCAGGAGGCTCGGTTTTGAAACAATTAACTTTCCTCGTCTATTCTGCCTGCGGCTACGCCTGAGGCGGTGAGCAGGGCTTTTATGCCTGTGCCGGTTTTAACTTTAAACCTGCCGGCTGTATAGTTAAAGGCGTTGGTGCCGATTGCCGTAAGGGGCGGGTTGCTGCACTCATAAAAGTCAAAGAGTGCAACCTTATTGCAGGCCCAAAACGCACCATCTCCCACAGAGCTAAGGCGTGCGGGAAGTTTGACGGTTCCTGTTATTCCGCAGTCTTCAAAGGCATACTCGCCGATTGTAAGGGGCTGTGTGCACTTGGAAAAATCGAGGCCGCTTACTTTATTGCATTGGCTAAAAGCACCACCGTCTATTTCGGCAAGGTTCGGGGGGAATTCGAGCATTCCTTCAAGGTTTCTACAGCTGTCAAAAGCACCGTAGGCGATGCGGGTAAGGTTTTTGCCCATAGTCAGCTTTGTTATACCTTCGCAATCCTTAAAAGCATACTTGCCGATTTTGGTAAGGCTTTCGGGAAGGTGTACTTCCGTTATGCCGGTACAGGAATGAAAAGCGTTGTCGGCAATTTCGGTAATGCCCGCGGGTACGCGCAATATACCTGCGGGGTTTTCTCCTTCCTTAAAGCCTTTAAGCACGGTGCCTTCGATTCTTAATTTTGCAAGCGGTATGGTGTCTGCCGGCTTAAAGCTCACCTTTACCGTAAGAGGGGCGTTTACCGTTACGTTTGCAAGGGGATTTTCAGGGGTGCCGGTACCCGCTTCAAAGCTGCCGCCCGAGATTGTCCAGCTGCCGGTCATGTAGCCTGTTGCGGGCTCTGCGGTAAAGCGGACTTTTTTTCCTTTTGCTATTTCGGTACCCGTTGTAATCGGCTGTGAGTTAGGGTCTAATGCCGTAAGGGTTCCGTTCCCGCCTTCTGTGCCGAAATTTACGGTGTAGTTGGGAACATCCAATTCAAAGCCTACCTCTACCGTTACATCGGAGGTAATTGGCTCCGAATAAGTGTTTCCTGCAATGGGCAGGTAGCTGCCGTTACGGCTCCAGCCTGTTATTCTGTAGCCCGCTGCGGGTGTTGCGGTAAAGGTTACGGTTTTGCCTTTTTCCACTTGGGCGCCGCTGTTTATTGCCGTGCCGTCTACCTTTGCCGTAAGTGTTCCGTTCCCGTCTTCTACGCTAAAGTTTACGGTGTATGTGGATTGCGAGGTGCTGCTACCCCCGCCCGTGTTACCGCCGGAACTTGTTCCGCCGCCTCCTGCGGCGTTGGGGCAGGCGGTAAAGAGCCCCATAATCACTAACGATGCGGCAAGTGTGAGGACTGCCGCCCGATTTCTTAAAAATGCAGTTCTTTGTTTTGTGTTTTTCATTGTTTTTCTCCTTAATAAATAATTCATAATTCTTATCTGCACACGGACGTGCAGAAAAGCTATAGATAATGAGTTTTGGGCAAAGCCCAAAACCCGAGTTCAAAACCGAACAGGACGTGCCGAAAGCCGCACATAAAACATCCTGTTTTAAATCCTGCACACGGATGTGCAGAAAAGCCGTTAGTAATGAGTTTTGCGCAAGCAAAACTCGGTTTAAAAACCGCACAGGACGTGCGGTTTTTAAACCGATTACGGGGGTTTGTGTATAAAAAAAGAGGGTACGGGCTTTACCCTACGCTCTTTTATATGCGAAGTGTGTTTTGTGTGTGAGTGAAAATGTATTTGGGCACAGCTAGCCCTCAGCTGTGAAGCTGTGAAGCTGTGAAGCTGTGAAGCTGTGAATTTTGCGCGTGGATGCGGTACCGTGTCAAGTACTTTTGCCGTTTTTCCGAACTTTTTTGAGAACCCTTTATTATACTGTTTAAGCGGTTTATTTTGCCGTTCATAAATCCTCGCAGTTCACATTCCTCCATTCACTTTCCGGCGCATACACGGATGTATGCTAAAGCTATAGGTAAGGAGTTTTACGCGGAGCGTAAAACTCGGATTAAAGAGCGGACACGATGTCCGCTCTTTAAACATTATAATGCAAGTTTTTGAGAATAACAAGTTTTTGGAAAAGTTTTTTGTAATTTGTTTTAAGAAAGTACAAAGTGCGAGTCCGAGGGGCGAACGGGCGAAGTGCGAGGGGCGAACTTTGTACTTCGGCATTTGTACTTCGCACTTTGTTACAGTTTTTCTATTTCTTCTTTGGAAAGTCTTGTCATTTGCATAATAAAGTCAAGCTCACAATTTGCTTGTTTCATAAGTTTTGCCGTTTCAAGAGCTTTTTGGTAAGAGCCGTCGGAGAACCCTTGCTCAATTCCTTGTTCAATTCCTTCAGCAAAAGCTATTCTGCTTGCTTCTGCACGCTGTACGGCAATGTCCGTATCATAATCATATTCTGCTACCAACATATTTATTACCTCCCGTGATTTTCTCATTAAGTATTCTTTTAAGATTCCCTTTTCTATACATATTTTTACCGCATTGGTAAAGCCGTTTTCGCTGTCGAGCTGCATTTGCTTTCGTACTTCTTCTACAAAAAGACTGTATTCTTCAAGCGGTTTACAGCGGCTTAATACTTCCGCTCCCTTATTCTTGTTTATGTTAAATACCTTTACTTCAAGTTCCAGCGGTATCTGTTCAGGCTTTGTAATAAAGGCATCGGAGAGTTTTAGAATTGCGGTTTCAGGATAATCATCTGTGCCATTGTAGAAAACATAGAACTCAGGCGCGGGTATTTTTGACAGCTTTCTCAGATACCTGTCTGTCGGAGCTTGCAGTTTTTCATAGAGCCGAGCGATATACTGCAAAAAGCGTAAAGGCATATTTTCGTTTATGGTGGACTGGTGTTCAGCCAACACTATGATTTTACCGTCCACAAGGCAAGAAACATCGTTTATTATGTTCATATACATGACATTATCAAGCCTTATGTTTTCTACAGGACAAGAAAGCGGTAGATTTGTCCTATGCAAGGCATTATAAAGCGATAAAAAGTTTTCTTTTGCTTTTTCATCTTCTGCGAACAAATCAACAAAGACAGAATCTTTGTACTTTCTATTTGCAGTACTCATAACTTGCCCTCCTATTCCACCACGGACGTGCAGAAAAGCCGCAGATAACAAGTTTTGCAACGCAAAACTGAAGTTAAAAAGGGAACAGGACGTTCCCATCCCGCTCATCATTTCACATAGCTTTTACAACCTGCACATGGACGTGCAGAAAAGCTTTAGGTAACCGGTTTTACGCCCCGCGTAAAACCGGAGTTAAAGAGCAGACAGGATGTCCGCTCTTTAACCATTATAGCACGAAAATCACACGTTTTCAATTCATAATGCAATAATTATCCGCTTTAGTTACTCCCTTACCTCCTCCGCTATATTCATGCCTTGAAAACGCTTTGCGCCAAGGCGGAAAAAGAGGTAGACGGCAGCGGCAATCAGTACGGTAAGAGCTGCGAGCACAGGATAGTTCATATAGATTAAAAAGCGTTTAAACGTAAACGAAATGCTCAATGTTCCGTACCAAAGCGTTAAGCCTGTACAAAGCGGTACGGCATACAGCACCGAGCGCAGCATAAAATAAAAATAGTCGCGCATAAGTAAGGCTTTTAGTTCAGCTTCCCGAATGCCGCACGATTTGAGCAAAAATATTTCGCGCTTTCGGCGGGCAAAAAACATGTTTACGGCAGCGTACACGGTAGCAAGGGTAATCAGAGTGCAGACGGCACATACCGAATACAATAAAAGGGAAAGCACATCGGATTCGGACTTATTGGCCGAGTGCAATTGTTCACCTTCAACACTGAACCGCTCTTCCTCCTGTATGTAATTTTTTAAAAGATTGTTATAATAGTTTTCATCGGCAAGAGGCGTATTTTTATGCTCTTCGGTGCGGATATTCATAACATACCGGGTAAACGTATAGTCGTATTCGTTTTTCGGAGTAAAATGTTCATGCAAAAGCCGATCCAATTCTTCTGCCGGAATAAAGACCACCACATCATAGCCGCTTGCAATTTCGTTTCTATCGTCTAAAAAATCTTGGGGAAGTTCCATAATGTATTTTTCGACAACGAATTCTTTTTCCGCCATATCACTGCCTGTACTGCCGATTCCGTACAGAGTTATGGGAAGACTTTTTACGCTTTCGTCAAAATAGGGAATGTATTGAGCCTTGGAAACCTCATCTTCAAAATTTTTGCGGACAGAGTTAAGCACCACAATTCCGCGGTAATCGCTGTGCCCCGTTAACTTTTTAAAATCATCGGGCAAAAGGCCGGTAAAAAACACCGAGATAACCGCCTTACCGTTTTCTCTTTTAAAAAGTTTACCCTCCGCCTTTTTATAAAATCCCTTTTTTTTAAACTCGTCCGACAAAAAAGTTTCGGGATACATAAACGCATATTTTTGCGTGTAAATTAAATAATCTTTTTTATCGAGCTTGTCTTGCAGGCGCTGAAAGGGCTCGGGGATTCCTTTTCTGTGGGTGCGCAAAAAAAGATAAAAATTATAGACGCTCTCAGTTTTCCAATAATTGCGCTCTACATGAAGTCCCGTTTCCATAAGCAAAATAAAAAAGATGAGGCTAAGCGAAAAGGTAACAAGGGCGGTACTCGCCTTAAAAAGAGTAAAGTTGTTTTTGCGCAATTCTTTTTCAAGGCTTTTTGCCTGCCTTTTCCGTTTCTCTTTTTTAAGCTCAAAGCCGCCTTTTAGTGCTTCGATAATGTCCATGCGGGAAAGCTTACGGGCGGGAAGGCTCGCCGAAAGCGCAACACAGATAAAAACAAAGACTCCTGCAATAAGATTCACCGTTATACTGAAATTATAGCTCGAAACAATTTGATGTTGAGCGTTTTTCTCTGTCCCCTTTATAAACTCGATAATAAGAAACGAAAGGATATTGCCCGGAATAAGGCTGAAGAAGGCCGCAGGCAGGGCTTGCTTTAAGGCTTCTTTTACCACGAGTTTTTTGAGCTGTTTACGAGAGGAGCCGATACTTTTATACATTGCAAGCGTCCGTATTTTATTGAAGGCCCAAATGCCGTAAATATTTTTAAGCATCAGCACAAAGACGAGAACCGTTCCCACCGCAAGATAGAGAGGAAAAAGCGTTACCGTAAGGATTTGCTCAATAGAAATTTCATTTCGGTCAAAGGCTCCGTATACGGCAAGAAGCAGATCGTTTACAAAAAAGACATTGCGGAAGTCCTCTGTTTCAGGCTCTATTAAAGAAGCGAGATCTTTTACGGTTTTATAGCCCTTCCATTTATTTGCAAAAACAAGGGCTATGTTTGCGGTCTTTCCGTCCTTAAAAGCATCGCCTAAGGCTGAAGTCTTCACATTCGGATTTGCCGTGACGGTAGTCCTGTTATTTTTAAAAATACCGGTAATGGTAAAGGAGCGCTCTCCTTCAGGACGGAAGGCTTCGCCTTTTGCAGGATATTCTCCCGCAGGCACAATCCGCTCATTACCTTCTTCGGTGCCGGTTTCGGCGGAAGTTTCGCTTTCGGCTGCCTTTCCCCCTTCCTTTAACCGCACAATGCGCTTTCCCGCGGTTACGCTCACTGTATCGCCTATTCCAAGACCGAACCTTTCTTTAAATTCCGTAGAGATTATAAGCTCCGTGTTGTCTTTCGGAAAATGCCCTTCAATCAAGGCATCTCGGGTGAGCATACTGCCTTCCGCTTCTTCAAGCGTGCATAAAACGCCCTCATGCCGAATCGAAATCAAGTCCCGAATGATGCGGGTTTCCTTGACGTTTTTGTGAGCGGCGATGAGGCTCCGCACTTCCTGCGTATAGGATTTACGCGTAACGGCATCGTAGGGGAAGCGTTCTTTAAGAGAAGCAATCTTACTTGAATATGAAGAATAAGCTATATTCACAAAGAGCGAAAAAAATATGCCCGTCATTGTAACGGCGAGGAGGACGGCTCCGTTTTTTTTCACATCGTAATTTTTTATGCAGAGTTTTTTCATAGAGCCTCGTCCTTTACAATTTTACCGTCCGACAATTCCACAATCCTTGAAGCGGAAAGGGCGAGCCGCTCGTCATGAGTTACCATTAAAACGGTTTGATTATATGTTTTATTTGCATATTGAAGGAGGCTCATAATCTCGTCGGTGTTTTTGCGGTCAAGGTTTCCCGTAGGCTCGTCCGCCAAAAGGAGGGCGGGAGAATAAATGAGGCTCCGCGCAATGGCCGCCCGCTGCTGTTGTCCGCCTGAAAGTTCGTGCGGAAAATTGCTTAGCTTATTTTTTATGCCGAGCTTTTCGGCAAGATTGATAAGTTTATCCTTGTCGACCTTTTGCTTATCAAGCACAAGCGGCAGGCTGATATTTTTTTCGATTGACAGGTTCGGGATAAGGTTATAAAACTGATAGACAAGCCCCACCTTCCGCCTTCTGAAAAGGGCAAGTTCATCTTCCGTGTACTTCGAAATATCTTCGCCCTGAATAAAAATCTTTCCCGAATCCGGTGAATCCACCCCGCCCAAAATATGAAGGAGGGTGCTTTTTCCGCTCCCCGAAGAACCGACAATCGCAACAAACTCACCCCTGTCAACCGAAAGGCTTACGTCATCAAGGGCTTTTACCGGTATATCGCCCTTGCCGTAGGTCTTGGACACATGTTCAATCCGTATAATTTCCATAAAAACCTCACAAAAAACAATGCAGGTGCTCCCTCATTATAATGGTAGACGGTCTACCATTATAATGGGGCACCTTCTTTATGGTGCCCAGTATAGCGGATAAACCTTACATTTATGTGACATTTTTAAAGATTTTGATAAAGCCCCAAGGATGCCCGTTTTTAATTATCCGAAATAAATTCCCTGTATTTGTCGGGATTGACTCTAAAGGCTACTATAGGATCGTCATTGTTGTTTATGGCGCGGTTTACGGCGGCCTGAGCTTCTTCTATCATTCTTCCCGAAGAAATGAGACGTGAAGTTCTGGTGGTAATTCCTATCGAAACCGATTTCGATATATCGTATTCCGTTAAAATACTCTTCGTGCCCTTATATATCTCTTCGGCCTTTTTCATAGCCTCATCCAAGTTTGTGTCTTGAAGGATGGCGGCAAAACCGTTGCTGTCAAATTCAAAAATCATATCTCTAAATTTGATAAAGTCTATTAAAAGAGCCGCAATCTTCTTTCCTATCATGCTTTCGAGGCTGAAATCATCAAGTTTCATAATAACCAGGGCTATATCTTGTTCGGAAGAGGCTGCCCGCCGTAATTCCGATTCCAAATACTCGGGTAAATATTCCTGCCAGCTGATTCCCGTAATGGGGGAGTAAAGACCTCTGACTTTTTCGATGGCTTCTGCATTTGCAGTATCAAAAACCGATGTATTTTGAATGTCCGTATATTCTTCTGAGTCGGAGCTTATATAGGCAATATCTTTTTCTTCTTTATAGGTTGTTCCTGCTCCGGACTCATAAGGAAATTGTTGAGTAATTTTTAAATTATCCAAGTCTTCAAGTCCATACACATCATCATCGGCGGTTTCGTGTATGGTTTTATGGTTCCCGATATTTTCGGATATGCCGCTGTTGTCCTGAAAATTTTGCTCTGGTTCATTGTAGTCGATATTCGGATAAACCTCATCTTCAAGCTCTCCATCTCCGAATCCGCCTTGTTTTATATCGGCATATACCATTTCTTGAGTATTTGTAAGATTTGTCACAAGAATTATGATTATAGTCAAAATGGTAACGGCTAATATTATAAAAAATGCGCTTCTAAGCCTCAAGTAAATTGCCGCGGGTTTTAGTGTCGGAATCGATGCTGTAAGCACAAGTTCCGTATCATAGCTTTGCATTGTTTTTACATTTATTTTTCCGGTATGATTTACTACAAACAATGAAGCCGGCTTTATGATAAAATTACCTGCCTCATCATAGCCTATGAGGTCCGAATCCTTAGGCCAAGATACTACAACATTTTTAGAAGGTTTAGAAATAACAAAGGCTTTTATTTCCAATTCGTTTGCAAGCTCATATAACTTCTGATTATAAGAAGTTTGTGCAAAGTTGTCTTTTTCGGAAGATATTATGATCTGCTTTGCAAAATAGGCAAATATAGAACGGGACTCCTCCGCACCGTAATCGGAGTCTTTTATAATCCCGTAAACAAACCATGAAAATGTTCCGAATATAATTATTAACGCAATTGCGGCATATATGCCAATATACATCTTTTTCATTAATTTATAGTATACTCCAGAATTTGAGATAGTACAAGTTCTAAATCGGCAAAATCCGGCATATTTTTAGATAATCTTTTGCTTAAATAGGCAAAATAGGGCAAAAGAGCCGTTGTCAGCCTTTGCTTATCTTTATCAATAGAGTTTTTTAAATAAGAGATAAACTCGGTATAAGGGAACAAAGAAAAATCGTCTTTATTCCAAATTACCTTTTGAGATCTTCTTTCAAAAAATGAAATTTTTGAAAGGAAAAAGCTTTTGTATGAGTCTAAAAGAGCTGTCGTGTAAGTTATTTTCCCTTGTTTTTCGGTTTTTTCTACCTGAGTTCGAAACATTAAATCACAAAATTTTGTTTCCAAAGGTGAAGTTTTAAGGGATGTATTTTCAAACCGCTTTGAAAGATAGGTTCCGGTTGCATACGTCTTACCGTCAGTGTAGGCAAAATCCAAACCCTCAAAATTTAGATCTTTAAATCCCATAGCGCAGGCTGCAGCTCCTGCCGCAAGGGCAACAGTTCCGCTTGCGGTTTCCATATAAGGGAAGGGCGAAAAAAGCGAAGCAAATTGTGCAAAGGGATGATCGCTTTTTGTAAAGAAAAAAGCGTTGCCGTTTTTTAAGAATTCCCTTGCAAGAATCGGGTTTGCACAAAGATCAAATATACCTATGGTGTTTTGTGTAAAAGGCTTAAAGCAATGAGCATAAGAAATATTTTGCGGATCCATACTCACAAAAAAATCTGCTTCTACTCCTTCCTCCATTAAAACGGGAAATGCAGTATCGGAAGCAAAAAGAACAATTTTATTTCGTTCTTTTTTTATATCTTTTAGAGCGAATTCGAGGCTTGGCCCGGCTCCCAAAATATAGGCTTTTTTTCTTGTATCCGGCTTAGGAATTGAAGGGCGGATTAAAGCTGCCGTTTTTAAATTATGCATGATATTCCGCATCCATATTTTACCGAAAGCCGCCTGAGTCGAAACATCGGCCTGTATTTTTTCAAGCGAATTTTGAATTTTCTTTTCGAATTCGGGCATCTTTTCTTTGTAAAAATCTTCCCAGGGCCTTAAAATTTTTATTTCAAAATTGCCGTGCAAAGCAGGAATATAAGAACTAATAAATTCTTTTTCAAAATTTTCCGATTCCAACGGCGGTAAAAAGGTTAAGTTGTTATTTATAATCAGATTTGAAAAATCCATTATTTTAAAAAGGCTTTTTAAATTTGCAAAATCAGTTTCCGTTACGGCGCAGTGTTTTAATTTAAAATGTGTTAAAAAATATTCTATATGAATGCCGGCTCCCAATCCGCAAAAAAGAACAAAATTTTCATTCCCGGTAAAAAGTCTTTCCGCTTCTTTTAACGGGTCATATTTTGAATGAAGGTGTTTGCCGTTTTTTAATACGGGAAGAAGTAAGCCTGTCTTGGAAGTTTCGGTGTGCAGATAATCCGTTCCCTCGCCCGAATTTATAATATCTTCGGCAAGTTGTAAATTTTTTCTTTTTAAACTTTCTATATTTTTATCTAATAAATTCATGAGTCGAACCTTTTAATTTGATTTTCCAAAAAATTCGTTATCTCGTTTTCAAGTTTTACCTTGATTTCTTTTTCGCCGCTTGTGCCTTTTTCTTTTATAAAACTCATATAATTTTGAAAAGAAATAAATTCACACAATTCTTTTTCCGGTGTACTAAAACCTGTTTCTTTTACACTTACTTTTACTTTATCGAAAAAGATATTGCTTTTTATTTCGTCTTTTATGTTCGTATAAATTTCTGATAAGAGAGCTTTTTTTTCTTTTAAGGGTTTACATTCCAAAGGTTTTATTTTGTTTATTTCGGTATTTTTTCCTTGGTTGGAAGTTTGAATTTTAAAATCTTCTTCACTTACCGATTTTATGTTGCCCAAGGCCGTTAAATTTTGTCCTATCCTAAAAAGACGTTCTGCTCTTGGGTTGGGCAGCCGGCTGAACCATTTTTCGTAAGTTTTTAATGACCTCAGATCAAAATTGGATGCAGCTGCAAAAGTGGATAATGTATTTAATCTGTCTGCATTACTTTCTTTTTGTTTTTGACTTTCATGCGGCGAGCAATGAGAAAATCCTTTGGATTCTTTTAAATCCAGACCGGCAATAAAGATTTTACCTTCAGTGTTATCCAAAAGCAGCTCTATTGCAGTTCCTGATACGCTTCCGTTTCTTTTTGCTTGAAAGGGAAGAATACCCAACTTTGTAAAAAAAAGAGTTTCAAGGGCCGAACCGTAGCTTAAAAAAACGCATTGATTTTTTTTTAAAATGCCGGAAGGAATTTTTGCTTCAAGAGGGAAGGCTAGGGCAGTTTCTTTAAAATTATCGCTATACAGATATTTTAAATGATTGCCTGCCCAAAATCCGCCGTCAGTCGATATACATAAATTTAAACGTATATTTCGGCTGCTGAGAGCCGGGAGGGCTGAAGCTGCTGCCGCGGTAAACATGTTATTTATATTATCACGGCAATTATTTAAAACCTTATCCAGAGTAGGTCCTGCGCCTGCAAAAAAATAGGATTCGGCATTATCCGAATTTCTTTTTGCCGAAAAATCGATATCGACAAGTTTTTCCGAAAAAATAAAGTTTTCGCCCATGTTTTTAAGCCATTTTTTTCCAAAAAAATTTCTTGTGGCTATTATGCTCTGAATTATTTTTACAGCTTCGGATATTTCTTTCCATATTCGTGAGGCCGAATCAGGCCAAACATTTTCTGCAGGTTTCCACGGCAAAAACAAAGCAGAAGCTAAAAACTCATCAGGAATATTATTAATCAAAAAAAAAGCGGGATTTCCTGATGCCGGTCTCCAAACATTATCCCAAAGTTTATCCGAGTCCAAAAAATAATTATCGGTGTACCGCATTGCTATCAATTTACTTTCAGGAAATCTCTTGCGTAAAATCGGAGCAAGATAAGATTCTCCGGGTTCCGTTATAACGATAATTTTAGGATTGCCCCCTATTGTGCCGGAAAACCTTTCGGCTTCTTTTTGGGGATTATAAGAAGAGTGAAGTTTAATTTGTTTTATCATTTATTACGGCCTTAAAAAATGTTTTTATCTCGTTTATATTTTTTGAGGTTCCGGTATATTCCATCAATAATCTGGAACATATATCTTCTCCGTAAATCTTTGTTAAGCTTGCAGTTATTTTTTTTGTGTAAAGTTCCATAGGCATGGTTTCCGATGAAAATATCGAAGCATAAAGGCAATTATCCATACCTAAAATTGCCATGTTTGACTTGCCCATAAGATTAAGAATTTTATTTATAATCGAATAATAGAGGCTTATGGTATTTAAGTCGCTTTGCAGTTTTACGCTGTCGGGAAAAATATGAAAAAAAGCAATTTTTAATAAATGGGCCGTATTATCAAAATTAAGGGCCGATTTTATTTTAAGCATTATTGTATCAGTACCATACTGAAAAGGGTATACGGGTCTTGCCGTTTCTATAATAAATTTACATTCGTTATATAAAGGCAAAAAATCTTTTAAATCTTTATCCGCTTTTTGAAGATCAAAGCTGTCCCGATAAACATCCTTTTGAGATTTTATTAAAAACAAAAAAGTTTTATCTTTTTCAATGGAAAATAAAAAGATATCGGTAATACTTATATATTCCTGAGAAGAAAAATAGCTTTTTATCGATTTTAAGTCCTTGTCGGAAAGGGAATACCACTCATTTTCTTCAACTGCAAAACTATCTATCAGTTCTGCCGGTATGACACATCTATGAAATGTAGTTATGTCCACACCCGACGCAAAGCAAAGATTGTAAAAGTCTTCACCGGTTTTTACCAAAAAACCTCCCTTTTCAATGTGAAGGGTTTTAAGTAAGTCCTTGAAATTCTTTTTTGCATCAAAAAAAGGTGAAGAAGCCCATTCAATCGGAGCATTCGGAGGCCGGTAAGCGTTTATACCTACAGCCTCCGCCTTCTGTCTCAATCCCATTAGGATATCCCCAGCTCATCAAAAAGCCTTTTATAAGTATCAAAGTATTCAGACTTGGCAAATTCTTCAATCTTTTCTTCAGGTAGACTTTCAAGAAGCTGATCCATATATGTTAGAACCGACTTTATTTCATCTTTTAGGTGAATGGGTAAAGTCTCCGTTTTTATCTTTTGTTCTTCTGCCGCACTTTCATCAAGCTCAAGCCTCGGAATATCCTTGGCTGCCATATCCAATTCTTCAGGTGAAAATACGGTATTCCCATCCTCAAGGCTTAAAGCTTCGTCATGACCTTCTTCAATATTTTCTTTAATTGTTTCAAAGCCGCTGTATTCATCTCCTAACGGAATACTTTGGCCGTCGGGTAATTCAAGTTCGGTTATGGGTAAGTCGAATTCGTCGATACTTCCTTGTTTATCATCATCGATTTCTTTCTCTTCCGAAACGAAGTCTTCAATTTCAATAGATGTATCTTCTTGAGCCGGAGTATCTGTGTTTTCATCAAAGGTATCAAAATCAATACCTTGTACTGTTTCATCTTCAAGATCTATGCCGCCTTCTTCATCGAGGTAGCTGACATCTTCCCTTAAATCGTTTATATGCTCAGGTTCCACGGCATTTAGTAAATCTTCGTCGCTAAAAACTTCGGTATCGGCTTCTGTTTCATTATCGGTATCCGCATCGTCATCCAAAAAAGCTTCGTCAATTTCATCCAATGTTTCAGGAATTTCATAATCTTTTTCGGTGTTTTCTTCCATAAAATCTGCCGTTATCAATATATTGTTAAGCTCATCACCTGTAAGGGCTATCGTTTCGTCTCCGTCATCGTCATTAAAAAATCCCGTTTTATCGCTTTCGGTTACCTCATTTAAGATGGTATCGGCAACAGCCGGCGCTTGAGATTCTGCACCATTGGATTCTTCTAGTTTTTGTTGTGTTTGAGCCATTTCAAATTTCATGGTTGCAAGTTCATTTTTTATGTTTACAAGTTCGCCTGCAATCTGAATCAATATCTCGGTAGCTTTATCGTTTGCCAAAACGGCGGATTGTGAGGATTTTTCTTTTTCGTTATTGGTTTCTTTATGGAGTTCGGTTTCTAAGTTGTCTTGCAAAGCCTCATCTCCATTTGAGTCCAAAAGATCGTTTTCGAGGGCTTCAATATCGTCAAAAAATATGGATTTTTTCTGTGCCGGTTCTTCTGTAAAAGCTTCTTCTGTTTCTTCCGTTTTGGAGTCTTCATCCATAAGGTCATCCAACATAGAATCAAAATCGGAATTGTTCATAATTTTTTCATTTTCTTTTTTTATCTCTTCTATATTTCCAGCTTCAATTATTGTGCTTTCGATGACCAAGCCGTCATTATCGTTTTTATCGGCGTGATTCGGTTCTTCTACATCTTCAAAGTCAGCTACATCGCTGAATATCTCAACATCTTCCAAATCGTCATCCGTTCCCATTGTTTTGCCTGCAAGGGAGGTTATATCGGAGTATTCATCTATGGTGATGTTAAGAGGAATATCGTTTGATTTTTCTTCTACTGTTTCTTCAGAAGTTTCGTCCTTTGCCTCAAGTTCATCGAAAATTTCATCAAAGTCCGAAATATCTTCGATAGTTCTTTCGGGTAAATTTTCTATTTTTGAAGCCGTATCATCTTTTTCGGTATCATATGTATCGGGTTCATCCGCGATTATTTCAAAACTATCGTTTCCTTCAAAATCTATGGCATCGCTTTCTTTTGTCTCCAAGTAATCTTCATCGAAGGAAAGATCCAGTTTTATGTTGTCGTTATCAGGGATTAAATTATCCGTTTCATCGTTACTCTCGTTTTCGTCATATGATGAGGCGGCCGAGTCTTCTTCGTCGCTTAAAAAATCATCCACATCAAGAGTTTCAAATTCGTTTATATCCGGCTTTTGTTCTTCTTCATTTTCTAGTCCTTCATCAATAATCTCTGCATCGGACTCTGCGAAAATATCGAATTCGTCTCCGTCATAAATAGTATTTTCTTCAGTTATGCTTTCTTGAGAAATGCCGTCTTCATCGGAAGTAATAATGTCACTGTCATCTGAAATGATTCCCAAATCTTCAAAAGAATCATCACTATCGATGGTTTCAAAATTGTTTATTGTTGTTAATTCTTCGAATTCTAAAGACTCGTCCGAATTATCCAAATCCACGACATCATGATCATCAAATTCAATAATATCATTGTCAAAAGGATCTTCAGCAGTGTCATTTTCTGTAGGTAACTCATTTTCATAACCGTCTTTATGTTCAGGTCTTTTTTTGACCCATACACCGTACATATCGAGATTTGAATCATCTTCAAGTTTTACCGGAAAAACCGAATCATCCGGTTCTTCGATTTTGTTAAAGTCTAATGCCATGCTATTTCTCCCGTATAACTCATATCAATAATTATACTATATATCGACAGAATTTGTAAATAACCTTAAATTATTTAATTTGAATAATTTGACAAAAAATTCAAGAAAAAAACATAAAATGCCGTTATATATTTAGACTATGAAAATCTATTTTAGAGTGCTTATTCCCGTTTTTATCACTATTTTTGCTTACACTGTTTTAGCCGTTTTTTTGGGTCCTAAGGGAATATATTCAAAACGTTTTATAGAGCTCCAAAGAGACGCTCTTATAGATCACGTCCGGACTCTTAGGGAAACGGGAAATGATTTGGATAGTCTTATACGGAATTTGACATATGACCCTGAAACAATAGCTATTTATGCTCATGAACTCGGTTATATATACAATAATGAGGGAATAATCAAGCTTGTCAACTTTAATTCAGGCTTTGGGAAGGATTTAAATCCCGGAACAATCTTAAAAATTGAAACTCCATATTTTCTTTCAGATTATATATGCAAAACAATAGCTGCTTCTTTGGGAATAATTGTTATAATTTTTCAGATGTTGGCGGTAAAAAAAAGATGGTTATTTTAAAAGAAGATCCTAAATCTTTAGAATCGGCTGCCTCCGTCTTAAAAAATGGCGAAATTATTATAATTCCGACCGATACGGTGTACGGTTTTTCGGGTATTATTCCTTCCACAAAAGAAAAGATTATCAAAATAAAAAAGCGGGATGCTGCAAAAAGTTTTATAGGACTTATCGAAAAACCTCAAGACATTTATAAATATACGGATAGGCTCATTCCTCAATCCGTATTAAATCTTTGGCCGGGGCCCTTGAGTATAATAGTACCGGATAGGGAAGGGGGTGGTACTTCTGCTTTTAGATGCCCTGACGACAACTGGCTCAGAAATCTGATAAAAAAGACCGGTTTTCCGATTTATTCTACAAGTGTAAATTATTCGGGATTGCCCGTTTTAAGCAATATTAAAGACATAATAAGCGAGTTTGAAGATAAGGTTTCCTTGATAATTGACGGAGGAGAGCAAAAGGGTTTATCGTCTACAATCGTCGATTTGACTGATAAAGAACCTCGTATACTTAGGCAGGGTGCCCTGCACTTGGTCTTTTAATTTTTTACCCAGCGTACTTTTTTTATAACTTCATTTACCGAAACAAGGGTGTTTCCGTGATAAACTATTTCAATATCCGTTTTTTCTCCGACCAAAATTTTGTTGTTGGCCGAAACTAAAAATTTCCATGAAGGGGTTTTTCCCATCTCGGCAGCTTTTTTTGCTATCTCATCCGGTAGATTTATAAATTGCCTTGCCGAAGGTTTGCCCGACTGATTTATTGTCAAATGGCCGTCATTTATTTTTATTTGAAGAAGTATGGTTATTCCGCTAGAAAGCAGGGCTATTCCTCTGCCGCCCCTCATAATTTCAACCCGTTCAAGGTCTTCTTCTCCCTGCCATGAACCTGAAAGGATGTCGATATTTTTTACTTCTTCTACATCGTCATTATTTTGTGAGGTTTCTTCCGGGGTGTATGCTGCCGACAAATTAACCGATTTATCGAAAAGATCCGAGACTAAAATGCGGGAATCCAATAAGATTAGGTTAACGCTTTGATAAATTTTAGATATACGCCTTGTAATATTATCCGATGAATTTTTAAGCATTAGTTCAAGTTGTATTCCGTTTTCCAAGCCCGTTACCTTGCCTGCAAAAACATAATCAAAGCGCTGCCGGGCATCGGTTTCCGTTACGGGAGTGGTTCTCATGTCGATGATATCGTATTTTTTTAATTCTTTTACAAAGCTGAAAATAGCGTTACTGATTGTCGTTGTAGTTTGTTCGGTTATATTCTTCGATTCAAGTTTAAATACTCCAACAGATGGTTCTGCATCAAGCCTCTTAGCTGCAGTAAAAATCAACACAGTCAACATTAAGAGTAAATACCTTTGAATCCCGTAAAACTTTTTTATTTTCATTATTTACTCCTTATTTTTATCTCTCTTTGCATATCTCGTTTAAGATCTTTTTCTTTTATGTCCGCACGTTTATCAAAGGTCTTTTTACCCTTACAAACACCTAAGAGTACTTTAACGATACCGTTTTTAAAATAAAATTCCAAGGGGATTAATGTATATCCTTTTTCTTCTACTTTTCTTTTTAAACGCCTTATTTCATCCTTTTTTAAAAGCAGTTTTTTTGGCCGTTCAGGGTCGTGATTAAAAACCGAAGAGTATACATACTCGGAAATATGAAAATTTTTAACCCAAACTTCATTATCTTTAATTTCGGCAAAGGCATCCGGAAAAGATATTCTGCCTTCCCTAAGAGATTTTACTTCGGTACCTTTTAAAACAAGGCCGCATTCTATTTTTTCTTCAACCGTATAATTAAAAAATGCCTTTTTGTTTTTTGCGATGACTTTTACAGGTATTTTTTCCATATTCATATTATATTCATAGATTAGACACTTGTCAACGACAGCGGAAAATGATATTATGTGGTGAGGATTACAATGACTGCAAAATATCGGAATTTTTCATATACGGCAAAGCGTGAATACCGTAATAAGGTTGTGTTTATTGTTTTTTTGGTGTTTTTTGCTTTTTTTGCATATATACTGATAACGTCTTATTTATTAAAAACTTATAGGCTCCAAACCGACACCATGTTTCCTGAAATTTCGGCAGGGGATATGGTTTTGACTACTCCGATTTATGCCCCTGTATCTTCTGCAAATAGAGGTGATTTGGTTATCATTAATGGAGCCTTTTCCAATAATAAATCTTTTTTTAAGGCTGCCGTAAATTCCGTTATCGGTTTTTTTACCTTTCAGCTTGTTAAACCCTTTGATCTGCAAACTTTGGATTCTTGCTCAATAAGGCGAATTGTGGGTTTACCCGGAGATACGGTATACATGGAAAACTTTGTCTTACACATAAAAACTAAGGATTCCGATCACTTTTTAACCGAATTTGAGTTAACTAAAAAAAATTATGATATTGAAATTAAAGGTCTTCCTGCCGATTGGGATTCTTCTTTGCCTTTTTCGGGTTCTTATCCTAAGACCGTATTAAAAGATGACGAATATTTTGTACTGTGCGATAACAGAATAATTACGGATGATTCGCGTCTTTGGGGTATCGTTGAAGGCGAAAAAAAAATATGCGGTAAGATTATCCTAAAATATTGGCCTTTAAAAGAATTTAAATCTTATTGATTGATGCGAAAAGCCGGTCTTTATATCCACATTCCGTTTTGCCTCCAAAAATGTAATTATTGCGATTTTTTTTCCGTTCAAGCCGGCCGGTTTACCGATATTTTATCCGCCAGTGGAGTAAGCCCTTTTGCTCTAAGATTAATGGAAGACATAAAAATTCAAGCAAAAAAATATGATGTAAACGAATGGGATACTGTCTATATAGGAGGCGGAACTCCCTCACTTTTATCGCCTGATGACCTTTATTTCATTTCGTCTCAAATCATAAAGGAACAAAAAAATCCTCCCGCCGAATTTACGGTAGAAATCAATCCTGAAGACTTAAATAAAGATTTTTTAACGGCTGCGGTTCATGGAGGTATTAACAGATTTTCGGTCGGAATCCAATCGTTATCCGATGAGGTATTAAAAGAATGTAAAAGACGGGGAGGGAGGAAAACAAGTCTTTCAGCCCTCGGACTTTTACGCAGTCAAAAAGGCTTAATTCTCTCTTGCGATTTAATCGCAGGGTTAAATAATCAGACTTTCGAAGTTTTAAAAGACGATATCGAAATCCTAGTGAATTTCAAACCTGAGCATTTTTCTCTATACGCCCTGTGTTCAAATACAAAGATATCGTCCGAAAAAGATGACGAAATAGCTGCTTTATGGTCTTACGGCAAAGGTATTTTAGAGCAAAATGGCTATAATAAGTATGAGGTGTCTAATTTTTCATACAAAAATTTATATAAAAGTATACATAATGAGAAATATTGGAGACTGCAAGACTATATAGGTGTGGGCCCCGGGGCTTTCGGTACTGTTTTCTTTGATAAAAGTACTCCGCCTGAATATTCGAGTACTCATGCACATGCTCAAGCTCTTGCTTACGCCCATGCTTACGCATTGCGGTTTTCTGCCTGTAAAAATATAACCAAATGGATGCAATGTAAAAACAGAGATGATGTCTATGAATACGAAACTATAGCTGAAAAAGAATTTATAGAAGAAGCTTTTATGATGGGATTAAGACTTACGGAAGGTATGGATAGAGCTTTTTTTAAGTCACGATTCGGTAAAGATATTACTGCATTTGCAGGAAAAACTATTTTAAAATGGGCGGATAGAAATGAAGCCGTTTTAACGGATAAAAGTTTCTATTTAAACGAAAAGGGTTTTACTTACTTGAACATATTTTTACAGGAAGTATTTCAAGAAATAGACACTATGTTTTAAAATTTATTCTGCTTGATTTTGATCTTTATTTTGTTCCCAGACATAATTAAATTCTTTGTCAATGGTGCGGAATACTTCTATAAGGGTAGGATCAAAATGGGTTCCGGCTCCATTTGAAATATGTTCAACGGTTTCGTTATGAGGAATACTTTCTTTATATGATCTTTTCATCCTGAGAGCATCATAAACATCGGCTATTGCTACTATTCGTGCCGACAGCGGGATCATCTCTCCTGCAAGTCTGTAAGGATAACCTCTTCCGTCCCAGCGCTCATGATGGCTTAGGGTAATTTCCTTTGCCATAGGTATAGGATAATTTGCAAGGATTAGTGTTCCGTTAATGGTGTGCTCTCTCATAACTGCCCATTCTATATCATTAAGAGAACCTTTTTTTTGTAAGATATAATCGGGGGTGCCGATTTTTCCTATATCGTGTATGGCCGCAAGGGATGAAATATTATCGATAAAATCGGCATCTATTTGAGGAAATAAGTTTTCCTTAAACAAAGCTTCTGCCAGTGCTTTCGAATAATAATTGAGCCTTTCATTATGAAAGCCTGTATCGTTATCTTTTAATTTTGATGCGTTTAAAAGACTTTCCATTATCCCCTTATATTGATTTAAGTAGGAGCTGCTTATGTCTTCAAACATAACCCAATATCCGTTAAGTGCATTATTATCGAATAAGGGGAAAATGTTTGTTTTTGTGTACATGGTTTTACGGTATCTTGTTTTATGCTTTAAAACTCCAGACCAAGAATATCCCTGATTATGGGCTCTTAGTTTTTTTAAAAGATCATCAAGGCTAGATTTTTCAAGTGTGCTGCCGAATATGTTAAAGAAAGGTTTTTTTTCTATATTGTGATAGCCTTCAAAAAGATGTTTTACCGCATCACTCATGTACAAGATTAAAAAATTTTTATCCAACAGCATTGAGCACACTGTCGGCGTTGCAAGCAGGTCTACAGCCGTTTTTAAAACTTCAGTTTTAATTTCTTGATTGTTTAAATTTACAGGATGAAGAAGACTATCTGGGTCATTTTGATAAATATCGCCGCTCAACTCCTCCAAATCTTCTTCAACCTCATCAAGAATTTCTACCTCATCAAGAGTGAGAAATGTTTTTTCATGAAGTTTTTCTCGTTTAGGTTTCTTTCCCTTTTTTTTAGTTTTTTTCATAGGTTCAAGTTCCTTTTTTTCAGAAAATACTTAATATTCTGCGTCGCTTTTCCTTATATATACAGGACCTTCATGATCCTCAACCTTTATACAATTTTGACCTGCCGTAAAACAATCCAGTAATATTTTTGAAGAAATTTCCTTATCTGCCTCCATAAAGGTAAAATTATCCGATTTAAAAGCCATATCTTCTTTAGCCATATCTTCTTTGAATTTTTTTGTTCCAAAACCGCAAATAATAGTTTTTTTATCTTTATCGATAAGTTTAAGAGCTTCTTGTGCGCTTATATCGAGAGCTTCAGAAACAGGCTTTTTATTTTTAAAAGCCTGCACATAAAAACAATCTCTTTTTGCATCGATTATAGACAAGAATTGACTTTCTTCACCGTATTTATGACAAAGGGCCTGCAAAATAGAGACGCAAAAAAACTGAGCATTGGTTTGCAGCTGAATTGCTTTTGCGGTGGAGTATGCAAGCCTTAACCCGGTAAAGCCTCCCGGACCTTGAGGACATACCAAGATATCGGTTTCGTTTACAGAAAATCCGGCTTCTTTTACGGCCTTTTCCAATGCAGGAATAAGAATTGCCGAGTGTCTTGCCTTAGAGGGAGTAAATATAGAGGTAAATATTCCTTCTTTTCCTTGAGCCGTTATTGTAATGGAAGCCCAACTTGTATCAATGCAAACTATGTTCATAAATCCTCATAAAGTCCGTTATCGATGACTATTTTTCTTGAATTGTCATCATTTATTGTTATGTTTATATAAATAGTGTTTGAAGGTAAAACCGGCTTTACCTTTTCACTCCATTCAATGACGCAAACTCCTTCTCCATATAGCATTTCTTCGGTGCCTAAGTCTAAAAAATCTTCAATTCCTTCAAGCCTGTATACATCCATATGATATAGATGAAGCCTTCCCGAATATTCGGATATCAAGGTAAAAGTAGGGCTGGTAATATCTTCTTGAATATCCAAGCCTTGTGCTATACCCTTTGTAAGATAGGTTTTTCCGGCTCCGAGAGTTCCGCTTAGAGCTATAACATCTCCTTTTTTTAATTTTTTTCCTATCTTTTTTCCTAAATCAGTAGTTTCATCTTCGGTCTTTACTATAAAATCCATATTAGGGTAATTTCCTCGTTTCGATTAAACGGCGGACACAGGCTTTTAATTCCATCATTATCTGCAAAACGGGGTAATCTATTTTATCCAGCATTTGTACCTGTATTTCCGTTTCTCCTGTAGGTTTATGTTCTACAAAAAATTCAACCTTTCCGTTTTGCTCTTTGCCCAATATTGTATAAATAGCTGTTCCGACATATTTTTGCCGATAATATATGTGAGTATCTTCTTTTTCGATATTTTTTATTTCAGAAACAATCATTTTTATTCTCCGGTTATGCTTTTATTGATAATAAACCATTTCCTAACTTTTTTACAAGCGGTGCCAATTCATATTCGGCAATGTCCGATATTTCTACGGTGTCGATACCTTCAATTGCATTTATTATAGCATCCAAATTGGACGATATTTCTTTTTGATATTCGCCTAATGTCATCTCGCCGAAATTTAAATCGTTCGGAATATCGGCAATATCAAACAATTTTGCCGTTTCATAAAGTTTTGCCAAATTAAGCGAAAATTCTTCTATCGTTTTGATAACTTCCATATCGTTTCCCGTTTGTACTTTGATAGGAATTTGTTCGATTTCTTCTGAATTTTTTATAAATATTTGACCAAGTTCTTTTAAAAGTTCTTTAATGTCATCTCCGCTTGTGGTAAAAAGCTCAATAGTTATATCTTCTTGCAGAGACTTTGTAAAAAGCTCATCTAGTTGGCTTAAAGTCAATTCTTTACCGTCTGCACATACTTGCGTTATCGTATTTTTTTGCTTTCGGCATACTTCTTCAATGTTTCCTAGTACGTCGCCTATTGTTGTTTCGGTATCGAATTTTAAGTCGATTTCCTGTCCATTTAATTTTATGTTCATTTATTCATCCTTAGTTTTTTTTAGAGAATCGGTAAAATTCTTCATTGTCTGCGATTGTTTTTGTAAACTTTTTAAGGTTCCATCCATTATTCCGTATTTCTTTTTAAGAGCCAGCTCTTTTTCGGCTAATTTTTTGTCATAGTTTTCTATTCTTTTTTGGGAAGAATCCATCTTTAGTTTTAAGGAGTCTGTTTTTACACCGAAGATACCGCCTCTTTGTGTATAAGGATCGATATATTCATACATTGCGTGTGCAAGCCCGGAATCTATTAAAATATCTCCGTCAGAATCAAAACCGAAAAACAGTTTTACTTCTTCCATATTGTTGTTTAAGGCTTCATCAAGTTTTTTTTCGTCAATCTCCAAATATCCTCTAAGACGGGACATATCTATGCCGCCTGAAGAATCGGATTTTGTGGAAACGCCAAGTTGAGCCAGCATATATATTTTTGAATCCTCCGATGCCTTATATGGAGTATTTATTGTCTGTCTCAAGTTGGATTTTAATGTCATCAGAGTAGAGTCGCTGTACATAAGTCCTAATTTTTTTTGCGCATCTTCAACTTCCGCTTCCGAAAGATAGGTCAGCTCTTCGATTATTTCCGGCTTATTTTGGGTCAATATGTTTATTTGAGCAAAAACACGATTGTATTTGGCTACCAGTTCGATAATCGCATTTTTGACAGCCTCTACATCGGGTTTTATAGTCAGTTTTTCCTGTTTTTCCGAAGTTTCGTGAGCATGAAGGGTTACTCCGGGTATTAAGTCGTCTATATCGTTTTTATCTCTTTTAATTTGTATGCCTTCAAAGTTGATTATTGCATCCTGCGCTGTCGAAACGGGGTTTACCGGAACATAGTCTCCGGCGGCCTTAGGATCGAATATTTTGATATTTTCGATAAAGACAGCCTTATCGGTGTTATTATTGTTTATTGCAAGAGCTTTTACATCCCCGTATTCGGCCAATGGAATTGTAATTGTCTGTGTTTCCGCATTTTTAGAAAGAGGGGGCAGGGGAATAAGTACTCCTCTTGTTGACTCTAAAGCTAAAATATTCATGTCAGTTTTCGATGCCGAAGCTGAAGGTTTATCGGCGCTCTGCATTTTATCGAGGCCGTCTTTTGAGGGTTCATTTTGTATTACTATGCCTCTGTATGATATTGAGCCTATTTGTTCATAAATTTTGTTTCCATTGTCTTCAATTTTGTCTGAAAGTTTTGTAGGCTCTTTCATCGAAACGGTAAGCTCCATTACGTATTGACCTTTAGCTTTTACGGTTTCGGAAAAATTTATTTTTTGTGAGGATTCGGGCTTAGTTTCAACTGAAGAGACCGAGGTTTTTATGGCCGATGTATCGTTTTTTTTGATAAGACCCATCTCAAGAGCGAAGGGCAGGGCATCATCTGCAAATTCCAATCTGTTATTTGCACCGGTTATATTGGATGAAAATAAAAGGGACTTAGTGTCAGGCGTTATTTTTATTTCGGTTATGTTTAAAATTTCCTTCGCCTTGGAGTTTATAAGGTCGATAAAGCCCTTATATTTTCCTCCCTTCCAATTTACGGATATGTTTTTTTCTCCCACTTTGAAGGTGTATTTTCCTTTTTTTATTTGAAGGTCTTTACTAATTTCACTGCTTAAAAATTTATCGGCTTCTGCAACTTGAACTATATTGAGTTTTACGTTTTGATCCTTAGCTCCTCTGGAAGCTGTAGCCGTAAAGGATCTTTCATTAGTGGATTCTGCTATTTTTTCTACAAAAGGATTATTAAAAGAATATAGGTCTCTTGCAGCATTGCGCACTTCAAGAGAGAATTTATTGACCTGCCTCCACGAATCATCCTGTAATTTCAGGCGTTCAAGTTTTTCGGCTTCTCTGTCGCGAGGAACTCTTTCCTTTTTAATCAAAGCTTCAACAAGCTTTTCGTATGGACTATTGACTCCCGGTATACTTAAATCGGACATTTAAACCCCTGTTTTTTCTAATACCTAAAAAAGGGAAAATTTCCGACTAGATTGTTTCGTCAAATAAAAGGCCGACCGTTTCGCGTATTCTTGCTTGCAGTCTTTGTATTTCTTCGGATGGAATTTCCCTGATTACCTTGTCGGTATTTGCGTCTATTACCTTAATGACTATACGGTTTGTTTCTTTGTTTACTCTAAATTGTAATTTACGATCGCACATCTCACATAATTTTTGGATTTGTGCAACAGCTTTTGAGATTTCATTCGGGTCCACCAGCTTCTTTTGATTTTCGGCTTGTTCGGCAGCTTCGTTTTGTGCTATTGCATCGGATGCAGCCCGCATTGAGCCGTTAATCACGGTATCACGTCTTTGCTGTAATGCTGCTTGGTGCCCTATGCCGTTTACTTCTATACTCATAAAAAACCTCCTTGGCTTTAAAATAGACATCATCCGTGACATCTAAATATAGTTATAACGTTTTAAGCATCAACTCTTAGCAGTAAAAAAAAGGAAGAAGAAGGGCGCATCTTCATCTTCCTAAAAATTCTAAAGGCTTTTAACTTCAAGAGATGACATCCGGTTATCTCTTTTATCGGCCTTTACAAGATCTGCTTCGTTATTGAAGAAGCCTAATAACAGCCTGAGGCTGTGCATTGGCTTGTGCCAACATAGCAGTTCCTGACTGGATCAAGATCTGGTTCTTTGTATAGTCTACAATTTCCTTAGCCATATCTGCATCTCGGATTCTTGATTCGGCAGCCTGCATATTTTCGGAAGCAATTGCTATACCGTTATATGCCATTTCAAACCTATTCTGGTATGCACCCAGGTCTGCACGCTGCTTGTTAATCTGTTTAAGAGCATTATCAAGGGTTCCCAATGCCATGTTTGCACCGTCTACTGAAGACATAGAAATCATCTTGTCTTCTCCGCCCTGCTGCTCTCCAATAATACCGAGTGCTGTAGCTGTCATTGTTCCTATATAGATCTTTTCTCTTTGATCCATATTTGCACCGACATGGAGCTGCATGGGTCCCGATACGGAATCCTGTGCGAAGCGGCCTGTAAGGATATTCATTCCATTGAACTGAGCATGACTTGCGATTCTGTCTACTTCGTCAACAAGCTGCGAAACTTCGACTTGAATCTGCATTCTGTCTTCTGCAGAATAAATACCGTTTGAGGCTTGGATAGCCAATTCTCTTAATCTCTGAACTATATCTGTAGTTTCACCTAGATAACCTTCCGTTGCTTGAATGAAAGAAACACCGTTTTGAATGTTCTGTCCGGCTTGGTTTAAACCTCTGATCTGGCTGCGCATCTTTTCGGATACGGCTAAACCGGAAGCATCGTCACCTGCACGGTTGATTCTTTCCGCACTGGAAAGTTTTTCGATGTTTTTTGCGAGATGAAGTTCGTTGACTCCTCCCTGTCTCTGTGCAAACATTGCACTCATATTGTGATTAATAATCATATGACCCTCCCTGAAGTCCTATAGTTCAGCATCCTTTGCTGAAAAATATTCCTGTATTTTATAATAATGCATAAAATTTAGCGCCTTTTATACAAATTATAAACACAGTATTATTAACAATTTTCTTCAAACTGCTAATAATACTGTGATACAGGGCTTCATAAGGGCCGCCCCTCAAGGGGGCATTTTTTCAAAGATCGCTTAAGCGTGCAGGGGAAATCCCCTTCACGCTTAACTCATTATACTCTTATAATTAAAAAAATACAAGAGTATTTTACAAATTTGTTACCTTAAAAGAGACATTACAAGCTGGCTGTTGTTGTTAGCCTGAGCGAGCATTGCAGTACCGGTATTTGACAAAATCTGGTTTTTGGTGTATTCAACCATCTGTTTTGCCATATCGGCATCACGAATTCTTGACTCTGCGGCTTGGAGGTTTTCGGCAGCGATATCGATACCTACAACCGTCAACTCCATTCTGTTCTGGTAAGCGCCGAGGTCGGCTCTTTGCTTGTTGATCTTTTTAAGACCTTCATCGATTGTTCCGATGCTCATGTTTGCAGCATCAGCTGTTTCGATTGTCATGATTGATTCATCACCGATATTTCGGATTCCGAGAGCTGCTGCAGACATTGTTCCAATGTATACGCGCATTCTCTGATCCATGTTTGCACCAATGTGGAACCACATTGAACCGGTAACAACATTTTCACCTGTTGCTCTGGCAAAGCGGCCTGTAAGCATGTTCATACCGTTAAATTGGGCTGAACTTGCAATTCGGTCAACTTCGGCAACGAGCTGAGAAACTTCAACCTGAATCTGCATTCTGTCTTCAGCGGAATAGATACCGTTTGAAGATTGAACGGCCAGTTCTCTGATTCTCTGCATGATGTCGGTTGTTTCCTGCAAGAAAGCTTCGGCTACTTGAATAAAGTTAATGCCGTTTGAAGCGTTTGCAGAAGCTTGGTTTAAACCTCGAATTTGGCTTCTCATTTTCTCGGAAACTGCAAGACCGGAAGCGTCATCGCCTGCACGGTTAATGCGTAAACCGGATGAAAGTTTTTCGATGTCTTTACCGATGCGTACATTGGTAACACCCTGCGTTCTCTGTGCGAACATCGCACTCATGTTGTGATTAATAATCATAGATATTCCTCCCTGGAATAATGTTTTTATAAAGCATCCTTGCTTTATTTTGAGGATAGAAGACCCTCATTATCTATCTTCGGTTTTATGATTCTAAAACTTTAGGGCTTTTTTTTAAAAAATTAAAAAAAAATGCGATTTTTATTCTTCATCGTCTATATCTGCCGGATCTTTTAATATATTTGAGTCAAAAAGACGTGAAAGCTCTCTTTCGGAATATCTTTTGGATGCCGAAAAACTATCCCGGACAATTTCAATTGTTTCTTTGTCGAGAATGAGCTTTTTTTCGTCCCTAAGATAAACTGCAAAATCTTCAAAAACGGAAAGAGGCAGCCATGGGAAGGCTATTTCAAAAATATTAAACCATTGACAGTAGGGAAGCGTGGTTTCTTTATTTATCAATATCCCCTGATCTTTTAATTTATCCCTTTCTTCAGGTTTAAGCGTAAACATTTTTTGATTTAAGAGTTCGCAGTATTCTTGTGTAGAAAAAAGGGCTCCGACCTTTCTTATTAAGTCCATTTTATAAACCGAGGGTATATCAGCTAAAATAGAGGCCGTAACGATATTCATTCCTTCATTTATGATCTCAAAGGGCTTTTTATTTTCTGCTGCGGCCATTTCCATTGTATGTTTTATATCGCCTTTTTCCAAAAGCGGAAACAAAATTTCATCGTTATTCAAAACTTTTCTCCTATTGCATTATCGAAAGCATTCTACCACATTATCTTAAAAAAATCAATCTTAGAATTTACATTTGGCTCCCGAAGGCTTCAACGAATTTGGGTATCAGTTCATCGAATTTTCCTTCGATGTATAGACCCGAAGCCTGTTTATGGCCGCCTCCGCCGAAAGATAAGGCTATCTTACTTACATCAATCTTGTCCAAAGACCTAAAGCCTACCGAACAATGAGTTGGAGATTCCTGCCTTACAATACATATAGCTTCAACTCCTTCCATTGTCTGAATCAGTTGATATAATATATCTGAATCTCTGCTTTCAAGTCCGAATTCCATAGCATCATCATAGGTTTCATACGAAATAACAAGCCTTCCGTCATAATAGGGTTTCATTCTATCGAGAATTCGGGAAATAAGGAGGCGTGAAGCAAACTTTTTTCCTCCGTTCATTTTCATAAAGGTTTGTTTTGGATTGGCTCCGGCTGCAATTAGACGGGAAGCGTGGTTAAAAACTTCGGCACTTCTTTCATCTAAATGTCTAAAAAAGCCTGTATCAGTACAAAGTCCAAAAAATAAGGCTTCCGCTTCTTCTTTTGTCGGTTTTTCGCCCATTTCTTCGATAATGGACTGAATCAGATATGTTGTTGAAGGAGCTTCAGGCATTATAAGGGAATTATCTGACCTTTCGGTGTTTGTAGCATGATGGTCTATTATAATATAATTAAAATTCCTAATCAGGGTTGCAATGTCTCCGACCCGATCAAAACCCGAGCAGTCAAGGATTATGAGGCCTGAGTTTTTGGGATTGATCTTATCTGAAATTTCAAGTTTATCGGTAAAAAACTTTTCATAATCTTTGATTTCTGTGCGCTTAAAAGGTCCTGCGGACATTAAAATACAGTTTTTGTTTTTTCTTTTGAGGAATAAGGACATCGCAAGACAGCTTCCAATACAGTCGCCGTCAGGTTCTTTATGGCCTGCAATAATAAAATTCTCATAGTTGTCCAAAAATTCAATCAATTTCACAGGAATTAAAGGTTTCCTGATTGCTGAGCTGTTGTTATGCATGTCTTCCTCATAAACCCCTCTAAAGCTTGTTAAGCCTTAGAGGGGAAGTAACTGTTTTTGGATTTTAAAATTTTAGTTCAAGGCTTTCTATGCCGTCAAATTTAGAGTCATAGACATTTGGAGTTTTTAATGCGCCCCATATCGGGCTTCCTAAGTCTCTGGGAGCGGCTATTTTTATATGATCAAACTTTCCGTCTTTAATATAAAAAGACAGGTACGGATTAACTCTGGTGTTTACCAGTTCCATTTTGGCTCTCCCATCTTTAGGTTCAAGCCATGCTTTAGGAATAAACACTTCTGCATGTTTTAATCCGGCTCTTCGGTAGATTACATAAAAGCCCTTTGAATGTGCAAAGATTTTTAAAATTTGCACATTTACATAGTAAACATCTGCTTCATCAACATTTTGTGAAAAAGACGGAGCAATCGTAAAAAGGGAAAAAATTAGAACAAGAAAGACTAAACTTAGTATCGATTTCTTCATATATTCCTCCAATTAGCACATTATACACATAAGTTATGAATTTTTCAAGTGTAAAATTGTAAAATATTTACAATATTGACAAATACTTATAAAAAATGTTATTTTCTTGTTTTATTACTATAAAAATAAAATTTAGGAAAAAAATTATGGATAAAATTGTTTTACTTGAAGTTAATAATTCAAAACTATTGAATGAATTTGCTCTTTTACCTTTTGAGTTGTATAAGAATGATAGTTCATGGATACCGCCTATTATAAGCGAGTATAAAAAATATGTGTCGGGAATCGATAATTCTTTATGTGATGCAGGCCCTCACGTAAAGATAGTTGCTCAAATTGACGGAAAAACAGTAGGCCGTATTTTGTACGGAATTGACGGTAAATTGAATGAATATAAAAAAATTCGGGTCGGTTATATTTCTCAATTTGAGTGTATTGAAGATTATGCCGTCGCCGAAAAAATGCTTGATGCTGCAAAAAAATGGTTTTTGGAAAAAGGTATGGATAGAATTAAAGGCCCTCTTTCTCTTCCGGGAGGGGAAGATAACCGGGGATTTATTACCGATAATTTTGAAAACCGCACATATATAATGAATACCTATAACAAAAAATATTATAACGACTTTTTTATAAGGTTCGGGTTCGAAAAATATTGGGATTGCTATGCTTATCATGCCCGTTTTGATGATGTCGATGCAAGCCGATATGTACGATTAGCTCCTTTGGTAGAAAAGCGCTATGGGTTTCATGTAGATCATATTGACTTAAAAAAGAATGTTAAGCGGGATATAGGAGATGTTCACACAATTCTTTTAAATTCCGAACCTGAAGAATGGGAAGACTTTATGCCCATGACCCGTAAAGAAATTGATATGGTTTTAAAACAGCTGATATCTTTCGCCGATGAGGAATTGATTTTTATTGCGAGAACAGCTGATGGCAGTCCCATAGGTTTTAATGTTACTCTTCCCGATTATAATGATGTATTGAAGCACCTCAAAGGTAAGCTTTTTCCCTTAGGTATTTTTAAATTCCTTTATTATAAACGTAAAATGAGACGTCTTAGAACTTTTGTTTTATTTGTTGATCCTAAATATCGTAATAAAGGTGTTTCAGCAGCTATTTATTCACGCCTGTATCAAGCTGCAATAAAAAAAGGCTATATTGAAGGCGAAGGCTCTACTATTTGGGAGTACAATATTCCCATGATTACCGACATCGAAAAAACAGGGGCAAAGAGGGATATAGTTTATAGAATTTATCAATATCATTTGAACCGATAAACGTTTTATTAAATTTACATAGTAAATGGTTTACATATTAAAAGGCTTTACATAAAATATAAATAGTATTATACTCTCAAGACATAAAATTATATTTTAAAGGATGGTTTATATGAATATACGAGATAGAGTTGCCGCTCTAAGGCAAAAAATGAAGGAGCATTCTTTAAGTGCTTATTTGATCCCTTCTTCCGATCCTCATCAAAGTGAGTATTTACCCGAAAACTATAAAACACGCGAGTTTATTTCGGGTTTTACGGGATCTGCAGGAACCGTTCTTGTTACCAAGGATAAGGCTATTTTATGGACGGACGGCCGTTACTTTTTACAGGCTGAAAAGCAGCTTGAAGGATCCGGAATTGAACTTTATAAAATGATGGAGCCGGGGGTTCCCACCGTAAACGAGTTTTTAAAATCCGCTTTAAAACCGGGTGAAAAACTCGGAATGGATGGTAAGGTTGTATCTGTTTACAGCTTTGATTCTATGCAAAAAGAGCTTGGTGGTATTGAACTTGTTACAGATATCGACCTAATAGACGAAATCTGGAAAGACCGTCCTCAGGCTGTTTTAAGTGAAGCTTTTATCTTAGAGGAAAAATACACAGGAAAATCCGCAAAAGAAAAGATTGAAGAAGTCCGCTCCATGCTTACCGAAAAAAAAGCCGATTCTACGGTTATCGGAGCCCTTGAAGATGTCTGCTATCTTTTTAATGTCCGCGGAAGAGATGTAAGATGTAATCCTGTTGTTACCGCTTATGCAATAATCGATAAAACTAGGGCAATTATTTTTATTTCGCCGAAACAGTTAACCGACGAGGTTGAATCATACTTTGTTTCTCAAGGGGTTACGGTAATGGGGTATGAAGATGTCTTTGCAGAAGCCGCAAAACTTACAGGAAAGGTTTACATAGATCCTGCAAGAACAAATGTGTATTTGTACAGCCAAATCAAAGCAAATGTTGAAAAAGGTTTAAATCTAACCTCAACGCTTAAAGCAATAAAAAATGCCGTTGAGCTTAAAAACTTCGATGACGCTATGGAAAAAGACGGCGCCGCAATGGTAAAAATCCTAAAATGGGTAGAGGAAAATGCAGGAAAAGGTATTACAGAATGGGATGTAAGCGAAAAACTCTTAAAATTCAGGGCAGAAGGCAAGGACTTTTTAGAAGAAAGTTTTGAGACCATCTCAGGCTACGGCCCCAACGGTGCCATCATTCACTATGCGCCTTCCCCTGCCGAATCTGCAAAACTTCAACCTAAGAGTTTCTTGCTTTTGGACAGCGGAGGACAGTATCTAAACGGTACAACAGATATTACTCGAACCATAAAACTTGGAGAACTTACAGAGCAGGAAAAAACGGACTACACACTCGTTTTAAAAGCCCATATTTCCCTTGCCCGTGCTAAATTTAAGGCCGGAACCACCGGACATGCTATCGATACCATCCCCAGAGAGCACCTTTGGGCTAGAGGACGGGACTACAAACACGGTACAGGCCACGGGGTAGGTTATGTGCTTTCCGTTCATGAAGGACCTCAATCGATTTCAAGCCGATTTTTAGATGTTCCAATGAAAATCGGTATGGTAACTTCCAATGAGCCCGGTCTCTATGTTGCAGGAAGTCACGGAATACGTATAGAAAGTTTGGTGGTTACTACCGATTTTATGAAAACCGAAGACGGAGAATTCTATCAATTTAAAACGATTACCCTTTGCCCCATTGATACACGACCCATTGTACCCGGAATCTTGTCGGCAGAGGATATCGAATGGCTCAACGAATATCATAAAGAGGTTTGTGAAAGACTTACACCTTATCTGGATGAACAGCACAAGGTATTCTTAAAAGAAAGAACAAGGGCAATTTAATGATAAAAAATGCTTTAAACCGAAAAAAAATCGTTTTTTTACTCGACAAAGTATGAAAAATGAGGTAGAATGATATATATTGATATAAACAAATGTTAAGGAGTATTATTATGAAGACATTGAACTGTGATATTTGTAGAAAAGAGCTGGTAAATCCTATTACGGGAATGACTTACTGGCATATCCGCGAATATGACGTCTGCGAAGCTTGTAAAGATGCTATCGAGTTTAAATTAAAACCCGTTATCCGAAAGCATTTCCCTTATTCTCAAGACTGGTATGAACATGAGTTTATGGCCTTGATCGAAAAGGGTGTTGCTTCACGACGTCCATAAACCTGCTTTAAAAGCCCGATATGAATTTATATCGGGCTTTTTTTTAACTTTTTGCATTGACATATTTTGTTTTTTTGTGTAATATTAAACTCTATTTTTTTTAGAAGAGATTAAGGAGTTTTCATGTCAGGACATAGTAAATGGGCTACAATTAAACATGCCAAAGGAGCAGCTGATGCTAAAAGAGGCCAGCTGTTTACTAAATTTATTAAAGAAATTTCAATTGCTGCAAAAATGGGCGGCGGAGATCCCGCTACCAACCCCAGACTTAGAACAGCCGTTTTAAAAGCTCGTGCTGCAAATATGCCTAAGGATAATATAGAAAGAGCTATTAAAAAAGGAACGGGAGAACTCGGTGCCGTAAACTATGAAGAATTATTGTATGAAGGTTATGGGCCCGGCGGAGTTGCCGTTTTGGTTGAAGTCTTAACGGACAATAAAAATAGAACAGCCGCCAGTGTCAGAAATATTTTTACAAAAAGCGGCGGAAACTTGGGTGCAACAGGTTCCGTAGCC